>NZ_WUAG01000001.1:1246789-1870184 GCF_009828855.1 Psychromonas sp. L1A2 | reverse complement strand
ACTTTCTAACTTAATCGTGACACCATTTTCTTCATTCCAACTCATTAACTTATAACCTGAATGGGTCACATCGTTTTGTATAATAAATTTATAAGTATTAGATGACGTTCTGTTAGTACCAAAATATGAAATGCTTTCTACACTTGCATCTGAAAATTCATCATTACCTTTTTGCATAGCATATGTTGTAAACTCAACGCTTGAGACATCAATAGTGGTGTCAACACCTGTGTCTACAGACAACAAAGATGCATATTGAATCGGTTCTTCAATATCAACTTCTTCAATGAATACTGGATCATTAATGACAATACCTGCAAACATTAAACCACTATATCCACCTTGGTCTTTATCAGTTGTTATTGTTATCGGCACGGTTCCATCAAAAGTAATGTCAACACTAATATACTGCCATGAGTAACCTTTTGGTAAGGTAATATACTGCTCAGTATCCCCTACTGTTACAACAATAGATGAAGTTTCGTTAGTCCAAACACCAGCTTGCATATAGAGGGTTGCAACTTGTTTCCCTCCATTAGATTTCATATCAAATGACAGTTTGTTATTACTATTAAACCCCATATAGGTATAGCCATTGACTAAATCATTCCCATTTTTTTGAAATACAAAATAGTCGCGTGAATACTCTTTAGCTTGCCCATTATCGACATAAAACTCAGTATTGTAGATGCTACTATCACTGTAGAATTCATTATAAGTTTCATCATTTTTAAATGAATAGAATTTTTTATCATCAAGCTCGATAGTTGTTGGTTTACTGATAAATTGATGGGTGATTGATATATCAGTATAAGAATATATTGGATCAGTTGATTTACTTGGTATTTTAGGTGTAATGATGTCTGTTTCACTTTCATCTATCACCGCTAAACAAGATTCTTCCGATGGACTTTCACCAGCTTGATTATAAGCAATGATACGATAACAGTAAGTTTCATCGAGAATTACATCTGAGTCAGTATAAGAACTAACATTTGCTGCCAGTGTTGAAATACTTTCAAATTCGCCATTCGCTAAAAGACGTTTTTCTACAATGAAACCGTCCTCATTTGAAGAACTATCAGACCAGCTTACTTGTAATGTTTCTGCCAAAATTGGGGCATTCATTAAGAATGACAATGATGTAGCTACAATAGCATTTTTTATATTAAAGTATGTTTTATTCACTTTCCTCTCCACAGGATTATCATTTGTTAATGCGGTATGGCTTATATTTTAAAGTGGAGGAAGATAACGATCATCGCCTCGGTAACTCCGCTACCATAGACATTAAAAAGTCGATAGGCCGGTGGTTTTGCGTCATAAGGTTTCCCTTATTTTGCCTTTTTCAAGCTATAACATGCAAATATTTAAATGATTTATTTTTTATATTTAAATTTATTGGCAGCTAATTAACTACCTCTAAAAAGGTAGTCTAGTAATTTTAATTTGTACAATTAATTATTAAATTAAAAACGATCCTAATTAATACAAATAGTTAAATTCACATCTAAACAAATATAAATGACGTTAACGTCGACAATGAATCCGAAAATAAAGTTAATGAACAAATAATCTTAAGGTTTATCTTGAAATATTTTTTATAAAAAACTAAAAAAATATAAAATTTAGACCTAAAACTACAGTTTTTTGAGTTTAAAATAGGTGAAATTAATAAAAAATTTAATTGTTAAGCACTTACCAAGTGCTACACTACCCCCTAATGGCTAGTTTTGTAAAAGTGACAGTTTTTGCTCAACTAACAGCTAATTCCAAGATTGCTCAACTATGACCACTTATTAAGGCTTTTATGCGTTCTTTATCTATAAAAAATCGATTAATTCTTAGTATTCTACTGACTGTGTTTGTCTCTACAGGGATTATTGCCTTTGTTTCGCAAATGAAATCTCGAGAGTTATTATTAAGTAGACTAGAAAATTCTGAATTACCCAATTTAGTTCAACGGGTATCACAGACAGTTGACGGCGAAATTTCTGAAATGAAAGCAATTACAAAAGCGATTGCAAACAACCCTTTCATTTATAGATTAATTGATAATAATAATTCTATAGAAGCAGATCGTTTACTTACTGAATATTTACAAGGCATTGCTAACAACAATTCCTTGAGCAATGCTTCGTATATAGAAAGAGATTCAGCTAAATATTGGAATCAAGATGGGTTTCTTCGTGAATTAAAAGATAATGACCATGATGGATGGTATTACAAATTTAAAAATAGTGGTTTATCAGTATCAGCAAGCACTTATACTGAAAGTGATGGCACCATTAACGTATTTGTAAATTATCAGCAAGTTAATGGACGCGGGTCTTCAGGCGTATCAAGAACATTTTCTGATATATCTGAATTATTACGTCAATTTAAAATAGAAAAAACAGGATTTGTTTACTTAGCTAATCAAGATGGTTTAGTTAAAGTACATAAAAACCGTGACTTTGCAGAAACTAAAAATGTTAGTGATATTTATCCTGATCTAGATAAACAAATATTGTTTACAAAAAAACCTTTTGCCTTCCAACAAGTAGGAGACTTTGTAATATCGACTAGTTATATTGAAAGCTTGGGTTGGTATATCATTGCTGAAGTTCCTAAAGCAGAGTTATATGCGCAACTTAATGAATCACGTAACAATATAATCATTATATTTATCGTCATTATTTTCATATTTGTTGGCCTTAGTATCATTCTTGCAAATCAACTCGTATTACCCATTAAAAAAATGGCTGATAACTTTCGTGTATTAGGTGAAGGAGAAGGTGATCTTACGAGTAAAGTTGATGAGAATGGTGCTTATGAGATTTCAGAATTAGCTAAAGGTTTTAACGCTTTTGTAGGCAACATTCGCACTGTAGTTGAAGATGTTAAATCAACGTCTTCAAATATCAAAGATGCTTCTGAAAGCGTTTATCAAGATGCAAACATATCAAAGCTTTCACTTGATAAACAGCGTGATGAAGCACACCAAGTTTCTGTTGCTATTCATGAAATGGGTTGTACGATTGCTGAAATTGCTAACAATGCAGCTGTTGCAGCACAGACAACGAATGAAGCAACAAACATGACATCACAGGCTCAAATAGTAGTTAATGAATCAACCCAAACTATTAGTCATATGGCAGATGATATGGAAGATGTTTCATCTAATATTGAAATATTAGCAAAACGAAGTGACTCAATTAGTAGTGTGCTTGATGTTATACGTGGTATTTCAGATCAAACAAATCTACTCGCGCTAAATGCCGCCATTGAGGCCGCTCGCGCAGGGGAATACGGTAGAGGTTTTGCTGTTGTTGCCGATGAAGTGAGAAACCTTGCTAAGAAGACGCATGATTCAACTGATGAAATTCATAAAATGATAACAGAACTACAAGATGGTTCTAAAATGGCAGTCGATTCAGTACATAAGAGTCGTAAACAAGCAATTCTTGGACTTGATGCCGCAAAGAAAACAAATGTAGCTTTAAATGATATCGTACAAAATGTTCAACATATCTCTGATTTGAACACTCAAATTGCAACGGCGACAGAAGAGCAATCTGCGGTTATCAATGAGATTAATGTACATGTTGTTAATATCAGCGATCGAACTGAAGAGAGCGCAGAAGCCTCGAAAAGTATTGAATCTTCGACTGATTTGTTAAAATCAATGGCTTCAAGTTTAGACAATTTAGTTAATCGATTTAAATCTTAATATTAAAAAATAATGCTTTAAACTTATGTAACTCTAATGAGAGTTGAAGTAATAATAAGGCTAATAGATAGGTATTGAATGACTAACGTAGCCAATTAAAAATGAACGGCTATTTAGCTAAACATAAATCATAAAAAAGCTTTGTTAATTATCGACTTAAGCTTAATTTCTAGGTCGATAATATAAACAAAGCTTTGACATTGAGTACTTTTATTTATTTGTTCATTCATTACTTATGAATCAATACATACCCATCAATACATACTCGCCAATATTTATTCATCGATACTTATGAATCAATTAATGTTCTTTTAATGCCAGGGTTTATAGCAAAAGCTATTTACGTTTTTCAGTTAAGAATAAGAAAACACCTAATGACGTTAACAGGAATGCAGTACTCATTATAATGGCCACGGGATAATAAAGATTGCCAGCTAAATCTAACTGGCTATATTTAATCACCATGATCAACCCTTCTAGTGCTAAAGCGACGCACACAGTACCAATAAAACGAGGTAATGTTCCACGCAACGTTTCTATCGCATCTTTTTTATTCTCGTCTTCAGGTTCTGAATATTCTTTATGAATAATTAACGCTAATTCAAAAACGGCCAATGCAATAATAGCGGTATTAATCCCCTTTAATAAAAGCTCAGTAAGGTCAACTTGGTTAATAATGCCATCTATAAGATGTTGGAATAAAGAGAAAATAATCGCTGCAGCTAGCCCAAAAAAGATAATAGTAAGTACTTTTGAGAAAAAATTTCTCATAAATGTAGCAATCGTATTGTTCATTGTATCCTCTAGTAAAACATAAAATGTAAGTTGCCGTTAATACACGTGAAAAGCATTTAATGAGTTCTTAAGTAGTTTTTATCTTCTTACTCATTTGTTTTTCATAAATATTTTTATTTTAAAAATAACTTGTTATCAGCCTGTATGACTCCTCCCTCCTGTTTTATCAAATAATGAAGTTATACCAATCACTCACATTAAATATGTTATTTAAATTTTACGCTGGGAAAAGAGTTCAACTCAAAGCGTAAATTGAGCCTTTCGATGAATTACAATGAGTAGATGGGCTGTTTTAACAAGTAAAATAGATAAGCTATTTATTGTGATTGGTATTATGTACCTGACTTGGACGAACAAGTAGCAGATAGGTTCATATTAATTGTTTAGTAATACCAATGGAATTAAATAAGTGATCAGAGATTGCGCAGGAAAAATTAACACTAATAAGGCGTGAGTTGTAGGAGATAGTTGTTCTCACTTCAAAACTCACAACGCTGTTAGGGGGGATTTTCACCAGCAAGAATGATCACCTTATTAATTCTTTTGGTATTAGTAGCCCAGCCCGTCGTGAACTATAACGACATCCGATATCTTGCATAAAATTCAATGCATAAGGTTTTAGAGATAAAAAATAATTTAGAAAGAGAATGGTATTTTAATCGTTTATAGGTATTTTAGCTCTGGTCATATAACGACAAGTAGTATTTTTAATAATAAAAACTAGAATGAATACATCGACTCGCTATTGGTTCGCTGACTCCTGTCTTGGTAAGTAGAAAATGAAGAATAAGCGACTTTCAAACAATATAAAACCGTTTAAAAGCTGCTTATTAAAGATCTAAGATTTATTACTCACTTATCCCGCCTTCAGTTAATTTAGTCGGATCCAATAACACCATCAACTCTTCTTTTGACAAGTCAGTGTGTTCATCAGCAACGTCTATGATTGGACGCCCTTCTGCATAAGCAATTTTTGCAATTTTTGCTGCCTTTTCATAACCAATAACAGGATTTAGAGCGGTCACTAAAATAGGATTTCTGGTTAATGTTTCTTTTAATTTTTGTTCATTAACAGTAAACGTTTTAATCGCTTTGTCTGCTAATAAAACACTTACGTTGGCCAATAATTCAATACTAGACAATAAATTATTAGCCACTAATGGCAACATAACATTTAATTCAAAGTTACCTGACTGACCCGCAACTGTAATTGCAGCATCGTTGCCTATCACCTGTGCTCCGACCATTGCTGCAGCTTCTGCTATTACAGGGTTAACTTTACCAGGCATAATTGAAGATCCAGGTTGAAGGGCTTCTAACTCTATTTCGCCCAAACCTGCTAATGGCCCAGAATTCATCCAACGTAAATCATTCGATATTTTAATGATGGAAACAGCCGTTGCTTTTAATTGCCCTGACAACGAAACGGCAATATCTTGAGTACCGATATGAGTAAAAAAGTTATCTGCAGGCGTAAAATGAATACCAGTCATGGTTGATAAATTTTGATTAAAAAGTGTCGCAAATTGTGGATCAGCATTAATCCCAGTTCCCACCGCTGTTCCACCTTGAGCTAAACTTTGAATGCTCGTTTGTAATCCTTCCAAATGCGCTATATTAAGTTCTATTTGTGAAGCCCAAGCATTGAGGCTTTGACTTAAGCGAATTGGCATAGCATCCATCAAATGAGTTCGCCCAGTTTTAATATGATGATGAACACTCTTTGCTTTGATGCGAGTAGTAGTAGCTAACCGCTGCAATGAAGGGATTAAATGTTCATGTAATGCTAATGAGGCACTCACATGGATAGTAGTCGGTATCACATCATTACTGCTTTGACTGCAATTAATATGGTCATTAGCCCCTACTTTTTCTCCATAGATGACACTAGCAATAGTTGCTAACACTTCATTTGCGTTCATGTTAGTGCTTGTGCCTGAACCAGTTTGATAGATATCAACGGGAAAATGTGACATTAATTGAGGATCATTTAGTAACTGTTTTACCGCTTGTTCAATGGCATCCCCCATTTTTGGCGGTATTTGCCCTAATGTGACATTGGTTTTTGCTGCAGTCGCTTTAATTAATAATAAGGATTTTATAAATGATTTGGGTAATTGATTACCACTGATTGGAAAGTTGTTGATTGCACGTTGTGTTTGAGCGCCGTAAAGCGCTTCAGATGCGACTTCTAGCTCGCCCATACTATCATGTTCAATACGTGTATTTTTCATTTTAATGGTCTCTTATGGCGATGTTTCGATAATATCGTTTATTTCTTTCATTACGTTAATAGCTTCAATAAGACTAAAAATGCTTCATTAAATTCAAAATAATTCATTAAACACAAACTGAATTATAAATGGTTATTTTAAACTTAAAAGTTTATAGACGATGTAATAAAGATTGATTAATCATTTTAAGTTCAGTAAACAAATCTCTAACTTGTTCTGCACTGTTTTCATCATCCACTAATCGCTGCAATGTAAATAAAGGTTTATTAATATGATCTAAGCATTGAAGACGCCAATGCATGGGAATACTTTGATCTGATAATGTCACCAATAGCAATTCAAATTGTGCTAATAAACAGGATCTTTGTTCAGTTTTAGTGACTATACACTGCTCATGCGTACCGGTATTGTCCAGTTCAACATTAAAATGAGTGCTGAGAAAATGTGAGAATAGTAATGGGTTATCTGCTTCTTCTGCGTATCGAATCTTTCTATGAAGTGCGTCCATCTAACAAACTCCTTTATGATAAATAGCTATCTATTGATGCATTAAAATAAGTAACTTAACGATTAGTGCATAATAGATGATTTATTATTTTCACTGTAAAACAAGGCTTGCTCACAAATCTTTCGTTGTTTGTCACTTAACTGTAAGCCATTCTTCCAGTAGCCTAATGTTAATGCAGAGCGAAATTCTTTGCATATTTCATGAGGTAAATTTAAAGACAATTGTTCAAACAAACTTAACCGCCCTATGCTTTTTTTTCCGATAATGTTTCATGTTTTATCCAGTTCAATGAATTATTAACAAAACATTAATGCAATTGATTATCATTTGCAAATATTTTTTAATTACAAAAATCGTGACAAAAAGAGAAATACGATAATAGAGTGAGCGTTAAAAGCATTACATAAAATTAAAGATAACGTATTAACAGACATGATAAGCAGTAAAGTTGGAGCAGCAGTTATTGATTTAGCTTTAAAAAATCAGTAAGAGGTGAAAAAATCCACCTCTCACATTAAAAAATTATGCTTCTAATGCCATTTTAGCCATTTTCATAGTGCTTTCAAAAGACTCACAACCAGCAATAAATAAGCCGTTATGACAAAACATTGCATCATCAATGCCAGTCACATCTTTAAGCGCTTGATCAGAGAGTCCAGCCCAAGGAGCGGGTAATGACTTTCTATCTTCAAATGACCCTGGCTCAACAGGGACAGTTTGAATTCTCCATTGTCCTGTTGATGAAGGATAAACCATATACAGCGCTTCTTTAGATAATGCGTGTACTGTTCTTTTCCAAGGAATATATTTTTCTAGCACAATAACTCTTTGATCTTCCGCATTATCAATAGCAGCTGCTACAATTGTTTTCGCACTTATACCACCACTTGCAGAAGCGATGAATCGAGCTAATACACGCGATGCAAATTCAACCGCTTCATCAAAGCAAGTATCGAAATGACTATCTTCTTGCCATGTAGGATTAAACATTGAAATAGTTTGGCTAAGACTGATACCTTGAGCAACACCTTCTACATGTCCACAGTCAATCGCATCGATCGTAGACACTAAACCTGAATCAATAGATTTAGCGACCTCTTCGTTTCCTTCACAGATCTCGACACCATATTTCTGCCAAATAAGGCCGAATGATGAATACGGAATACCATTTTCACGCTGACCCGCTCCGCCACGTTGATGATGATCAAAACGTCCTGCATCAGCGTCATATATTCCGCCAACATCGATTACAAGATCCGCTTTATTGATAACCTCTAAATCACGCGTACGTATTAGTTTAATAGAAGGAAATATGTTTTTAAGTGCCGCGATGCTAAATACATCATCAGCATGAAAATTACCGTTATGCGTTGCTATAATTGTTTGAGTCATTTTTTATATCATTTTAGAAAGAGGTAAGAAGTAGTCTCGAATATTGAATTGATGGTTTTTAAATACTTATACCAATTACATTTAATAAGTGACCTGAATGTTAAGCAGAAGAAATAACTTATTTTAACCTGTAAAATAGATCAGTTAATGAATGCGATTGGTATGAATAAATAAAAATTACAAAGTGAATTCTATACTATGATAGCGAACAAAAATAGGAGGCTGTCGTAATCAACATAACTGCTTTAAATAAGTCATATTTATTTAGTCTGTTTAATATGTGTATGTGTTGATTGGTACCAAATCAAACTAAACTTTGATTTAGAGACACATAAACCCTTATGCAAAAGCTCAAAACGAGACGAGCATAGTGCTTTAAGCCTATTTATAATAAATAAATCTATGTAAGATAAGCACCTTAATTTTATCAAGGAGTTACAAATGAATATGCTGGATGAGGTAATTAAGATCCTAACGTATTACCATGGGGAAAATAACTTTAACATGAACCCTCTTGTACCGCGTGAAATCGAGCATTATGCACGTGCTGTGCTAGACATACCCGATGATGAATATGTATTAGCGGCAATGCGAACTTCTTTTACCCAATTCCACAGAGGTTTAATCATCGGTCGTGATGCGCTTTATTGGAAAAACGATCATAAAATTGAAACCACGGTTAATAAACTAACATGGAAAGAATTAAGTGAACGTAAAAGCCAATTCCGTCCTCGCCGTAGAATCGTCGAATTAGGTGATGGCGCGGTCTTTGATAATATAGGCTCACACAATAAACCCAGTACTATCATTAATCTACTTGATTTGTTAATCGATAAATATGAATCACAGGAAGGCGAAAGTGACGGATTCATTTTCGAACAAGAAAGCTTAACAGATATGATCCGTGCAATTCCAGAGAACAAAGAAGTAATTAAAGCAGAAAGCGCTGCTAGTTCAGCAGATGCTGAAACAGTCAGTTTTATGTCGATTATTAGCAGTTTATTGAAAAAGTTAGTAGGTAAATAGATAAATTGATAAATAGAGAAATAGCAGTCAGATTGATTTAAAAAAGTAATGAGCTGTCGAGGCAACAAGTAATTAAATGCTTCCCTAATCATTGCTGTTATTTAAAATCCTCTCTATTTGCGTAGAGGGGATATTCTCAACAAAGTATAAGCCCTCGTCAATAAGCACTTCACTTCTTAAATCTTATGCAAAATATTAAACGCGGTAAGCAAACTCTTTCCATCATCAACAGTGACAGTTAATACTGCATTTTCAAATAGCTTTGCATAATGGTACTCGTCGTTACTATTTTTGTTATTTATAATTGAAGCCATGTCGATATGGTCAAACTAATTTAACGTTCAAATAATAACGATAAAGGCCCTACTTCGCCTCTTATCAATAATTAAATAACCTCAATCTGGTTAATGAAAGCGGAATTACCTTTAAAGTAATAAGGTTATACTTTTTACTATACAGTGCCGTTAGTTTTGTGTAGTTCAAGGGGAATTATTGAAGCAATAACGGGTTATTGAGAGATAATTTAACGCAGAAATCCTCAGAAATAGCGGTGTTGTATCGCTTTGCTTATCCAGAAATGAGTATACACTTATGATCTCAATCTAAAACCTGATTGATGATTAATGATTAATGATTAATGATTAATGATTAATGATTAATGATTAATGATTAATGATTGAAATCAGTATTTAGTTAAAAAGCAATACCGATCACCTAAGTGAACGGTATTACAAAAAATAGAGAGTTTTATTTGTTAGCAGAATATTAACCGAGCGGATTAGGTACCAACAACTTTAGTCTTATTACGTTTATCATGATAAGGAAGATACCCAAATGCGACGAACTGTGCACCGCTGTAAAACATATAGACTCCAACAGTCGCAATGCACAAGACGATTTTTTCAAGTTCTCTTTTCAAATAACGACGACTAGTCATCTCCCTGCTATCGGTAGAAACCACTTTCAAATGGAGAAAATACCTTGATAATGAATTCCCCAATAGTTTATAACAGACCCAATGATAACCAACATAAATGCCAATAAACACCAATAACGAAACTACAGACAATAGCAATAATATTGGTAATACCGTCCAGCTTTCAGGGGAAAGAGACAATCCAGCCCCTTTACTCAAATAAGCGACAACACCTAAATAAATATCGATGCCAACTTGAGCAAACATTCTGACGATCGCTAAATCAATCATAAATGAGCCTACCCTGCGGTATTTGAAACCAATATTCATTGCTTTCCTAAACGAGCGTTAATTTGTGATTTATATCCAGCTGCTTGTGCACCATAGACTACTTGAATACCTGTATCACCTACTTTAACTAAGCCTTTCGCGCCAAGTTTGGTTGTCCAATAGTGATTATCTTTTACAAGTGAACCATCTTTCACAGTAATACGCAGGCGTGTAATACAAGCATCGACATCGATCACATTATCTTTACCACCCAGAGCGTTAATCATAGCATCAGCCATTGCGGTGTCACTTCCGCCAGATTTTGATTTTGAATCATTAAAATCTTTTTTAGAGATAACAGCAACGTCACTACCTTTGCGACCAGGGGTTCTAATATCGAATTTAACGATAAACCAACGGAAAGCAAAGAAGTAAATAAATGCATAAAAAACACCAACAATCGGGATATAGAACCAGTTATTATCAGCACCTGTCACCCCAGGCAGGATGCCAAATAGACTGAAATCGATAAAACCACCACTGAAAGTCATCCCAACTTTAACGTTCAAAATATCCATTAGCATAAAACTAAGACCGGCAAGCGGCACATGAATAGCATAATAAAGAACTGGTGCTAAGAACAAGAATGTAAATTCAATAGGTTCTGTAATACCCGTTAAAAATGCGGTTAATGCGATTGAAAAGAGTATTCCTCCAGCTGCTTTTTTATTTTCATCATCAGCTAAGGTATACATTGCATAAGCTGCTGCAGGTAGACCAAACATCATAAATGGAAATTTACCAGACATAAAGTTGGTAGAAGTGAATTGAGAGAAGTCACCACTGCCTAGTGATGCAAAGAAGATATTCTGTGTACCTTGAACCATTTTCCCTGCAATTTCAGCAGTACCACCAATGTCGGTCTGCCATAGTGGTAAATAGAAAACGTGGTGAAGTCCGGCCGGAATCAATGAACGTTCAATAACCCCGAAAATGAAAGAAGCAATATAGCCATTTCCAGATGCAGTCATATCACCAAGGGTAACGCCAATCCACCCGAATACCGCACCAATAAATGGCCAGATAAACGTTAAAACAATACCATAAAATAGTGCTGAGAATGCACTTACGATAGGTACAAAACGAGCACCACCAAAGAAGCCAAGGTAATCTGGTAATACGACATCATGATATTTATTATGTAGTACAACAGTCAGCGCACCGGCAATAATACCACCGAAGACCCCCATACTAAGTGTGCCATCAATACCGAGTGTACTGGTTAAAAGACCGTCATATGCATTACCAAAAAGAACAACGGCACCTCCTTTAACTAAACCACCCACAACCAATGTTTTAGCAATAGCAACATTCATGACTAAAAATGAGATTAATGCCGCAATCGCTGCTGCTCCTTTCTCGGATTTAGCAAAGCCAACGGCAATAGCCAAAGCAAACATAACGGGCAGATTGGCAAAAACGATACCACCAGCTGCAGTCATAATCTGCAAGAAACTATTTAACCAGGTACCATTTTGCAGTATGTCAATTTGGTATGCGTTGATCATCGTTTCATTAGTGAAACTACCACCAATGCCCAGCATAATACCCGCAGCAGGTAATAAAGCTATCGGCAACATTAATGCTTGAGATAACTTACTAAAAAAACCCTTCATATTGTTGCTCCTCATTATGTAATTAGAATGTTGAAACGTAATGGATTATAAGATCTCTAATATTAGATATTTAAACTTACTTGGAGCATAGCCATCATGATCTAAGATAAATAATAGAGATCTAACTATGTTATTAGTTCTATTGTGAAACATGATCAATTTTGATCAATTCATCGTCAAAACTCCGCCAAACTTTTTGCTTGCAGCAAGATTATTGTTGTTTCTGGAATCCTCATTGTTCGCCAACTAAAACGATCAATTAATGAAAACCAAAACATCTGTCATAACACTTTTTATTTTGTAATTACTTTAAGTAACCTATTGATAAAATTAATTATATTTTAATTACTATTTCCACCTATACAGGCGCATCTAAATAGATGCGCCTGTATATCGAAATTAATGGAACAGAACAAACTAACGTTATTTATCAGATTCAGTTACTGGATCTAATATGTGATAAGCCAAAAGTTTCACACGGTCAGTCACAAGGAACCAAACTAGTGCATAGCCCCAAACAAATAACGCCCAACCCCAACCAAGTGGCGTCATGAACACCCCGAACACAGCAATCAATGTCGCTAAAATTTGTGTGCCAATCACTGCGTATAAAAGAATGTTTGCGGGACGAATCGACCAGAACGGTCCTCGCGTCCTAGTCAAAAAGATAGTCAGATGTCCTGCAACAGATAACATTAAGTACATCAGCGTCTGTAGGTGTGGGTGATCAAGTTGAAAGATACTGTCGCCAAGATAAAAGAGTCCAAAAGCAGCAATTGGACCGAGCACCCCAAGCACCGTTGCGACACCAATAACCAAACGCATATTCCAGATCTCGGGCTTGTTTTGATAGCGTACATTATCGTAAGCAATAGATAGGATCGCACCATCGTTGAGTAGCGCTAACATCACAATCATGACAGCGGTTAATGGATAAAAATCAAAAACGAGAATCGCCAGTGTCATGAACAACAGCACACGCAGTGTCTCTGCTATTCTATAAATAGCGTAACTGTTCATCCGTTGAAATATCTTACGACTCTCTTTAATGGCATCGACAATCACTGAAAGCCCAGGTGTCATAAGTACGATGGATGCCGCTGCGCGAGCTGCATCAGTTGAATCAGATACGGCAATACCACAATCAGATTTTTTCAATGCTGGCGCATCATTTACACCATCGCCAGTCATTCCAACAATATGTCCTCGTTGCTGTAAGACATCCACAATGTGGTACTTATGTTCGGGGAATACTTGCGCAAACCCATCTGCATTTTCGATGGTTTCTGCAAATGCATCTGACTCTTGATGTTTTGAATCAGTAAAACCACTAGCATCGAGAATATTACTTCCCATTCCTAATTTTTCAGCCGTTTCTTTGGCGATTGCAACTTGATCACCCGTCAGCATTTTAACCTGAACACCCATTTCTTTGGCAGTGGCAATGGTCGATTTAGCTTCTTCTCTAGGTGGATCAAACATAGGCAGAACACCGATAAACTCCCAAGCATCATTTGCATTGGTCCGTGCAACACCTAGCGACCGAAAACCACGAGATGCAAATTCATTAATAGCTTTATCAACTTCTGCTTCGATTTCCTTTGCATTAGCTGACAACTTTAAAATCACCTGTGGAGCGCCCTTAGTTGTCTTCAATTCCTTTCCATCGCTATTCTTTACGGTAGCTTCAGTACGTTTATTTATGGGGTCAAACGGCTGAAAATGAAGTACTTCCCAATCAGCCATTTTTTGGTCTTTTCCAAGACCGTCAAGTACGGCTTTATCGATAGTGTCTTCATCTTCAGCACGTGAGGCAAGCGCAGCACAAAGAATCAACTGATCAGCCGATACCTCATTTATGCAGAACGGTTCCCCAAGCGTGAGATTGTTTTGTGTCAGTGTCCCGGTTTTGTCGGAACATAGAATATCAACACCCGCAAGCTCTTCAATAGCCGCCAACCGCGTTACAATAGCCTCTTTTTTAGCGAGTAATCTTGCTCCAACAGCCATGGTTACAGACAATACCGTCGGCATAGCAACGGGAATCGCTGCCACGGTTAATACTAAGGCAAACTGCAACGTAGTTAGGATGGGGTCACCACGGAAAATAGAAACGACAATAATGACAGCCACCAGCACGATAGCCAGAATAATCAGATAGTTACCAATCTTCAGTACAGCACGCTGAAAATGACTTGTGGTTTTCTCTTCTTTCATCAGTTCAGCTGTTTTTCCAAAGAAGGTGTTTGCGCCGGTACCGTAGACTAATGCATCAGTATTACCTTGCCTTATGATTGAACCTGAAAATATCGGATCGCCCTGTTTACGTGATACGGGAAGTGACTCACCTGTCAAAGCCGATTGATCAACCTCCACCGATGATTCATCAAGCAACCGAGCATCTGCTGGCACAATATCGCCAAACCGAAGACGAATGATGTCGCCTGGTACCAACTCGCGCGCAGCCGACACAGTCCACTTACCATCACGTTTCACATGCGCATTAGTAGCCAGTTTATCTTTTAGTGCAGCAATGGCATTACCGGCTTGATGCTCTTCCCAGAACCCAACGACGGAATTAGCTAACAGTAGAACGAGAATAATAAAAAAGTCGGGCCAATGCTGAGCAACAGCGGATAGGATCACAGCAACTTCTATCATCCATGGGATTGGTCCCCAGAAATACGAAAGGAATTTAAGAAAAGCATTGGTCTTTTTTTCTTCTAGCTCATTTGGCCCGTATTCCGCTAACCTTTTTTCTGCTTCTGACTGATGAAGGCCATCTGGTGACGATGTTAATTTTTCCTTTAGGTCCCCTAGAGGCATAGATTTTAAATCGTTATTTGGATCACGTTTGTTATCTGATGTATTTTTCGTATCAGAAGCTGTAGATTGGTCATGGTTATTTTGCATGACAAGTGTCCTTTCATAGAATAAATTTTTAAAATTGGGTGTTCCTGTAATCAAACTCTAAGCGAGTCATTATTTCATTAGTCATACCAAGTCTTCACAAGCTATACCAAGCTAAGATCTAAGCGAAAAATATGTTAAAACACATTAATTTTTCAATACAATAACAACGAACTCTAAAGTGCTTTCAGACTGGCTAAATAGCAGAACGAAGGTTGATAATCTTATGCATAATTAATTTTTTGTTCGATTACAGTACAAAGTTGCAGTGCTTAGGCTTAATTGATTACTAAGCCCAAGAAAGTAAGATGAGAAAGCCTTACAAACTAGCTCGTTAACGGTACACAATACCACCATCGATGAGCGGTGCTTGACCTGTCATATAATCAGAATCAGAACCCGCTAAGTAAGAAACAAAGTTGGCAACATCCTCTGGTGTTTGTGCACGACCAAGCGCAATACCATCGACATATTTTTTATAGGTAGCACCTTCAGCCGCGCCAGTAATTTCTGAGAAACGTTTATCAATGTCGATCCACATATCGGTTCCAACAACACCTGGGCAGTAAGCATTTACGGTAATGCCTGCGCTGGCATATTCCTGCGCCGCTGATTGAGTTAAAGCACGCACAGCAAATTTAGTCGCAGAATACACGCCCAATAAAGCAAACCCATTATGACCAGCAATAGAAGAAGCGTTGATTATCTTGCCTTTTTGTTTGTTATCAATGAATTTTTTTGCAGCGGCCTGAATCCCCCAAAGCGTACCACCTACATTAATTTTTTGAATGTTATCTAATTCATCTTGGGTGACGTCAGAAAGGGCTTGAACTTGTGCAATACCAGCGTTATTAACCATGATATCGAATCTACCTAGCGTTTTTTCTACATGGTCAATAGCAGAATAAACTTGTTTTCTATCACTTACATCAGCTTTAAAAATAGCTGTTTTACGCCCTAATGCTTCTAATTCATGGGCAACCACCAACATTTTATCTTCGTTTAAATCGACGATACCAACATCTGCTCCATCTTTTGCTAAACGCGTTGCAATAGCTCGTCCAATTCCTTGAGCAGCACCGGTGACCAACGCAACTTTACCTTCTAGTAACATAGTAAACACCTTTTGATAATAGGATTAGGAAGACAGTTAACTCATCTTCTTGAAAAATAATCAGTTTCTCTCACGGCATTGTCTATAAAGTATGCAAGGCATAAAACTCAGTAAGTAGAACCAATCAGAAGATTAAACGGTATCGCCAAATGAGCTCATCGTCGGTGCGCTGGCACACACAAAATTATCAATAATTATCAATAATTATCTTCCAGTAAAAAACTAAAAATTTAACTAACTTAAATAAAGGAAAATTAATCAGGCATCATCAATAAAATTTAACCAATAAAACTTAACTAATAAAACCAAACGATAAAACAAGCGCTCAGCTGTTTTGTGGAGGCGGAAATAGAGATGGTCATCGTTAAACCTTATAGGCTAAAGACGGAAAAAATATAATTAAAGGAACGATTCTATTAACTGAAATGAAGGATATTAATTTAAATTATCTAAAGCTGCCCTTGCTTTATAACAACCCAAATATCAACTCACTTTTGTGTCAATAACGAATTAGAAATAGAAAATTTAAATAGAAATAGAAATAAAAAATAATTAACCAAAAGTTAAAGTGAATGAAAGGAAAGTCTGTACGCCAACGAACTGACATCAAGGATGTAAGAGGCGTAACTTAATAGATAAACGAGGATAAAAATCAAACCATCAACATAATATTAATTATATTAAATAAGAGATCTAAATTTTCCGAAGAAAAAATGACTTAGTTTAAAGCATAAGTTGAGGTAAATACTTATTCCCTTTACGAAACTGACAACGAAGAAATAAGTTATTTTAACAAGCCAAATAGATCAGTTAATTAATGTGATTGTTATAACAAAAGGATAATCTATTATGTTACGTAGTATGCACGATTTAGAAAATTACAGCATTGCCGCCACAGATGGCGATATAGGTAAAGTAACTGATTTCTTATTTGATGATAAAGAATGGGTCATACGTTATTTTGTTGTCGAAACAGGCAGTTGGTTATCAAGCCGTAAGGTATTGATCTCCCCTATTGGCATACAAAAAGCAAATGGGCTAGAACAAGTCCTTCCAGTCTCTATCACACAAGAGCAAGTTAAAAACAGTCCAAATATTAACACTAATAAAACAGTGTCACGCCAACACGAAATTAACCTACTTGATTATTACAGCTACCCATATTATTGGGGCAACACTGGTTTTTGGGGCAAGGGAATGTATCCACACTTACTTGTTTCAGGCTTTGGAGAACCCGCACAAACAAAACAAGAAGCCGCTGATGTAGCGATAGTACATAAAGAAGCGATTATTGAGAGACATGAAAATGATGATCCAAATTTACGTAGTTGTAAAATCATCATGGGCTATGATATTCATGCTATTGACGGTGATATTGGACACGTAACAGATCTACTAATTGAAGAAGACACAATGGCTGTTCGCTACCTTATTGCGAACACCACTAATTGGTTTGGTGGACAAAAAGTACTCATTTCACCAGAATGGATTGAAGATATTAATTGGCTCAAAAATTCAGCCATTATCAATTTAACTCGCCAACAAATAAAAGAAGCGCCAGAATACCAACCCAACAAAGAACTAAACCGAGACAACGAATTAGCCGTTTATAAACATTACGGTTTCGCAAGTTATTGGGATGTATATTAAAAGCTAAACCTGTCAATAAGGGGCAATTGAAAAGGGGTAATTGTGAAATAGCTTCCTAGTAAGAAATACTCATCAGCCTACTCTTACAAAGAAAAGGTCAGTCTTAGTAACATAAAAAATAAGTGCTGAATGATATCCAGCGCTTATTCAACTCTAGTTTAAATCAATATACAGCATGATGTTTTATGGAATCACTTCAGTCCAGCAATACTAACAATATAGCTATCAAGTGATTCACTTAACAGATATATAATATGTAACATCACAACAAAATGTTGCATGTGCTTTGTTATTACTGATACATAGAATTCTGCATTCAAAATAACTTAAAAATCTTTACCGGGAGTAGACAGAAGAGCATAAAATTCAAAGAGGCTTCGATAACTATTAACCTTGGTTCAAATAATGATCATAAACTACAATTATTACGATGTAATTCTAAAAAATTCTTGTTAGGTTTGAAGGTATTTGGTAGGTTTATTTTCATGCCTTGTTTTTTAATAAAGTACTCATTTACGCTGTTCGAAGTATAATAATCCTTGATAGTCTTACTTGTAATTATTCGGTAATCGTCATCTAAACTAATTAAATGTTTATCAAACGCAGCGTCGTAGGTTGCTGATAAACAAAGGCCATTAGCAGGATCTAAGCGTATTGTTTTATCTTCAACCCAAGGCACAATATGACTCGCTCTATTTACTTCTGGCATATTTAAGCCTGTAATACAGCAAGATTGATTATAAATATTAAGTATTAACTTTCTGAATACATTTTGGTTAGTACGTACATTGACTTCTCTAACAACATCACGCCCTTCTGCATGACCAATGCCATCTAGCAAACAACGTGGATATTTTAGCGTAATTGGAACCTGAATCCCTTCTGTATTTACATTATTCAGTAAGCGTTGCTCAAACTTGAATTCAACCAAGAATGTCATAAAAGACTTTAATGCAGCAGAGCAAAAACCATTGGCTAAATAACTTTTAGCAATACCATCGATCACCCATAAATTATTATCTTTCTTTTTACTCCGCTGCAAAACGAAAACATAAAGCTAATACAGGCGTTCAACAGATTCGACCTTCCAAATATCTTTACAATCATTAAAACCATACGGCTCGTGTTTGAGAAGCGAGCTTAGAATATCTAACGCTTTAATATACGAATTTGCTTTTTGGCTACCAGTGAGATTAGTTGCTTTAATATAATCAGTGAATGCATTTTTAATCATAGGTTGATCACTTTTCTACATTTTGGAAAATTAGTACATCCCCAAAATTGATTGCCAACATACTTGCCTTTTTGGGCTTGTCTTAATGCCATTTCAGATCCGCACTTGGGGCAGGATTTTACTACGCCTTCTTGTATTTCAAGTACCCGATTGGGTATTTCTTTAGGCTCTACTTTACTTTCATATACTTGTTTGGTAATTTCTCTAGGCTCCGCTTTACTTTCAACAATAGTTTTCACATGTTTATTATGCGCTAAGTTTGTTTTCAAACTAGGTGTCAAACGCCCCGTTTCAATCTCAGAGATAAGGCTATTAACTTGTTCTTTCGTAAAATGAACGACTTGTTTAGTTTTAATGTACTCCACACACCCTCTCGCGTAGGTAACATTCTCAGGCATTTTGGTTTTAAAAGTACTATCACCAATAAAAACAACCACTGAATAAATGAATTCATTAGGGATAGTTAAACAACTTGCTAACGTTTGTGTGTGTTTATAGTTCTGGTGTAGTGGGTTTTGAAATTTCCCTGAGTACTTGAAAATCTTTTGCGTCCACTGCTTTTGATTGGCACTGCCAAAAATCCAGCCTTTCATATTTTTAGTTTCAATCACAAACAAGCCAAACTCAGACACCACAATATGGTCGATTTGTGTTGTGCCATCATCAGTCGGCAAAGTAATATTTTTGATTAAAGTATATTGTTTCTTTGGCAAGAACTTGGTGAGTAAGAAGTTAACTAAAAATTCGCCTAATATGCCTTTAAACCAAGCCGACTTTAATACCACAGGTAAAATAAAAAGTGGCAGAATAAACCAGTAGACGGATAATGCGTTAATAATTTGGGTTGTTAAATCCATTTAAAACCTTTTTTGTAGCTCGGTATTTTTGTCAAAATATTCTTCTAAAAAATTTAGGTGGGTGACAGATAAAATTATTTCTTTTACTTACACGCTAATTTTTTTTCTGCAATGAGATCTTTATTCTTATTCCCCATTGTTTTTAATATCAATAAATTGCACTTTTTCTCTCTGTCACGTTCTTCTGTTGTAGCTTTAGGGTTAGATATACTAGCAACGAAAGGTTGGTAACTAATAGAGGCATTACAGTACATTCTTTTTAACTTTTTCATTTTCCAATTTGAATGATTTCTCTTAGTCAATTCTTTACACATATCAGTAAAGAAAGCTTTCGCTTTGATTGTACACTTAGAGTAATTTGGATCTCCTTGATTATAAGAAGTACATATCGTCTTATTTTTTATATTCCATATTTGATGCTGAAATGAAATATTCATATTTTCGTACTGAACAAACTCAGTTTTAAGTTCGGTTCCGTATATATCTGAGACCTTTTCATGTACGTTTGAATTTACAACCGAAAGGTATGAAGCAATAAAAATTGAAACAGGGTCGATCATATATTTTTCTCTATAAAATGCTTAATGTTCCATCACTACCAAGCCAAGAACTCATAGTAAGCGCTCTGAGCTTTCACAATCACCACAATCCAGAAAATAAGTTTCTCCTGATTTTGATACTTTTGCATTTGTGCTTTGGCAATGACCACATGACATTTTCATAGCAGTATTTGTTTCACATTTTCTGCATTTTATATAATAACCATAGCGACCACTTAATGCCGAATAATCCGATGTTTCACCACACCTTTTGCACTTTAAAAGAGATGTAAATTTTGTATGAGAGCTAATATACTTAGGTGTTTTTTCTTCAACCAAAAACTCTTTTTCTATTCGTTCTTTTGGCTGCATTTTAGCCTGAGACATTAAGAACTCTGTAATAGAAGTTAATTCATTGGCGCTAAATTTAGGTCGAGTATCGCTAATACTCAAAAGCCTTCCAACAATATTTTTTATATTCATTACCTGATTTAATTTATCAACTAAAAACTCACTCTTCACTAATTGCTCAGAAACGTCTTTTGGCATAGATTCTCTATCGATAATTGCATTACTAGAAACAACACAAATATTATCCCAACGCCTAAAGCCAAAATATTGTTGAAGCCCTAAGACTTTAGTTAATATTTTATGACTATTTTCAAACAATATTTCTCGAAGCAACCTTTGTTGTAATTCAACTTGTTTGATTGGAGATGCCATACCACTCCATTTTCCATTAAAACTACGAGCCCATTCTCCGAAGCTATTAACCTTCACTTCACCAGTAATACTTTTAGACTCCACTAAAACAAAACCAAAAGGATAAATAATTAAGTGATCTATTTGAGCAGTTTCATCATTGTGCGTAAACTTAAAATCATTAATAACAAAAATGCTAGGATGATCTTTAAATGCTCTTCTTAAATAAAATGCAACATTAGTTTCCTGATCTTGTCCTGCTTTAGCTGTTGGTGAAATTGTATTTTTAAAAATGACGTCTTTAAGGATCATGATAATAATTTTCCAAGTAATATTATTTCTAAATCTCATACGTAAAAATGACCAAACTGTAAGTTCCCATACTCTGTATACGAATTCAGAGTTATCAAGTTTGTGTGCAATCAAGTGCTATGCATTACCAAGCAGAGCCTGAGAACTAGTTCTTATCTAACGCCTTAATATACGAATTTTATTTTTGACTTCCAGTGAAATTAGTTGTTTTAATATAAATTAAACCAATCACCATTCTCTCAACTGCTGCATTTCTTTCAATCTTCCTCTTTGTAGTAATAAAGCTTCAAAGAGGTCATCGACTGAATCATTACTTGATTCCAAATCTGGTAAAGCGATGTTAGCTTCAGCGAAAAATCGTTTTTGATTCAACTGGCTACTAATATCAATTGAGTCGTCTGCTAACCAAGCTTCTTGCCACCAGTCTGTAATGCGTTGTTTTGCCTTTCTCATTTTCTGCTCTGTGGGTAAACGATCGCTTTTTTGTCCGTTCGCAGTGACATCGCTAGGTAATAAATTCCATAGGTCGTTATTAGGCCAACGTGCAAATGGCATGCAATGATCAATTGCGTATTGTTTATTTAAAGTTTTATTAGTCCAAACACAGTTGTGCTGGCTATTGTTCTGTTTTTTAAGCGTTTCAAAACGGTTTCGGACTTCGGTGGTACTGCGCTTTGCTTCTAACCAATTTAATGCATTCACTAATTTATGTTGTTGCTCTGGCGCTTGATATTGTCGATTACCTTGATAACCCGCCATGGTTTTAGTCCATTCTGAAACTAACACAGGTTCAATCCAACAGGCATAACGGCTAAAAGCAATCCATAGGTGTTCAGGTAATGAAAATTCGCCCCAATGGTTTAAGGTGGTTAAGTCTAAAAATAAACTGTCTTTAGCGCGTACTGATTTACTGCTCACTTCGAATACACTTTCTGCACTATTAGGAAAAGTGATGAACTTACAAGGCATGTTTTTGATGTTAGCGACACTTGCAGATAGCATTTTATGCATTGCTATTGCTTGATCGCCTTGGAACAAGTTCCCAATACGGTAATCTGATGATGATAGATGTGTTAATTTATGCCAACCATCTTCCTTCATGAAGCCCATGTTGCTATTTTTATTAGGGGTTTGATATAACTGATATTTATCAATTAAGTCTTTATATTGATGTGCCCAATAGAGAGCAACTAAGCCAACAGGTAATATAACTCTATTATCTTCTCGTCGAATGACAGCACCGGGGTGTCCGTCAGCTATACGTAATAACACGCGCATTAACGCGAGTTTATGTGTTGCAGATTTGCCATCGTTCAATGCAACATGACGAATAAACGGAAATGCTCCGCTACCATCATCAGGTAGTTTGAGTACAACCGTTTGCCATGAGACATCAGCTCTGCCGATCACATCAGGCTTTTTATCTGTGATTAATAATAGAGATAGGCCGAGCTTTGTAGACATTTGTACTAAAGCATCACTAGAAACCTCATACATATTTCGTTCATCGCCACTTTCACCATGGCGTAATGAAATAACTAATAGGCCACCGGGCTTTAATAAGTTAGCGAGCTTTCGTAATGATCTAGCGCGTTGCGCATCTGGAATGTGCATCCAAACAGCACTTAATAGAATGAGGTCGAAACTGATTTCTTTACGAGTGACGGCGGTGAGATCGGGAAGTGAATCCTGCAACCAATTAATATTCAAACCTTGAGTATGCTTTTTACCAAGCTCAGCTAACATTAATGCGGGTTCAATCGCGGTAACAGAAATGTTATTCGCAGCACCTTGTTGTGCAAAGTATTGACTATCGCGCCCTGCGCCAGCCCCTATATCTAAAATACGAGCCTCTTTTTTATTCAAGATAGGCGTTAAGTAACTAAGCCAGCTTTCGTGTACTTGCTCAAAGGTTTTTGACAGATACATTTCAGCTAGTTTACTGGCATTTTTATTATAAAAATTAGCCGTCATACCCATCCTTGTTTAAGGTATAAAAAATAGATGAAAGAAACTATGTCAATTTGAAAGTGTTTAGGTATTAAGTGGAGAGGATAAGTACCTAATATTTAAGATATTAACACTTAATAGTTATTAATTAAAAGCATAGTCTTGATGTTTTTGAGTTTATATTCTCATTTTTTAGATATTATATTTTTATTTAACTATTAATTACTTACGGATAAAGTTAACTATCTTAAGATTTTTTTTATTAAATTTTATCAATACGACAATACAAGAGAAATATTTAACGGTTGTTAGGTAAAGTTGCCACCTTAATACTGCTCGAGCGACAGCTTAGTGCTTGAGTATATCTTTAACTACTCATGGTATTTTTAAGAAAATTAAAGACGCAAAAAACGCTTAACTGTCTCCAGTAAAAGCGGTTTTAAGGTTCTCCAAGGATAGACTGTCAGCCCTTAAAACAGCCCGCGGCTCTATGACTCTTTAACAGTTATTAAATTTTAAAAATTCTTACGAAAATCTTATCTGAACCGCGAATAATATTTTGTCCATCACCTGTATATATCCCCGTTACCATTCAAGTTGCTTCGTTCAGACGCTAACTTAGACTCCAAATCAAGGCTTAGTAATGTGGTGACAATAGCTGTTTTTATCGAAGGTGCTTATATAAGGTTACTTATAAAAGGTTGCTTATAAAAAGTTTCTCTGAGTTGGTTTAAAGCAAACGCCGCAGAGGGTGAGCTGTGAAGCAAACATCTCCGTTATTATAAAGTGTCGATTTAACCCGTATTTATTTCTCTTTTTGCGAGTATCTGCTCACTTCACGGCTTGCTGAATTTTTTACCTTGAATGGTAACGGGTTTATTACTTATTCAGTTATATTGACTTCAAGCAATTCAATCATCTTTTTAGCAATATCGCTAAACCCTTGATGCTTTAAACTAAGCTCTTTAATCATTGGCAAAACCTGAGATTTAGCTTGTTCAAGTTCATCAACAATTTTAGTCATTTCTTTATTTGATAATAAACAATGTTGTTTGCCGAATTTAATCAGCACTTTCCATTTTGGCCAACGTTTAGAGCCCGTTAAACTTAGCGCCATCGTATCATTTTCGATATAAGGTGTTGTGCTTACAATATCAAATACAGGCGAAAATAAGACAGAAGTCTTTGGTAGTTCACCTAATTTGTAAGCAGCTAGATTTTCATAAAGAACACCATAATTTTTTAAATGCGCATCACCGTTTCGTAAAGTAATATTCAAAATGGTCAGTTTAAAAAAATCATATAAGGCAGTTTTACGATATTCTGGTGAAACAAACTGACTGATAGTATTCGCACAAGACTCTAAACTTGCATCATATTTTTGTTTAGTCGATCGCCCCTGTAAGACACAAAAGTCTTCGAATCCTATTGGCTTAACTTCGTCGTTAATATCAAAGCGTTTAGTTATCAATAACTGCCCATTATCACTCAAATAAAAAGGCGAAACAGTTAACCCCGCAGCTTTAGCCATGCTTAAGCAGATAAACTCATTACACGCTAATTCTGGGTATTCTTCACCCCAACTTTTCACTATATATGAATCGATTGGATAGGTCGTTTTAGACCTTATTTTCTCATGACTGGATTGTTTAAGATCTAACAATACTTTTGGTTGTACCCCTGCAACACCTGAACGCAAAGCAAACCTTGATAACAGTTCAGAAAAAAGATCAACATCATCGCTTTTAATAAGATGCTCTAGGCTTAAATCAAATTCGCTTTCATCTACTAGTAGTTTATCTTCCAATGCATATCGCACAGAACCAATTTGATTATTTCCTAACAATGCCAGTACTGTTAAATCATTGCTGCCATAGAGCTTTGCAGTTGCCTTCTCAATGGCTAGCCGTAATCCACCTTCTGGCATATTCATCTGAAAGAAGGGATGTAACCCATCGTATGTATAGGTTTCCAATCGAATGGGCATAGTAAGGGATAATGCAGTTTTTGCATTTAGGTCATATGAATAATGATGGACTACATTTTTTCTGTAACCTCCCTACTCTATTTTTATGGATCTAGACATCAACATTAGCCATTATTAGTCTCTTTTAATTGGTCTAAAATCGGTAAACCTGTATCTGTAACTATTAACGATTTATTGAATAAGTTAAGGATCCGCTCAATCTTTCTTAATCCAACATCATCGTAATCTCCACGTTCAATTTTGCCAATCGTTGTTCTATTAAGCCCTGCATAATCAGCTAATAACTGTTGGCTCCATTTTCGCTGCTTTCTTTCAGATAAAATAATTTCTGAAATTTTAGATAAAGACTTCATACAAACCTCAACATTGTTCACTATAATCACCAAAATCCTCATATAAACAAAATAAGGTGACTTTAATCACCCAACCATATCGTTATAAGTCAACATATGCAAAAGAGTTAAACTAAAAATACTCATGCCTGTTATTTGAATCCAAGCCCTATGAAGCTCTTAGCTGTTTAATTAGATAGTCATACATTTAGAGGGAATGGCCACTGTCAAATTAAGTTTTTTTACTATTTTTGAAGCAAAAAAAACTTAACAGCTTCCAGTACAAACGGTTTTATTAATGCAGTTGGTGATAATGATTCGAACTTCTTCCAACTCTTTTCCAAAACAATTGAGATGTGCTACCAAGCTCCGCTAATCACCGATATTTTTAATATTTAATAAGTTAGAGATTGAAATTAACTAATTAATATTATTGTTTAAATGTTTCTAAAGAGAGGACTGTTAAATAGATAGGAAACTATACCAATCACACCAATTAACGGATCTATTTTACTGATTAGAATAACTTATTTCTTCGTTGTAAATTTCGTAACGGAAGTAACCATTAAAGCATTAACCTCTTTTAGTTAATACTCCGACAGATGATTAACTAAGTTAATCTTCGAAAGGCCTGAGTTTACACCTTTGACTAAGTCTTTTTTCCAGTGAAAAATTTAGATATCTTATTTAATGTAATCGATATTATTGGCGAGGTTTGTTGTTCTTGGTAAGTAATACCAATCACACTAATTAACTGATCTATTTTACTTGTTAAAATAACTTATTTCTTTGTTGTAAATTTCACAAAGGGAACAACCATTTAGCTCAATTTACGCCTCAAACTAAGTCATTTTTCCTGCGTAAAATTTAGATCACTTATTTAATATAATCGGTATAAACAAGTTTACCCATATTTATTATCCTCAATATGATTAATGTCTATGAGGGTAATAATATAAACGCCACAATATTTGTGGCGTTTATAAGCTTGTGAAGTTTGTAGGGGTATTAGAGAAAGTAAAACAGAGCGGTAAAACTAAAAAAACCACATACTTAAGCCGTTATGCGGTTTAATATTAGTATAACTGACATATCAATTAAGAATAATCAAAGAGAGTACCATTCTAGATTTACACAAAGTATTTTTAAACTAACGTTAATTAATAGTTAATTCGCGAGATGTACTTTCTCCATTAATATCAATTGTCACCTTTAATATATCGCCCGATACTACTGATTCACCTAAAGTAGCATTGTAATTAAAAGAAGATTGTGTTGATAAGCCATCAAAAAAACCTGACAGGTCAGATACATCAACTACCTCTAAATATTGACTCCCCGTATCTGTTGCAATTGCTTCCATTCTAGAAGCATCAGACGATGAAATACCACCACCTATAGCTAGAACACTAATTGGTATATTTTTCTCTTGTGCTTTTGTAATTACGTCAGTATATGAAACAGAGCTGCTATTATCATCGCCATCACTTAACACGATAATTTGTGGATTTGTGATTGATTCATCAAATTCATCAAGACCTACATCTAAACTATCGTAGAAGGCCGTTGCGCCACTAAATCGATAATAGGAATTAATAAGGGCAATATCGTCATCTCTCTCTTCATGCCTTTCAACTGCTGGTGAAGATGGATATACGTACATCTCTGAGTGTGGATTATAAATATCAATTAAAGTGTGCACAGTCGCACTATCTTCAATAAAACCATTTTCTCTTTCACTAACAAATTCTATTGTATCACCATCAGAATTCTCTAACGATAAGCTATCATTAATGTAATCATCAGTGAACGAATATACATAACTTGAAAAAATAACCATCGAAAAACTCGCTTCTTCATCGTTATCTTTTGTTGTTTCTACAAATTGATGTGCTGATGCGGCAGCGATTAAATATCTTGATTGATAATTACCATCTTCATCTACAACATAATTATAATTTTCATCTTGAACATAACCAGACATCGAACCACTTGAATCAAGTGAAATAAGAATTGAAGCTGCATTATCAGCAACACTTTGTGAACCAATTAAAGTTGTAAGGTCGACCTCAGCATCATTTTTTTCAACTGTAAATGCTGATGAATCTAGTCCTATTACTGCTTTATGAGACTCAGAGTCTGTGATGGTAATGTTTACTTCATTATCAGACAGTTGTCTTAAACCTGAAAAATTATATAAAGCATTACTCGATATCGTCGAAGCAACCTTTAACTCACTATCTTCTAAAAAATTTTCAACATTAGACTTTATTGTTTTATACCCTTCTTTTTCAGCAGTCAACAATACAATTTGTTCTGCAAGATCTTGATCAACAGCTACATCAAATGATCCACATTCATCTGTTTTAATATCGTCTTTTAAAATTTCACCGTTTGAGTCTTCTAAATTAACAATCGCATTTGATAATGCTGCATAACCTGATGGGATATCTGAACAAGCTGAGTTACGTTGAGCCACTGATTTTGTAGCTGCGCTTTCACTAAGACTTTCTGGAATAACTAAAGAACCTGAGATTGACACTTGCTCACGATTATCAGCAACTACATTAGAGCTATCACTTGATGAGCTATCACAAGCAGCAAGACTACTCACTAATATTGCAGCTAATGTCAGTTTAAAATTTCTATGCATCATTACTTCCTTATATATGAAAAATAAAGAGATAAAAACACAATTAAATATAAAAGTAAACTGAAATCATAAACTTAAGGGTAAAAAAGGCAAATTTAAGTCTAAAAAATAAATAGATAATTTTTCTCAGTTAACAAAATAAATCTAGGCTTGCAGTTTAAAATTACTGACTTATTATGCATACCAATAAACATTTTATTCAGTTAATAAGAAGTGAACTAATTTGTAAAAAAGTTAAGGTATATACATTAAGAACCCAACAGCCACCTACTAAGTATGTAGAGGAGGTTTATGGATTAAAGACTCGTTTAATTAACTTCCGTTCTAAAATGAACGTCACTTCTAACTGGTACTGTAGATATTCTTTAATCATTTTTCGGTTACCTCTCCTAATACTACACAGAAATATCCTTTAGATCAGAAAAGCCCTCCCCCCCCCCTCCCAAGATCTCTTTTTAAGGTCAGGGAAACTTTCCTGATAAAGTTAAGTAGTTCATTCAAATATAGTCGGTGATAGATGGTGCGAATAATCGACAGCTTGGTGTATGAGCAGATCTTTAACTATTAACAAAATCTAAACAAAAAAACCGATGTTGCATTTAAGGATAAAACGGTTTTCTTAATGTTGTCGGAGATAGATGGAGCGAATAAGCGTGAGCTTAGTGTCTGAGCTATCTTTTCAACTAATGTCGTATTTTCAGAGCCATAAACGAAAAAATCCGCTTTTGCGTTTAAGCATAAAGCGGTTTTCTTAATGTGGTCGGAGATAGATGGAGCGAATAAGCGGCAGCTTAGTGTCTGAGCTATCTTTTCAACTAATATCGTACTTTCAGAGCCATAAACGAAAAAATCCGCTTAACTATTTCTAGCTAAGCGGATTATTCTTAATGTGGTCGTGATAGACGGAGCGAATAAGCGACAGCTTAGTGTCTGAGCTATCTTTTCAACTAATTTAGATTTTTAATAGATAAAACGAAAAAATCTTCTTAAGTTATAAAGCTAAGCAGATCTTTAACTATTAACAAAATCTAGACGAAAAAAAACCGCTTCTGTATTTAAACATGAAGCGGTTTTCTTAATGTGGTCGGTGATAGACGGAGCGAATAAGCGACAGCTTAGTGTCTGAGCTATCTTTTCAACTAATTTAGATTTTTAATAGATAAAACGAAAAAATCTGCTTAAGTTATAAAGCTAAGCAGATCTTTAACTATTAACAAAATCTAGACGAAAAAAAACCGCTTCTGTATTTAAACATGAAGCGGTTTTCTTAATGTGGTCGGTGATAGAGGATTCGAACCTCTGACCCTCTGGTCCCAAACCAGATGCGCTACCAAGCTGCGCTAATCACCGAAATTGTTAATATCTAATTAGTCAGGGATTGTAATTAACTAATTGATATTATTGTTTAAATGGTGCGGAAAGAGAGACTTGAACTCTCACATCTTACGATACTAGAACCTAAATCTAGCGCGTCTACCAATTCCGCCACTTCCGCAACTACTTAAACATTTACTCTTTTTAACTATTATCATCTTTAAAAAATGGGGCGAATGACGGGGTTTGAACCCGCGACAACCGGAATCACAATCCGGGGCTCTACCAACTGAGCTACATCCGCCACTGCACTTTTAAAAATGGTACGCCCTACAGGATTCGAACCTGTGGCCTACGGCTTAGAAGGCCGTTGCTCTATCCGGCTGAGCTAAGGGCGCAAAAGCTGGACTTATATCTTACAACGATTACTCATTGTTTTCAAAATGTGGTCGGTGATAGAGGATTCGAACCTCTGACCCTCTGGTCCCAAACCAGATGCGCTACCAAGCTGCGCTAATCACCGAGTATTTTTTGTATTCTGTAATAGGAAGTCAAACCCTCTGGTCCAACTCTTTTCCAAAACACTGGAGATGCACTATCAAGCTGCGCTAATCACCGAGTATTTTTTGTATTCTGTAATAGGAAGTCAAACCCTCTGGTCCAACTCTTTTCCAAAACACTGGAGATGCACTATCAAGCTGCGCTAATCACCGAAACGTTGAAACACTTAATGCTTGTCAACGAGGCGAGATATTACTGAGTTGAGTGGACATCGTCAAACTTTATTTACATATATTTTGTTGCTTGCTGAATAATTAGTCGCATTGATTAATATTAATTCATATCTCGCTATTATTTGTTCTTTTCTGTTGTTTTTAATACGCATTTGTATGTTCCACAAAATGATATTTATTATATTAAACAGAAATATGTACACAATTTGTTCTACAATTCAGATATAGTGAATTAGTTATTGATTTAATATAACAGATCAGCAAGTTAACTACTTTTATTAAGGAGTAAATTATCCATGGCTTATCCCGATTTACCTAAAGAAAAACCTTATTCATGGCTTAATATCATTCTCATCGTAATTTGTTTTTCTATGTTCGGTTATAGTATTTTTTATTTCACCTATCCTAATGCACACCATCGACTAATGGAACGTTTAGGCGTTGCCAGTGATTTTAATTTCGATTTTCTCAAAAAATCCGAGATGACAGATGAGCCAGCTATCGACAATAACGTTATTGAAGAAAAGGTTGAGGTTATCCCGACGCCTGTTATTGAACCTTTATCTACGGCACAACCTACTGAAGTTGTTGAAGTAATAGAAGAAGAGGAAAACCCGTTACCAGTATTAGAGGAATCGGATGACCTTGTTCTGTCGACTATCGAAGAATTTAGTGAAACGGCATTAGTCCCAGGCAACCTATTACAAACTGGTTTAATAGCGAGTACGGTTGTTTTTATTGACAATTTTAGCCGGGGTGATTTTATTGCCAGCTTTAGTCCTTTGTTTCCATCTAAAGAACCTTTTAAAGTAAAAAGAAGTGATGGAAAAATTTATGTCTCAATATACAGTTATCAACGATATGACGATTACAGTAATTACATCGCTTCACTTGATAGTGAAAAGTTAGTACATGCATATAAAACATTTAAGCCGTTGATTGATGAGTCTTATGCTGAGATTTCACGTGAAGGAACTCTATTTGACGATGTATTGAATAATGCGATTGAAATGGCATTGAGTGTGCCGGTTATTAATGGGCCGATTACCTTAAAGTCCCCTTCTGTTATGTATTTATTTAATAACCCTGCATTAGAGGAATTAAATGATGCACAAAAGTTATTGTTAAGATTAGGGCCTGATAACTTAACTAAAGTGCAAGACAAGTTAAGAAGTATTCAAGCGGAGTTAGTTAAACAGCGTATGGAAAGTGATAAAGTTTATTCATCGTCAGCATTAGAAAAGACTGGTGAGCCAGCGTTATCAAGTCAAGAAGACTAAATTATTAAACAATAAAATGCTGTTGATAAATACTCAGTAAAAAAGCCACTATGAGTTGATATCTAATAGTGGCTTTTTTTATGAAGTAACCTAATTGAAGTAGCCTAATTGAACTAACCTAATAAAAAATCTAATAGAAACGATTATTTATGAAATACGTTACTTATCCAAACTGTTTGGTAAGGCGCTAATGTGATCATTTCTTGTTGCATATCTAACTCAATACCTGAAATTAGTTCGAACCAATTATCCGTCATGATTAAGTTTAAATCATGAATAGCCAGTTCCATCTCATGATCGGTAATATTGCTGATACAAAAGATACTTTGCTTTCTATCTTGACTCTGTCTCCAGAAACCAAACATTTGTAGACCTAAATGTAAGGTAAACTGGGTTGCATTAGGATGGAAAGCAGGTTGTTTAATACGTATGTCAAGCAGGCCTTTAAGCGAACTTAACACAACAGCATGATGATTCTCACTGTCAGCTAATTTACTTTGCAGCTCTTGATACTCCCAACGATGACGATTAATAGAACGATTTTGTTGGGTGTTTGCTACTTTTTCATAATCATTCTGTGTACCTAATAAACTATGAATATAAACACCTGGAATACCTTCCAATCCAAACATGATCGCATGTGCACATATAAAGCGTTGAAGACCTAAACTGTCTCTGCCTTTGGTTGTGCCCTGTAGTGCGTCATATAAGGCGATATTGATTTCATATGGTTTAGGTTCACCGGTTTCAGTTGTACGCCAAGAAACTTTACCACCGAACTCCTGCATTGCTTCGACTAAGCTATTTAGCTCGTAATCATTTAACAACCCTTCTGCAGGTCTCAACCCGATCCCATCATGAGAAGCGATGAAGTTAAAGTAGAAGGTACCATTTTGCGATGGTGGCATACTCATTAACCAACGTTTTAGGTATAAACAATTACCCGTCACTAAGCTGTTAATTAATAAAGGAGGCAATGAAAAGTTATAGATGGCATGTGCTTCATTGGCGTTACCGAAATAAGTGAGGTTTTGTGTATTCGGTATATTGGTTTCTGTGATAATAACCGCATCGCTGACGGCATGTTCTAATAACGTTCTGAGTAAGCGCACTACTTCATGCGTTTCTGGAAGATTGATTGAGCTACTATTCAGTTTTTTCCATAAGAAAGCAACGGCATCAAAACGCAGTATTTTCACCCCCATGTCGAGATATAAACGAATGATTGAAACAAAGCTTTTTAATACTTCTGGGTTTCTAAAATCGAAGTCGACTTGGTCATGACTGAAAGTACACCAAACATGTTGTGTGCCTTTACCTGTATCAGTTTCTCTTAATAGGTCTGAGGTTCTTGGTCTAACTACATCGGATAAATCATCATCTGGTGATGCGGTATAGAAAAAGTCATAGCCAATACCTTCGCCTTTAATGAAGTTATCAAACCAAGCACTCCTGCTTGAACAATGGTTAATGACCAAATCAGACATTAATCGACGGTCTTTGGCTATGCTTTGGATCTCGTCCCAGCCGCCTAATGATTCATTCACACTTGAATAATCGATGACTGAGAAGCCATCATCTGAACTGTAAGGAAAGAATGGTAGGATATGAACACTATTAATGCTGTCGCCGATATGATTATCAAGAAAATGTTTTAACGTTTCTAATGGCTTTTCATCGGCGTTGAGTAAGCTGTCACCGTAGGTGATCATAATGACGTCTTTTTGTGACCAATGGTTTTGATAAGCAATAGGTGTATAACAGTTTTCATCCAGTCGCATCAGTTTTATTAACTGGTCGCTGAGTTCTTCATAATCAATGGTTTGGTCGACGTCTTTGTAAATGAAGTTAAGCTGTTGTATTAATTTATTTTTTAGTACTAACAACTCGTTTTCTTCGGCATTCAATTCTGCCATAACATTCCCCTTATTAATTGCCAATCACTCACTTTCAGTTGAATAATTGGCAATACTTTCTTATTTACAATTCATTATTTACAATTCGTCGAATAGATCAATAATTCTTTAAAAGAATACATGTTTATTCACTGAACTCTTGATGATCTAATTCAACCGCTTCTTTTAGTTGCTCTAATACATCTGGCATAGCACTAATTACACGGCTCCAAGAAGGAATGAATGGCGTATCCATTGGCTTATCTAAGAAAATCTGCCCTGCTGTCATGACGTTTTCCGCAAACATTTCTATGGCTTTTTCTTCATTATGAATATCAAGATTCAGACCATTCATCATGGCATCACCACGATACATTTCTAAGTAATCAAGTGCGATACGGTAATAAGTGGCTTTTAACGTACGGATACTTTCAGTGCTGAATGTTTCACCTTGTGTCGCTAATTTACGGATAAATGCCTTAGTGATATCAACTGACATTTTCGATAAACCACCTTCCACATTATCTAAAGAAAGATCTTGGTGTTTATGATCGTAAGCGTCTGAAATATCTACCTGACAAGTGCGGTTGCTCGCATAGTTACGATGCATTTCAGACAGCACGCCAATTTCTAATCCCCAATCGCTTGGAATACGTAAGTCGGTTAATACGTCTTTACGGAAAGAGAATTCACCCGCTAACGGGTAAAGGAAGCTATCAATAAACTCAAGGTATTCGTTGTGACCTATAGTCTTTTTCAACGCTTTAACCAGCGGAGTAACGAGTAAGCGCGATACGCGGCCATTGATTTTTCCATCAGCGACGCGAGAGTAAAAACCTTTACAGAATTCGTAGTTAAACCCTGGATTAGCAACGGGGTAAATTAATCTTGCTAATAATGCACGATCATATGTGACGATATCACAATCATGTAATGCCACTGATTCAGTCTTACCAGAGGCTAATGTATAGCCCATGCAATACCAAACATTACGCCCTTTACCAAGTTCTTTCGGTGCAACACCTAACGCCTGTAATTTAGCGTCTAGTGCTTGTAATCTTGGGCCTTCATTCCATAGAACGCGGTGATGTTGAGGTAATTTTTTGAAGAATTTTAGGGCGTGGCGATACTGCTCTTCACTTGCTCTATCTAACCCGATAACGATTTCACTTAGGTAAGGCACTTCGCTAAGATGATCAACGATATCTGGGAATGCATCTCCTTCTAATTCAGAAAAAAGAGAAGGCAAAATTAGGCCCATCGGACGCGTCTTTGAAAATGTCTTTAACTCTTCTTCAAGGTTTTCATTACTGCGTTGTCTTAAATTATGCATTGTAGTTACAATGCCATTTTGATAAAAATCAGCCATTAGTAAGCTCCTTGATTCAATAAATTAATTTCGATGATAAAATTTCGTTTAAACATTCCGCCCATCCAGCAGGACCATATAGGTTGCTTTGAAAAACATGTTCTTTCCTGGTTAATTCAGGGAAATCATGAACAGGTGAGCGGACTTGTACCGCGATAGTTGCTTGTTCAAGCATTGCGATATCATTCTTGCCATCACCTAAAGCGATGGTCACAATGTCATTAGGTTGAGAACTTAAATCGATAGACATTTGATTTTGCTTATACTGTTCAGTCAACCAAGCTTGCGCCTGACCTTTATCACAGTGTCCGCTAATGTGTAGGAAACGCCCTCCCTGTAAAACATTGGCTCCTAACTCAACCATGATGTTAGTAAATTGTTCTTGCTGCTCTTCATTTCCCAGCCAATTTAAGGGTTCCCCGTATTGGCGTTGTTTAGATAATGCTGCATTTTCAAGACTTAAACCGGTGAGTTCTGCTAGTTGTTCTACAGACATATCAGAGAAACTTTGAAAAGCTTCTTTGAATGCATCTGCGTTGTCTTTTAATAAACCTAACCAATGGTCTTTATTTGGGCAAAAAGATTTAACCCAGAATCCATTTTCTAAGTGAGTACCATTGGGTTGTGTTGGAAAGTAATTAACAGGAATGTAAATGGCCGCGCCATTTTCAATAATAAAAGGAGAGTTTAAGTTAAGTTGCTGACGAATTAATTGAATTTCAGGAAGTGTTTTACTGCTGTTAGGTATTATCGCAATATTGTTCTGCTTTAACCTAATTATCATTTCTGTTGCGTCATCAGTTTGATAAGTATAATGGTCCAATAATGTTCCATCTAAATCGGTAAACACCAATAATTTTTTATTCATCTATATTCCGTTTATTTGATGAGATACTTCGAGTTCTTTTACCTAGTTCTATATATTTATAGCACACTATTTTGTACAAATTTAAATTATTTACTTTTGTTTTTAACGATTTAAAAAACTAAAGGTTATATCATTCATTACGATTTAATATTAATTCCATGCTGTGTATTAGTACCAATAAATATAAAAAATATAATATTTAATTTTTTATTAAGTCCAATAAATTTAGCTAATAAACAAAAAGTAAGCTTTTCTACAATACATTAATTACGCAAAAATTACACAATTTGTACTAATTTACTACATTTTAAAATATCACTTAATGATTTAGATGTAAAAAAGACTAAGGAACACCCAGTTAAAAACACAGAGGCATCACTTAGTCTTTTAAGGTTAACACTAGAGAAGGTGAAGGGTTTCTTAAACTCATTTACATCAAAAAATAAATTAAAAAGAATAAACTCGTACTTGATATCACCGTGGCACTGACTATTTCATTGATATTAAATAAACGCTTAATTGTCATTGTTTCAATAATTGATTTGTTCATTTTAATCTCCTTAAAGTGAGTAGTCTGTAGAAGACACTAATGCCCATATGTTAATTATTGATGACACTTGGGCACTTTCTATTATTGTGTCATCCACCTCTTTTTTATTGTTCACTTGTTCATCTGCATTGAGTTGATCTTTGTTTGTTCTTAATTGATCATTTGACTCAAGTGTTGTCGTTTCATCTACTGTTTTAGTCGTGTTTTGATTTGATTTAGGCTTAGTAAATATAGGTTTAGTAAATTTAGGCTGTGTTAAGTTAGGATTGTCTGAATTAGAACGACTTAAGTTAGCTTCAGAATTATCCTGCTGACCAAAACCTAAGTTAATTTCATCTAGCAGCAAGTCTGTATTCACTTGTACGGTATCAGGATCATTAACGTGCATATTAATAGGTGTGTTTTTCTGATCATGACTGGTTACTTTTTCTTGCTGTTTAGCTAACAAGTTTGTTTTTTCTTCCTGTTTCCTTTGCTTCTCTAGCTTCATTTGCACAATTCGCGCAACACGTCTTTGTTCCATTTGCTCGTTACGCTTTTGAACAGTGATTGCTAGTTTTTGTGTTTCTGGTTTGTATTCCATAACACGCACTTTTCTTAATCCATAGTTATAGGTACTGTTATCTAGTTTCATCGCTTCATACTCACCTAAAGTTAATAATGTGATCTGCTCTTCTGCGACGCCTTGATTAACTAAAAAATCAGCCACCTTTTTTGCACGCTCTTTAGCTAATTTTAGGTTGTACGTTGCACTACCTGATTTATCTGTGTGCCCTACTACTTGCCACTTTTTATTCGTTGTTTGCGATTTAATGTGTTCAGCTACTGATACCAACTCCAACTTATATTCAGGCGCAATCACTGAAGAAGATAGAGCGAAATATACATCTGCTACATCAGTTTTATTTTCTTGTGATGCATTGATATTATTGTCTGCACTTAATTGATTAACCTCAGATGAGTTTTGTAGAGGCTGCACTTGCTCGGTTAATAGATTTTGCTCTGCTATCGTAGCTTGTTCATTTACGTCTGTTGTTAATAAGCTACTGTCTTGAGTTCGTTTAAAGAAAGCGGCATTATTATCCTTAGTTTGAGTGCCGTTATGATTTACTTTTACCGGTACCGTATAACGACTTAAGTGTTCAGAAAACTTCATCGCTTCTTTGTTCGAACGGTAATCTTCTAATAACAGTAATCCTCCCGTTAAAGCAGAAAGAGCAACGACACCAACAATAGTGTTTTTAAGGTGAGACGATTTTTTTGATGGTCGAGTATTCATAATGTTTATCCCTTTTGATATTGATAATGCAACTTCGGCTGCTGTTTAGATGTCAGTATTACAACAAACCTAAATGGCCAAATTAGGGAGCAAAAAAGGCAAACTAGTGATCAATTATGTTCAAATAATGGCAAAAGGGTTATTTGATTGTTTTTAAGCTCCACCAGCGCCACAATGAATAAATGAAATGAGCAGCAAACTAATAAACAGGAATTAAAGCGAACATGAAACGTATTGCCATTATTGAAGATGACCAAAGTATCCGAGAAAATTATACCGATCTCATGACGCGTTATGGCTATCTCGTAGAAGGTTATGAAGGTAGAGAGCAAGCAATGCAGGCGTTTACTCTCCGTTTACCTGATTTGGCTATTATTGATGTTGGTTTAGGGCATGAATATGATGGTGGTTTTTTACTGTGTCAGCAATTGCGCCAATTATCGGCAACTATTCCTATTATATTCCTCACTGCTCGTGATAATGACTTCGATAGCATTTCAGGGTTGCGTTTAGGAGCAGACGATTATTTAAGTAAAGAAATTGGCTTAGAGCATTTAATGGTGCGTATTAGTGCTTTATTCAGACGTACTGAGTTAAGTCAATCAGCCCACACTACTGAACCTTCTATTTTAACACGCGGTGCTTTAACGATTGATAATGACAAAATGCAGATTAGCTGGAATAACCAATTGCTTGAAGTGACTATTACAGAGTTTTGGATCATTCATGCGTTAGCCAATAAATCTGGTGTTGTCAGAAGTCGTCAACAATTAATGACCGACGCAAATATGGTCGTTGATGACAATACCATTACTTCTCATATCAAACGTATTCGCAAAAAGTTCATACAAATAGATTCAGCCTTTGATGAAATAACCGCAATTTATGGCATGGGCTATCGTTGGGATATCACCCCAGAGGCACAAGCGTAATGAGGTTTAAGTGGGGATTGCGTAGTAAGTTATTAACACTCAGTAGCTTATTGTTATTACTGCCTTGGTTTGCCTACCAGTTTGTTATTGAAATGGAAAATTTTCTGCGTTTAGGGCAACAACAAACCTTACTCGGTACAACCAGTGCGGTAGCAACTGCATTGCATGAGCGTCCTAGCTTATTTAATGAAGATGACACTCCTCTCTCTGATTTTAAGAAAGGCCATGATCTTTATGTTTATGATTTAAAAGCTCCGATTTCGCTCGATGCCAATATAGGTGATTGGGCGGCCATTAAAACGCTAAACAATGCTTACCCAGACACTGCTTATTCAGACAACACTTATCCAGACAATAATTACCAAGACAGTAATGACCCAGAAACTAATAAAGACTCAACTACAAATAACCAAAATAACCAAAATAACCAAAATAATCATGTACATTTTAATCAGTGGTTAGGTAAACAAAACGGTTATTTATATGCCTTTTTTCAAGTGTTTGATCCTCAACCGGTAAAACGTGAAAATACTAATTCAACCATAACCGACAACGATCATCTGATTATTGCCATGAGCTCCCCTCAGGGTGAGTTACAACGTTACATTATTTCTGTCGCTGAAGATGGTTGGTTCAATGGTTACCGATATCCACAACATAGTATTTATGCCACCAATGTAACTCGTGAAAAATCTATCCAAGGTATTTGGAAATCCACTCCACAAGGTTATAACATCGAATTACGTCTACCTTTGTCTTTATTGGGCAATAAGCTAGGTTTTCAATTAAATACTAGCTCTACTCCCAACAGTCGCAAAATAGATAACAGTATCAGCACCTCTAACCTATTAGATATCGACAAACTAGGTAGTGTGTTAATCCCTTCTCCAGAAATAGAAAATATTTTATTAGCGATGAGCCATACCCGCTCTCGTTTATGGGTGGTTGATAGACAGCAACGCGTGATAGCAAAAACCGGTGATATTCACCAAGCGACAGGCACATGGCCTAGCGACTACTACTCTGATGACAATAATGAGACTGAAAACTATAATAGGACTGAAAAAAACAATAATTCTGATGGCAGCGGTTCCGTTTCCAATAAAAGTGAAGAAATAAATGCCCCTTCCAGTTTTTGGTCAAAGATAGAATCATTAATATTATCGCCACTCTATGATTTACTATTAGACAAACCCGATAACAGTTTTATAGATACAGCAAAAAATGCAACACAACTCGATTATGCATTAATTGATGAAGCCCTCACAGGCAAAGCAGCCACACAATGGCGATTGAACGCGGATCAAAAAGTGTCGATTTTAAGTGCTGCTCATCCTATATTTATTAATGGACAAGTCGTTGGTGTTGTACTTGCAGAAGAGACAAACCACGGGATTCTAACGTTACGTAATCAAGCCTTAGAGAAGATGTTTAATGTATTAATTGCTATCATATTGATTGCAGGGATTTTGCTATTTTTGTTTATTTCTACCGTAGTGAAACGCATTCGATTGTTACGCGATCAAAGCGAACATATTCTCGATAACAATGGTCGTTTAAACGGGCAATTCAAACCAAGCCAACACAGTGATGAAATTGGAGATTTATCACGTAGCATGGCAGACATGGTAAAACGATTAGGTCAATACCATCATTATGTTGAGCAATTATCAGCTCGTTTATCCCATGAATTACGCACACCTGTTGCAGTTGTCAGATCTTCACTTGAAAACTTAGCCTCATTACCAGCAAACGATGAACAACAAAAGTATATACAGCGCTCTCAACAAGGAATAATCCGACTTAATAAGATACTCACCAGTATGAGTGAAGCGAGCCGAATTGAACAAAGTTTAGAGCAAGGCGAAAAACAAACTATCGATCTAAAAATGCTGATTAATAGCTGTTTACAGGGTTATGACATGATTTATAAGCAATCAAACTTCATTGAAGATTTAGGTGAACACAGTTTATTGGTTAATGCCGATCCTGATTTTCTGGTTCAATTGCTAGATAAAATCATCCATAACGCCGTTGAATTCTCTACTGACAATAAAACAATTAATGTTAGTTTATCTAAAAAAGACAGCTCTGCTGTGTTAACCATTGAAAATACAGGCCCGTTATTAGCGACAGATCAACAGCAAGACTTATTTCAATCGATGGTTTCTATTCGCCCTTCATCACAACAGCATGATACGCACTTAGGCTTAGGTTTATACATTGCTAAGATGATTTGTGATTATCATCAAGCCACATTATCTATTGATAATAATCATCAATTAACTGGTGTTATCGTCACTATTCGCTTTCCCTTACTGGCGCTATAAATTAATATGTTCGGTTAAAGAGATTAATTACATTTATAAAGCTAGATATTTTCATAGCTAAACCTATATCAATACAGGATTATCAATGCGCGTATTCGCCACCTCAGATGAAGCTCAATTTGCATTAACTCAACTCAGTAAAGTACAATTTTATTTTGTAGAAAAATTAGAAAAACTATCCACTGGCACCAGCTTTAAAGGTGTGGAATGGCTACGTGATAACGGCTCTCATGGTGGTGGTAAGCGATTTGAAGCGAGCACTAATACCATATTTAACCGAGCGTCTGTGAATGTATCGCAAGTACAATATGAAGATAGACCTGACAAAGCTTTTCTATCTGCTACTGCATTATCAACCATTATCCATCCTCAACATCCGTTAGCGCCTTCTATCCATATCCATGTGAGTTGGACAGAACTTAAAAACGGAAAGCAATTCTGGCGCTTAATGGCAGATTTAAACCCAGCTGTTGAAGACACAAACGATAATGTTTTGTTTAATGATATGTTGAAGAGAGTCAGTAGTGAGTGGTTTGATAGTGGGATAGAGCAAGGCGATCAATATTTTTATATTCCTGCATTAAATAAACACCGTGGTGTAAGTCACTTTTATTTGGAAGGGTTTACTGGGAACGAACAAACACCCAAAGACTTTTCTATTGATTTCGCCACTGAAGTGATTGATTGTTATATCGCATTGCTAACAGAGAAATTTAGTCGTTTAGCACCCCCTTCTGATAGTGAATTACAACAACAACTTGATTACCATACTTTATATTTTTACCAGGTATTAACTTTAGATAAAGGCACTACTGCAGGCTTACTAATACATAATCAAAATGATGTAGGCACCTTAGGATCTTTACCTGCTTATATAAACCGAGACTTGCTAGCAAGTTGGGTATCATTGTCAGATGAAACACAGCAACCATTAGTGCAATCCTTAGTTGATGTTCTACCTAAGCAAAAAAGCGTGCACATCACACCAGAAATAAAAGCAAATATCGCATTAGCCATCCGCCAACATTACGCAACTTTGAAGTAATCATACTTTAACAAAGAGTAATGTGCCTGTGTTGATCTTTTAACTTTGTGGCACTGGCTTTAGCCTGCAGGTTTTGTGTGTTGACTTTAGTTCTTTGACTTCGGGGCGCTGGCTTTAGCCTGCAGGTTTTGTGTGTTGACTTTAGTTCTTTGACTTCGGGGCGCTGGCTTTAGCCTGCAGGGTTATGTGTGTTGATGTTGATCTTTTGACTTCGGGGCGCCGGCTTTAGCCTGCAGGTTTTTGTGTGTCGATGTTGCTGATCCTTTGACTTCGGGGCGCTGGCTTCAGCCTGCAGTTTTTGTTTGTTGATGTTTGTTCCTTTGACTTCGGGGCGCTGGCTTTAGCCTGCAGGTTTTTGTGTGTCGATGTTGCTGATCCTTTGACTTCGGGGCGCTGGCTTCAGCCTGCAGTTTTTGTTTGTTGATGTTTGTTCCTTTGACTTCGGGGCGCTGGCTTTAGCCTGCAGGTTTTTGTGTGTCGATGTTACTGATCCTTTGACTTCGGGGCGCTGACTTTAGCCTGCAGGTTTTTGTGTGTCGATGTTGCTGATCCTTTGACTTCGGGGCGCTGGCTTCAGCCTGCAGGTTTTTTGTGTGTTGATGTTTGTTTTTAAAAAGACAAAAAACATAAACCCTAACACCAAAAACCCTGCAAGCTGAAAACAGGACTCACAGAGCTCCTCCGCCCATGGCACGACGCTTTAGACTAATTCACGATACGCCCCAAATCAAAACCAACACAATAAAAAATGCAGATTTAAAATATTTAGTTAATTAATTACTTTCAAGAAAAACTCTTTCCTTACTTAATGTTTTATAAAATATTTCCTCTTATACTTTATCTTTTACGACCCTCTTTTGCTTACATTCCTCCTATATCTCCAACAACTCTAACTAGGCCTTTACTTAACCTTTTGATACTTCTAAAATCGTTGCAATTCTTTTCCCCCCTTATTATGCGGAGCACTTTATGAGCAGCAAACTAACTATTACTCGTCCAGACGATTGGCATGTACATTTACGCGATGGTGAAGTATTAAAAGATACCGTGCGTGATACCAGTCGTTATATGGGTAGAGCCATTGTGATGCCTAATTTAGTGCCACCAGTAATGACAACTGAAAGCGCATTAGCATATCGTGAACGTATCTTGGCAGAAAAACCTACAGCAACATTTACGCCATTAATGGTTATCTATTTAACGGATAATACAAGTGCGGAAGAGATCAAAAAAGCCAAGGCATCTGGTCACATTTATGCGGCAAAACTTTACCCTGCTGGCGCAACGACCAATTCTGACTCAGGTGTAACAAATGTAGATAATATCAAAGCTGCGTTACAAGTAATGCAAGAAGTGAATATGCCATTACTAGTACACGGTGAAGTGACTTCACATGATGTCGATATTTTTGACCGTGAAGAAATTTTCTTAAAAGAAGTATTGGCACCAATTGTAGCTGATTATCCAAATCTTAAAATTGTACTTGAACACATCACCACTGCAAACGCAGTTGATTTTGTAAACCAAGCAAGTGATAACGTGGGTGCAACTATCACTGCTCATCATCTAATGTTTAACCGTAACCACATGCTGGTAGGCGGTATTAAGCCTCACTTCTATTGCTTACCTATTCTAAAACGAAATACGCACCAAGCAGCATTAGTAAAAGCAGCAACAAGCGGAAGTAAAAAATTCTTTTTAGGGACAGATTCTGCTCCGCATGCTATTGGTGCCAAAGAATCAGCATGTGGATGTGCAGGATCATATACCGCATTTGCTGCCTTAGAATTATATGCGGAAGTATTTGAAGCAGAAAATGCATTAGATAAGTTAGAAGGTTTTGCTAGTTTCAATGGTCCTGATTTTTATGAACTACCGCGTAATACTGATACCGTTACTTTAGAAAAACAACCTTGGGCTGTACCTGAAACATTAGTATTTGGTAATGATGTGGTTGTGCCTATCAAAGCAAACGAAGAGATGGCTTGGAAAGTGCTTTAGTTAGTAAACATTTTAGTTAGAAAGCACTTTAGTTGGAAACTAGTTTAGTAATAAGCCGTTTAAAATCTTTTATTTATTAACCTCAATTCCAGATAAGCAAATCGATAGCGTATCGTTATTTTTCGCGTATTTCTGTGGTAAATCATCTCCCAATAACTCGTTATTGTTTTGATGATTTACCTTGAACGACATAAAACGAACGGCATTGTTCGATATAAAAACTTACTGTATTAATATTTAATAGTATTACGCTTTCATTATTCATTGTTCATTGTTCATTACTCAGAACTCAGAACTCAGAACTCAGATTAAGTAAAACCAGCTAATAAAAAAGGTCCAATATTACACGATGTAATATTGGACCTTTTTGTATTTCACGCTCCCCATTGACTGGTTTAGCGCAAGACATGCTTATTTATCTATTTATCTTCAAATAATGGCATTTTCTTTAAATAAGTCGTTAACAGTACAATACGAACACCATTAACACGCCCTTCAATATGCTCAGGGTTTTCAGTTAATGAAATATTACGTACTGGCGTGCCACGTTTAGCAGTGAAGTTACCACCTTTCACTTCTAAATCTTTAATTAACGTAACATTGTCACCGGCTAATAAAACCACACCGTTTGAGTCACGAGTTGGTGCAACAGCTTCTATTTCATCTGCAGCTACACCATATTCAGCCCATGCTTTCTGTTCGTCTTCCATGTACATCATATCTAATAAATCTTGAGCCCAAACTTCGCCCGCTTTACTTAATCGTGTTAATAAACGAAAAGCAGTGACTTGTACGGCAGGCACTTGGCTCCACATACTATCGTTAAGACAACGCCAATGGTTATTATCCATCTCTGCTGTTTTTTCAATTTGAGGTAAACAAGTAGAACACACTAATACTGATTTATCTGAATTAGGTTCTTTAACAGGTGGCACTTCAAAAATAGACAGTTCACTGGTAGATGCGCATAATTCACAGCATCCGTTACTACGTTCTGTTAAAGCGGCATTGATCGGCATAATATGACCTTATAGTTAGTAGGGTAAATAAAGGGCGCTATTATGCACCCTTTTAACCACAATAAAAACCATGAAATAGTAGGCTTATTATTAATAGCAATTAATCACAAATATCATTCGGTCCACCGGCGACTTGCCAATCAACAGCGGCTAATATCGAATAAAAATCGCCTTCTTCAAAATAGTCTTGTTCTAATGAGGATAATATGACGCCACCTGCAAATGACTGTGCATATTCAGTTTTATCATTAACCGTTGGAATGCCGTTATAGTTAATATCATCAAACCGATTACCATCTTCATCTTCAACGTTAACGGCTTCATCAACACAAACATTATCAAGATCATCATCAGCTATTTCACGAAAACTTAATTCGCCGTCGCCATCTGAATATAATGGAATAGCTAATACTAGCTTATTCTTTACCACACAACGATCTGTCCAATACTCTATTGCGTCTTCAGCATCTTCTAGAGACGAGTGTAGGTCGTCATTGTCTGTTGTATTTAATGCCATCACATTAATAAAATCTGGGTAATCTAGCGTATCATCTTGAACCCCGTCATCTGTTGCATCATCATCTTGGCCTGTATCAACAACAAAACTAAACAGTACGCCTTGATCTTCCGCTACCTCAGAAATTTCTTTAACGAGATCTTCAAAAAGGTCACCTTCATCATCATTTTCGGGAAATTGCCAATTAATATCAATACCATCTAAATCGTATTCTTTAATCAGGTCTTCAACATTATCGGCAAAGTTATCTAAAGCAGTATCACTCGCCGCAATCGCATTAAAAGCAGAGTCACTTGAATTACCGAAAGAAACCATTGCAAAGACACCTGCATCTTGTGCCAATTCAATCATCTCTTCAAATTCATCTAAATCGTCACCTGTTGGTAAAATCAAATCACCATCAGACTCCACCCCTATTTTGCTATAGATAATATGAGTAAGCATGCCGAAATCTATATCATCAAGTGTTTCTTCATCACTAACAGACCAATAAGCAATTTGCTTGAAATTAACGGTTGTAACATCCTCTCCACATGCAGTTTCATCTGTGCCATCAAGAATATCTTCTATTATGTCATCAACTTGGTTACCACAAGCAGTTAAAGTGAACAATGGAATACATATTAATAGTGTTTTTATTAATTTATTTGAGCTTATAATTTTAGTCACGAAGCGTCCTATTCTTATTCATTTTAGTTATGGTCGATAATATCACTTACCTTAAGTGGTCAAGCAAGTTAAAATGGTAAATTAACTCTATATAAATTACCAAATTAGGCAAAAGCTATGAATGAAGCATTAATAATTGCAGATCAAACTTTAATTTTACATCGTCACCCGCGCCGTAAGAATGAAACATTACAAGCGTGGGACTCAGCAGATGAATACCTGATCAATCATTTCAATGAAAATGAATTAGGTAAATACATTGCTGAAGATGGGCAATTATTAATCATCAATGATGGTTTCGGTGCATTGAGTTGTTATTTTAGTGAAATTGAAAGAACCGTTGTTTCAGACTCTTTCTTATCAGTTAGTTCAATTAAGCTAAATATGCAACGCAATCGTTGCACTCCTGAGACACTATTAATTCAAGATAGTTTGCAAGAACTACCAACGAATGCAAAAGTTGTATTAATTAAAGTGCCTAAAACATTGGCATTTTTAGAATATCAACTACAACAATTAAGTGCGGTTATCGATAAAGACACGATTATTGTTGCAGCAGGTAAGGTTGATGTAATCCATAAATCTACATTAGCTTTATTTGAAAAATATATCGGCACGACTAAAACATCACTAGCGAAGAAAAAATCGCGCTTGATCTTTAGCTTACCAGATCAGAATGAAATCCCAGAAACTGAAGTGGCTATTACGTGGGAAATAGAAAGCCTAGAATGGAAAATTCATAACCATGCGAATGTATTCTCTCGTAATCATTTAGATATTGGCGGTCGTTATTTAATGGATAACTTACCTGAAGGCGACTTTACTAAAGTGGTTGATTTAGGTTGTGGCAATGGTGTTGTGGGTATGGCAGCGGCTGAAGCTTACCCTGAAGCACAAATTACTTTTATCGATGAATCCTACATGGCAGTTGATTCTGCACGTATCAACATGTTGAAAAACTTCGAAGAAGAACGTTCTGATAATACACGTTTTGTTGTTAATAATGGTCTAGTAGGTTTCAAAGCACGTAGCTATGATCTGATTTTATGTAACCCTCCTTTCCACCAACAGCATGCAATCACTGACCATATCGCATGGAGCATGTTTAACGACGCTCATTTTTGTTTAGCAATAAACGGTGAGTTGGTTATTGTTGGTAATCGTCATTTAGACTATCAAGACAAATTAGATCGTATTTTTGGTAACTGTGAATTGATTGCTGAAAACAAAAAGTTTGTTGTCTTACGTGCAGTAAAATACGATTAATCTTGTCGTAATAAACAGCCGTTATAAGCTGTCTTTATAAAATAAAAAGGCTGTACTCGTTTTAGTACAGCCTTTTTTAATTCACTCTTATCTCAACCGACTTATCATCTGAATCCAAATAATAAAAATTAATTAGTGTCATTGGTATCAGCTTTTCAATAAGTGCATACATTCAATATGCCGCGATTAGAGCATAAGCTTAACTTCGAGTTACTACTTTTCCACACGTATACATTTCACCATAAGAGGCAGATTTAACTTTAAGTGTTGTTTGCGTTAATGCCATTATTGTTCCTGATTCATTAACCGTCGCTGGTAAGATCTTTTTTAAATTTAGAAGTGCTTCTAATTCAGGATGACTTACATTTTTAAAATTAACATCTTTAGATTTAATATTGAGTTCATTCCCTTTAAGCGCCCAGGTAGAATTATCAGTCACACTGTACTTAAGCTCAGGCATACCATTAATTTTAAAAAACAAATAACCACTGCCGTTAGATTGACCATTAGCTAGATAATTAATTTTATAATTTACCTTAATCGACATTTTAGTATTAGGCTCTTCTACTTCATGTTGACATAACCAAGTACCATATAAGTTCTTTTCAGTAATTGATGACACTGTTGGAGTAGATTCAGCCGTACTGACTTCTGCAGCAAAACTCGGCATTGAATAAATAAACATTAATGTTGGCAGTACTTTAACTAAATTCATGTTTTACCTTATAACAAACGAAATAAAAAAAGTGTTAGGCTAAAAGCCCGATCATTAAACCTATGCAACTCTTAGTCAACATTCTAAACAAATAAATCCTTTTCTCTTATAAAAATTATTTTTATTTAACCATTGTAAAAATGAGTCAGGACTAATGCCATACAAAAAACACTACTCATTGGCTGAAAGCATATTTAATTATTCTCATTTAAGGAGCTCATTTTAATTGTTTTTTTATTTAAAATAAGAAAACTGACTAAAGTCAGGGCTAGGCATAAAAAAGAAAACAAAATAACAGGTATAAAAAAACCTCACTTAAAGCGAGGCTAAATCATAAAACGGTTGGGCAAGCTAATCACTAACCCATCATATTTACGATAGATTATAGCTGGCGGTGACGACGCAAACTTAAACCGATAATCGCAAGACCTAGTATCAATAGCGTACTTGGTTCTGGCACTTGTACTGTTAAAGTAGAAGTACCAACTCTAACACTAGTAAATGGGCCTGCATAAACAAACACATCTAATAAGCCATTACTATTAAGAGCGGCTAATGCATTAACTTCAAGATCACCTATAAAGCCACTGCCTAAAGTAATGGCACCCGAATCAAAATCAAACTCCTCAATTTGAAATAACAGAGTCTCCCAAAAACTAAGGTTATTAACTTGAATAGCTAAATTTGCACTTGTTGCACTTCCGAATGTAAATCCATCATCAGTAATATCATGTTGATAAGAAATTGAGTTCCCAAGGCCACTAAGCGCTTGATCTTGATAAACAACATCTACAATCAGACTTGCAAAAGAGCTTGTACTAAACAACAAGCCTAGTACCAATCCTATTTTTCTAATATTTGAAAATTTAAATATGTCCATATTTCACCTCTATCCTATTTAATGTAAAAAATAAAAAGTTTAATAAAATGAAATCATAAAATATAAATATATCAATGATATGCAGTTATGATTTTGCATCAAGCGTGCCACTATAACTTTTACTTTGTTTAACAGTTAGATAGGATATGAAAGAACAACAAGGTGAAATTACTGTAAAAAACATCAACACATTAAGAATTTATTATCTTAATTTAAATCAATTTTAAAGAAAAAGTTATCGCTTTCTTATGAGATCAATAGTTATGTAAATGACCTAAACTTTAAAAGTCATTTTAATATATACAAAGAAATGTTTTAAAAAATCAAAATAGGTATAAATTCACTTATAATAAAATAGGCTTAAATTAAAACAAATAATTCGAGATACAAAAATAACAAAAGTAAATAATAACCAGATAATAATGCATAGTATCTCGACATATCTTATCTGCTTTATAATGTTGATTACGATCTCAATAACTATCGAATCCAATTTCAACTAGCCATTAAGTCGTTTTCACGCCAGTATCTCTTCATTTTTTAAGGTATGAGATATCAATTGATTGTCGAAAATTGTATCGGGACACAAGTTTTAGCCTGCAGTCAGTTATATATCAACGTTGATCGCTTGACTTCGACACGCGAGCTTTAGCTTGCAGATTTTTGCATCCTAATGTTGACCTTTTGACTTTGAGGCGCTGGCTTTAGCCTGCAGATCTTTGCGTCTTGATGTTGATCTTTTGACTTTGGGGCGCTGGCTTTAGCCTGCAGAGGGTTGTGTGTCGATGTTGATCTTTTGACTTTGGGGCGCTGGCTTTAGCCTGCAGGGGGTTGTGTGTCGATGTTGATCTTTTGACTTTGGGCCGCTGGCTTTAGCCTGCAGATCTTTGCGTCCTGATGTTGATCTTTTGACTTTGGGGCGCTGGCTTTAGCCTGCGGGGGTTGTGTGTTGATTTTATATACGAAATCAAAATGACAACCCCCAACACAAAAAACCTGCAAGCTAAAAACAGGACTCGCAGAACTCTTCCGCACATGACACTATGCTTTGCCTGATTCGCCATGCGCCCTAAGTCAAAAAATGAAACACTAATTGATTGTCGAAAATTGTTTCGGGGCGCTCGCTTTAGCCTGCAAAGGGTTATGTGTTGATTTTATGATGAAAAATAAAAACCACACATAACCCAACACCAAAAACTCTGCAAGCTGAAAACAGGACTCGCAGAGCTCTTCCGCTCATGACACTAGGCTTTGCCTAATTCGCCATGCGCCCCAAATCAAAAAATTATTGATATATTGTATTCATTAAAAAATAAAAACAGGACTCGCAGAACTCCTCTGGTCATGACACTAACTTTAACCTACAGTCAGTTATGTGTCGATGTCCATCTTTTGACTTTGGGGCGCTGGCTTTAGCCTGCAGGGGTTGTGTGTTGATTATTTATTGAAAAGACAAAAAACATAAACGTCAACACCATAAACTCTGCAAGCTGAAAACAGGACTTTCAGAGCTCCTCCGCTCATGACACTAGGCTTTGCCTAATTCGCCATGCGCCCCAGCTAAAAAATTATTCATCTATGTATTCAGAAAAGCTTGCGGGCCAGCAAGCTTTAAATTTATCTTCAGTAGTTTCTATATTAGTGTACTAAAACACTAGCCAAGTTAACTACAGCATAAACAACAGGCATAAAAAAGCCCCGCTAAAAGCGAGGCTTGGTGATTAGCACTCTGTTAAGAGTTTACCAACCAGTGATTTCACGTAGCGCACTACCGATTTCAGCTAGCCATTGAGTCGTTTTCACGCCTGCGGCTCTTCATTTAAGGTACAGCATTTTAAATTTATCTTCAGTAGTTTCTATATTATCGTGTTAATAGACTCGTAAGTTAAATTAAAGTTGAAACAACAGGCATAAAAAAGCCCCGCTAAAAGCGAGGCTTGATGATTAGCGCTCTGTTAAGAGATTACCAACCAGTGATTTCACGTAGTGCGCTACCGATTTCAGCTAGCCATTGAGTCGTTTTCACGCCTGCGTCTCTTCATTTAAGGTACAGCATTTTAAATTTATCTTCAGTAGTTTCTATATTATCGTGTTAATAGACTCGTAAGTTAAATTAAAGTTGAAACAATAGGCATAAAAAAGCCCCGCTAAAAGCGAGGCTTGGTGATTAGCACTCTGTTAAGAGTTTACCAACCAGTGATTTCGCGTAGTGCGCTACCGATTTCAGCTAGCCATTGAGTCGTTTTCACGCCTGCGGCTCTTCATTTAAGGTATAGCGCTTTAAATTTATCTTCAGTAGTTTCTATATCAGTGTACTAAAACACTAGTCACATAAACAATAGGCATAAAAAAGCCCCGCTAAAAGCGAGGCTTGGTGATTAGCACTCTGTTAGAGTTTACCAACCAGTGATTTCGCGTAGTGCGCTACCGATTTCAGCTAGAGATTTAGTCGTTTTCACGCCTGCATCTTCAAGAGCTTTAAATTTATCTTCAGCAGTACCTTTACCGCCAGCGATAATTGCGCCAGCATGACCCATACGCTTACCAGCTGGTGCAGTAACACCGGCAATGTAAGAAACAACAGGCTTAGTTACATTTGCTTTGATATAAGCAGCCGCTTCTTCTTCCGCAGTACCACCGATTTCACCAATCATAACGATTGCTTCAGTCTCTGGATCTTCTTGGAACAATTTTAAGATATCAATGAAGCTTGAACCTGGGATTGGGTCGCCACCGATACCAACACAAGTTGATTGGCCGAAACCTTCATCAGTCGTTTGTTTAACTGCTTCGTAAGTTAATGTACCTGAACGCGATACGATACCTACTTTACCTTTCTTATGAATGTGACCAGGCATGATGCCGATTTTACATTCATCCGGTGTGATAACACCAGGACAGTTAGGACCGATCATCACAACGCCTTCTTGGTCTAGTTTGATTTTAACTGCAACTAGATCTAGTGTTGGGATACCTTCAGTAATAGTAACGATTAATTTAATACCTGCGTCAATCGCTTCTAAAATAGCATCTTTACAAAATGGTGCTGGTACATAGATAACTGAAGCTGTTGCGCCAGTTTTTTCTACTGCTTCACGTACTGTATTAAATACAGGAAGACCTAAATGTGTTTGACCGCCTTTACCAGGAGAAACACCACCAACCATTTGTGTACCGTACTCAAGTGCTTGCTCAGAGTGGAAAGTACCTTGACCACCAGTGAAACCCTGACAAATTACTTTAGTATCTTTATTAATTAAAATGCTCATTATTTTCCACCTACCGCTTTAACAGACTGCTGCGCAGCATCTGTTAATGATGTTGCTGCAATAATATTAAGACCTGACTCAGCTAGAATCTTACGACCTAACTCAGCATTATTACCTTCTAAACGAACGATAACAGGAACAGATACACCAACTTCTGCAACTGCACCAATAACGCCGTCAGCGATTAAATCACAACGTACGATACCGCCGAAGATGTTAACTAAAACAGCTTTAACTTTATCGTCAGAAAGAATGATTTTAAATGCTTCAGTAACACGTTCTTTAGTTGCGCCGCCGCCAACATCTAGGAAATTAGCCGGGTTACCGCCATGTAAGTTAACCATGTCCATCGTACCCATAGCAAGACCAGCACCATTAACCATACAGCCAATGTTTCCGTCTAGTGCTACGTAGTTTAATTCCCACTGTGCAGCATGCATTTCACGTTCGTCATCTTGCGTTGTATCGTTAATCGCTAGAAGCTCTTTTTGACGGTACATTGCATTTGAATCGATAGAAATTTTACCATCAAGACAAATTAGGTCATCAGCACCAGTAACAACCAATGGATTGATTTCTAATAATGATAAATCTTTTTGTTCAAAAATAGTCGCTAAGCCTAGGAAAATTTTAGTAAATTGACCTACTTGCTTACCAGAAAGACCTAATTTAAATGCTAATTCACGACCTTGGTACGCTTGTGCGCCAACCAATGGGTCAATCATAGCAGTATGAATAAGCTCTGGTGTTTCTTCAGCAACTTTCTCAATTTCAACACCGCCTTCTGTAGAGGCCATGAAAGTAACACGTTGTGAAGCACGATCGATAACCGCACCTAAATAAAGCTCATTAGCAATGTCACTACATTCTTCTAATAATAATTTATTTACTGGCTGACCATTTGCGTCTGTTTGGTAAGTTACTAAGTTTTGACCTAACCATTTATTAGCAAACCCAAGAATTTTTTCATTTGAATCAACTAATTCTACGCCACCCGCTTTACCACGACCGCCCGCATGTACCTGACATTTAATAACCCAACGTTCACCACCTAATTTAGATGCCGCATTCACAGCATCTTCAGCGGTATCACAAGCGACACCATTAGGAACCGGTAAACCGTATTCTTTAAATAATTGTTTTGCCTGATATTCATGCAAATTCATGATTTATTTCCATCTGTTTAGTTAAACTTAATAGCCCGAAAGCCGTGAGTGTAAAAACAATTTTTTGTGGCTGTTTAACGGTGTAAACAGCCAATCGATTAATACTTAAAAACCAATATTAAACGTCTAGTAATAGACGAGTTGGATCTTCAAGTAGTTCTTTGATTGTTACTAAGAATCCTACTGATTCTTTGCCATCAATTAAACGATGATCGTATGAAAGTGCTAGGTACATCATAGGTAAAATTTTCACTTCACCATTAACAGCCATTGGGCGGTCTTGGATTTTGTGCATACCTAAGATAGCCGCTTGTGGTGGGTTAATAATTGGCGTTGAAAGTAGTGAACCAAATACACCACCGTTAGTAACCGTAAAGTTACCGCCCATCATTTCATCAACAGTTAATTTTCCGTCACGACCTTTAATAGCAAGCTCACGAATACCTTTTTCAATGTCAGCCACACTTAATGTATCTGTATCACGTAAAACGGGTGTTACAAGGCCACGTGGTGTTGATACTGCAATGCTGATATCGAAGAAATTGTGGTAAACAATATCTGTACCATCGATTGCTGCATTTACTTCAGGGTAACGTTTAAGCGCTTCTGTAACCGCTTTGATGTAGAAAGACATGAAACCTAAACGGATACCATGTTTTTTCTCAAACACTTCTTGGTACTGCTTACGAAGATCCATGATTGGTTTCATGTTTACTTCGTTAAAAGTCGTTAACATTGCCGTTGAATTTTTAGCTTCTAATAGACGCTCAGCAACACGCTTACGTAAACGAGTCATTGGTACGCGTTTGTCGCTACGTGCAGCAACAGCCGCAACGATATCAACTTTAGGTGCAGTTTCACTTTTGTTCTTAGAAGTACGGAAGTTATCTACGTCTTCACGCGTAATAACACCGCCTTTACCAGACCCTTTGATATCGCGTGCATCAATGCCTTCTTCAAGCATTAAACGACGAACAGATGGACTTGCATCAGCAGTTGCTGCTGGTGCTTCAACTGGAGCCGCTTCTTCTTTAGCTGCCGCTGGTGCATCACCTTCTTCTAATTTAGCTAATAATTGCTTAGAAAGTACGGTTGCACCTTCATCTTCAATGATTTCTTTTAAAATACCTGATGCGGTAGCAGGTACTTCTAAAACAACTTTATCGGTTTCGATTTCAACTAATACTTCATCACGCTCAACGAAGTCGCCAGGTTGTTTGTGCCAAGTTGCTACAGTTGCATCTGCAACTGATTCTGGAAGTTCTGGAACTAATACTTCAATCATAATTAACGCTTCCTACAATAATAATTTTTATTCAATAAATTTAATTTTGATTACTGTTCATCAAAACCAAGTGCTTCGTTCACTAATGCTTTTTGTTGCTTAACATGAAGAGACATATAACCTACTGCAGTTGATGCTGATGCAGCACGGCCTGCGTATTGCAGCGTAGCGCCTTCAGGCATTACAGTACGGAAATTATGTTGACTACAATACCAAGCACCCTGGTTTTGAGGCTCTTCTTGACACCAAATAAACTCAGTTACATGTGCATACTGCTCAAGCAAATCATTTACTTCATCCGTTGGGAATGGGTAAAGTTGTTCGATACGTATAATAGCGACATGGTTTAAACCTTCAGCACGACGTTTTTCTAGTAGTTCGTAATAAACTTTACCACTACATAGAATAATACGAGTCACTGCTTCTGGATCTAACTCATCCACTTCACCAATTGCATTTAAGAATGTACCTGATGCTAATTCATCTAAGCTAGAAACCGCTAATGGATGACGTAACAATGATTTAGGTGACATAACAATTAATGGACGACGCATTGAACGAATGACTTGACGACGTAACATGTGGTAAACCTGAGCAGGTGTTGAAGGAACACATACCTGCATATTATGCTCAGCACATAATTGTAAAAAACGTTCTAAACGAGCTGACGAATGCTCAGGACCTTGACCTTCGTAACCATGCGGTAATAAAACAGTAAGACCACACATACGGCCCCACTTCTGCTCACCTGATGATAAGAATTGGTCAAATACAACTTGAGCACCATTTGCAAAGTCACCAAACTGTGCTTCCCAAATACATAAACCTTTAGGTGCACCAGTCGAATAACCGTATTCAAATGCTAATACCGCTTCTTCAGATAATACTGAATCATAAACATCGAAATGACCTTGGTCATCGGAGATATTTTGAAGAGGAGTGTAACGTTTAGCTTCAGTTTGCTCATGTAGTACAGCATGACGATGGAAGAAAGTACCACGTGCAGAATCTTGACCGACTAAACGAATATTATACTTAGAGTCTAATAACGTTGCGTAAGCTAAGTTTTCAGCGAAACCCCAATCAAGTAGTTTTTCACCACGCGCCATAGCAACACGATCGTTATAGATCTTAGCAATACGAGAATGTTGTTTCTGATCTTCTGGGTAATGACTGATAGATTCAGCTAATTCCACTAAGCGTTGTTTTTGGAAACCCGCTTCGTATGGTAAATCCCAATCATGTTTTAGATAAGGAGACCAATCAATTGAATTCCCTTGCATCGCTTGCCATTCTTTCACTACACATTCGCCATTATCTAAGGCATCACGGTAATCAGAGACTAGCTGCTTAGCAAAACCATCTGCAATAACACCTTCGCTTTCTAATTGCTTACTATAGATTTCACGAGGCGTTGGATGTTTTTTGATTTTTTGATACATCACTGGCTGTGTTGCACTTGGTTCATCAGCTTCATTATGACCATGACGGCGATAACAAACTAAATCAATAACCACATCTCGCTTGAATTTATTACGGAAATCGATAGCAATATGTGCGGCCTGCATGACGGCTTCAGGATCATCACCATTAACATGGAAAATAGGCGCTTGGACCATTTTAGCAATGTCAGTACAGTAACGAGTTGAACGTGTATCTTGAGGATCTGAAGTAGTAAAACCAACTTGGTTGTTGATGACGATACGAATAGTACCACTTACTTTAAAGGCACGAGCTTGCGACATATTGAATGTCTCTTGCACAACACCTTGACCTGCAATAGCGGAGTCACCATGAATAGTGATAGGCAGAACACTTTCACCAATACTATTCAAACGTTCTTGACGTGCACGAACCGAACCTAACACAACTGGGTTAACAATTTCTAAGTGTGAAGGGTTAAACGCTAGTGATAAATGAACATTACCTTTCGCTGTTTTAAAGTCACTACTAAAGCCTTGGTGATATTTAACATCACTTGAACCATCGATGTTGGCATGTTTACCAGCAAACTCATTAAATAAGTCAGTTGGTTTTTTACCTAATACGTTTACTAAAACATTTAAACGTCCGCGGTGAGCCATTCCGATAACAACTTCATGTGCGCCTTGCTCACCAGAACGTCTAATGACTTCTTTAAGCATAGGAACAAAAGAGTCACCACCTTCTAGAGAGAAACGTTTTGCACCAGGGAATTTCGAACCGATATAACGTTCTAGACCTTCTGCTGCGGTTAACTCTTCTAAAAATCGATTTTTAGCTTCGTTACTGAACGATGGACTGCTTTCACATGATTCAATACGGTTTTGGATCCAACGCTTTTCATCAGTATTAGTGATGTGCATGTATTCCACACCTAACGAGCCACAATAAGTTCGTTTAAGCGATGCAATAAGATCCTTTAATACCATCGTTTCATTGCCAGCAGCAAATGAACCGACATTAAAGTTAGCATCTAAATCAGAACCCGTTAGTTCATGATAAAAAGGGTCTAACTCTTTAACTGATTCTGTTTTAACTAAACCAAGAGGATCTAAGTTAGCAATTTCATGGCCACGGTTACGATAAGCACCGATTAATTGTAACACTTTGACTTGTTTTGCATCATTGTGAACAGCACCATCTGGTGGTGTGAAACATTTTGGCCCTTTGGCCGCAAGCTTCATCTGTTCACGGATAATTGAATGACGCTCCTCAGGAGCATCAGTCACGCTTGGTAACTCATCAAAGACTTCACGCCAATTAGCGTCCACAGCAAGTGGATCCTCTAAATACAATTCGTAAATGTCTTCGATATAAGTAGAATTTGCCCCGGAAAGATGCGATGAGGCTAACCAAGTTTCCATAACATTAGTTGGCATTAACATTCCTTATACTTTTATTAATTGCTTAATTAGTAATGTTTAGTTAAAAATTAAACAGCGCGCTGTAATAACATAGATTTAATTTTACCAATCGCTTTGGTAGGGTTTAATCCCTTAGGACAAACACTAACGCAGTTCATGATACTGTGACAACGAAAAACACTAAAAGCATCATCTAAATTCGACAAGCGTTCTTCAGTCGCACTATCTCGACTATCAATAAGAAAACGGTAAGCAGCTAATAAACCAGCTGGACCAATAAACTTATCTGGATTCCACCAAAATGAAGGACATGAGGTTGAACAACATGCACATAAAATACATTCGTATAAACCATCAAGTTTTTCACGCTCTTCTGGAGACTGTTTAAACTCTCCAGCAGGCGGTGTACGATCGTCATTAATTAAAAACGGTTTCACTTTTTCATACTGAGTATAAAACTGTGTCATATCGATAACTAAATCGCGTATCACTGGCAAGCCTGGTAGTGGACGGATAATTACTTTTTTGCCTGTTGATAACACGTCAGACAATGGCGTAATACATGCAAGTCCATTTTTACCATTCATATTAACGCCATCCGAACCACAAACACCTTCGCGGCATGAACGACGGAATGAAAGCGATGCATCTTTTTCTTTAAGTAAAATAAGCGCATCAAGTACCATCATGTCTGAACCTTCAGGCACATCTAATGACGTGTCTTGCATATAAGGTTTTTTATCAACATCTGGGTTGTAACGGTAAATTGAAAAATTAATATTCATATCTATAAACCTTCTAGTAAACACGCGCTTTAGGTGGGAAAGCTTCACGTAGTACTGGCGCCATATTAACGTCACGTTTACACATACTTTCTGTTTCTGCAATGTACATACTGTGGTGTAACCAGTTAGCATCATCACGGTCAGGGAAATCGAAGCGACTATGTGCACCACGACTTTCTGTACGGAAGTTAGCAGACTTAGCGGTTGCTAAAGCTGTTTCCATTAAGTTATCTAATTCTAAACATTCGATTCGGTCAGTATTAAACTCACTGCTCTTATCGCTTAATTTTGCATTTTTAAGACGTTCGCGAATTGCTTCAAGTTCAGCAAGACCTTCAGCCATTGCAGGACCATCACGGAATACACCAAAGTTATTCTGCATACATTCTTTTAAATCTTTACGAATTTCGTTTGGACATTCAGTGCCGGCACCTTTTTCCCAACGATTGTAACGTTCTAATGCAGCTTCAATATTGGCTTCTGTAGGCTCTTTTGCAGTATTTTCAAGGCTTAATACTTTACCAAGATGTTTACCGGCAGCACGTCCAAATACCACTAAGTCTAATAAAGAGTTACCACCTAAACGGTTGGCACCATGAACAGATACACATGCGATTTCACCTACCGCAAACAACCCTTTCACTTCAATATCTTTACCGTCTGCATCAAGTTTTAATGCTTGACCATTAACCGTCGTAGGAACGCCACCCATCATATAATGACAAGTTGGAATAATTGGAATCGGCTCATGCACAGGATCAACATGTGCAAAAGTACGAGATAATTCACATACGCCAGGTAAACGACTTTCTAGAACATCTTTACCAAGGTGATCTAGTTTCAATTTAATGTGTGTTCCCCAAGGACCTTCACAACCACGACCCTCACGAATTTCAATCATGATAGAACGAGCAACAACGTCACGACCGGCTAAATCTTTAGCATTCGGTGCATAACGTTCCATGAAGCGTTCGCCATCTTTATTAAGCAGGTAACCACCTTCACCACGACAACCTTCAGTAACCAATGTTCCCGCACCCGCTATTCCGGTTGGGTGAAATTGCCACATTTCCATATCTTGAACAGGCACGCCTGCACGTAATGCCATACCAACACCATCACCAGTATTAATGTGTGCATTCGTTGTTGAAGCATAAATACGACCAGCACCACCTGTTGCAAGAACAGTTGCTTGCGCTTTAAAAACACAAACTTCACCAGTTTCAATTTCAATGGCTGTACAACCAACAACATCACCATCGTCATTTTTAATTAAATCAAGTGCGTACCATTCAGAGAAGATAGTTGTTTTGTTTTTAATGTTCTGTTGGTAAAGCGTATGTAGCAAGGCATGACCCGTTCGGTCTGCAGCCGCTGCAGTACGAGCAGCTTGCTCACCACCAAATTCTTTAGATTGGCCACCAAAAGGACGTTGGTATACAGAACCGTCTTCAAAACGAGAAAAAGGCAATCCCATATTTTCTAATTCACGAACCGCTTCTGGTCCTTCATTACACATATATTCGATAGCGTCTTGGTCACCGATAAAATCAGAACCTTTAACCGTATCGTACATGTGCCATTGCCAGTTATCTGCATGTGCATTGCCCAATGCAACAGTAATACCACCTTGAGCTGATACAGTGTGTGAGCGCGTTGGAAATACTTTCGTAATCAACGCACAGCTTTTGCCTTCCTGCGAAATAGAAAGTGCCGCGCGCATACCTGCACCACCAGCACCAATAACAATCGCATCAAATTCACGAATAGGTAAACTCACCTTAAACACCCCACAAAATTACAAAACCAAAAACAACATACGCGAATGCAACTGTCGTTAACACAAACTGTAATGTGCCACGTAATAACGTACATTTAACGTAATCTGTTAACACTTGCCAAATACCAATCCAAGAATGAACAAGCATTGAAACCAACGCCATTAACGTCAGCACTTTAGTAAATGTTAAAGAGAAAAAGCCTGTCCAGACCTGATAAGTTAGATCAGTCGAAGCAATGAAGCCTACAAGATATAAAATGTAAGCTAGAAGAATGACGGCACTGGCGCGCAATAAAATGTAATCATGCACACCACTTCGTCCAAAAGTACCTGCAACCTTTACCATACTAAAATCCCCGCTAATATTGATAGTACAGCAGTAATTGCAAAACCTACTTTTGCACTTAATGAAGCACTCTCTAACTCTTCCCAATGACCTAAATCTTGTATCATATGTCTAACACCAAAAACAGCATGGTATGCAAGACCCGTTAACGAACCCCAAAAAATAAATTCTACGATGAACAAGTCAAAATATCCTTGTACACGTTGAAAATCTTCAGCGGAGGTTAGCGAACAATTTAGGAGGGTTAAGAATATTGCCAAGGCAATAAAAACGATAATCCCAGAAATACGATGCAGAATAGATGCTGTAGCAGTAATGGGAAATTGGACCGTGGATAGGTCTAAATTTTTTGGTCTCTCTTTGCGCACAATTTTTCTCTTTATTAATGGCTAAAAGTAAGGGGTTGTTTTCACAGGCACTATTGTTAGCATAATGTTAACACTTTGTGACAAGTAAAATATTTCTTTTGTGAACCAAACACAATTAAAAATAAAGTTTGTGACTTATTAGACATAAAATAAACACAAAAAATTTCAGCTCACTCAAGACCCAGATTACCAGAGACCGCGCCAGACTTGTAGTGCTAATTGAGAAAATTTTCTTTTAATATTGATTGTACTTTTTCTCTGTTCGGAGTAATTTTAATTGTTAACAACTTCAGCTCTCAAAGTTGAAATGTTAAATTTGACAAGGTCAATGTTAGACTGTAAAAATATGCCATCAAAAAAAAGAGTATAAATAATTTTAAGTCAAGGGAGAGAATAATGTCGGATAAAGTCGCAATACTTCATTTACCAGGTCAGGATCCTGTAGAACTACCAATCCATCAAGGATCGGCTGGTAATGATGTAATTGATATTCGTAGCTTAGGTAAAACTGGTTACTTCACTTACGACCCTGGATTCCTTGCTACAGCTTCTTGTGAGTCTGCAATTACTTACATCGATGGTGACAAAGGAATTTTATTACACCGTGGTTACGCAATAGATGAATTAGCAGATAAATCAGATTATTTAGAAGTTTGTTATCTGTTGTTAAACGGTCAATTACCTAGCACAGAAGAATTTGCAAAATTCAAACATACTGTACTTCACCACACTATGTTACATGAGCAACTCGTTGCTTTTTACCGTGGATTCCGTCGTGATTCGCACCCAATGGCAATCATGGTTGGTGTTGTTGGTGCCCTATCTGCTTTCTACCACGATTCATTAGATATTTCTAACGAATCTTGTCGTGAAATAGCAGCATTTCGTCTTATTTCAAAAGTACCAACACTTGCAGCAATGAGTTACAAATATTCTGTAGGCCAACCATTCATGTACCCAGATAATACATTGTCTTATGCGGGTAACTTCTTGAAGATGATGTTTGGTATTCCTTGTGAAGAATATGTGGTTAACCCTGTTTTAGAAAGTGCAATGGATAAAATTTTAATCCTTCATGCTGACCATGAACAAAATGCATCAACGTCTACTGTACGTTTAGCGGGTTCATCTGGTGCTAACCCATTTGCATGTATTGCAGCGGGTATTGCTTCTTTATGGGGTCCTGCACATGGCGGCGCTAATGAAGCATGTTTAGAAATGTTAGAAGAAATTGGTTCTGTTGATCGCATTCCTGAATTTGTTGCAAGAGCGAAAGATAAAAATGACCCATTCCGTCTTATGGGCTTTGGTCATCGTGTTTACAAAAATCACGATCCACGTGCAACAGTAATGCGTAAAACATGTCATGAAGTACTTGAAGAGTTAAACATTGACGATCCACTTCTAGATGTAGCAATGGAACTAGAGCGTATTGCGCTTGAAGACCCATACTTCATCGAGAAAAAATTATACCCGAATGTAGATTTCTACTCAGGTATCGTTTTACGTGCAATGGGTATCCCACGTACTATGTTTACAGTAATCTTTGCTGTATCACGTACTGTTGGTTGGATTTCACACTGGAAAGAAATGCTAGATCAACCAGGCCAAAAAATTGGTCGTCCTCGTCAGTTATACACTGGTGAAGTAGATTTAACGTACCCAGAGAAATAAAAATAGCCATAAAACGCTGAATCAACCCTCACCTTAGTTTGTGAGGGTTGATATTTTTTTAACTCGACTGTTTAGACCATTGCATCAATTTCTTCTTCGGATACTTTTTCATTAGTTCTCTTTGAACCTTCAAACTATATTCATTTTTAACATCATCTACTTTTAGTAATGTCTTCGCATACAGCATTCGGGCATAAGTCTGTTTTTTAAGGGTAAGGTGCTTCAGTGTGCAAACCTTAGCGTAAACTGCAGCTTTAACTAAATCTCCCTCTTCAGTTTCTTTATCAAAATTAATCCCATTTTCAACATCATTTATATGTGCAAGTTCATGCATCAGAAAAACATATCGATAGGCCTCGTTCATTATATTTCCATTACAATCTGAGCCATACGGAATAAATTCATTTTGAATAAACACAGCAGCTTTGTCTTCATTATTTAACGTATAAAACTGTGTCGAGCTACCCATTTTTTGGGCTACATCACTGCCACACTCTGTGAACGCTTTAAAATTAATAGCAGTATCAAACTTAACACGATGTCTGATCATCAAATCATGTGTTGGAATACTTAAATCTGGCGTTAAAATAATGATAATTTTTCCATTCGCTTCTTCTTTTTGTTTTAGCACTTCAAACAAATTTTGATAATTTACGTCACTCATACATATTCACTTAATTTTTTATTACAATAAAAGAAATTTAAACACACTAATTCAACTTAAGATAACAAATACATAAGTTAAATAGGTTTAATAACGATTAAATATATTTGTAACCTACATCCTTAAAGGAAAGATAGGTGAATTGATGGATACACTTTAATAACATACTGTTTCTTTTATTAAATTCAAAAGACAAAATAATTTTTGGTTTATCATTTAGAAAGCAACTTAAAAGAAGACCTAATCAGATACTCGTATCGATTTACGATAAGTTAAACATAATGAGAGCAACACCTTAAAAACCTTAACTTACTGACATATAACACTAATACTTAACATAGACATTTAAAAAATCATCACTAGCAACAAACTCATCACACGACACCACTTTGCAGCACCACTAAGTATCACAACTATAAAGCAAAACTAAGCAGCACAGTTAATCAACATATTTAAACAACGTCGCTAAACAATAAAATTAAGCAACTTATCCAAACAACATGGCTAAACAATACAGCTAAGCAACTTATCTAAACAACATGGCTAAACAATACAGTTAAGCAACTTATCTAAACAACACGACTAAACAACATGACTAAACAATAAAGTAATTCATATTACAAAATGATTGCTTTGCATTGACGCTACATAGTAACGTTTAACAAACACTTATTTAATAAACTGGCTATATGCGAGTTATCAAAACAACTTTAGAGATCCCATGTCAAAACAACTGTTTGTATTGTCTCCTGACGATGTTTATTTTCCTGATCCAATCAACTCAATGGAAGACCCTGAAGGTTTATTGGCTATTGGAGGCGATTTATCTACCACTCGTTTACTTCAGGCTTATCAACAAGCCATCTTCCCGTGGTTTTCTGAAGGTGAGCCTATATTATGGTGGAGCCCTATTGAGCGTGCAGTCATAAACCCCGCACAAGTACGTATTAGTAAAAGTATGGCAAAGTTTATTCGTCACACTTCGTTAACGGTAACAATTAATCATGCCTTCACAGAGGTTATCAATGCTTGTGCCCTTCCACGTAAAACACAAGCAGAGACATGGATAAGCCCTGCAATAAAAAATGCCTATAAACAATTACATCAAAAAGGAGCAGCGCACTCAGTTGAAGTCTGGGATAAAGATAAATTGGTCGGCGGTTTATATGGCGTTAATATTGGCTCAGTATTTTGTGGAGAATCGATGTTTCATCAACAAACCAATGCATCAAAATTGGCTTTTATTGCCTTGTGTCAACATTTCAGTCGTTATCAAGGTCAAATAATTGATTGTCAAATGATGACGCCGCATTTAGAAAGTCTAGGGGTAGTCGCTAATACAAGAGACGACTTTATTGAGCAGTTAACACAATATAAAAATACGATTATTGCTAAAAGCTGTTGGGACAAACAGGAAATCACGGTACTTTGAGTACTTTTCGTTACCATTAGCAGAAGAAATATATAAATGAATTAATGTTAAATCCAATATATTTAGCAAACATAAATGTGCAACCTATTGCACATTTATAGATAGACTTCGATATGATTGGTAACCATATTTGGAATACGTTATTTAAGTTGGATGATTTAAAAAACCAGCGATAAAAAGTAGTAAGCAATAAGTCACTGGTAATAATTAAAGATGATAATTAAAGGTGATAGTAACTAAAGTTGATAGTAACTAAAGTTGATAGTAACTAAAGATGATAATTGGAGTTATAACTGAGTTTTCATCGCCCCTAACACCATTTTACGCGTGATTAAACCAACGTAAACATTATCTTCATCTAATACCGGATACATTTTTGGTTTCTCATGTATCATTTTTTGCGCTAAATCCACAATACTAAGCGTCGATGGGATACTCAACGGTGAGTCAGACATAACATCTTCGACTAATGCAGAATGGTCACTGTAATAGCTAGCCTCAATGATTTTAGCTAAACAATCTTGCTCTGATAACCACCCAACAACATGGCCTTCACTATTAACGACAGGGCCACCAATTAAGTTGGAACCTAATAGTTTTTCCACTGCAGTTTGTAAATTCATCTCTTTAGTAAATGCAATACTTTTACCTGACATGAATTGTTTCACTTGTAGATTTTTTAACATATTCAGCTCCTTTTATTATTTTGTGTATATTTTATACATGATTTCAATCTAAACCATTTTAATAACAAAGTCGATATTTCGAATAATATAGTGTGATAAACTAATTCCTTTATATATCATCACTGAAGGGTTTCAATATGGCTTCATTACAAGACCAATTAATGAATTCAGGTTTAGTTAATAAACAGAAAGCAAAGCAAGCACAAACAGACAAACGCCGCCAAGCAAAACAAAAGAAGAAAAAAGGCACTGTCGTAATCTCAGACTTGCAACTTGCAGTACAACAAAAGGCAGAGCTCCAAAAGCAAAAAGACCTTGAAAATAATCAACAAACACAACAAGAGTTGGCAAAACGTGCTGCTCATGGGAAATTAATACAAATGATTGCCCAACATTGTGAAAAAGATTATCAAGGTGAATTAGACTACCACTTTACTTATGACAACAAAGTAAAACGCATTGCCGTTAAACCCATTATTCAAAAAGGCCTAATTAAAGGTGTTTTTGCAATTTGTGTATTAAATGAAGAGTTTTATCTAATCAATAAAGAAGCGGCAGAAAAATTACGTGCTATAGATGAATCAGTGTTAGTGGCTTTACACGATCAAACTGAAGTTGAACCTAAGAATGATGAAGATGACCCTTACGCAGAGTTCGCAATTCCTGACGATTTAATGTGGTAAACCACAAAAATCCATATAAATAAGTGACTTATCGCCAGCAGGATCTAAAATAGCTTTACGGGCATGTATTTCAGTCTGGCAATATTCTATCCATAACAAGAGACGCCTATATTTATGAACGTAAAGGACTACCAATCACAAATCGAAACGCTTATACCATTTAATAATACTGCTGACTTTAATAGTATGCTCGATAAGGTTTTTTTTGGTGAAAGTAATAGCGATAAATTTCTCATTAAAATGGAAATAAGTCGCATTACACAACCTTGCACAAGAATTATAGATCTGCGTGAAAAAGTAACCGATATAACAAAGCAATACACCTACTTTGATCAAACACATTACCTAACGGTCGGTGCAGACAAAGCACTAGCATCAGCAATCAAACTCTACGGTGAGTATACCATTGGGGCTTACGAGCAAGTTTTAGAGTATGTACAAACAATAAAACAACAGCAAAGTGAGCAAGCTACTAAAGTAATCAAAACAGCCACAAATGAAAACATAACTGAAAATATACAATTAAATAATCATCGTAAGCAAGCAGCTGCACGTATGTTTTATGTTTCAAAAATCGAGGTTACATTTGAAGACGGTGTGGTACATCAAGCATCCACATCTAATATTTCTATTTCAGGCTTAAAGATAAAATTACTCGAAAAACGCAGTCACCTTGATGGTCAATTAATTAAAGTTAGTTTTACAACGCTAAGTAAAGAATATAAAGATAAAGCGATAACCGATCAAAAAATCAATTATCGTTTAGTCAAACAACAACAAGAAAACACAGGTTTTTATCTTTACCTTAATCTTGAAGATGACAAACCACTGTTCGTTAATTTCATTAGATCTTTTATCAGATCTAACCAGCATAAATATAAACTCGATGTACTATATTACTTTCGTCTTGCTCGTGAGAAATGCTTAAAAGACAGCACGTTCATGGCCATGAACAGTCTGCCCATTTATCTAAATGCAGATAGTAATAAACCTATTTTATTTATGCTAAGGAATGCAATAAACAAAGAAATATTAAATGATTGGCGTTGCAAAAATTCCAATCAATTACCTTTCTTATTTAGTAAAGAACGTCTTGCTAATTTGTTAACATTTGCGAAACCCAAATTAGTTACAACGGTTTATAGTTTTACCTACATAAGCGAAGGGGAAGAATTCTTATTGTCTGCAACGGAAGAAGAGTTGCAACAGGACAATTTAAAACACTTATTCGTTGAATACGGTAGAAGTAAGTCAAATTGGCGATGCTACCACCTAACGTTACAAAACTATCAATATCAAGCCATAAAAAGCTATGAACTAACAGACATTCGACCACAGATATTTAGCGAGATTACACATCTAGCAACGTTAACGTCTATCGCAACCAAAGAAATAATAAAAATAGATACGCGCTCAGAAAAAGGCAATCCGAACTTATTAAATAAATATGTTCACCGCCAAAAAGAAGAGGGATTTACGCCTGTATACGATTTATTTCCTGAAGAGTTACGTAAAGAAGAACGTTACCGTTATAACAGTGCTATCAGTTTAAAAACGAATGATGCGAGTTTAACAGGTAAAATTATTGATTTTTCTAGCTCAGGTTTAAAAATACAACTTGATGCGACGAAGCTAATCTCAAGACGTAGCTTAATCAAAATAGACTTTATTGACCTACAAAAAATATCGACTCAATTTGAATTAACCAATATCGAATATCGTGTTATTTCATCCAGCCCAAATAGTGTCTATCACTTACAAGTCGCTTCGCGTGAAAGCTATATGGCGATGTATCAATTCTTTTCAGTCTTAGTCGCGAAGAACCCAACACACTTTAAAGAAATCCCACTAAAGTCATACAAACAACCTGTAACAACACGTTTACACGAAGTAGCTGAACCTGCCCTATCCCAAGCTTTCTTTTATGTGTCATCTCAAAGTGGACGACCTAAGATTAGTTTCTCATCGATAGCTGAAGACGCTAAAACGCTTAAACAAATATTTAGTTTTGGCACCAACAACGAAAATCAAAACAACCATATTGCACTCTCTAATAAAAAATTATTAGACAGGTTATTAATCGCACCACTCAGAGCGGCTTGTACGCAACAAGAACCACTCAATTTTGAGCGTACTATTTACGTGAATAAAATACAAAGTGACAATAAAAAGTGGTCAATTGAAAGTTATTTAGATGAGGACTTTGAATCTCAAAAAAGTAAAAGAGATTTTATTTTAAAGCATAAAAAACTCAATCAATTACAAATACTACATTACCGTTTAACGCCAATAGCAGCGCCTAGCCTAAAGGTGATCAGTTCAGAACTAAACGTCATCTCTTGCTATGCAATGCATTTAAGTAAACGTATCGAAGATGAAATGTTAAACATCAATGCGATCATTGAAATAACTGACCGTACCGAACAAATCTTAGGTGTGTAATATCAACAAACGACCAAGGAATTGAATAAAGCTAACCTTCTTCAAAACGGTTAGCTTTATTGATAAGTAAAAGATTATCGTTAAGCGTTATAGTTAAAAGTCATGGCCAAAAGTAATAGCTAAAAGTCTTCGTTAAAAGCATAGCTAAAAGTCATAGCTGAAAACATTCACTAAACGGCTTTTAGTTAGAAACTGAACCCGATTTTAACAAACACAACGCGCCATCTAAATCCAAGTTATTTAATGCAACAGATGCTTTCTCTTGCACAATCGGCTTAGCATGAATAGCAATGCCTAAAGAAGAAGCCGCCATCATCACTAAATCATTCGCACCATCACCAATCGCAACCGTTTGTGACATTGGAATATTATAGCGAGTGGCTAATTCCTTTAAAGTACGCGCTTTAACATCCGCATTAACAATCTCACCGGTTACTTGACCTGTTAACGTATTATCAATAATCTCTAAGGTATTAGCATAAGCCGCATCAAAACCATGATCGTCTTTTAATCTATTAGCAAAATACGTAAACCCACCAGACGCAATAGCCACTTTCCAATTGGCTACTTTTAAGCCTTTAACCAGCTCAACTAAACCAGGCATTAATGGCATATTATCCGCCACTTGTTTAATCACGCTTTCAGGTGCGCCGGCTAACTTTCCAACACGAGTACGTAAGCTTTCATTAAAGTCTAACTCACCACGCATAGCAGCCGCTGTAACAGCAGAAACTTGTTCTCCTACCCCATATAAACGCGCAATCTCATCAATACATTCCATCTGTATCAGCGTCGAGTCCATGTCTAATAAGACTAAACCCGGCTTATCAAAATCAGGCAGTTTAGCGACTAATGCAATATCACAACCCTTTTCACTAGCAAATAACTTGATGTCATTTTTTAACATCACTTCAGACGTATTAAGAGATAATCGAATAAATTCAACGCCTTCAATACAACCTAAATGGGTTAACTTAGCTTGTGTAACGTCGTTTTCAACTAATAATGAAGTTAATTCAACCAACAAATCAGTATTCAGGCCTTTAGCCATCACCACTAATTCTGATTTAGGTAAAAATGGAATGGTAGACTCTTCATTAATTAAGAATAATGCATCACTTTTTTCAAACTCTGATTGTAAATCAGAATGCCATTGCATAATTGAAAGAGAGTTTGTAGGAAGTTGAAGTGCTATAGTAGTTTCCACTGTAATATGCCTATGGGTTAATTGCTGTAAATTCTGTGATAAAAATAAGACTCACAAGATAGCGATTGCTAATTTATAATGCAAGCATAGATAGAATAACTGGAAGGTAAAGCATATGAGTAATAAGTTTTTTTGGTTTACACGTACATTACAAATATTAGCTATATTAGTATTATTTGCTGTTATTGCTTATCAATTCATTAGTTTAGAAAATGAATCTAACGCTGTGCGTTATCAACAAACCGAAAAATTCTCTTACTCTTTAACCAATTTAGCCGCCGCTGAAGCATCTCGTTACCTCTCTCAAAAGAAAGAAAAAGACTTACAGTTACTTATTGATGACCTAAGTGGTGATCCAATAGTAAGAGATGCCACTATTTATGACGAGTTCGGCAAAATCATGTATCAATCAAAAGAAACATTACCTTTACCGGTACTCTTAAAACTTGGCGATAAAGAAAGCGATGATGCAGAAGGCGTGATCCCTTATATTGCCGAATTATATTCTGAGGACACTAAGATTGGTTATATACGAGTGACATTAGAGCAAGATCGTATATTAAGCTTAATCCAAAACTATCAAGAACGTGGTTTATCTATCTTAGGGCTATTACTTATTTTAGCATTCATCGCTGGTGTACTATTAATGGCCGTATTTTATAAAAAATTAAACCGTTTTTATGAACAACTTGTTTCTGAAGTCCCAAAATTAATCGAACGTACCAAACAAGAAGCCGCAAAACTGCAAAAAACGGAGCATAAATAAGCATTCAAACTCCACAGTGCACAAAAATACATCAAACAAACTAATGTTAGTAAAGTTTTATTGACAGCGTCATCGATATGCAGCAAAATCACTTCGCTTTCAACAGCTTCTATATAAGCTCGCTTAACTCAGTTGGTAGAGTGCCGCCATGACATGGCGTAGGTCACTGGTTCAAGTCCAGTAGCGAGCACCAAATTATAATAAAAGAGCCCACTTAATGTGGGCTTTTTTATATCCAAAAATTGTACATAATAAATAATACCAACCACACTAATTAACTGTCCTATTTTTAAAATCAGTTATTTAATATAATTCCTAAATTCGCATAAACGATTGCACTTATCACTTGAATTCAAGATTGTATTATGAATATGTTTGGTTCTTTATCTAAGATTGTAACGCTTCGGTATATCGGAATTACTAAAGATGATGTTAATAAAGACTTTGTTGAGTTGGAGATTTAGCCTTCTGGATTATTTCCACCAACTGCACAAAACCCTAAGGCACAAAGTGTGCCTTAGGGTTGTTGGTTTAATGTTTAATGTTCCATTGCATTAATATATGAAATCCACTTATCTGCGTTCTCTCTAAATTCAACAGAGATACGTTCTTCATTTTTTACTTCACCCCAAAACGCTAAACCTAGATTTCTACCAACAAGCCAACTCTCTTCATCAATATTTTTCGGTTTCTTGACGCTAATATCAGGTTCAGGAAGGTCTCCTTTGGTAGGCATATATAACATCGGCAAAATATCATAGGCAGGTGTTAAACCAGCAAGTTTTAGATCTTTTAAAAATAATGAAACATTCCCATTATGCGTGTCACTATTACCAATAAAGCGACTATAAGCTAACCAAGTATTCAGTAGCTTCATATCTTCATCACTCAATAACCCTTCTCTATTAAGCTCCGTTCCAGCTTCAACCCAGTCGCCAACGTATCCAACAAATTCAGCAATTGCAGTTTCTAATGACACCATCCCAACTTGCCCTTCGTTGCCATTTACAACTAGACGATCAAAGCGTTGAACTTCCAAATATGCCCTTTCCTCACTAATTAACAATTCAGTCTTAGCGGCATGCCCATTGTAATTGCCCAAGATAGATAATGCGATATGTTCACAGACCAATAAATCTTTAATTCTCAATGCAACAGGATTATTAATGTTAATTGTCGGGGAATATTTAACTAAACTAATGCCACATTCATTCCCATTGCGAAAACGGCTGTGAAATTTAGGTTGTTCACCACCTGCAGAACTCCCTAAATTGGCGCCTTTCGCTAAATCGATGACATATTTATCATAGTTCTCAAGCCTTACAGACGTTTTTAGATCATTTACGTTGAATTCTTTTGCTGCAGAGAGCTTAGAATACAGCTCAAAATTTCCCGATGAATCATAGGAAAAATGAACAAGATAACGAAGTAAATCATCGCTTTTCCATTGTTCTGGTTTAGCAGGTACGTTAATTTTAGCGCTAACATTATTGGCAATCATGCGACCAATAAACCCCTGGGGTTTTAAATCAGAAAAATACCAAGGTAGATCATCATATTCAATGATTGAATCGTCTCTTTCTAAGATCGTTCCTGAATGTGTTACCCACAATTTCCCTGTGATTGATACTTTCGCATTTTCATCAACTTCACGTACTACTACTGGTTGTTCAATATCTGCAATTTTTCTCAAATAGGCATATTTAGTATTTTTCCCTAAACCTAAACGTACTACTTTCCCCTCTTCTATGTACAAAGATAACCTTCTCGTCATTGTAGAAGGGCTAACCTTGAAAAAATCAGCTAATTCAGCAATAGAAACAAGCCCAGACATTCTAAAATATGTAATTAAACGGTCAACCATGATGAGAACCCTGAGCCTATGAATGCCCGCTATTAGTAGTTAACTGGCAATTTAAAGGTAAATTATGAAGAGAAAAACAAGTCACTATCGTAATCTATATATTTATTTATATCAAAGTAATTATTGTTCAGCTCCATACGTTACTTTCTTGAACCACTTTTATGAATTCCCTTACAGAGAAGCTCTGCGGATATAATGTTGTCAGTTCATTATGTTTTACTTTGCTTTCATCCAACGCCATAAAATCCACCAGCATTTCAGCTTCATCTCTTAAGGCAATATGCAACTCTTCAACGGATACTTTCAAATACCCATTAAAGTACTTGTGATCATATTCGAGGCTGGTGTCTGCTATCCACCCTATTACGTGACAATCCATTGAACTTTTAATACCGAGAAACGCCCGAAAGCTCTCATCCGTTTCTAGCAAACTATTCACGGCTTCGGTTTTTCTTTTTATTTGCTGACCCGCTTTTCTTAAGGTGGAATGCTTATAGCGTATCGCTTCTCTTTTACTCGTTCTTCGATAAGTCGATTTGACTTCAATAACAAGTACGGTGCTATCTAGTACACAAATTAAGTCTATTTCACCAGGGTTAAAGGTATCAGTTCTCTTTGGCTCATAACCTACAATAACTGTAAATCCTCTTTTTTTAAATTGCGCACCTAAGCTTGTTTCTATTCTGCTTGTTTCGCTTTTTAGCTCTGCTCGCTTATTTGCAAAGCGACGTAGTGTATTTATCACATTTACGCTGGTTAACTGCCTAGCCATCATCCAAGGTAACTGAACACTGTAATGACCAAGTTTAAAGATTGGTCTTTCAGTCAGTTGCGGTATGTTGTCATGATTGTTGGATTGTTGGATTGTTGGATTGTTGGATTGTTAATCAATATTAAAAATACCCCACTGGGTGAGGTATTCATTTAATAATAAAAAAATGACGAGATTATAATAAAAATGGTTACTTAGTTTTAAACATTTTGTCGTTGCGTTTATCGGCATCTGACCAGAAGTTTAGGTTGAATTGTGCATCATCGCTGAGTTCTACACGGTGCCAATATTCAGATGGGCTGGTTGCAAACTCCCCTGCATTGATAATCACTTTTACCTCGGGTTCTGTTGCTTTAGCATCTGCAAAACCATAATAAGTAACGGTCCCTTCCATGACACAAAGTTGACCAAACACGTCTTTCGCAGTGCAATGATGACTGAGTAGATCTGCTGGGACGTTCTCTTTAGTAAAAAAAGGAGTTGAACGTTGGATAGTCCACTCTTTGGGGATTCTTAAATGACTCATAATATACTCCTATACCTATACTTATTCATGATGAATAATGATGCCAAATAACTATTAATAGCGTTGGTCTATTACTAATGTTGGACTATTACTAATTTTAGACTGTTAATAGTTACCAGTAATTTTCACTGCTAAAGTGACCTGGTTTACGCCTTAAATGTTTACTAAAACCGAGTTCAATCAAGCTATCGCTGCTATCCCGAACCATATTGGGATTGCCGCATAAATACACAAAACTATGACTACTTTCCAATGGAACACCAGCGGCTTTTTGTAAAGCTCCACTTTTGAGCAGCATTGGTATTCTTCCTGACAAAGCTCCGCTGACCGGTTCTCTAGAAACAATTCGTACATAAACTAACCTCTCTTGATAATGCAGTTTAAGTTGTTCAATTTCTTTTTGATAACTCAACTCTGCCTCAAATCTAGCTGCATTCACTAATACAACTTTGTCGAATCTCTGTTCAATAGACTTATCATTTAACATTGCTAAATAAGGACCTATCGCCGTTCCCGTGCTCAATAGCCACAAAATACGTGTATATTCAGGCACTTCATCTAGGGTCATAAAGCCAGCAGGTTCATGGCCTACTAATAACTCATCACCTACAGCCAGCATGTGTAAACTTGGAGTCAGTAGACCATCGGGATCCGTGACAATTAAAAATTCCAACTCCCCTGTCGCTTTATGGTCGATTGGATGATTAACAATCGAATAAGCACGACGAATAAGTTGCTGGTGTTCATCGTACTGAGCCAGCTTAACGAACTGTCCGGCCGTATAATTTATCAATGGTGCTTTTACGCGTAAGGAAAACAAGTTCTCTGTCCAATCGATACGTTTTGTAACGACTGCTTGATTGAATCCGATATAAGGTTGGAGCATAGTGCCTCTCCTTTCTAGTCTAACTATTTAATAGATTGCACAAGTCGTGCCATGAAATATAGACAGGTATATCAATAGGTTAGTTAATCGACATTTTGCCTATTATCATAATGATTAGTTAATTCATTATCTCAAAGACAATAAATTATCTTTTTGATAACAAATAAATGCAAAAAAATACGCCTCTAAAATCTATAAGTCGTATTAATGATTAATATTAGAATTTGAGATTAAGTTTCGATTGAAGATAGGTGATCTTTCACATTAAGATCCATTGATTACGATACGATTCAACCTTGAATCTGCCTTGTCTTAAATCGGCTTTTAAGGTTATTACCAAGTTTATTTGGCTACTAATTTATTAGACTACGACGAATAGAAATAATTCATCATTGTGAATATGGATTTTCTATTGAGAAATGACTAACACTTAATGCCAACATTCATTATGGTTTTGGGGATAGGTTTAAATTTTGACTGAATTAATAATTAATATAGTAACAAACTTACACATCATTATGACTGGGTTGAGTTTTTTACTAAATTAATGACAGTTTCAAGATTATGGTTATATCGATATAAACCAGCCTTTACACATTAACCCCTCATCAAATCCAAGTTATGCCTGCATCATACATACCGATCTAAACAGGTTGATGTTTTTAGCATGTTATTGGTTAAAATCCACAACCAATACCTCACCCAATATATATACACTTTATTGCTTCAATAATTCGCCTTGAGCTAAGCAGAACTAACGACACTGATTAGTAAAAAATAGTACCTTATGATTTTAAATATAATTGCGCTTTCATTAATCAGAATTGAGGCTAAGGAGATAAAAACTGAATGATTAATAAAAAACAACGGTTAACTATTGATAAATTACAAGACAAAATACTATACAAAAATCTATACAAAAATCTAACTTTACCCCCTCCAAAAAATAGCTAGCTATCAGATTGCAATTGCTAGCAATCCTGTTAACATTAATTGAAACACTTATTTATGTATCATATTAGATGACCGATAATACCAATGGAATTAAATAAGTGCTCAGAGATTGCGCAGGAAAAATTAACACTAATAAGGCGTGAGTTGTAGGAGATAGTTGTTCTCACTTCAAAACTCACAACGCAGTTAGGGAGGATTTTAACCAGCAAGAATGATCACCTTATTAATTCTTTTGGTATAAGACATAGTAATATTCAAATAACCTTAAAAGGAATTAAAATGACTGAGTTAGAAAAGGCAATCGACCTTGTAAGTAAGTTCCTTGAAGCTTCAATGGAGCCTAACCCTGAACTTGCTGCAACCTACATGGACGATGATGTAAAAATCATCTTTACAGGTCGCCGTGAAATGGCTAATGCACAACAAATAACAGCATTTAATAAAAGTCGTTATGAATGGGTTAAAAAATCCATAAAACAATATGATGCAATGCAAAAAGAAGATCATTGTGTGGTTTATTCAATAGGTTTTTTATATGGCCAATGGCAAGATGGTACACCATTTAATGGTAATCGTTACACTGATCGTTTTGAAGTTCGTCAGGGTAAAATAACAAAAATGGATGTGCTTAATGACAGTGCTGAATGGATTCTAACACCAGAAATAAATCGAGAAGCTGAGTGAAAATTAAATAGCCAATGAACTATTATTATTGTTGGTTATAACGATTAAAATATTTAGATAACTTACGCTTACATTCAACGAGCAATATAAACGTAAGTATCTGTTTTTTTTAAAAAATCAGTCGTTTCTGGGTTTAATTAGTCGTTATAACTCTTTTAAGGCCATTACTAAGTCAGTCGCAGTACTTTGTGTATTGTCTAGCACTAATTCAGACTCTAAATGTTGTAAATGTTGTAGCATGACTTTTGCTGCTAATGCTTGATTTCCTTCTTTTAGTGCATCAATAATATCTTGATGTTCATTATGTTGACAAGAAGGAACATCATTATGTTGATACAAGGCAACGATAAGCGAACTGCGTACCATTAGATTTTCAAACATTTCTTTTAATACTGTATTACCGCACATTTCAGCTAATAACTTATGGTAATGACTCAAGGTACTAACAATCGCTCGTCTATCATTCCCTTGAGTAACTTGTTGCTCGCTTTCCATATGAAGTTCAATTTTTTGCCAGTTATCTTGTATTGTTTGTTGAGTAATATTTTCTATAATCCCACGTTCAACCACACGTCTTGCAGCAAATATTTCTCTAGCTTCTTGTGCGCTTGGCTGAGCAACAAACGACCCTCTGTTAGGTTCGATAGTAACAATATGTTGAAGTGCTAATCGTTGTAGTGCTGATTGCACATGATTTCGGTTAGCATTCAAAGCTTCAACAATTTGTGCTTCCACTAAACGTTGACCTGGTTTTAATTTATGTTGAGCAACTGCTTTAGAAAGCTTACTAATAATTCGTTGTATTTCTTGCTGTTTGTTAGTCGATGCTTTAGTTGCTGTTTTTGTCATTTTATTAATACATCCTCAATACCTAGCTATATTGCTAGCGCTATAAAATATAATACTGCAATGTGGTTAATGAAATCAAAAGTAATATCACTAAACTAGAGATTAAAATGATTATATTTCATGGTATTACAGTATTCACGACTATAAACAAAAATGATTACGCCTCCCTAGCCAAATACATCATAACTGGGGACGTTTAAGTATCAACAAAATAGAATGATAAATTTAAAGTCAAATAAATAGTTGGTCCAATAAGTCACGCCAAGCATTTTAGGTCATTTACCTCTATGTCAGGTATATACACATCACCTATCAAGATGTAAAAATCAGCAAGTCGTGAGATAAACAGATTCTAGACATAAAGGTAATACCCATCACACTACTTAACTGATCTATTTTACTTGTTAAAATAACTTAGTTTAAGGCGTGAATTAAGGTCTTTCGAAGATTAACTTCGTTATCGTCAGCCGTAGAATTAAATATAAAAAGTATCAACATGTTCATATTCTAGACGCTAACAATAAATGACGGCCTATTAAGGTGGATAAAGAGTTGCATCATTACGCGAAAAGGTGACCTTTCCATTTTTAATACCTAAACTCGGAGATTGAATGGTCGCAATTATTTCAGCACGATCACTAACGGGGAAAAAAATAGCATCCGCAGACATATTAAGTGCAATACCATAATGTTCAATTCCCATTAATTTTGCAGAATCAGAAGAAACCCAATCTAAGCATTGTACTAACTCATTTTTAGTCGCTAACTGCGCAATGTTTGCAAATAGATTAGCTTGTCTTACTTGTGAACAATCACCATAAGGAGTAAATGGATTTTCGATATTATTACTTGAAATAGAGCAATTTACCCCGGCTTTACTTAACGGCATTAATGGCGCGACACCTCTTGGAATATTATGGTCAAATTCTCTTCCCATAAGAAACAAGTCAGTACTTGGCAAAGCCGTTAAATGAACGCCAGCTGAAGACATTCTTTCCGCAATAATTAATAATTGATCCATTGGTAATGTAGATAATTTTGTCACATGACCCACAGTCACTCGTTGCTGATAATGATGTTTTATCGTCATTTCTATTACATGGGGTAATAACATGTGTCGAATATCGAGATCGAAATCTAAATGAAAGTCTAAATCTACGTCATATTTAACAGCGAGTTCAAAAAGTGTTTCAATTTGTTTTTCCGGCAAGCTATCAGTGTAAGGGCATCCTCCCAACAAATCTGCGCCCAATTGCAAGGCCTGCTCTAATAACTCATAGGTACCCGCGTTGTTATGTAACCCTTCTTGAGGGAATACGCATAATGATAACGTTATCCCCCAAGCATAATCTTTTTTTAACTGCTGAATAGCTCGAAAACCAGTTAAACCAATAACAGGGTCAATTTCTACATGGGTTCGCATGTAACTTGTCCCTTGTTTGATTGCTTTTTCTATGACTTTCTTTCCTCGGTTATAAACATCGTCATAACTAAAATTGGCTTTTGCATTGGCTGTCTGTTCGATAGCTTCAGATAACGTGCCTTGATGTAACTCACAACGAGAAAATATACAGGCTTTATCTAAATGTACATGAGTCTCTACTAAAGGGGGTAACATCAACAACCCTTTAGCATCAATGACTTTAACATTGTTTAATTGCGACGATAATAAACTGCTTTGGTCTAAAAATTTTACAAATTTACCCTTTTCAATAAATACACAACTTAATTCTTCTTTGCCCTCAAGCAAACAATTAATAATGATAGTATCGATAATCATTAATTCACCCCCATATAAGCTTCTTCTAACTTAGGATCAGATAACAACTGCTCTGCTGTACCCGATTTCACTACTTGACCTGTTTCTAACACGTAAGCTCTGTCTGCAACTTGTAACGCTAAATTTGCCATTTGATCAACTAATAGAATAGTTACACCGTCATCTCGTAAGTCTGCCAAGGCATCATATAATTCGCCAATCATCGCGGGAGATAACCCTAAAGAAGGTTCATCAAGTAATAATATGCTTGGCTTTGCCATTAATGCTCGACCTACAGCCACCATTTGTTGCTCTCCACCGGACAGAAGACCAGCGGGACTATCAATTCGGTCGTTGAGTCTAGGGAAACGCGTTAAGATATCGTTTAATTCTTGTTCTTCATCGACTTGATCAGACCTTGAATATGCACCAATCAATAAGTTATCTTTAACCGACAACTCTCCAAATAACTGCCGCCCCTCAGGAACTAATGCTAATCCTTTTTTAGCGATATCATTTGCATTGAGATCTTGTATGTATTCATCATGTAATCCAATGCTTCCTTGAATAGGTCGTTTTAAGCCAGCTAAAGCTTGTAAAATACTACTTTTACCTGCGCCATTAGCCCCTAATATTGCAACAAGTTCCCCTGGATTAACTTCAATGTTAACACCTTCAACAACCGGTGAAGCGCCATAATCTATCGTTAAATTTTTAGTAAATAACACCGCTTGTCTTTTTGCTTTCCAAGCCTTTTGTCTTGGACTTGCTTGATAGCTTGTTCCACCTAAATAAGCAGCGATCACTTTTTCATTTTGTCGAATATCACTAGGGTCTCCCATGGCAATGGGTTTACCTGCATCTAACACTAGAATTTTATCACTCACATTCATCACTAATTGCATATCATGCTCCACAAGTATCACGGCGATACCAAAGCTAGCTATCGTCTTTAATAACGCGGACAACTTATCTGTATCTTGACGGCTTAAACCTGCTGCTGGTTCATCTAATAGTAAAACCCAAGGGCACGTTGCTAATGATCTTGCAATCTCAACAATACGACGATCCACATGAGGCAAGTCTTGTGTCGGCGTATGTATCCCTCCTTTGTAACCCACCAGTGATAACAAGTTCAAAGCCAGCTCTTTCTGCCCAGGTTTACTTGAAAAGAATGGATGTCCTAGTTGACCTTTTTGCATTGCCGATAATAAGTTTTCTAATACCGACATATCATCAAATAATTGACTTGTTTGATATGTTCTTGCGACGCCACAACGTGCTACTTGATATGCACTTTTACCTGCTAATTGTTCGAACAGTTCGATACTTCCTTGATTGGGTTTATAAAAACCACTGATCATATTTAATACGGTGGTTTTACCTGCGCCATTAGGACCAATAATGCTGGTTACTTTCCCTAATTCAGCTTCAAAGCTGACGTTTTGAGCGGCTTTAACGCCACCAAACTGAATACCAATATTTTCCACTTTTAGGGCTTTTAGGCCGTTACCCGCTCGGTCATAAAATTGTCCGATTAAATCTCTGTTAACTGATTTTGGCGGTAATTCTTTTTTATAACGTGCGAACCTCCTTTCTATTTCTCCTAAAATACCTCTCGGAGCTCCCCATAAAACAATTAATAACAATACTGCAAAAATCAATAATCTATACTCAGCTAACGGCGATAACACCTCTGGAAGTAGAACAACAATTATGGCCCCTAAAATTGGCCCCCATAAGGTGCTGGTCCCACCAATAATAACCACTAATACAAATAAAATTGATTGAGAGAATGGAAACGTACTAGGGCTAATGAACATCATCAGTGGAGGTACAATTGAACCCGCTAACCCTGCGAAACAAGCCGATAATGCAAATGCTAATGTTTTAGTTTGAACAGGATTGAAACCCAACGAACCAGCTGCAATAGGACTTGCTTTCACTGATCTCATTGCTTTACCCCAACCACTGTTATAAAGGTAAGCATAAATAACTAAACAAATACTCAATGCAAAGGTAGCGATGATGGCTAATAATTGGTTAGGATCCATTTCACCGAGCATAGGCATTGGGATCCCCATTAAACCGTTACCACCACCAGTCAAACCACGCCATTCAATCAGTCCATGATGCACAACAAAGGCAAACGCAATAGTGATCATGGCTAAATAAGGACCACTGACTCGCATGGCAGGTATCGCCAGGAGAGCCCCTACCAAACCACAGCAAAATGCGGCCATCAGTATGGCTAATATAAAGGGCACACCATTCATCAATAATAACGCGCTAACATAGGCACCAATGGCATAAAAAGCGATATGCCCAAAGCTGATTTGTCCGCTCAAGCCCATTAAAATATTAAGTCCAATACCAACTAGTGCTGTTAATACACAGAGAGTAAAAACAAGTAATGAATAACTATCTAAAAGAAAACATAACGTAAAATTTATGAGAGTCAGTAGCCCAAGAAATGCTAGCGATCTGTTGTTGGCCATATTCATACTTTGACCTCCTGATTCTTACCAAATAATCCATTCGGTTTTATTGCCAGAGCCACAATTACCAATGAAAAAGTTATAATTTGAGTGAAAGCTGAACCAAAATAAATAGTAATAATTGCTTCAAGTAGCCCAAATATTAATCCAGCCATAAACACACCGTATGCGCTAGCAATCCCACCGAGTATTGCCACTGCAAATGCTTTTAATCCAAACAAGGTTCCCATGTCTGAATGCACTGCGAATAAAGGCGCGATTAAGATGCCGGAAATGGCTGCAAATACCGTTGAAATGGCAAAGCTAATCGCCACCACACGACTCACATTGATGCCCATTAATTGTGCTGATTGGGGATTTTGAACACATGCTTGTAACACTTTACCAAGGCGAGTGTATTTACCAACTAAGACCAAAGAAACCGTAATAGCGACACCAACTAATGGAATAATGATTTGTAGTGCAGAAATATTACCGTTAAAGATATCTACATTTAAACCGGCAAATTCACTGACAAATTGACGAGGCTCTTTACCAAATGAAAACAATGCTAAATTATCCACTAATATTCCACCCGCTACCGTCGCCATTAACCACGCTTCAGAGCCTTTACTCGCAAAAGGGCGAACTAAAAATCGTTCAATAGCGAGTCCATAAATAGCGCAAATAATGAGTGTGATAAAAAAGGCAACCCAGTATGGGAAGCCCCATGTAATGCAAAAAGTGTATGCCACAACAGCACCAACCATCATTGCACTACCTTGAGCAAAATTAACGGTTTTACTAACGATATAGGTTATATGAAAACCTAAAGCTAACAGGGCATACATGCTGCCTAGCCCTAAGCCTGTGATAATAGCGGCTGATAACATAACTTCTCCTAAATATATAAATAGCGTCCCTGCTGATTTATAAAATTACTTAACTGGTACTATTTGGTTATCTACAAAATGTGTAAATAGATAATCATTTGCACCAATCGCGTCATGCTGATCTTTATCAAAAGGTTTGTTATAGTTTTTAATCAAACCGTCATATTCGCCAATAGCATAATATCCATTACGAATATCTTTACCTTTAGTACTTCCCGCTTTTTCAATCGCTAAAGCCGTTAAATGCATTGCATCATAAGCATTAGCGATACCAACCGCAGGCGTAACATCAGCTATAGATTTAATTTCAGGAAACTTAACTTGTAATTTTTTAAATATTTCACCACTTTTACCGCTTTGTGTATCAGTAAAAGTAAAGGTTTGAATGAAATGCACACGATCTGCAGTTGGCCCTGCTAATTCACCAAAACGACCTCCAGCGGGTCCCCAATGTGAAACAACTGGAACATCCCAACCCATTCGTTCAAGTGATTTAACAACTTGTGCAGAAGGGGCAACATTAGCGACCATAAATAATGTATCTGTCCCTTTTTCTTTTAATCGGCTTAATTGCGGAATAACATCAAGATCGCTTGACTCAATTCTTTCAATTCCTGTGTATTCAATACCACGTGATGACAGTGCTTGCTTTAATCCTTTTTCATTTGACTCACCCCAAGGATTATTAATTAAAATCATGCCTGGCTTTTTCATCGCATACTTATCAACGCTATATTGAACTAAAGCCTCATCAACCACTTCATCTACCGCAGAAACACGAAAGGCATAATTATCTTTTGCCCCATTTTTGGTAATAGGAGTACCCGCAGCCCACACACCCATAAACGGTATTTTTAATTGGTTAATTACCGGTACAATTGCCAATGAAACTGGAGTATCTAACCCACCAAATAGTACCGAGACTTTTTCCCTTTGAATCAATTCTCTTGATGCCAACAATCCTTTAGATGGATTACTCTCATCATCACGTCGTATTAACTCTATTGGACGACCCAATACGCCACCAGCTTCATTAATTTCATCTATTGCAATAGTAAGTCCACGAGTAATTGCTTCTCCTGACTTCGCAGATTGGCCTGATAAAGCGGCTACTAAACCAACTTTAATAGGCTCAACAGCTTGAACAGTGACGGCGCCCATAGTGAAGACACTATAAATGCTGATATAAAATCCTTTTTTTAACGCTTTATTAATGATTGATAAATTCATAAATTACCTCTTCCCTTTCATTGCTAAGACAAAACCCACACTGCTAGCTAAAAACGAACTATTGCTAGCAATCACAAGATAATAGCTAGCAATAACAATGCCAATCTCATATGCCTAGTTTTACTGGCTTTGTCATCAGCGTAACGCACTGCAAAAGAGCAAAAAGGTTAAAAAACGCACTTTAATTGTTCATTTATTGCTAGTTATGAATATAAATAGAGGCATGAAATAAATGATTGGAAATTTAAATTCAAAGGTTAAAAATAAGCTTTTATTTAGACGATTATAAATTTAGAGAGTAAAATACAAGTAACAAATACATTGATTTTATACATAACCTTTTTGCTATTAACTTATGTACTGAACAGCTGATAAAATGACTACATTTATTAATTCTCGACTAACATAGTCAATAGAAGTTGTGTAATATCAGATCATTATCTACCCACCTATATATCGAGCTCCTCATGGAAGTTGAACTATTAGAAATCCAAGATTTTATCAGCCAATACGCCCCTTTTGATGAGCTTCCTGAAGAAGCATTAATAGATGTTGTACGCAGTGTTGAAATATCTTATTACCGCTCTGACACTAATATTATTGACTTTAAAGATGATATTAATGAGCTGTATATGATTCGCAGTGGTGTAGTTGAAATTTATAGACGAAATGGCAATCTTTATAACCGTTTAGATCAAGGTAAATTATTTGGACAAATGGGCTTATTAACCAGTAATAAAGTTCGTTTCCCTGCAAAAACCACCAAAGATACGCTTTTATATTGTATTCCTGGATCGGTATTTTACGATTTATGTGATCGTTTTGAAAATTTTGCTGACTTTGTAGAAGCAGAAGATAGTACCCGACTGAAACAAGCAGTAGAAAATAAAAGCGATAATGCCAACGCACTAACAACCTCTAAAGTTAAAACATTATTAACGAGAGAGCCGCTAATATTACCTAGCGATAGCAGTATTCAATCTGTTGCAAAAATCATGGCGGAAGAAAGCCACTCAGCAGCGCTGATTAAAGACACGAGTATTGATGAAGAAGAAGGCTTTAGCTTTGTTGGTTTAATTACCGAACATGACCTTTGTGCAAAAGTGATTGCATCAGGTTTAAGTGTTGAAACACCGGTATCCGAAGTGATGTCTACTGAGCTAATGTCATTAGATCATAATGCTTATATCTTTGAAGCGATGTTGTTGATGTTACGTCATAACGTACACCATTTACCGATTATGAAAAATAAGCGACCAATTGGTTTAATTGAAGTCTCTGACATTATTCGTTATGAATCTCAAAATAGCTTGTTGTTTGTAAGCAGTATTTTTCAGCAACAAAGTACAGAAGACCTGGCCCAACTGTCGGTTCAATTAAAAGATTGTTTTGTACGTATGGTCAATGAAGATGCTAACTCTCATATGGTGGGACGAGCGATGTCTGAGATTGGACGCAGCTTTAAACAACGTTTATTAGAATTAGCAGAAGAGAAGTTTGGCCCGCCTCCTATCCCTTATTGCTTTTTGGCGCTCGGTTCAATGGCTCGTGATGAGCAACTATTAGTAACAGACCAAGATAATGGTCTCATTTTAGATAATAGTTATGATCAAAAGTTACATGGAGAGTACTTTGAAAAACTATCTCATTTTGTATGTGATGGTTTAGATGCCTGTGGTTATGTTTATTGTACTGGCGAAATTATGGCAACCAATCCAGAATACCGTAAAACGCAAATACAGTGGGAAACCTGCTTCACCGATTGGATTGATAACCCTAATCCTAAAGCATTGTTAAATTGTAATATATTCTTTGATTTAACCGGTGTATACGGCCGAGTTAAGTGGGCTGAACAACTTAATGCCTTTATATTACGTCGTGCAAAAAAGAATAATCGATTTTTAGCATGTATGGCACGTAACGCGCTAAATAGAAAACCACCATTAGGTTTCTTTAAAGATTTTGTAATGGAGAACGATGGTCGACATAACAATTCTATTAATCTTAAACGTCGTGGTACCGCCCCACTTGCCGATCTTATCCGTGTTCATGCTTTAGCGATTGGATCTCAATCTCAAAACTCCTTTGATCGATTAGAGGATATTATTGAAGCTGGCATATTACCTAAGTCTAAAGGTGCAGATTTAAGGCATGCAATGGAGCTCATCTCTTTAGTGCGTTTACGCCACCAATCATTGGATGTTGAGTCCGATATTGAGCCTGATAATAATATTGAACCAGAGAATATGTCTGACCTTGAAAGACGTAATCTTAAGGATGCATTTTTAGTATTAAGCAATGCTCAAAACTTTTTAAAATATCGTTACACAGCAAACAAGTTTTAAGGTTATAGATGCATAATTTCACTAATAAAAAAATCTTAAATTGGCATGCTTATTTACAATTACAAGCACAACATTGTAAAGATTCACGACTTAAGACCTTTTATAAAGCAGGTACTTATCATGATGATGCTCTATTAAAAGACGTAGAATTTGTTGCTTTAGATTTTGAAACAACAGGTTTAGACCCTAAACAAAATAGTATTATTAGCATTGGTTTAGTGCCTTTTACTTTAGACAGAATTTTCTGCAGTCGAGCCAAAAAATGGTATGTAAACCCACAGGATAATCTTGAGGAAGAATCAGTAATTATCCATGGTATTACTCATTCTGACTTGAAAGGTGCACCAGATTTACGACGTATTTTAAACCAGTTACTTGATGAATTAACCGGTAAGGTTGTGGTGGTACATTATCGTAATATCGAACGTGATTTTTTAGATTTAAATTTACGTGCTTTAATTAATGAAGGCATTATCTTCCCCGTCGTTGATACGATGCAAATTGAAGCAGAAATTCAGAATAAACAAATACAAGGCTTTTTTAATTGGTTAAAAGGTAAGAAACCTGGCTCCATTCGTCTAGGGAATAGTCGTCTACGTTATAATTTACCGGGTTATCAACCACATGACGCATTAACCGACGCTATTGCGACAGCAGAGTTATTACAAGCTCAAGTTAGTTATTATTACAGTCCTGAAACACCGATTAAAAACTTATGGTTATAAGCTTTTAATCGTACTGAATGTACTATTTACCTTATTGTAAATTGCGATAAGGTAATACTTTAAAGCCTGTGTGATGGGTATAAAGGTGAAATATCGTAAGAAGGAAGCACAAGCAAAGAGTCCCCATAATAAAACTCGTTAAAGTAAAGATCATCAACAAACCTGCCAATAAATAATCTCAATTTTGAATCCCCCTTCAGTTCATCACTCTTTGATTTATGGGTTTCAACTAAAAATCTTAATAGAGCTAAATTTAATCACTCAATTTTTGTAAGACTAATACCAACAAAATTAATAAGATGATCATTCTTGCTGGTTAAAATCCCCCCTAACTGCGTTGTGAGTTTTGAAGTGAGAACAACTATCTCCTACAACTCACGCCTTATTAGTGTTAATTTTTCCTGCGCAATCTATGATCACTTATTTAATTCCATTGGTATAAATCCCCTATTGTCACTTTTATAACTAAAGCATTAGCCATAAAAAAAGCGGAATCACTTTTAATGATTCCGCTTTAATACAACGAATATAACTAATATTGTAAGCTAATACTTGAAAGTAACAGCCAAACTAGTTTTTATTATGTTTTTCAGTACGCATACCCATCAGCAAGCTCACACACATTATTAACAGAATAATAGTGAATGGTAATGCCGTTGAGATAGCTCCTGCTTGTAGTGCCTGAATAGCGTTTGTTCCGCCAACCCAAAGCAATGCGATTGCAATAGCACCTTCAATTAATGCCCAGAAAATACGTTGTGGCACTGGCGCATCAACTTTACCACCAGCAGTAATACTATCGATAACTAGTGAGCCAGAGTCAGAAGAGGTAATAAAGAATACCAATACTAAGACGACTGCTAATAGTGAAAGAATGTTACCAAATGGTAATTGGTCAAACATTTGGAACATCGCAAGTGGTACTTCAGTTAACCCGTTTGCACCTAGCTCACCAACGTTATTAATGATTTGATCAATCGCGACACCACCAAACACTGACATCCAAAGAATCGTTACCACTGTTGGAATAATCAATACGGCAATCAGGAACTCACGAACTGTACGACCACGTGAAACACGTGCAATGAACATACCTACGAAAGGAGACCATGAAATCCACCAAGCCCAATAGAACACAGTCCAACCGTGCATCCAAGCTTCATCTTCACGACCAATCGGGTTACTCAGCGGGATAATATTTTCAATATACCCCATCACAGTAGTAGGGATAGTGCCCATTGAAACAGCCATTGTCACTAATGCAACAAAAACAATTAATACAATCGCTAGTAACATATTAATGTTACTGATGACTTTAACACCACCATCTATACCACGTACAACCGACACAACGGCTAACAGTGTGACGACAACAATAATAATGATTTGCGTTAATAAGCCATCATCAATACCAAATACATGATGGAAGCCACTTGCAGCTTGTTGTGCACCAAGACCTAAAGACGTTGCAAGTCCAAACAAGGTTGCGATAACAGCAAAGATATCAACAACATGACCAGGCCAACCCCATGTACGATCACCAAGAATAGGATAGAACACAGAACGCATTGAAAGTGGTAAACCTTTGTTATAAGCAAAAAAGGCTAATGACAATGCAACCACACCGTAAATGGCCCAAGGATGTAAACCCCAATGGAACATAGTTGCGCCTAATGCTAATTTAGCCGCTTCAGGTGTATTAGGTGTTACGTTCAATGGTGTTTCATACCAACCAGTGAAGTAAGCAACAGGTTCTGCAACCCCCCAAAACATAAGACCAATACCCATACCAGCAGCAAATAACATTGCTATCCATGACATGGTTGAGTAGTCACTTTTAGCGTCATCACCACCAAGGCGAATTTTACCAAATGGAGACACTACTAACGCTAAACAGAAAATAACAAATATATTAGCAGACCACATAAATAGTCCATCAAACATACCAATAATTTGCCATTTTAAACCGTCTAATGCTGCTTTTGAAACTTCAGGATCAACTAACATGATTGCAATTAAAAACAGTGCAATGAAGCCTGCACTAAACCCAAAAACAGGATTGTGAACATCAAATCCCCATTTTTGAACATTATCCTGACCTACAGTGTAATCGGTATTATCTATACTGTACTTATCTTTATTTAAACTCATCATTCCTCATTTAGAGCAAACCGCTCTTCATTGTTAATCCATTTGACCGAATTCATAATAATACCAATCACACTAATTAACTGATCTGTTTTCTTGGTTAAAATGACTGTTTTCTTCATTGTAAGTTTCGCAAAAGGAGCAACCGTTAAAGCATTAGCCTTTTTTGGTTAACTCCCCCGACAGACGTTAATCGTCGAAAGGCCTCAATTTACATCTTAAATTAAGCCATTGTTCCCACACAAAATTTAAATCACTTATTTAATATAGTTGGTATAACAAACATATGTCGGTAAAACATGATAGCAAAATCAATATCACATTTCAGTGGAACATTATCAATTAACTCATATTTACCTGAAATCAGTGTAAAAAGACCCTTTATAAGAGAACTTAAACAACGATCTTTTGTCATGATGTCTTTATTTAACTTTAATGAGTCAACATATTGAGATGCAAAGCCTTAAATTCAACAAAACAAAGGTGAAGCACTAACGTCTAACAACATAATAATCATTCTCTAGTTGAATCTGAATAACTCAACAGGGTCATAAAAATCATCACGTTTCTGCTGACTTTAACTATTTTCCTGATAAAGTAATTAATGCAAGTAACTCATTGTTATGATTATCTAATTAGGTTTTGTCATTAATATATCAGCACTGCTTTATACTAAGCTAAATGATAGATAATTAATTGTTTTGGCATTACAATACTTTTTTACCTTTTTTATGTGGGATGTTAATGGCACTTCGAATTGCAATAAATGGTTATGGGCGTATTGGACGTAGTGTTGTAAGAGCACTATTTGAAGGTCATCATCAAACACAAATCGATATAGTCGCGATCAATGAGCTAGCGACGCCTGAGGCGATTTGTCACCTCACTCAATATGACTCAACGCATGGACGCTTTCCTTTTGAAGTAACACAAAACCATGACTTACTTATTATTGAGCAGCATCCAATTCAATTACTCGCTTATAAAGAAATCAGTGAATTACCTTGGCAAGCACTGGATATTGATATTGTTATCGATTGTACGGGTATCTTTGGTTCAAAAGTTGATGCCGATGCGCATTTGTTGGCAGGCGCTAAGAAAGTTATCTTTTCACACCCAGCTGATCAAGATGTTGATGCTACGGTTGTTTATGGTGTTAATCATCAACAATTAACTGGCCAAGAAAAATATATTTCCGGCGCATCCTGTACAACTAATTGTATTGTGCCTGTGATTGCGATTTTAGATGCCGCCTTCAGTATTAAGTGCGGCACAATTACCACTATTCATTCAGCCATGAATGATCAACCGGTAATCGACTCTTATCACCATGATTTACGTAGAACACGTGCAGCAAGCCAATCAATTATCCCCGTTGATACAAAATTAGCCGCGGGTATAGAGCGAATATTACCTAAGTTTGCTAATAAGTTTGAAGCAATCGCAGTACGTGTTCCAACGATTAATGTCACAGCAATGGACCTGAGTATTACGGTCGATAAAAGTGTTTCAATTGCTGATATAAACCAATGTTTAAAGCAAATGGCAGAAGGTGAATTAAAAGGCATTTTAGGTTATACGGAAGCACCACTAGTATCAGTGGATTTTAATCATGATCCGCGCTCTTGTATTATCGATGGGACTCAAACGCGCGTCAGTGATGGTAATTTAGTTAAACTATTAGTGTGGTGCGATAATGAATGGGGCTTTGCTAATCGTTTATTAGATACTTGCTTACACTTAAAGAAATTATCAGAGCAGTAAGTTTCAGATTGGTCTTTATGGCATTGGTGAAGTCATGAAGTTGGTGTAGCTTAGGGTTGATTAATAATCGAAAAATCCTAAGCTGCATAAATTTATAACGTTATTGATACACGTTTAAGTCTTATTCGCACTCAATGCCTTCTATTTAGCTGCCACAAATTCAACACTACATTCGTAAGAGCCCATTTCAAATATTCGACACACCCAAGGTCTATTTTCATAGATAGTGCAGAGCTTTGTATCTCGGTCGACACAGATACACCAGCCATCATCTAAACGTTTCATGGTTTCACCGCCCCACTGATCATGTTCGATATACTGTTCAGGAACACCAGTATCCGTGATTAGCATAACTTCTAACTGGCAACATGCTGCATTGCATTTAGCACAGGTTAGGTCAGGACTATTTACTTCTTTTATTGCTATAGGGTTAGAGTCAGTCATTCATCCACAATGTATTAATTAAAATGTAAAGTGCTAAGCCTATAGCGCTATGCCTCTAAAAGATACTTTGTTTTAACCGACAGACTATTATTATACCAATCTGATTAAATAAACTGCCTATTTAGGGGTTAGGGAAAATGGATGCTGCAAGGCGTTGATTGCAGTAACTAGGTATTCTCATTACAAAATCAACAACGAAGCTAGCATTCATTTTAACAAGCATAAATGACGAGATAATTACTTAGATTGGGATTGCTATCAAATTTTAATATTGAGTGCTTCTGTATTTGGCAAAGCTTGTTTCGTTACCCCTATTTTCACTAAATCAGACAATGTTACGATCATCTTTTCAATTAATGGTGATAACTGATCAAACTCAATATTATCCAATAGATTTTTAACTTCTAAGCCTAATTCTGTATCGCCTTGTATGTTTAAACGTCGTTGAAAAAACAACGTATCTGGATCTTCTTTGCGCCCAGCAACTAAAATAAGATCATTCATCGTCGCACTGAATGACACATCAGTATGCGTCGTTTTATCTTTAACGATAATATGTTGGTCAAAACTGATAAACCACGTTAGCTTTAAATCAGTTACTGTCACTTTTAACCATTTCCCTTCTAAAAAAGCGAGATCTCCGTCTTCAATCGCCTCTTTAAAAATACTGCTTATGATTGAGTGCAAACATTTTTGTTGCACACTAAATGGAACAAATTGACTGGGTATCGCTAATAACTTAGGCGTAGTGACCACCAGATTTTGCAGTATCTTATTCCGTAATGAGATCAGCATAGTCTTCCTTTGGATAATCATGTGTTTAAATATAAAACAAATTATAAGCACTCGAAAAATTCACAACTTGGTTTAAATCAACATACATTCCATTATTAACGTTTATTTTCTTTAAATATCATGATGAATAAGAGTTGCATGCCCTACATCAATAAACAGTTTAGATAATTTTTTACAATAACGGCCATTAATAAATTTGGAGTTATTGTATGGAATTATTATGTCCAGCAGGCAGTTTACCCGCATTAAAAATGGCCATTGATTGTGGTGCAGATGCCGTCTATGTAGGATTAAAAGATGATACTAACGCACGCCATTTTGCAGGATTAAATTTTAATGATAAAAAGCTAGCAAAAGGTGCTCAATATGTAAGAGATCACAATAAACACTTACACGTAGCCATTAATACATTCGCTCACCCAGGTGAAGAAAAGAGATGGTTTAATGCCGTTGATAAATGTGTTGATTTAGGGGCGAGTGCAGCCATTATTGCTGATATTGCCACACTTGATTATGCCGCTAATAAATACCCTGATTTGGAGTTACATTTATCGGTTCAAGCTTCCGCTACTAACACTGCTGCTATCGATTTTTATCAAAAGAACTTTAATGTTAAACGAGTCGTTTTACCTAGAGTCTTATCATTACATCAAGTAAAACAACTATCACGTAATACCTCAGTTGATTTAGAAGTTTTTGCTTTTGGTAGTTTATGTATTATGGCTGAAGGCCGATGTTATTTGTCTTCTTACTTTACAGGCGAATCCCCCAATACGGTTGGTGCTTGCTCGCCAGCTAAATATGTTCGTTGGCAAGAAACAGACAAAGGCTTAGAGTCCCGTTTAAATGACATTTTAATCGATCGTTACCAGCCAAATGAAAAAGCCGGCTACCCTACCTTATGTAAAGGTAAATTTACCGTAGACAACATTGATAATGAAGAAAAAGCCCTTTATCACGCACTTGAAGAACCCACCAGTTTAAATACGTTATCTATATTGCCTGAATTATTTATGGCGAACGTCAAATCAGTCAAAATTGAAGGTCGTCAACGCAGCCCTGCTTATGTGGAACAAATAACCAAAGTATGGCGTGCAGCCATTGATAACTATAAACACTCACCAACAGATTATAAAGTCGAAGCTGATTGGGATGACGTGTTAGCGAATGTATCAGAAGGCAGCCAAACAACCTTAGGTGCTTATCACCGTGATTGGCAATAGCCGCCCTATTTTAACGCATCAAAGTTAGGAGCAAATATGAAATTATCATTAGGGCCTTTGTTATATTATTGGCCAAAACAAACAACCGAAGACTTTTATCAACAAGCGATGAGTAGCGATGCTGATATTATTTATTTAGGCGAAACGGTCTGTAGTAAACGCCGGGAATTGAAAGCGCGTGATTGGATAAATTTAGCTAAAGAGCTCAATCACCAAGGCAAAGAGATCGTTTTGTCGAGCATGGCCTTATTAGAAGCACCATCAGAAATCAAAGTATTAAAACAACTTTGTGAAAATGGAGAGATGTCCGTAGAAGCCAATGATATTGGCGGTATTCAACTATTATCAGAAAAGAAAGTACCTTTTGTTTGTGGCCCTGCTATTAATTGTTATAACGCGCACACGCTTAAGTTATTTGTAAATCAAGGTATGCACCGTTGGGTGATGCCCGTTGAACTTTCTCGCGACTGGCTAGAGAAAGCATTAACTGATGCCGAAAAAATGGGCATACGAGGTCAATTCGAAGTCGAAGTTTTTGCACATGGGCATTTGCCCTTAGCCTATTCCGCGCGTTGTTTTACCGCAAGGTCTGAAAATAAAGCCAAAGATGATTGTGAACTATGCTGTATCAAATACCCACAGGGAAGAGCCACTAGCACTCAAGAAGGCCAACAAGTATTTGTACTTAATGGCATACAAACCCAATCTGGTTATTGTTACAACTTACTCAATGACATTGAAAGTATGAGAGGTTTAGTGGATGTGGCGCGTGTTAGCCCAAGTTCAATTGACAGCTTAACGACATTACAACAATTCAAACAACGTATATTAGGTGTAGAGCAATATGTTAAGCACAATAATTTACAATGTAATGGTTATTGGCATCAAATTGCAGGCCTTTCTTTGCAAGGTTAGTACTAATTTAATTGGCAGAACATTGGCAAAATATTGGTAAGCAAAATTATTCGTTAATTAATAATGCTCATGGTTTTAACATGGGCATAAACACGACTTCCAACAGTGAGTTTAAGTTTATTGAATGAACGCAATGTAATGTAAGCATAAATACATTGTGATTGTACTTTTAAGGTTAAGACCACTGCTTTTTGGTTGTCCTGTGAATAGTCGACTATTTGTGCTAATAAGCAGTTTAATAACGAACTACCTTCAATAGGCTGGAGCGCAACAATCACATCGCGACTGTTTATTTTCACTTGTATTTGCGATGTGGTAGGTGCTTGTTCTGCGGAAACATACAATGTTTGACCGTCTAAGCACCCTTTTATCAACGCTTCTTGTTGATCATATTCTTTCACTAATACCGTTAAAATTAAGCCTTGTTGCGCAAACTTTATCAACGATAGATGACTATCTAAAAATAGCTTCTGTGGCTCACCGATCGCTTCAACTTCGCCATCATTAACCAACAACATCTGTTTACTAAGATAAAACAGCTCATGTTCTGAATGGGTTATATAAAGGATAGGTATTTGTTCGCTTATCTGTTTTAAAAACAGTAACAATAGTTGTTTACTATTAACATCTAACGACGAAAGAGGTTCATCCATTACTAATAGTTGTGGATTAGTCAATAACGCACGAGCAATAGCAATACGTTGTTTTTGACCTCCTGATAATTGTGTTGTTTGATGTGATAAAAGATCTGTAAAGCCTAACTTTTCTGCTAAATGGTTAATGGTAAAAGTACAACTTTTTGCTTTGCGTACTGCCAATTCTAAGTTTTGTTGCACATTTAAATGCGGGAATAACCTGGGTTCTTGAAATACAACACCGATATTTCGATCTTCTACTGCTAACGTATGGACTTTGTTATTAGCATCAGATCCTAACCACTGTTGCCCTTGAAAGGTAATATTACCCGTGCAGCTTTCTAATCCGATTAAACAACGTAAAAACGTCGTTTTACCTGCGCCAGAATCACCAAAGATCGTACATACTCCCGATAAGTCAACTTCACCTTTAAAGTGTAATTTTTTACTGTGTTTGTCTTGCCCTTTAAAGGATTTTTGAATATTAAATTTAAGCATTTAACACCCGCTGTTGACGCTTTTGCAGGAAGCCATATATCACCACCAGCAAGGAGATTGAAAAGGCCAATAATATAAAAGAGAGTTGATGCGCTGAACTGTATTGCAGAGATTCAACATGATCAAACAAAAGAATAGATAACACTTGGGTCTCCCCAGGAATGTTACCGCCAATCATCAACACCACACCAAATTCGCCAATGGTATGTGCAAAACCTAATGCACCAGCAATAATAAAACTAGGTAATAACATTGGAAATATTATTTTGTATAACCGTTCATACTTTCCATAGCCAAGTGTTGCACTGACTTCTAAATAGCTTTTGTCTAAATGCACAAAAGCACTTTGTAAAGGTTGGACAACAAAGGGTAATGAATAGATCACTGAAGCAATCACTAAACCGGTAAATGAAAATGCCAATGAAGTGTCGTTGAAACTCAACCACCATTGGCCTAAAAAGTGCTCAGGAGAAAAAGCGATTAATAAGTAAAAGCCTAAAACAGTCGGTGGTAACACTAAAGGTAAGGCCACAAGCGATTCTATTAGCGGACGTATTTTTGTTTGGCTACGCGCTAACCACCACGCCAAAGGAGGAGCAATGATCATCAGTAATAACGTAGTCAAACTCGCTAACTTAAGGGTTAGCCAAATAGCCTGGTAATCTCCCGAGGTTAGCATTAATTATAACCCTGAGATTTAATCTGTTGTTGTACTTCAGTGGACAGTAAAAAATCACGAAATAAATTCGCTTCTTTTAACTTTTTATCATTAAGCACGATACCTGATTGTATTAATGGCTGATGCCATGCAGTGGGTATTAGTAAATAATGCGTCTGATTTTTTTGCAGTACTGCGGCATACGATACTAACCCTGCTGTAACATTTTTAGACTCTACAAATTGATAGGCTTGATTGATGTTATTACCTTGTATGTACTGCAGAGATTGCCATTTATGTGTAAATTCCAGAGATTGTTGTGCGGCAATACCATAAGGAGCGAACTTAGGATTGGCAATGGCAAGTCTCCCTTTATACGCCATGAAATCCTCAATTGTTGGGTTACTTGAAGCGTTGGGTTGCCAATATACTAAACGACCTTGTGCATAAACAAAATCTTGTTGTGTTGTTTTACTTTCTGCTTTTAATAAATCGACATGCTTTTGATCTGCCGATAAAAATAGATCAAAGGGAGCGCCACGTAATATTTGTTGGTACAACGTGCCTGTTGAGGCGCTAGAGATATTAACGTCGATAGCGTATTTATCGGAAAATTGTTGTCCAATATCTAATGCCTGTAATTTAAAGTTGCTAGCGACTGCAACATTTAAAGCCGCATGACTTTGCAGACTCACTAAACCAGTGAACATAAAAATAATAATACAGAGGTATTTATTCATTAATACTAATAACCTTCATGGCAATGCCTAAAAACGGTTGAAATAAAGAGATAAAGAAAACTATGTTTTAATGTAAATATAATCAAAGACATAAAACCAATACTACACCGCTAGTGCAACAATAATACTGTCAATAATACCGTAGAATGAAAATACCTCATAACACCAAATAGACGAAAAAACTAAGCGGCGCCACTAAAAAGTGCAACTAAAAAGCACCACTAAGCGACACCACTAGAGCGCACCACCAAGTCATCAACTTAATGTTAGATTTAAGTAGTATACTTTTTTACTTCTCAACCCATTTAGACAACGCATCTTGGTCGACTTCGCGAGCATCTACCCACTGAGTTTGACCATCCGCCATGGTCTCTTTCTTCCAAAATGGCGCTTGTGTTTTTAAGTAGTCCATTATGAATTCACAAGCAGCAAACGCATCACCACGATGTTGGCTGGCAATACCAACAAATACAATTTGATCTGAAATAGTTAATTGTCCTACACGATGAATCACCGTCGATTCAATAATATTCCAACGTCGTTTTGCTTGTTCCACAATATCGACTAAGCACTTTTCAGTCATACCAGGATAATGCTCTAACGATAAATCACTGACACTTTGACCATTGTTCACATCACGAACTAAGCCTGTAAAGGTCACAATCGCTCCAATTGATGTTTTACATTTTAAGCGGTCGTATTCTTCTTGCTGATTAAAATCTTGTTCTTGAACACTGATCATTTATCCGCCTGTTACAGGTGGGAAATAAGCAACTTCGTCACCGTCTTTTAATAACACATTATCGTTAACCATTGCTTGATTAACGGCTTTCAAACAAAGCTGTGACGTTAAAATATTGCTCCATTCAGCTTTGTGTCCGATCAAGTATTTAAATAGTTGATCGGTATCTTCAGCAGCAGTCACTTCAACCTGTAGTTCTCGACAACCGAGTTGTTCACTCAGTTTTGCAAAAAAAAGTACTTTAATCATTTAATAACCTTATTCAACTGCTTTGAAGTGACCTGATTTTCCACCTGTTTTTTCTAGCAGCTTAACTGAAGAAATCACCATGTCTTTTTGAATCGCTTTACACATATCATAAATAGTTAATGCAGCGACCGATGCCGCGGTTAAGGCTTCCATCTCGACGCCCGTCTTCCCCGACAACTTACAAAGACTTTCAATACGCACTCTATTGTTTTCTGTTTCTGCGGTGATATTTACTTCGACTTTTGTTAATGCCAGAGGGTGACATAATGGAATAATGTCTGATGTTTTTTTAGCGGCCATGATACCTGCAATGCGAGCAGTGGCAAATACGTCACCTTTATGATGTTGACCATTAACAATTAACGCTAAGGTTTCTGCTGACATATCGACATAGGCTTCAGCAATAGCTTGACGGACCGTCACTTCTTTTGCTGTTACATCCACCATATTAGCTTTGCCATCTTGGTTAATATGGGTAAAAGTAGCAGACATTATTTAGCTCCTAGGTGCGGCATAAAGTTGCATGGCTTATGTTGAGCGTTGATTTGCTCTTCAATTATTTTAGTCCAAGCTGTTTTACAAGCACCAGTCGAACCAGGCATACAAAAGATCACAGTGTTATTAGCAAAACCTGCTAATGCACGACTTTGGATCGTTGAAGATCCAATTTCTTGATAAGAAACCGCACGGAATAATTCGCCAAATCCTTCTACTTGTTTATCAAATAACACAGACACGGCTTCAGGTGTTGTATCACGGGCTGTAAAACCAGTTCCACCAGTGATTAATACAACTTCAATTTTTTCATCTGCAATCCACTGTGAAACGACAGCTCGAATTTTATAAGGGTCATCAATAACAATTTGCTTGTCGACTAATTGATGGCCAGCAGTGGTTAATGCTTCAACTAAATATCCACCTGATGTATCAGTCGTTTCATTACGTGTATCGGAAACAGTTAACACTGCAATATTGGCAGCAGTAAATTCTTGGGTTGATAAATGACTCATATTAATCCTTTTGATCTGGTTCTAAAGTACCGGTTTTATTTGTCTTTTTTACTTTGATTGTTTCATCACCCGTAACATCGATAAACAGTGTTGCCATTGTTCGGGCGTATTGGTATTTTCAAATCTAAATGCATCAGTTTCTTTTTGATTAAACCCTTTTATATTAAGTGTTTCAAGCAAACGATATAAAGAACGATGTTTTTTATGTGTTGTAGTGACAACCTCTGCTAAATAATCTAGCAATGGCTCGTTTAATGTTAGTAACATTGGAAAGGTTGTTTGTTGATAGTAAACACCTGGCGGTATAGTTAATTTATCATTTGTCGTATTCAAGGTAAGAAAATACTGCAATAAATTACGACAATCTTGTATCGCTAATAATGGCATATCAACAGGGATAATAAATATTGCATCGTAATGACGATAAAGTTGCTTAGCACAAGCTTCGATCCCTGCAATAGGTCCTAAACCAGCTTGTTGATCAATAATACAATCAAAATCATCATAATGCCCACTCACGAAGCAATCTTCAAATCCGACATTTTGTAATAAGTTAACACTTCGCTCTAATAAGGTACGTTGCTCAATAGTTAGCATCGCTTTATCTTGCCCCATCCGTAAGGACTGTCCACCTGCTAAAACAACGCCTGCAATTTTCACATGCTCACCTTATTACTTTTAAAATTCAATGAATTAATATCAACTCTTTCTTTTAAACTGCAAAAGTTGATGTAAATAGTGTGATTAATTTGCCAGTTTAGTTAGCTTTATACAATAAAAAAGGAGCGATTAGCCCCTTTTTTATTATTTTAGTACGCAGTTTATTGAAAATGTAAATAATGATAGTCATTATTTTAATAAGATTAACAAACCATTACTTTAAAAACATACTTTACTGCCAGCCTTCAATACCTTTCATATCAGGTAGTTGATGTGCAATTCCTTTGTGGCAATCTACGCAGGTTTTATCTCCAGAGGCAAGCGCTGTTGAATGCTGGCTTACACTACGTTTACCTTGTTCACTGAAGTCCATATATTCAAATTGATGACAATTACGACATTCTTGTGAATTATTTTCTTTCATTCGTTGCCATTCACGATTTGCTAAATGGGCGCGGCGTGCTTTAAATTTCTCATCAGTATCGATTGTCCCCATTGCAAATGCGAACAACTCTTTTGATGCTTGTACTTTACGTACAATTTTATCAGTCCATTTATGTGGTACATGACAATCAGAACAAATAGCACGTACTCCTGACCGATTAGAATAGTGAATCGTTTCACGAATTTCTTTTACGATAGGTGCATGACAACCTGAACAAAACGCTTCTGTATTAGTCGCTTCCATCCCGGTATTAAATCCACCCCAAAAGATGATCCCACCTAAAAACCCGATCACTAGAATAAAGCCAAACGAGGCTGTTGAAGGTGACTTCATAATCACCCATAAACGCTTTAATAGTTTAAGCATATTTTGTGCTCCTGCTTAGCGTAATGAATCAACCGGGGTAAATGAATTATCTACTAACGGTTTAGCATCTGCTTGTGTTACGTGACACTGTAAGCAGAAGTAACGACGAGGTGACACATCTGACAATGTTGTACCTTCACGAGTAATAAAATGTGTGACGCTCACTTTAGTTGCGCCCATTGCACCGGCATTTTTAAAACTGTGGCATGACAAACATTTGTTGGCGTTCAAATTGACCTGATAACCTCGAATGGAGTGAGGAATTAATGGTGGTTGTTGCACATAGTTTCGATCAATCAAATGCTGCTCACGGGGTACTTTTTTTAAAGCTTCTGCTTTATTTACATCTGAAATTTCGACTAAACCACGTAATGAAGGTACGCCGCCATTATTAGTCAAAACAATCTCCTCTGCGCTAAACACAGTAGGTGAAGAAAATGCGATGATAGATGCAGTGAAAATCGCTGTTAATATTTTTTTCATACTCTTTCTCCATTTTGTTACAACTGATATGAATAAGTTATCAGCTATAACAAAGTGCGCTAAATTTAAATAAGTGCTGAATCGTTTAATTAAGCGACATTACAAATGCCGCATTTAATTAGGCTTTTTTTGTGATTTTAACGGCACATTTTTTATAATCAGTTTGTTTTGATAGCGGATCAGTTGCATCAAGCGTTATCTTGTTTGTTAACTGTTTTGCATCAAACCAAGGCATAAACACTAAACCTTTAGGTGGACGATTACGTCCACGAGTTTCAACACGAGAGGTTAATTCTCCACGTCTTGAAGCCATTACAATTTCATCACCGCGGCGCAAACCACGTTGCTGAGCATCATCTGGATGCATAAACACCACTGCATCTGGAAAAGCTTTATACAGTTCAGGTACACGTCGAGTCATAGAACCTGAATGCCAATGCTCAAGTACACGCCCAGTGCTTAACCATAGGTTATATTCTTCGTCTGGCGACTCAGCTGGTGGCTCATAAGGTAAAGCAAAAATAACCGCTTTTTTATCAGCATGCCCATAAAACTGATAACCTGTTCCTTTTTCTACATAAGGGTCAGAACCTTCTCTGAAACGCCATTGTGTTTCTTTACCATCCACTACAGGCCAACGTAAGCCACGTTCTTCGTGATATCTATCATAAGGTGCTAGATCATGACCATGACCTCGACCAAAACTTGCATACTCTTCGAATAAACCTTTGTGAACGTAAAAGCCAAAATGACGTGCATCATCATTTAATTGATCATCTTTAATTTCATCTAAGCTAAACGCATCAACATGACCATTTCGATACAGTACGTCGTACATGGTTTTGCCTTTCACTTCTGGCATTTTAGCGATCAAGTCTTCGCTCCAAACCTCTTCAATCTTGAAGCGTTTTGCAAACTCCATCATTTGCCATAAGTCAGACTGCGCGCCTTCAGGGGCTTTAACTTGTTGATGCCATACTTGTGTACGACGTTCGGCATTACCGTAAGCCCCCTCTTTTTCAACCCACATTGCGGTCGGTAAAATAAGGTCACCTAGTTGTGCTGTTACCGTTGGATAAGGGTCAGAGACCACGATGAAGTTTTCTGGATTTCTGTAGCCCGGTATAACTTCTTCATTAATATTGGCAGCTGCTTGTACATTGTTATTACACATCACCCAGTAAGCATTCAATTTGCCATCTTTTAACATGCGGTTTTGTAACACAGCATGGTATCCAGGTTTTGCAGGAATAGTCCCTTCTGGTAATTTCCATATTTTTTCTGCTATAGCACGATGCTTAGGATTATTAACAACTAAATCAGCCGGTAAACGGTGCGAGAACGTACCCACTTCACGAGCAGTACCACAGGCAGACGGTTGACCCGTTAGAGAAAATGGACCAGACCCAGGTTTCGATATTTTGCCTGTTAATAAATGCACGTTGTACATTAAGTTGTTAGCCCATACACCACGAGTATGTTGGTTAAAACCCATCGTCCAGTATGACGTTACTTTGATGTTTGGATCGGCGTATATTTTTGCCAGTCTAATTAATTTATCAGCTGATACTCCTGACATTTTCTCAGCATACTCAACATCAAACTCAGAGACATAATCAGCAAACTCTTCAAATGACATTGGCGTAGATGCGCCAGAATCTGGATTTTTAGCCGCCGCTTGTAATGGGTTAGTTGGACGTAAGCCATAACCAATATCTGTTGTCCCTTTACGGAAGTTAATATGCTTTTTAATGAAGTCTTTATCGACTGCATCATTTTGAATAATATAATTTGCAATAAAATTCAGGATTGCTAAATCAGTTTGAGGCGTAAATATCATGCCGTTATCTGCAAGTTCAAAAGAACGATGCGTATAAGTAGACAACACATGCACACTCACATCAGGGTTGCTTAAACGACGATCAGTTAAACGCGACCATAGAATCGGGTGCATCTCCGCCATATTTGATCCCCATAATACAAAGGCATCGGCATTTTCAAGATCATCATAACAACCCATTGGCTCATCAATACCAAAGGTACGCATAAACCCACCTACGGCAGACGCCATGCAATGACGTGCATTAGGATCTAAATTATTACTACGAAAACCTGCTTTTAATAATTTACTCGCTGCATAACCTTCCATTACGGTCCATTGACCCGAACCAAACATACCTACTGACGTTGGCCCTTTCTTTTTTAAAGCGTCTTTAAATTTTTCAGCCATGATCTCAAAAGCAGCATCCCAAGAGATTGGTTCAAACTCACCTTCTTTATCATATACACCATTGGTCATACGTAGTAATGGTGTAGTTAAACGATCTTTACCGTACATTATTTTAGAAAGGAAATAGCCTTTTACACAGTTCAAGCCTCTATTCACTGGTGCTTCAGGGTCTCCCTGTGTAGCAACCACTTTACCATTTTGTGTTCCGACTAAAACACCACAACCTGTACCACAAAAACGACAAGGCGCTTTGTCCCATTTAATTTTAGTGGCATCTTTACTGGCAATGATATTGCTCGCAGAAACAGGTAATGCAATACCTGCAGCCGTTGCAGCAGCCGCCACTGCTTGTGCTTTCATAAACTCACGTCTAGTAAATTTCATTGTCCTTCCTCGCTGTTGTTTTGCGTAGATTGTTCAAACTCATGGTAAACAAGACTCGTATGTACAACGCCGTCTATGTCATTAATATTGTCAATACACTTCATTATTTCTCGTTGGTTTGCAGCTTCTATCACCACTATGGCTTTGCCTTTTTCAGTGACTGTTACCAACTCCGCTTGTGGTGACTCTTGGATACAAGCTTTAAGATCCAATATTTTTTCAGGCCTCACATGTACAATTAAGCTCGATATGTGTAATTCATCTGTTCTCATCTACTTTCCTTATCGACTTTCTTCACCTACTTTTCTCATCTATTTTCCTCAATGCTAATTGCACTGGTTGGACAAGGTGAAAAGCAGGCTCCACAACCATTACATTTATCTAAATTTATTTCTGGAACGGCATTAATGCCAATTTGAAAACTTAACGCTTCCGCCGGGCAGCTTTCCCCGCAACTTCTGCAATAAACATTCTCAAATGCTAAACAGGCATGACTTATCACTGCTTTTTTATGCCAAGCTTGCTGAGTTGTTGCTACAAAAACATCTTCCTGACAACTTTCAGCACATTTGCCACAAAAGGTGCACTCTCCCAATGAAAAATCAATCACAGGAAAACCGCCATCTCCTTTAACAATAATATTTTCAGGGCAATTTGTTATGCAGCTTTTACATTGAGTGCAGTTATCTAAAAATTGTTGTTTATCATCAATCCAAGGCATTAAATTATTAATGATAAGCTCAGATTTTCGACGAAATAAATTACGTTTTTGTATATCAACCATAGGTATAAAATAAATGTTAAATTAATGTAAAATAAGATAAGTGTAACTGTAGCAGAACTATTTTTAGAAGTGAGGCTGATTGAATGTTGCTTGATTTGGATCAACAGAATTTATGAGGTTTTTAGACATCCTCCGCAAAAGCGGAGAATTTATAAGCAAATGAGTAACTAACCGCCAATAGATGCTAAGTGAGGGGTACCGCCAGTTAAGCCTAAATCAAGAAAATGAGAGGATTTTTTTTCTTTTAAAGCGGCTAAAATGGTTGATTTTAATTCAACTTTATCCGCACTATTTTGTAACAAATGACGAAGATCAACACCATCTTCCCCAAATAAACAAAGGTGTAATCGTCCAACAGCAGAAACGCGTAATCGATTACAATTATCACAGAAATCTTTACTATAAGGCATGATTAAACCAATTTCACCTAAATAATCAGGATGGGAAAACACCTCTGCAGGGCCATCATTGGCATGACGTTTTTTTTGAACCCATTGTTGACTTAACAATACATCTTTAATGCTTTGACCTGATAAATGATAACGATTAAAAAACTCGGCATTATCGTCTGTCTGCATTAACTCAATAAATCGGAGTTGTATTGGTTGTTGTTTTATCCAGGCTAAAAATGTACTCAGGTCATTATCATTTAACCCTTTCATTAATACACTATTCACTTTGACTTGTTCAAAACCAGCGCTAATACAGGCATCGACACCTTCCATTACTTTGTGAAAAATATTTTTACCGGTTATAAGGTTAAAAGTATTAGCATCTAGGCTATCGATGCTCACGTTAATAGCGCTTAATCCAGCTTCAAACCAATGCTCTGCATGTTTACTTAAATTAAACCCATTGGTTGTAGTGACTACCTTTTTAATACCGTCAGTAGTGGCTATCTGCTCGATGATATTGGGAAAATCTTTTCGTAAACTTGGTTCTCCTCCTGTAATTCTTACTTTACTTGTGCCTAGTTCCGCAAAAGCATTAATGAGGTTTTGTATTTCATTTTGTGATAGAAATTGTTTTTGATGAGTACGTTGGTAGCCATCTGGTAAACAATAATTACATTTGAAGTTACATTCATCAGTAATTGATAAACGTAAGTATTCAAATTTTCGATGATACTTATCTATTAATTGCATGGTCAGTTCCTTTCCAAACACGGGAGGCAAACCCATTTCTAGGTTTACCCTTCTTAACTAGTTGTAAGTTAAGCGGCATACATCGCATATTTAAAATAATATGTTAAAGTTAGCGATATATGCTCGGAGCTAAATTAAATATAAATGACTTAAACCTCCTTTTAAAGGAAACTCAATCAACATGTTAATCATTATTCTTAACTATTTATGAAAATTAATCTACTATTTCATTCACTTTCTATTACTAAGGTGATTACAACAATCGCTTTACTGATATTGATAATATCAGGGTCTCATATCTTTATTTTTCTGACCACAACTCATAGTCAAAATATTAATAGAGAGGCAATTAAAAACTTAGTTGTGCTTAAAAATGAAGCTCAAAGTTTTATCAATGCAAAGAAGCTTGATAGAGAGGCTATTGTTGTTTCATTTAATAAATTTTCTCCTACTCTTGCTAATAAATTATTAGAAAATAAATTCTTTGATGTTAGCCATATCTATACAGCAAATACAGACTTGAAATTTGAGTTGTTAACCCTTCAAGAAAAATTTCCAGAACTTTCTGACCAACAGTTATCTGCAAAACTGGCACTATTAGTTGGTAATATTATGTTAGCAGTTCAACAATATAATATTTTATTAGAGAAAGAAGCTTCAGTTATCTTCATTTCTGAAATAGTTGTATTTTTGTTTATATTACTTATCTCATTATTTTTATTAGTTTATTGTAGGCGCTATATTGTTACGCCATTAAACCAACTAGAAGACAATGTCAGTTCAATTTCTAACCACCATTTTAATGTTGAGTTTTTAGATCATAGTAATGAAATTGGAGTATTGTCCACTGGTTTAAAAAGCATGTCAGCCGAACTTGAATCTTTAATTGCTGCAATGCAAAAGAAAGTATTTGATAAAAAAACAGAATTAGAAAGTGCCAATGAAAGCATTCAATTTCTATTCAATATTTCCCAAAAATTAAGTACGGTTAAATTAACACACCCTATTATCATAGAAGCATTAAATGCTTTAGCAAAACAGACTACTTTAACCAAGTTGTGTTTAGAGTTAGTTAATGGCGTCCAGATAGACAGTGATTATGGCTGTGCAACTGATGATAAAAATTGTAAACGTATCCCTATCATTATCAATGGCGAACCTTATGGTTATTTAAATTATATTCAAACGGTATCAACAGATGAAAATACCTCGATTATTGTTAGCTTTAGTAGTTTGCTTGCTCGCGCTTTATATCAAGAAGAATATAGTTTACAAGAACAGAAGTTATTATTGATGGATGAACGTGGGGTTATTGCTCGTGAACTTCATGACTCTATTGCACAAGCACTGTCTTTTCTTAAAATTCAATGCACTGTTTTAAATCGTCAAATCGATTCAAATACAGACAGTGAACAAATTAAAAGTTCAGTTAGTAATATTAAAGAAGCCGTCACAGATGCTTATGTACAGCTTCGTTCTTTATTATCTACTTTTAGATTAAATATTAGCGTATCTGATTTTAAAGAAGCGGTATTAATTATGATATCTCAGTTACAAAAGCAAACGACGGCAAAAATTCAGTTGGGTTTGTTTGAATCTAATTTCCAAACTCATGCTAATCAACACATACATTTGTTACAAATAATAAGAGAAGCCATAATAAATGCGATGAAACATGCAAATTGTGACAATATTGTTGTTAATTGTGTGGTTATAGACCAAAAACTTATCACACAAAAAGTTATCATTACTATTTGCGATGATGGCGTAGGAATAGAAGAAAAGCCTGGTAAAGAGAATCACTATGGCATAGAAATTATGAATCAACGCGCAAATGAACTTAATGGTGTATTAGAAATCAAAAACTTACCCATTGGTACAGAAATCAAACTTATATTTGAAATTTAGCTTTTTACCAAAAAATCATTTATATTTCACTTTTATTATTACTTTTAATTTACATTAATACTAAGCAGTATATGTAATTTAACTATCACCCAGTAAAGGAATCACAAATGAGCAATGTATCTACCGTTATTGTTGTTGATGACCATCCCCTTATGCGTAAAGGCATTACACAACTATTAAGTATTGATCCGAACTTTGTTGTTATCGATGAAGCAACCAATGGCATTGAAGCTGTCAGTATGGTGAAGAAGCAACATCCAGACATGGTGTTATTAGATTTAAACATGAAAGCCGTTTCCGGTTTAGAAACGCTTAAAGCGTTACGTAATGATGGTATTACTAGTAAAATTGTTATCTTAACTGTATCTGATGCGAAACAAGATGTTATTTCCTTAGTTAATCAAGGCGCGGACGGTTATTTATTAAAAGATACCGATCCTGAAATTTTACTTGAAAGCTTGCACCGTATTCAGCAAGGTAAATTAGTGGTAAGTGAAGGCCTAACACAGTACCTAGACTGTTTGGATCAAGAAAATAATATCAGAGAAAAAATAGCCACATTAACGCGTCGTGAAAACCAAATTATGGAAGAAATTTCACGCGGGTTAAGCAACAAAGAAATTTCTGAAAATCTCAATATTTCAGAAGGCACTGTAAAAGTACATGTTAAAAGCTTACTTAAAAAATTAGCGATTAAGTCTCGTGTTGAAGCGGCCGTTTTATTCTTAGAACAACCTAAGTAATAAATGCTCAACATGAAACAGTAAATCTGTTTTATGAAATAACATATAGCGATATTGTCGCAGATAAATAACCTTTATTTTGGTAAACTTCCGAAATAAAGGTTTTTTGCTTTTGTTAGTTTACTACTCTGCTTGTTAATGCACCGAGAACACAAAAAATTTATGCTTTCAGACTCACTAAAAAAAGAAATTCGCACTAATTATGAGCTTATAACTCAAGCATTACCGCAATTTAAAGCGCGTAAAGCTCAAAACTATTTAGTTGCCGAAATAGCAAAAGTATTAGCGGGTAACTATGATAAGTCACGTCGAATTTTAGTCGCGGAAGCTGGAACAGGTATCGGTAAGTCTTTGGCTTATATATTAGCGGGTTTACCTGTCGCATTACGACTCAATAAAAAACTTGTTATTTCAACGGCTACCGTTACATTACAAGAACAGCTAATTAGTAAAGAACTTCCTTTCTTTCTTCAGCATAGCGATTATAAATTTACCTTTACGCTCGCAAAAGGCAGGCAACGTTATTGTTGTGAACATAAATTACTAAACCTACAAGCTAACGATCCTGAACAAACGCTACTTTTTACTGAAAAACCACAAATCGGTGATAGTGAATTATTAGCTAAATTAAAAAATGCTTATTTAGATGGAAAATGGAATGGCGATCAAGATAGTTGGCCTACACCTATTCCTCGACGTATTTGGCAACAAATCATTTCAGATAAACACAGTTGTAAAAAAGCATTAGCAAATCACCGACAATGCCCTTTTCATCGCGCTCGAGATAACATCAACAAAGCAGACGTTATTGTGGTTAACCATGCTTTATTGTTAGCGGATTTAGAATTAGGTGGCGGCGTTATTTTACCCGATCCAGATGCTTGTTTTTACGTATTAGACGAAGCACATCATTTACCAAAAATTTCACGTGATTTTTCAAGTGCTAATGTCAATATTAAAACCAGTCAGGATTGGCTGAAAAAAATTAAACAAGTTAGCACCCATGTTAATCGCGTAGTACACCGTCAAACGACCATCACGCCAGGTATTAATATGCTAGAAAGTGCTAACGAAATGGTTAATGACTTAAAAAGTATCGAGTTATACTTTAGGAATAATCCTCCTAATTACAATAAATCAAACCAATACCGTTTTTCGATGGGTGAAGTACCACAACCAATTGTTAATGCGTTAATTAGTTTAAAAGAAGAAACTAAGAAATGTTTAAGTGCGGTTAATAAGTTATCTAATATTACGTCTGAAGAATTAAAAGATGCTAGCATTAAGTTATCAGATGCTGAACCCATTTTAATTGAAACTGGGTTTTATATTCAACGCTTAGAAAATCTGGCTGCATTATGGAAAATGTTATTAAAAGACCGCGCAACAAATCAAGCGCCTATTGCTGCATGGATAAATAACGAAAATGATGGATTTACACTCTGTGCTAGCCCATTAGAAGTGGGTGGTTTATTAGAATATATGCTCTGGTCACAAGCCGCTGGCGTTATTTTATGCTCTGCAACGTTAACCTCATTAAACAGTTTTGATTACTTTATGCGTCAAGCCGGTTTAAAAAACAATGATGGCACTCAATACTTACGCTTAAAGTCGCCATTTGACTACCCTGCTATCTCATTAAATGTGGCGAAAATGAAGTACGACCCAACAGAGAAAGGGTTCGATAATGAATTAATCGATAATATTGCCCAACGTGTGGAAGACAAAGCCGGTAATTTAGTGTTATTTGCTTCTTATTGGCAAATGAACTTAGCCGCTGACAAGTTACGTCGAAAGTTTCCAACGTCTTTGTTAGTACAAGGTGAAACATCCCGTACTAAAATGATCACAACGCATAAAAAGAACTGTGATCAAGGATTAACCAGTATCTTATTTGGTACAGGTAGTTTAGCTGAAGGTTTAGATCTTCCTGGCCATTACCTAACCAACCTAATGATTACTAAATTGCCCTTTGCTGTCCCAGACTCACCCGTCGAAGAAGCACACGCAGAATGGATAACCTCAAAAGGAGGTAATCCCTTTATGCAAATAACTATCCCAGAGGCCAGTAAAAAATTAATACAGTCTTGCGGTCGATTAATTCGTAAAGAAGAAGATACAGGAAAAATTACTATTTTAGATAAGCGAGTTATTACCAAACGATATGGCAAAAGTTTAATTGATGCGCTTCCTCCTTTTGCTTTAAACGTAGAGAAATAAAATGACTGAGTTTGCATTAGATCCAAGTAGTTGGATGCTATTAGCATTAGTAGGGCTAGCAGCAGGATTCATTGATGCCGTTGTAGGCGGTGGTGGCATGCTAACCGTTCCTACTTTATTAAGTGTTGGTTTACCGCCACACTTAACCCTAGGCACAAATAAACTATCTGCAAGCTTTGCATCAGGCACCGCTGCTTTCACTTATTTTAGGAAAAAATTATTTGATCCCGCATTTTGGAAACAATGTTTTTATAGTACTTTTATTGGCGCATTATGTGGCACAATTTTAGTTAATTATATTTCAACGGCATTTCTTAATAAATTTCTACCTTTGGTTATTCTAACGGCTGCTATTTATACTTTATTTAGTCGAGTCAAAGAAATTGATAATTCAGTACTACCCGAGCAAAATACTTTACTGAGAATTAAACAACGAATCCAAGGGTTTGTTTTAGGTTTTTATGATGGCATATCAGGCCCAGGTACTGGTGCATTTTGGGTTATTTCTAATATGCGCTTGTACCGTTTGAATATTTTGTTATCCAGTGGTATTGCGAAAGCGATGAACTTTACCAGTAATTTTGTTTCACTGTTAATTTTCATCTACTTTGGTCAAGTCAATTGGTTTATCGGTTTAACCATGGGTGCCTGTTTGATGTTAGGTGCTTTTATTGGCGCGCATTCAGCTATCTATTTCGGTGCTAAATTTATTCGCCCATTGTTCATTATTATTGTGTTAATAATGGCTATTAACCTTGGATATAATGCATGGTTCAGTCAATAGACTTAAAACATTTAAACGCTTTGTTTGAACAACTGGAAACGCTGAGTTCACGTTGTCGGGAATGGGATAATAAAATCACTTTATCAGAAAATAAGTCATTTCGTTTTGAAGTACATTTATTCAATGCGAGTAGTTTAACCTTGTCTGGTTACTGTCAACAAATCCAAACCACTTTTGAACATTTAACACATGTTATTACCAAAGAGATGGGTAATACTATTATCAACTATGAATGTGAAAAGTTCATTAATCAGTTTTCAGCTTTATTAAATATTGTTAATCAATTAGATGCAGGTAAAGCAGAGGGATTGTATAAACGCTACTCCACACAGCAAGAAAAAGTATACCAACAGTTACAACGCCAATACCAATATGAAAAAAGGTTGTTAGCCATGATAGATGAAGAAAATACCCTTTATCGAGATGCAACGAGTGCACACAAAGAAATACATAAAACCAGAGTGGGCGTACTCAAAGAACGTTATCAAAAATGTAATGAGTTTACACAATCCTTAGAGTTTAAAATGGAAGCATTAGATAATGACTAATACCCAACAAGAAACATTAAGTGGCTTAGAAGCTGCTCCTAATGAAATAAAACTAGCAGTAGATTTAATACAACTACTGGAAGAAAATGAATTACCACTAGAAACAACGATTCAAGCATTGGAAATTGTATTAGCAGACTTTAAAAATAAGCGAACTATTCAGAATAAATGAAACGTTTAAAGCGAGACTTAGAAAGTAGTCATTAGAAATTAAAAGCTAAAGCTAAAACTAAAAGTAAAAGTAAAAGTAAAAAGGAGAACTATTGTTCTCCTTTTTTATAGGCTTACCGTTATTACAGTCACTTATTGCAAGGACTTAATTGGTAGTGTCCTAGGCAGGTTCAAGCTGAAGCTTAAACTTTACGCCAAGTTGTGCCGTTAGCACCATCTTCAAGTACTACATTTAACGCCGCTAATTTATCACGTGCATCATCTGCACTAGCCCAATCTTTATTGGCCCTTGCTGTATTACGTTGAACGATTAACGCTTCTATTTCAGCTGCTTGATCGTCTGAGCCACTATCACCTTGCAAAAATTGATCGGGGTTTTGTGTTAATAATCCCAGTACGTTAGCAAATTTAACTAACATACTTGCTAACTGTATTGCTTTGTCTGCGTCGTTAGATTTAACTCGGTTAAGCTCTTTAGCAAGGTCAAACAATACAGCCAATGCTTCAGGTGTATTAAAGTCATCGTCCATTGCTTTAACAAAACCTTGATAAAACTTACTCTCTTTAACGGTCTCATCTGACGTTGTAATGTCAGTAACATCAACATCGCGTATTGCAGTGTACAGACGCTCTAGGCTTGCTCTAGCTTGCTTTAAATTATCTTCAGAGTAATTTAATTGGCTACGGTAATGACCAGAGATTAAGAAATAACGCACTGATTCACTGTCATACACATCTAATACATCTTTAATCGTAAAAAAGTTATTAAGAGATTTAGACATTTTAACTTTATCGACTTGTACCATACCTGAATGCATCCAAGTATTAACGTATTGACCGTGATGTGCACAACATGACTGTGCAATTTCATTTTCATGATGTGGGAAGCTTAAGTCCGAACCGCCACCATGAATATCAAAGACTTCACCTAAGTGTTTTTTATTCATTGCAGAACATTCTATATGCCAACCAGGACGCCCTTCTCCCCATGGAGATGACCACGCTGGTTCACCAGGTTTAGCCATTTTCCATAAAACAAAATCAAGCGGATCGTGTTTACTGTCTTCTACTTCAACACGAGATCCAGCTTGTAGCATTTCTAGATTTTGTCCGCTTAATTGACCATATTCAGGAAAAGATGAAACAGAGAAAAGTACATCGCCCGATTCAGCAACATACGCATGATTTTTAGCAATCAATGCTTCTACCATTTCTATGACTTCAGGCATATGGTCAGTTACACGAGGTTCAATATCTGGTCTGATCATATTTAATGCATCAAAATCGGCATGCATTGCATCAGTAAATCGAGCGGTTAATTGGTCGCAAGTTTCACCATTTTCATTTGCACGTTTTATTATTTTGTCATCAACATCGGTGATATTACGAATGAAATTTAAATCGTATCCACTGAAGCGTAAATAACGCGCAACGGTATCAAAAGCGACAAACGTACGGCCATGACCTATATGACAATAATCGTAAATGGTAACACCACACACATACATCCCCACTTTGCCTTCAACAAGGGGTTTAAATTGTTCTTTACTACGGGTTAGTGTGTTATATATTTTTAACATTTTCCATCCAATGCGATTACTGTAAAAAGGTTTATTCTAACCTGCTAAAGTAACAAATTCACGCTTTGTATTTGTGAATTAACAGCTTAAATAAAATGAAAGCATCAACTGCTCAACTATTATGCTACAAAATTAATATTAACCAAGTATGAAAGACAAAAGTTAACGATTTCCCTTGAAAAATCATCACTCAATTACGATTAATTTTAACAGGTAGGATTGACCATCTTTTTAATTTCATTGGTATTAAGGTACAATAAGGCTCTTTTTAGGATAGGATTTTATAATGATTACTTTACATACAAATTTTGGCGACATCACATTAGAAATGAACGAAGAAAAAGCACCTAAAACGGTTGCTAACTTTATTAAATATGCAACAAGTGGCCATTACGACAATACCATTTTCCACCGTGTCATCGATGGTTTCATGGTTCAAGGTGGCGGTTTTGCACCAGGTATGGAAGAAAAAGATAGCCAAAAACCAATTAAAAATGAAGCAAATAACGGTTTATCAAATGTGAAGTATTCTGTTGCAATGGCTCGTACGATGGAACCACATTCAGCTTCAGCACAATTTTTCATCAATGTTGGCGATAACAAATTCTTAGATTTTAAATCAGAAACGACTGATGGATGGGGTTACTGTGTATTTGCTAAAGTAACCGCAGGCGAAGATGTAGTAGATAAAATCAAAGGTGTTGCAACAGGTAACGCACATTACGTACATCAAGATGTGCCACTAGATGATGTTGTTATCACTAGCGTTACAGTAGCGTAGTTATTATGCGCACTTTATTCATTGCAGATTTACATCTCAGCGAGAATCATCGTCATATAACCGATGCCCTTTTTGCTTTTCTCGAAAAAGAAGCAACCAATGCAGAAACACTTTATATTTTAGGTGATATGTTTGAGGTATGGATCGGAGATGATGAACATACACCTTTGATGGATGAAGTTGCGCAAAAGCTCACTAGTTTTGCTAAAAAGAATAATGCGAAGATATTCTATATACACGGTAACCGTGATTTTATGATCGGTAAGCATTATGCAAAACAAGCTTCAATGACATTGTTACCTGAACACACTGAAATAGATTTGTACGGTACAAAAACATTAATTATGCACGGCGACACGCTTTGTTTGTTCGATAAAAACTATCAACGTATGCGCAAAGTGATTCATAATCCCATATTACAATTTATATTTAACTGTTTACCGTTAAAGTTGCGTAAACGTATTGGATGGAAAATTCGCACGGCCAGTCAATCTAAAAAAGTGTATAAAAATACTAATATGATGGGGGTAACAGAGCAAGAAGTTACTCGCTTAATGGAGTTTCATGGAGTACAACGTTTAATACACGGTCATACCCATCAAGCTTTTGTCCATGACTTTACCGTCAATGAACAAGCAGGACAGCGTTTTGATGTAGGCGATTGGTATACAAATTTAAGTTTTGTTGATGCGAATTCTGAGGGAGTCGGGTTAGTAATTCTACCGATAGATTATTATCAACAATAAAAGATTGAATAATTTTATCTTGAATAGCTCATTACTAATGCTGTAAAAAAGTTGTTTTAAGAGTTAATTTATCATCAATACAAATTAACTCTTACGACACTTTTCCTTAATATAGTCCTTTAATATAAGCCCTTAATATAGGTCCTTTAATTAAATACTTATCTTTCTTTTAATAAACGACGTAATACTTTTCCGACATTATTTTTAGGCAACTCGGTAACAATTTCTATTTGTTTAGGCTGTTTATAGCGCGTTAGATACTTAGCACAATGTGTTTTAATAGTTGTAACAGTCACTTTATGATCATTTAATACAACGAACAATTTAACTCTTTCTCCCGTTGCTTCATCTTCAATACCAATAACTGCCGCTTCAAGTACTCCGTCCAATTGAACCACTATATCTTCTATTTCATTAGGGTAAACATTAAAACCAGACACTAATATCATGTCTTTTTTACGATCAACCAAATACAGTAGCCCATCTTCATTAAACAAGCCTATATCACCACTTTTAAACCAACCATCATTAAATGCATCGTCGGTTTCGCCAGGGCTATTCCAATAACCGACCATGACTTGCGGACCTTTAATTTCGATTTCACCGACACTATTAACGGTATCGACAATCTCATTTTTATCATTTATTAATCGTAAATCAGTCCCTGGCATAGGAAGCCCGATAGACCCATCATGTACATCGACATTATAAGCATTAACACTAACCATCGGTGCACATTCAGTTAATCCATATCCTTCAATCACTGTACTTCCTGTGACTTCTTTCCATTGCTTAGCAACCTTTGTTTGAGTTGCCATCCCACCCGCTAACGTAATTTTTAAATGAGAAAAATCAACGGTATTTATTTTAGGGTGATTTAATAACGCATTAAACAATGTATTAAGCGCAGTAAAGTAAGTAAATCTATATTTACTCAAGGTTTTAATGAAGGTATCTAAGTCGCGTGGATTGGTAATGAGTAAGTTGGTAGCGCCTCTTTTAATAAAGAACAGGCAGTTCACGGTTAACGCAAAAGCATGATAAAGAGGTAATGCAGTAACAATCATTTCTGTTTCTTGCTCAATGGTTAAGCCAAAGACTGCATCTGCTTGTGCAAGGCTTGCAGCCATATTTCGATGAGACATTACAGCGCCTTTAGATAACCCAGTTGTGCCACCGGTATATTGTATAAATGCGATGTCATCCAAGTTAATAACAGGACGAATATATTGACCTTTTGCGCCCTCTTTTAATGCATTCCTATAACTCTTTGCACTTGGTAACTTAAATTTAGGCACCATTTTTTTTACGTAAGCGACGATAAAGTTAACAAATTTACGTTTCATCAATGGCAATGCATCACCAATTTTAGTTAGCACCACATGTTCAATGTCTGTCTCTTTAACAATACTTTCTAATGTCTGTGCATAATTAGAAACGATAAATATGGCTTTAGCACTGGAGTCGTTAAGTTGATGTTTTAATTCTGAGGCGGTATATAAGGGATTTACGTTAACAGCGACTAAGCCTGATCTTAATATTCCGAGTAGAATAATAGGGTATTGTAAAAGGTTTGGCATCATTACTGCAACACGATCACCCTTTGATAATTGAGAGGTCTGTTGAAGGTAAGTCGCTATATCGCGGGATTGTGACTCTAATTCTCTGTAAGTTAACGTTTCATCCATATTGATAAAAGCAATGTGATCTGCATATTCATCGAATGAGTGTTCAAACATATCAACCAAGTTGATCAACGTGTTTTCGTTTATTTTGCTATTAATACCAGGTGGGTATTTATCTAACCAAGGTTTAAACATAATCAATTCCTACTAAAATAAAAAAGCCGACTATAGAAGTCGGCTTTATTTTAATACCGAACAATTATCTATAGATTGGCATAATCCAAAGTGATGTGGCCAGCTTCAATTAAAAATGAATCAACAGGTTCAAAATCATCAGGAAGATCATCTAATGATTTAACTTCTTTGAGTCCAGCACGTTTAAGACGCTCGTTAGTTCGTTTTAAGTTATCAGTTTCATTTGCTTCTCGTTCAGCAACACGGTCTTTTTCAACTAATGAAATACTCGTTTTATCTTTTTCAAGTAAATATTCATTGATATCATTCGCTAAATAACTAAATTCAATTTCGTTTTTAATACGTTTCTTATGATCTAATGTTAACTCTTTTATTTTTTCTTGCAGATCATCTACTTTTTTGTATTTTGCTGATTTAACATTATCCCACGGTAGCGCGTTCTTCGCTAAACTTTCACCTGTATCTTTAGGGTCGATCGCAGTTGGGAAAGTAATATCAGGAATTACCCCTTTATTTTGTGTACTTCCGCCATTAATTCGATAAAATTTTGCAATCGTATATTGGACTGACCCTACAGCATCTTGATTTGTATCGTAATAACGAGCGATACGACGATGTTGTTGCACAGTACCTTTACCATAACTTTGCTCACCAATAATAATAGCTCGACCGTAATCTTGTAGTGCAGCAGCGAATATTTCAGAAGCAGATGCACTATTACGATTAATTAATACGGTTAAAGGACCATCGTAAGAAATGGAATCATCATCATCAACTTGTACTGATATTTGTTGGCGACTGTCTCTTACTTGTACAACAGGGCCTGTTTTTATGAATAAGCCCGTTAACAATGTTGCTTCACTTAATGCGCCGCCGCCATTGTTACGTAAATCAATCACAATACCTTTAACGTCTTTTTTCGCTAATGCTGCTAATTCGCGGTCAACATCTTCACTGAGGTTAATATAGAAACTTGGGATAGTGATAACACCAATATTCTCACCATCAATCACTTCAACTGATGATTTAGCTTCTCTATCTTCAAGATGAATTTCTTCTCGAACAATATTGATTACTTTATTAATATCACCGGCTTTTCCCGATAAAATTTGTAATTGCACTGTCGTGCCTTTTGGCCCTTTAATCAGTTCAACGATATCATCTAAACGCCACCCAACAACATCAACAATTTTTTCGCCTTTTTGGCCGACACCAATTATTTTGTCATTTTTTGACAATAGTTTAGATTTATCCGCAGGACCTCCAGGTACTAGGCTGCGTACAACAGTGTAATCATCTTCAAGTTGTAAAACGGCACCAATACCTTCCAAAGAAAGGTTCATTTCCATTTTAAAACGTTCAGCATTACGAGGAGATAAGTAACTTGTATGAGGTTCAATTGTGTAAGCATAGGCATTCATGAAGGTTTGAAAAACATCTTCACTTTCTGTTTGCGTCAAATGCTTAAGTGCATAATTATAACGTTTAGTTAATAACGTTTTAATTTCTGGCCATTTTTTACCCGACAGCTTTAATGTTAGCGCATCTGACTTAACACGAGTCTGCCATAACAAATCAAGTTCAGCTTTGTCTTTAGGCCACACGGCATCACTTCGGTCATATTGATACTCTTCATCTGTATCGAACTTAATCTCATTATCTAATAAAGATAATGCATAATTAAAACGTTCAAAGCGACGAGTTAAATTAAGTTGGTAAATTGAATAGATAGAATCCAATTGACCAAATTTCAAATTATCATCAAAGGTAAATTGATATTCTTTCATATCATCAATATCACTTTGCATAAAAATTTGTTTATTAAAATCTAATTGTTCAATGTAGCGGTCAAATACCTTGGCAGATAATTCATCATCCAAAGGAATATATTTGTAATGAGAGCGACTGAATAAGTCACTCACTCTTTTCGCCACTTTTGCATGTTGAGATTCTTGCTTCAACTGTGGGATATCTTTTATGGAGATACTATCGGCGGCGGAAAATGCCACCCCAACAAAACATAACTGAGAGAGAATTAATGCATGACGAAAGAGTTTTTTCATTAAAAAGACCTTTTATACGATTAAATGCTTAGCTTTAACTTTCACAACCATTCCTGAGTCTAGTTGTACTTGTACTTCTTCTTTTAAAATTTCTACTACGGTTGCTGAAACAGGTGATTTACCTAAAAGAACTTTGACTGACTGTGCCACTTTTAGTTCATTATGATTAGCTTCTTTATATTGGCTTAAGTCGATTTCAGGCTTTTTAGCTGCTTTTTTAGGAGCCTCTTTTTTACGGCTTGGAACAGAGACTTTCTTAGCAGCACGGGCTGGTGCTTTATTTGCATCTGTTTTCTTTTTATTAGCAAATGCTTTTTCTTTACTTTCTTTTAACGATAACTGAGCGTGATCAGCATGTTCTTGAGAAACTTCATCACCTTCGACGCCATCTAAGTCAACACGTTTAACACCTGCTTTAACACAGTGAAGATAACGCCAGCTCATCGTATATTGACGTAAGGCACCTCTAAGCTGTGTTTTACTTACACGTGGTTCGTTTTCTAAACGAGCCGCTAATTCTTGGAATACACCAATTTTTAATGGTTTTGCAGATTCTGAACCAGCGATGAAGCAAGCCGGAAATTGTTCTGTTAAGAAGGCAATGATTTGTTTGTTATTTGTAAACTTTTCTGTGATTTCCATGTAAAACCTAATATTTAAAAACGATGTTGAAAGATATCCAGAGTAAATCTCTGATTATCATTAAGAAAATTACTGGGTAGTATAGTGTTGCGTTTATTAAATGTGAACCGAATTATTGTCATAGGAACCTATTCACGTCAATTTATTGATATTAATTATGAATAGTTAAGGTTTATCAGCTTCTTCTACACCTTTTTTATAAAAACAAGTAGTATATTTACTTCAATTTTTCGATATTACGCCTTCATTATTACTTAAGAGAGACAGATGAAACCAGAATTATTATCGCCAGCGGGCACTTTAAAGAACATGCGGTATGCTTTTGCTTACGGAGCTGATGCCGTTTATGCAGGTCAACCACGTTACTCTTTACGCGTACGAAATAACGAATTTAATATCGAAAAACTACAGATTGCCATTAATGAAGCGCATGCTCAAGGTAAAAAACTGTATGTAGTTTGTAATATACAGCCTCATAACTCTAAATTAAAAACTTTTATTCGCGACATGAAACCTGTTGTCGATTTAAAGCCAGACGCTTTAATTATGTCAGACCCAGGATTAATCATGATGGTACGTGATGTTTTTCCTGATATACCCATTCATTTAAGTGTACAGGCTAATGCTGTCAATTGGGCAACGGTTAAGTTTTGGTATCAACAAGGTATTGAACGCGTTATTTTATCACGTGAGCTTTCATTAGATGAAATCGAAGACATTCGCTATCACTGCCCTGAAATTGAAATTGAGGTCTTTGTACATGGCGCATTATGTATGGCTTATTCAGGACGCTGTTTATTATCTGGTTATATTAATAAACGCGACCCAAACCAAGGTACTTGTACTAATTCATGTCGTTGGAAATATGATGCGCATGAAGCCAAAGAAAATGAAACGGGTGATATTGTCGCCATCCAGCCTGCTGAGCCTACGTTAGGCAGCGGACAAACAACAGACCAAATGTTTTTATTACAAGAACAAGGTCGTCCTGGTGAATATATGCCAGCATTTGAAGATGAGCACGGCACTTATATTATGAACTCAAAGGATTTGCGTGCTATTCAACATGTCGAACGTCTTTTGAAGATGGGAGTTCATTCCTTAAAAATCGAAGGCCGTACTAAGAGTTTTTATTACTGCGCACGTACCGCTCAAATTTATCGTAAGGCAATGGATGATGCGATAGCTGGACGCCCTTTCGATCCATCATTAATGAGCTCTTTAGAGAATTTAGCACATCGAGGGTACACTGAAGGCTTTTTAAGTCGTCATACACATGATCAATATCAAAATTACGATGTTGGTTATTCAGTGAGTGATACACAACAATTTGTGGGCGAAATAATGGGACGTAATGCTCAAGGGCTTGCTGAAGTTAACGTTAAAAACAAGTTTTTAGTGGGTGACAAACTAGAATTAATGACACCACTGGGCAACATCAACTTTAAACTAGAAGAGTTACATAACCGTAAAGGTGAATTAGTCGATGTCGCACCAGGTTCTGGCCACACTTTATATATTCCAGTGCCAAAAGAAATTGATTTAAACCACGGCTTGCTAATGCGTAATCTTGTTCAGGGTAACGACACCCGTAACCCACATTCTAAATAATATGGTTTGGTTATAAAATGGCACTGCTAATAGAAGATAGCTGCATCAACTGTGATATGTGTGATCCAGAGTGCCCCAATGAGGCAATCACCTTTGGTGCAGAAATATATGAAATAAACCCAGACTTGTGTACTGAATGTGTGGGTTTTTATGAAAAGGCTACTTGTGTTGCTGTTTGCCCCATTAACTGCATTATCGTTGATCCAAACAATAAAGAATCACAAGAACAGTTGTTAGATAAATTCGCTAATTTATACGTCAATTAACTGTGTCGTTAGCTGCTAAATTTACACAAGGCGATATCTCCGAACATATTATAAAGATGGCACTTACCAATGTTATTGGATTGAGTGTCTTTTTTGTCGTTGATCTGGTGGATATTTATTTTATTAGTTTATTAAATCAACCTCTCCTTTTATCAGCAATTGCATACGCTGCTGCAATTCTGTTTTTTACCACCTCTATAACCATCGCCATGATGATTGCAAACTCAGTTGTAGTAGCAAGGTTGATTGGTCAACAGCATTATCAACAGGCTAAACAAGCAGCAATGACCTGTTATATGATCACCTTTGCTATTAGTTTGTTGGTTAGTTTTATTATTTTTTATAATGCTAATACATTATTAACGTTATTAGGTGCCCAGGGAAACGAATTACAATCAGCAAAAGATTATTTAAACATTACTCTTATTGCTACCCCCATTGTTGCACTAGGCATGCAAATAAATGCAACATTACGTTCGCTAGGTAAAGCTAAATTAGGCATGTATTGCACCATCACTGCTGGTGTGGTGAATATTATGCTTGACCCTTTATTCATTTTTTATTTTGAGCTTGATCTTAAAGGGGCTGCTTTCGCTTCATTAATTGCTAAAAGTACAATGTTATTACTGGCAATATATTATTTATTGGTCAAAGCCAAATTTATAACTCGGATTGGATTAGTCGATATAAAAAAACATAGCCGATTTATTTTTAAGGTAGCTATTCCGGTTTCGCTAACACAGATTGCAACACCCCTTAGCCAACTCTACATTACCTATGAAATAGCTAAATTTGGGGCAAGCTTTGTAGCAGGTTGGGCTATTATCAGTAGATTAATACCTGTTGTATTTATGATGTTATTTGCAATGCCCGGTGCAATTGGTCCAATTATCAGCCAAAATATTGGGGCAGCACAATTCAAACGTGTCAGAACAACATTAAATCAATCTCTTAATTTTATTATTAAATATGTGTTTGTATTAGCCTTAGTACTTTCTTTGTTGCAAGAATATTTGGTTACATTATTTAATGCGCAGAATGGGGCTGCCATCATGATTCGATTTTTCTGCCAATACATTAGTATTAGTTTTATTTTTGTCGCCATGAATTTAGTCGCGATGTCATTTTTGAATAATGTTGGATCCCCCAAATTAGCCAGCATGCTTAACCTCGCTAAATTGTCCTTGGGTACTATCCCATTTGTAAGTATTGGCGCCTATTATTATGGCGCACAAGGAATACTGATAGGACAAGCATTAGGTAGTGTTGTATTTGCTTTAATTGCAATTATGCTATGCTATCAAATACTGCGTAAATTAGATTATAATTAACTCAACTGTCATGCATTTGTTGTGTTAGTTTCATTAAATAACAGAGTTAACCTATCCTTCTGATATTTAATATTTTATTTCAGCTTATCAAATGTTAAATTAACCTTATTATCCTAATGGAATAGCAAACACTATGCGTTTAATATGCTTATTGTTCTTAATTGCCAGCCTCAGTGGTTGTTACCAAAATAAAGCGCTGACACAAAATACGCTTATCTATTGTACTGATAGTCAGCCAGCGTCATTTAACCCTCAAATAAGTGACGATATCGCCAGCTTAGATGCAACAACACATCAAATCTTTAGCCGATTGGTCAAGATTGACTCTAAAACCAATGAATTTGTACCTGATCTAGCAAAAAGCTGGGAACGTAGTGATGATAAACTCCGATACCGCTTTACATTACGTAACAATATTAGTTTTCATAATACAGATTACTTTAAACCAACAAGGTTCTTAAATGCTGACGATGTATTGTTCAGCTTTAATCGTATGCGAGATGTAATGCATCCTTATCACACTGTTAATAATCAAGCCGTTAATTATTTTTATAACCACCCTTTTACTGATTTGTTATCAGCAATAAACAAAATTGATGAACATACTGTTGAATTTGTTTTATCAAAACCAGATGTAACTTTGCTAGCTAATTTAGCTGCACACTACGCAGTTATTCACTCTAAAGAATACGGTAAACAATTATTAAAAGAAGGACACCCAGAAAAAATAGACTTTCAGCCTATTGGTACTGGACCATTTAAATTTAAGAGTTTTGATAATAACGGTACTATCCGCTATACAAAAAATGCATTGTATTGGCAATCAATGACCAATATTGAAAACTTAATTTTCTTTACTAACCCTAGTGCAACAAAACGTTATACCAAATTATTATCCGGTGAATGTGATGCAATTTCATACCCTGCAGCCAGCCAGTTGGAAACTATCAGTCAAAATAAAAAAATCACTTTAAATAGTAAATCCACCGCTAATATTTCACTGTGGGCATTTAATACTAAACAAGATAAATTAAAAGATGCGCAAGTTAGACAAGCTTTAGCTCAAGCGGTAGATACCGAAACGATTTTAAATGCGGTTTATTTCCAAAGCGCAATTCAAACAGAAACATTGTTAAGTAAACAATCATGGGCGTTAAAGCCTCGTTTTGATAATGATCTGTATAACCCGGAACAAGCAGAGCAAACCTTACAAAGGTTAGATTTTGACTTTACACAAACATTGCGTATTTTATTACCAAACGGGGCAGATGTATTTAACCCTAACTTCCATAAAACAGCTGAATTAATTCAAGCTAATTTATCTGCTATTGGCGTTAAAAGTAGCATCAATAATTTAAGTGAAACAGCAATAAAAAATAAATTACACAGTGGCGATTATGATACCTACTTAACTGGTATAAATGTCCATATTAACGATCCTGATAGTATTTTCAGACCTTTATTAAGTTGTAACTCTACTCCAGAAACAGGTAATAGTAGTAATTGGTGTTCTATTAATACGCAGGTATTATTAGATCAATCATTAACTGAATCTAACTTTGCACAACGAATAAAGAATTATTACCACATTCAAGATGAAGTTTTTAAGGAACGCCCATACCTGCCTATTGCACACGTTTTAAGATTAGATGCTATTTCAAAATCGATTTTGAATGTAGAAGTGAATCCATTAACCGGTATTAATTTTCAAAATGCCATTAAACAAGATTTGAATTAATATGCTGTCATTTTTAATAAGACGTTTAAACCTACTATTAATCACTGCGTTTATTTTAACTATTATCGCTTTCATGATTGATCGCACGGTAACTATTAATCATACGACTGAAAAATTAGCCCAAGGAAATTTTGTTTTACAATATTTTTCATATTTATGGCAGATTTTGAGTGGTAATTTCGGTTATTCCACTATTGATCAACAAGGTTTATTGAAACGCGGGCTTATCTTTTTTGCTTCAACATTAGAGCTATGTTTTGTTGCTTTATTATTCTCAAGTCTAATGGCGATTCCACTTGGATTACTTGCGGGATTATTCAGAAATACAAAGCTTGACTACATAATCATGACTATTGCGATCATTGGACTTGCATTACCCGTCTTCTGGGTCGGCGTTATGGCAGTATTACTACCAAGTATAGGGGGTGATATTTTACCAGTCGATGGTAATTTAAGCTTAGTTTATGATATCCCAGTGGTCTCTGGTTTTTTATTAATTGATACTTTATTAGTAACTGAACAATACGGTTTTTTTGCATTTATTGATCGCGTGGCTCATTTAATCTTACCGGCTTTGGTTTTATCTTTTTTCTTAGTGGCTGAAATAGTCCGCTTGACTCGTCACTCGATGACCATGGTGATGCGCAGTAACTATATACAAACCGCTTACGCTAAAGGCTTTTCAAGAACTAAAATCGTTTTTACTCATGCAATCAAAAATGCATTACCACCAATTATTCCTCAATTACGTTTACAATTAAGTACCATTATTTCCTTTGCAATGACCATTGAAATTGTATTTAACCTAAATGGTATTGGGAAGTGGCTTTTTACTTCCTTAAAATCAGGGGATTATTTAGTGCTTCCTGCTGGCATGCTTATTATCACAGGCTTTATTTTAATGTTCAGTATTGCCACAGAGGTCTTTATGGTTATCATTAGTCCACTAAGAAGAGGTTCGTTATATGTTGATAAATAACGGGTTCAATGAAGATAAAATTCAATCTCCATTACGTTACATTTGGGCTATTTTTAAAGGTAAAAGTATTGCTGTTGTTGCAATGTGGCTGATGATTATATTAATCATGACTTCTATTTTCTCTCCTTGGTTTATGCCTCACTCCCCCTTAGCACAAGATCCTGAAAGTATGCTTCTGCCTCCCTATTGGGCCGAAGGTGGCAATATAAATCATGTACTTGGAACTGATGATTTAGGAAGAGACACTCTATCTCGTTTATTTCATGGATTACAATTCACTTTGGGTGGTGCATTAACCATCACCTTTTTTGTTGCATTTTTAGGAATGGTCGTCGGAGCAGGCGCAGCGTTAACTAAAGGTGTTAAAGCCAGTGTTTTACACCATTTATTAGATGCACTGTTAGCGATTCCCTCTTTGCTTTCCGCATTCATCTTAATCACGATTTTTGGACCTAGTTATTCGAATTGTTTAATTGCTATTGGACTATCACTATTACCTCAATTTATACGAGCCAGTTATATCGTTATTGAGCAAGAATTAAGTAAACAATATATTGTCGCCTTGCAATTAGATGGAGCAACAAAAACACGACTCTTTCGTTATGGTATTTTACCGAACATTTTAGAGCCAACCATTACTATTCTTAACCGTTTATTTACAATGTCTATTATTGAAATTGCGACATTAGGTTTTTTAGGGTTTGGTGCACAATTACCACAAACAGAATTAGGCTCATTAATTGCCAATAGCATGGAACTTATCTACCTATCTCCTTGGTTAGTCACCTTCCCTGGTTTAGCTATTTTCCTCGTGATCATTATTGTAAATGTTTTTGCAGAAGGTCTTCGCCATGCTGTTATTGAAGGAGAAGAGTAATGGCTTTATTAGATATCAGAAACTTAAGCATTGATATAGATACAGCACAGGGCAAAATTCGCGTTATTGATAAAGCATCATTAAATATTGTCGATGGCTCTATACATGGTTTAATTGGTGAATCAGGTTCTGGAAAAACACTGATCGCTAAAGCCATACTAGGTTTACATAACAGCAACTGGACCGTTACCGCTGATCGCATGTTTTTAGGTAAAACAGACCTATCAAAGCTATCACAAAAAGAACGACGTCAGATCCTCGGTACCGAAATATCAATGATTTTTCAGGAACCTAGCTCATACTTAGACCCTAGCCAAAAAATACATACTCAAATAGAATCAGTCTTACCAAAAAAAACAATGCAACAACGCTTTAGACGTATTTTAAGTAAAATAAAACGTGTTCATATATCGTCAAGACGTTTACAAATTAAAGAATTACTGCATAAAGTGGGTATTCAAAATGATGTGGCGGTTTTAAATTGTTATCCACATCAATTATCTGAAGGCGTATGTCAAAAGGTAATGATTGCAATGGCGATTGCAAATAACCCTCGATTAATTATTGCAGATGAGCCAACAACGTCGATGGAAGCAGTCACGCAGTCACAAATATTTCGTTTACTGTATAAACTAAATCAGCTTAACAATACAACGTTGTTAATTTTGAGTAATAACTTTGCTAATACAAGTGGTATATCTGATTACATGACGTTAGTTTATTGTGGGCAAACAGTTGAGTCTGGTTCATATAAGCAGATTATGGGTTCAGCGATGCACCCTTATACTCAAGCGATGCTCAAAACAATGATAAATAATGAAGAAATTCATGAACATAAAGCTCAACTTTACACATTACCGGGCAACATTCCTTCTTCAAATCAATTACCTATAGGCTGTCGATTAGGCCCGAGGTGCCCTAGAGCACAACGTATTTGTGTTAAAAACCCTACTTTAACGATCAAAAAAGGTCATAGTTTTCGCTGTCATTACCCAATTAAACTGAGCTAATTATGCCGTCATTATTAAAAGTCACTAATCTTTGTAAAAGTTTTAAGCAACCTTCAGGTTTATTCACTACACGTGAAAAAGTAGCCTATGGTCCAGTTAGTTTTACAATAGAAGCAGGAGAAACATTAGCCATAGTAGGAGAAAGTGGTTCAGGGAAAAGTGCGTTAGTTAGGACCATTGCAGGTGTTTTGAAAGCCACTTCTGGTGAGATTTTTATAAAAGGTCAACCACTAGAGTCACTGAGTTCTCAACAACGTTGTTTATCTCTTCGCATGATTTTCCAAGACCCAAGCAGTTCATTGAATCCTAAAATGACCGTGGGAAAAATCTTAAACGCTCCATTAGAGCTAAATACCAACAAGAATGCAAAAGAACGCTCTCAAAAAATTATTGAAACGCTTAAATTGGTTGGTTTATTACCCGATTACTTAGCCTTCTTTCCTAATATGTTATCAAGCGTACAAAAACATCAAGTAGCGATTGCACGTGCGATGATATTAGATCCTGATATCATCCTAGCGGATGAAATTTTAACAACCTTAGATATATCGCTAAGATTTAAAATCGTTAATTTATTACTTAAAATTCAGAAAATTAAGGGTACAAGCTATATTTTTGTAGCTCATAACATGCATTTAGTAAAACATATGAGTGATCAGATAATGGTATTACATCAAGGTAAAATTATAGAAAAAGGTTCAACTGAAACTATTTGTGAGCATCCTCAGCAAGAACAAACAAAATATTTACTATTAACGCATCAACCGGATTACAGAAAGTAACTTATAGTTGACAAAATAATCATAAAAAATGATACTTTACTTATTATTATGGTTACACTTATCAATCTTTACTTTGATTAACCTGTTTGTTATTAATTGGAATAAAATAAAAATTTTATTTGTAACCAATTGTAAATTTTAAGAAAAATAAAACTTAACTAATACTGATAAAGTTAAGTAAGTTAATATAAACTAAGTTAATTGATAAAAACTAAAACACAAAATAGTTAATCAACTACTTTAGGATCTAATCACACCAAGAGGCACCCTACTTGAATAATTTCAAACACAGCCTTTGGGCCTCTAGTCTATTTTTCATTATTATTGCACTTGCATTAATTGTAGGTATTAAAGCAATGTTTAATCCTAGTTTATTAGAGCAGCAGAAATTATTAAGTGAAAATGAACAATTAACTTCTTTAGCGAATATCACCTCTTTAAATCAGCTTACTGAAGCAGTCGATATTCGTAAATTTAATCATATCAAAATAAATAATGAACAACTTACATCTCCATTAACATTTAGTAATGAGTCAGATATTGACTTGTTACTCCAGAATTTATTACCAATAGAAGATTCACTAGCAGTATCTGAAAGTACCAACCAAGTTATTGAATATTCGGCAGCTAACACTAACCTGTACCAATTATATGAATACACAATGTTATCTATACTTGGTGGATTATTACTAACCTTTTTATTCTGTAATATTATTTATTTTAAATTACTGAAATACATTGAACTTACTATTGTTGGTGAGATTATCAATAATAAAGCTAAAAAATCACCTTTTACAACAGTATCAAAACACTTAGAAGATAAAAAGCATCTATCTGAAATACAGCTCAAAATAAAAGATGAAAAAATCACTAAATTAACCAACCAAGCCAACAAAGATAATTTGACGGGGTTGAGTAACCGACATGCATTCCGTAAAGAATTAACACAATTTTTATCCGATGAGTATGAGCAACAACACGCAATTCTGTCTATTATAAGAATATTTGAGTTATCCGCGGTTAATGTTAGCCGAGGTTCACAACAAGGTGATCAATATATACTCAGTATCGCCAATATCATTCGCGAAGTAGCGAGCAAATTTAAAAATATAAATGTATTTAGAATCAGCGGTTCAGATTTTGCCATTATAGCGCACGATATGAGCATTACTAATGCACAAAAATTGAGTAATGAACTAAAGGTAAAATTCGATCAATACCAATCTATCAATGATTTAGAAAGTGTTGCTTTTAATGGTGTGACATCGATTTCATCTAACCAATTACCTGAACATGTATTAGCTCGTACAGATATAGCGTTAGCTAAAGCACAAATTAGTGGTTCGAATGCATGGGCATTTGAAGACAGTAAAAATAACAATCAAGAATTTGAAGTAGGCGAGAAGTATTGGCGCACTGTGATTATGGACATCATGGAAAAACGTTCATTTTCTTTTTTACAGCAGCCCGTTCAAGCGGTGCACCGCAACATGAAAGGTTACCAAGAAATATTTACTCGATTCATTGGAGAAAATGATAACACTATTCCAACGAGTACTATTTTTTCAATGGCGCAAAGAACAGATACTATTATCAAACTTGAAAAGTTAATTCTTGAAAAAGTCATTTCTAATTACAGACGTAAAGCCAAACCAAATACACGTTGGGGAATCAATTTAAGTTCCACTGCGATACAAAATAGTAGTTTCGTTATTTGGTTAGAACGTTTGTTATTAAGAGAACCAGATATTGCATGTTCATTATTTTTCGAAATACAAGAAAAGTTACTAGACAGCAATTTAGCTTCTAGTAAACGCTTTTTTGATATGCTGAAAAGAGTCGGTAGTCACTCTATTATTTGTAATTTTGGCAAAGGTATCGGTTCATTTAGTTTATTTAAAGAATTAAAACCAGATTATATAAAAATCGATGCAAGCTTAATTGCAGACCTTGAACATGATAGTTCAAACCAACAATTTATACGTATGATCATTGACGTTGCACAGCGAATGGAGTGTCAAGTCATCGCAGAAGGAATAGAAAGCCCTGAACAGAGACAAATACTAGAAGGGATGTACATTGACGGCGTACAAGGGTTTTTAATAGCACGTCCGACAGAGTTATAAATTCATTTATACTCATTGAATGAAGGTTTTTGATTGATTTTATAAAACAAATCATAGAACACAATACTAATTACATTGCATAGATAAATTATTTTCAACAATAAAATAGATGTGCTATTTATGCTGATTGGCATTAGTCAGCTCTTTACATCCACTCCCCACTTTTTATACAATGCGCCTTGTTTTTACTCTCTCTAAACAAGGCCTACCATGACGCAACAACTTTCAGAAAAAGAACAATTCGATCTCAAAAAATTAAATAAAGTGTTGCGCAGACAAACCGGTCAAGCTATCGCAGATTATAATATGATCGAAGATGGCGATAAAATTATGGTTTGTTTATCCGGAGGGAAAGATAGTTACACTTTATTGGAGATATTGGGTCAATTAAAGAAAGTAGCGCCGATCAATTTTGATATTATTGCCGTTAATCTAGACCAAAAACAACCAGGTTTTCCTGAACATATCTTACCCGAATACCTTGATCAACTTGGTGTCGATTATAAAATAGTTGAGCAAGACACTTACAGTATTGTGAAAGAAAAACTAGAGCCAGGTAAAACAACATGTAGCCTTTGTTCTCGTTTACGTAGAGGTATTTTGTATAAAACAGCCAAAGAACTAGGCGCAACAAAAATTGCACTAGGCCATCACCGCGATGATATGTTGGCGACTATGATGCTGAACCTATTCTTTGCAGGAAAAATGAAATCAATGCCAGCAAAGTTGGTATCAGATAATGGCGAACATGTCGTTATCCGACCTCTTGCATACTGCAAAGAAAAAGATATTGAAGTCTTTGCCAAATTACAACAATTCCCTATCATTCCATGCAATCTATGTGGCTCTCAACCTAATTTGCAACGTCAATTAACCAAAGACATGTTAAATGAATGGGATGTTAAATATCCTGGTCGTTTAGAAACCATGTTTACTGCAATACAAAATGTCGTTCCTTCTCATCTAGCAGATACTAGTTTATTTGATTTTAAATCTATCTCTAAAGACTCCGGCATCATTGACGGTGGTGATATTGCATTTGATAAAGAATCTTTTGCTCAATCATCGACAGTTGATGAAGATTTAAACAATGATTTTTACAAACAACAGCTAGCAGTGCAATTTACTGAAGTAAATTAATAGATAATTGATTGAACACAATAAATATAAGACTTTCAGTCAACGCTTGCTTGTATTTAGAGTAGATAACAGATAATTTACTCGGATAGATCAAGTAATGGTAAGTGAAGTCATTTATAATTACCAAAATATCAGAAAAGCATTCAATTTTAATAAAATAATGGAGTCAAACATGAGAACACCTCTTGTAATGGGTAACTGGAAACTAAACGGTACAAAAGAATCAGTTTCTACGCTAATTAAAGGCATTGAAAGTGCTGCAGACGCTGCTACTAACGTTGAAGTAGCTGTGTGTCCGCCAGCTATTTTCATTGAGCAAGTTGCGAACCTAACTACAAACAGCAGCATTGAATTTGGTGCGCAAGATGTAAGCACGAATGTTGCAGGCGCATTTACAGGTGAGACTTCACCAGTAATGGTTAAAGAGTTTGGCGCTAAATACAGCTTAGTAGGTCACTCTGAGCGTCGTCAATACCATAACGAAACAGATACTGTTGTTGCAGCTAAATTCGTAGCAATTCAAGAAAATGGTTTAGTACCTGTTTTATGTATTGGTGAAACACTAGAAGAACGTGAAACTGATAAAACATTTGCTGTTGTAGAAACTCAACTTAAAGCAGTTGTTGACCTAGCTGGTATTGATGCTCTTGAAAATTCAGTGATTGCTTATGAACCAGTTTGGGCAATCGGTACTGGTAAAGTTGCAACATCTGAGCAAGCACAAGAAGTTCATGCACATATCCGTAATTGGCTAAAAGCACAAAGTGAAGTAGTTGCAGAAAAAGTGCAAATTCTTTACGGCGGCAGCGTTAAAGCTAACAGTGCAAAAGAGCTATTTGCTCAAGCAGACATCGACGGTGGTTTAGTGGGCGGTGCAGCACTTATCATTGAAGAATTCGTAGGTATCATTGAAGGCGCTAAATAAGCTCTTTTATAAAATACCCGTAATAAAAGGCACTTTATGTGCCTTTTTTGTTTTAACTCTTCCAGTCACTCTCCTATTATAAGCATTAGCGTCATCCTAACTCTTTCTAAAACAAGCAATATCACAACCATCCGATAAAAATCACAACTATTTTAGTATCTAAAACAAAAACACTGCACAAGCTAAAATCTGATGTTATGATGTTGTTAATTATAATTCATCAACTGGAGTACATTATGAATTCTTCAATTAACACTAACGCCCAAGGTGTTGGCGTTTCAATTAACAAAGTATTAAAAAATACGTATATGTTATTAGGCATGACACTTGCGTTTAGTGCTGTTACAGCAACTATTGCGACAATGGTTGGTATTGGCCCAATAGCATCATTAGTTTTAATGCTAGTTGGTTTTGGCCTTTTGTTTGTTGTTTCAAAAACGGCAGATTCTAGTAAAGGGTTATTCTGGGTATTCATGTTTACAGGAGTGATGGGAGCATCGCTTGGTAATATGTTGAACCACTACTTAACTATGGCAAACGGTCCTGCGTTAATCATGCAAGCGTTAGGCACAACTGCGATTATCTTCTTTGCTTTATCTGCATATGTATTAACTACACGTAAAGACTTCTCATTCATGAGCGGCTTTTTAATGGCAGGTATGATTGCTGTGATTGTTGCAATCATCGCCAACATCTTCTTACAAATTCCAATGCTACAATTAGTCATCAGCAGCGTTGTTGTTATGATCATGTCTGGTCTAATTTTAGTTGATACAAGCCGTATTATTAACGGTGGCGAAACAAACTACATTCGTGCAACAGTTTCTTTATACCTAAATATCTTCAACATCTTCGTACACTTACTAAGTATTCTTGGTATTTTAGATGATTAATCATTAGTTTTATAAAAAACTGATAACAAATAGCGTACTGTAAAGTGCGCTTTTTTTTGCCTATATTTTGCTGTTCATTTATTAATACCAGTTTTATTAGAAACTGACCTCCCAACCTAATGAGCAATTAGGGGAATGAAATAACTATTACGAGACACTCATCAATGAAAAAATTACTTTGTATATCCCTGATGCTATTGCTCGCTGCTTGTAGTGATTCTGAGCGACTTAGCCCTCTTGATAATCAACAACCTATATTAGCCTTTGGAGATAGCTTAACCTATGGATACGGAGCACCTAAAGCACTAAGTTATCCAGAACAACTTAGTCAACTCTTAAACATGGAAGTAATCAATGCCGGGATCAGTGGCGAGAAAAGTAAACAAGGATTGCAACGATTAGGCGCTTTGTTAGATAAGTATCAACCACAACTATTACTTTTATGCCATGGCGGTAATGATGTACTCAAAAAGCAAAGTTTAGATAAAATGAAAGCCAATTTAGGACAAATGATTGAAATGGCACAAAATAGGGATATACAAGTAGTGCTTATTTCGGTACCAGAAGCCTCTCTATTCTTACCTAATATCAAACAATACCAAGAACTTGCAGAACAATATAACATTCCATTAGAAAATAATATTATTAAAGAAGTATTAAAGAAACCTTCACTTCACAGTGATGCCGTTCACCCTAATGCACAGGGTTATCGATTAGTTGCAGAGGCTATTTACGAATTATTAGAAGATAACGGAGCGTTAAAATAGGCTCATAAATTCGTCAATATAAATGCGCATAATGCATAGAACATGAATATTCTATGCATTTCTAAAGCAATAGATTAATGGCTATAACCTAACTCTTTGGCCGGTTCAATATTACTTGCAGTCCAAGCAGGATAGATGGTTGCAACGACACTCATAACAAAAGCAACGCCTGTAATAATCAGTACTTGTTGATAGTCTAGTTGTGATGGTAGGTAATCAATAAAATAGATATCACCAGACAGTAGTTTACGACCTAATAATTCTTCAAAAACACTAAAAATACTGCTTAAGTTCATGGCTAAATACACACCAAGTAAAGCACCAAAGATACATCCGACTAAACCATTAAAGGCACCTTGAACAATAAAGATCGCGCGTAAAGACCATTTATCAGCGCCCATTGTTTTTAGGATAGCAATATCTCCACGCTTTTCGTTAACCGCCATCACTAAGGTCGAGACAATATTAAAACAAGCAACTGCAACTACCAATAATAAAATTACGTACATCAGTGATTTTACCATTTGAATATCTTGATATAAGTAACCTTGGCTGGTGATCCAACTCTTTATATACATATAAACAGGGATACTATAGGCCACTTCTCTAGACAATACCTGAGCTTGCAATACATCATTCACCTTAAACGCAATGCCTGTAGCGTGATTAAGGTTAAGCATTTTTTTGGCTTTATTAATGTGGATAAAACCTAATGTACTGTCGACTTGTCCACCCATTTTAAAAGTGCCAGTCAATGTAAACATAAATTTACGTGGCGCTCTTAATTTATCGCTACCGGTTTGTGGCAACAATAAAGTAACATGCTCACCAACAGCTAAGCCAAGCTGTTTAGCAACAGGCTCTCCTAAAATAATGCTACTGTCTGTTGTTGACAATAACTCCCACCCACCCTGTTTAATATACTTTTCAATCGCTGTTACTTGGGTTTCTGTTTCAGGAGTGATCGCCCTCATTTGTAAGGCTTTCATTTTAATATTGTTTTGTAATAATGCATTCATCACAATATAAGGGCTTGCACCTGTCACACCGGGATGTGATCTTACTTGAGCAAGAATATTGGTTTCATCCTCAAAATCACCTTTCACCACTTCTAATTCAGCATGAGGAATAACAGATAACAATTTATCCCTTAATGCATTCTCAAAACCGTTCATGGTCGAAAGCCCAACAATTAAAACAGCAACACCTAATACAATACCGAAAATAGAGGCTATTGAAATAAAGGAAACAAATTTATTCTTATGCTTGGCTTTGCTATAACGTAAACCAACAAATAACGATAAAGGCCTAAACATTATTGCGTATCCTTTAAAATGCCATTACTCATATATAACTGTCTATCTAATTTATTCGCTAACTGTTGATCATGTGTGACAACAATAAACGCAGTACCAAATTCAGTATTTAACTCTTTTAATAATTGATAAACAGACTCAGCACTTTTAGCATCTAAATTACCAGTGGGCTCATCTGCAAGCACCAATGACGGTTTATTAATTAATGCACGAGCAATAGCAACACGCTGCCTTTCTCCCCCTGACAACTCAGAAGGTCTATGCTCAATCCGTTCACTTAGCCCTACTCTTTCTAATAATTCAGTGGCCTTTTTTTGTGCGGATTTTATTGATTCGCCCGCAATCAATAACGGCATAGCTACATTTTCTAATGCACTAAACTCCGATAATAAGTGATGAAATTGGTATACAAAACCGAGCTCTTGGTTACGCCATTTAGACTGCAACTTTGAAGACAACTGATGTATATTTTTACCATTAAAAAGAATATTACCTGTTGTAGGTGCATCAAGCGCACCTAATAAGTGTAAAAGTGTACTTTTACCTGAGCCAGATGTCCCTACTATCGCGAGTAGTTCACCTTTATCAACAGATAAGTTCACTCCCTGTAGTACCGGTGTCGCTAAACGCCCTTCTTGATAAACTTTACTTAAATCATCACATACTATTATTGAATTATTCATATCTTAATGCCTCTACTGGGCTCACTTTACCTGCACGATAAGCAGGATATAAAGTAGCTAATAAACTTAAAAACATAGCACCAAACATGATTGAAACTATTTGTATTGGTTCATGTACAACGGGTAATATGCGTGCGCCTCCTGAGGCATTTGCTAATAAATGTAAACCTAAAAATGTCATAACTTCATTAATATAAGTACTTAATAACAAACCTAAACCTGTTCCTATTAAAGCCCCAATAATACCGCTGAAAGCACCTTGAATAATAAAAATGAAATTAATGGTAGAAGCTTGAATGCCTAAGGTTTTTAAAATCGCGACTTCTGCACTTTTATCTGTCACCACCATAACTGACGAAGATAATATGTTAAAAGCTGCCACAGCGATGATTAAACATAACAATAACCAAATCATGTTTTTTTCCATTTTTACCGCAGCAAAAAGTTCACCATGAGTGCTACGCCAATCTATAATCATTTCGTTATCATTAAGTGCAGGAGGCTGCCAAGACTCAACGGCAAAAGGATCGTTAAAATAAAAACGTAAATCTGTCACTTGATTAGTGTTGATTCGGATTAATCGAGCAGCATCTTCAGCATGCATTAACACTAGATATTGGTCGACATCTGAACCAACGTTAAAGAAACCTGCAATAGTGAAGTTACGTTGGCTAGGAACTTGGCCAAGTGGTGTATAACGAACACCTCGCGTTGAAGTCACTCTAACTTTATCTCCTAAACGAACACCTAATTTATTTGCTAATTGATCACCAATAATGATGTTGTATTCACTGGCTTTTAAGTCATCAATACTACCGATAATGATATTATCTTGTACTGTTTTACTTCCGTATTTTTCTGGATAAATACCTTCTATTTTGACACCTTGCAATCCTGTTTTACTTTGTAAAATCGCTTCAGCATTAATCATAGGCTCAATACTTACAACTGATGACTCAGAAGGTATCAAATCAATACGTTGTTGCCAGTTATCAATCGTTTGAGATTGATTAGTTAGTTTAGCGTGGGGAATAGCACCAAGAATTCGTTGCTTTAGTTCACCTTCAAAACCATTCATCACCGACAAAACAGTAATTAAGGCTAAAACACCTAAAATAATGCCGCCAGTAGAAAATAAAGAAACAAACGAGACAAATTGATTATTACGTTTAGATTTTGTATATCGCAAACCGATAAATACACTTAAAGGATAAAACATAGTTACCTTTTATTTTTAGTTGTCTTAATAAAGCAAGATTGTTATTAAAATAGCGTTATCCGCCAACAATCAACATTAATAGCGCTAAATCTAGACTTAACTTATTGATTACATTTTAATGCAGGCCATTCTAATGTATCTTTATTCGCTAAGACAGACAAAACGCCTACAATAAGGTGTTTCTGTATCATTCAATAACAGCTTGGTTTGTAGATATGAACAATAATGAATATTTTTTAGTAAAGCATGTACTATCAATCAATTTAAAATCAATTGATAAAAGCGATTTACCACTTAATCAACTCGCTTTTGAAGAAGAGATCCCCGGGCCATTTAGAATGGCAAGTGATCTTGCAAAAGCCGATGCGAGCATTTTAGCGCCGTTAAAATTAAACAGCGATAATACACAAGCACTATGGAATTATCTACAAGCACAGAATCAAAAAATCAATACACTACTAAGTTATGTACTGACGCAACAAGATGATGAAAAATCTCGTCATCAAACGATTAAATTTAGTGCTGGTAGTATTATCATAAAAAATAGCAACACATTGAAAATAGATGATAATGTTCGTCTTAAAATATTTTTACCTGAAGAGTCATCAGCCATCTACTGTTATGCTAGCGTGTCTGACATTAATGATACAGAGTGTACTTTTACATACAGCTTTATACGCGAACAAGATCGAGAGCTATTGATTAGAGCAAGTCTACATGTACAATCACAACAGCTAAAAAACAGAGCTAAACAGCGTGAATTAAATACCTAAACTCATAACTATATTTAACTGTTCGCTCTGTATCGAATAGTTAAATAAACACATTCTATAATTAGCAAAAAAAAAGTGAAAATAAGTCAATAATATGAACAGCTTACTTAATATACCGCCTTTAAAATCTTCTAGTGACACGCAACAACTTGCTAATTTAGTTGGCAGTAGTCAAAGCTTTGTTATTAACCAATGCGCTGAAGCTAATCCTCAAAAGTCCCCTTTAGTAGTTGTGGTTAATGACACGCCTAGTGCTATTAAGTTGCACCAAGAGCTGCTTTATTTTGCTGAAGGTAAGTTTGAAGTAAAATTATTCCCTGATTGGGAAACTTTACCTTATGACCATTTTTCACCTCACCAAGATATTATTTCAACCCGTATAGAAACCTTGTATCAATTACCATCCATGACAAATGGTATATTGATAGTCCCAGTCACTACTTTACTATTAAGATTAGCGCCTCCAAGTTATTTAAAACAACATACGTTAGTGGTTAAAACAGGGCAAAAACTAGAACTACAAATATTACGTGAACAGCTTCAAGAAGCTGGTTATTACGCAGTAGACCAAGTACGTGAGCACGGAGAATTTTGTGCTAGAGGTTCATTGTTAGATATTTATCCGATGGCCAGTGATACGCCTTATCGTATTGACTTTTTTGATGATGAAGTTGATTCGATCCGTCCTTTTGATACTGAAACACAACGTTCATTACCAACGATAAAAGAAATTAAAATGTTACCTGCGCATGAATTTGCAACGGACAAACAGGCTATAGTGAATTTTAAAACAGCTTATAGTGAAAAATTTCCTTCGAAATTATCTACAAGTGCGGATTCTATTTACCAGCAAATTTCTCAATCAAACTTACCAGCTGGTATTGAATACTACTTACCGTTATTTTTTAATGACACTGCCACCTTATTTGACTATTTTCCTAAACAAACGCGCCTTTGTATTGTTGGTGATATTAATAGTGCAATTGATAACTTCTGGAAAACCATAGAACACCGCTTTGAAGAACGAGGAGTTGATTTATTACGCCCTCTATTGCAACCTATTGCCCTTTATTTACGACAAGAACAATGTTTTAAACGCTTAAATGAGTTTCCTAAGTATCAATTACAACAAGATTCTTTTGCAGCGCCTAAAGCAGGTAAAACGAATTTACCACTAACAACCCTACCAGATATAAAAATTCATCATAAAGATAAAAATCCACTGGCAAATGTTGCTGCGTTCATTGAAGGTTTTCCTGGTAAAGTCTTATTAAGTGTTGAGTCTGCTGGGCGTAAAGAAGCGTTATTAACCTTATTAAGTCCCCTTAAACTATCCATCAAGTCAGTTGCTAGCATTAGTGAATGCAATCAAAGTAAAAACAAAGTTTCTATTACCGTTAGTCGTGTTGAGAACAGCTTTTTAATCATCGACAGTCAATTTGCTTTTATTACTGAAACGGAATTACTTGGCAGTAAAATTACTCAACGTCGACGTCAAAATAAAGAGAACCAAAGCGAAGAAAGTTCTGAACACATAGTACGTAACCTTGCTGAATTAAAAGTAGGTCAACCTGTTGTTCATATAGACCATGGTGTTGCACGTTATTTAGGGTTACAAACGATTGAAGTATCAGGCAGCATTAATGAATTTGTAACACTTGAATACCTACGTGGTGACAAGTTATATGTTCCAGTCACCTCCTTACACCTTATTGGACGCTATAGTGGCAGTGATGTTGAAACAGCACCTATTAGTAAATTGGGTAACGATACTTGGGCTAAAGCTAAAAAACGTGCTGCTGAAAAAGTACGTGATGTCGCCGCTGAGTTACTTGAGATTTACGCACAACGAGCGGCGAAAAAAGGTTTTAAATACCAATTTAATCAAGCTAATTACGCCGCCTTTAGTGATGACTTCCCTTTTGAAGAAACGCATGATCAGGCACTTTCTATTAATTCTGTGATTTCAGATATGTGCTCATCACAACCAATGGACAGACTTGTTTGTGGCGATGTAGGCTTTGGTAAAACAGAAGTTGCAATGCGTGCTGCATTTATGGCCACTGATAATGCACGACAAGTTGCTTTGCTCGTCCCAACAACGCTCCTTGCACAGCAACATTTTGAGAATTTTCGTGACCGATTTGCTAACTGGCCAGTTAAAATAGAAGTTTTATCTCGTTTTAAAACAGCAAAAGAACAGAAGCTTATTTTACAAGAAGCGGCTGAAGGTAAAATCGATATATTAATAGGCACACATAAACTATTAAGTGATGGCATTAAGTTTGCCGATTTAGGACTATTAATCATCGATGAAGAGCATCGTTTTGGTGTTCGCCAAAAAGAAAAAATCAAACGTCTTCGCGCCCAAATTGATATTCTAACATTGACTGCAACACCTATTCCACGAACATTAAATATGTCGATGAATGGTATGCGTGACTTATCCATTATTGCTTCTCCACCCGCTAAACGTTTAGCGGTAAAAACATTTGTTGAGCAAAGAACCGATCAAACTATTAGTGATGCTATCACGCGTGAAATTATGCGTGGTGGCCAAGTTTACTTTTTACATAATAATGTCGAAACCATTGCCAAAGCAGCTGCTGACTTACAAGTTTTATTACCGCAAGCTCGTATTTCAGTCGCTCATGGTCAAATGAATGAACAGCAACTCGAACGAGTCATGTCTGACTTCTACCATCAGCGTCAAAACGTTTTAGTATGTACCACCATTATTGAAACAGGTATTGATATTCCGACGGCTAATACCATTATTATTAATAGAGCAGATCACTTAGGTCTTGCTCAATTACATCAATTACGTGGTCGAGTTGGTCGTTCACATCATCAAGCTTATGCGTACTTATTAACCCCAACACCCAAATTAATGACCAAAGATGCTAAAAAACGATTACAAGCAATCGGCTCATTAAACACATTAGGAGCAGGATTCACTCTAGCAACGCACGATTTAGAAATTCGTGGTGCAGGTGAATTACTGGGTGATGAGCAATCAGGTCAAATAACCAGTATCGGCTTTAACCTTTACATGGACATGTTAAATCAAGCAGTTGATGCATTGCGTAATGGCCAAGAACCAAGTTTAGAGCACCTGTTAGCCACACAAGCAGAGGTTGAGTTACGCATACCGGCACTGATACCAGATGATTACATTCCAGATGTTAATATGCGCCTTTCTTTATATAAACGTATTGCGAATAGTAAAAATAATAATGAATTAAATGAGATTCAAGTTGAACTAATTGATAGATTTGGCTTATTGCCTGACGCGACTAAAAACTTAGTGGCGGTAACTGCTATTAAACAACGTTGTTCAAAATTGGGGATTGCACGAATTGAAGCACATGCACTAGGCGGTGCTGTTACCTTTACTGAACATTCAAAAGTAGATCCGATGTTTCTTGTTTCACTACTGCAAACTCAATCAAATACCTTTAAACTAGACGGCCCAAGTAAATTGAAATTCACTATGGCTCTGGAAAATAGCGCAGAACGCCTAAATTGGTTGAAACAATTACTTGATAGCTTTAAATTACACCTTATTAAATAAATCCAAGAAAGGATAAACTTTGAATTTACGTTATATTTTACCACTACTTATCGCAACAACATGCTCATTCAACGTACAAGCTGGAGACCGTTGGTTCGACGTTGAAATAATCGTGTTTAAACGCAATGTTGATGTTCAAAATAGCAGTGAACAATTAGATCAGAATAATGTGTATTTAAAACAACGTGATCGCCTTGAAGTCATAAAAGCAGCTCCAGCAACAAATTGTTTAGCAGGTGAGCCATGCTTACATAAGCAAAACCCTGTTCAAATAACTGATAACGAAATGGTAAAAGAAGGTAATAGGCTCATACTATTGAAAGGATTAAGACTTAAAGAACAACTTAGAAGACTTAATAACCATCAACTATTCACACCATTATTGCATACAGCGTGGCGTATGCCGATTCAAAATAAGCAAGATGCATTACCAATCCATCTATTTGCTGGTAAAAACTACGCATTAGACATGCCTCAATCAGCCAGACTTGAAAAGGCCACGGCAACAACATCAAATGATCTTGTCACTGATCCTGAAAAACTAGATGTATTAGCTTCTCTTCAAAAGAACCAGACACTTCAAGATCTATATGAAATAGATGGTAACTTTTTAATTTATGTACAACGTTACTTACAAATAGATGCACAGCTCATTGTTAGAACACAAACAGAAAAACCAGTTTCATCTTCTGTATCTGTGCTTGCAACGGAGACGCCAGAGGTCGATACAGAAGCAACAGTACAAGTAGTCGCTCAAGAATCTGTACCCAAACGAACGGTAAGAACTGAAAAAGTAATAACAGAAACTTTATTTGATCAAACTAGACGTCTAAAAAGTGGAGAAATTCATTATTTAGACCACCCTTTATTCGGTATTATTATTCAGATACGTAGATAATTTACTAAATATTGAGTCGTATTAAAGATTATAAAGTCACTCTAATAAGCCTAATATAATAAATAAAAAAGGAAGCTAATTAGCTTCCTTTTTATTTAAACTCTCAGTATTGAAAATACTTAAATAGTTCGACTTTCCCATAACTGCTTCGCTTTTTGTAATGCTTCATCTTGCGAGCTAGCGGGTTGCATTTGTTTTAAGACCATTGCAACGGTAGTGATAACAGCTGCATCTCCGTAAGCATCTTCAATCTCTTTATTCCAAACTTTTAACAAATATTCAGCAGAAACTTCTGTATGGGCACCTGAGAAATCTTCTAAATACGTTGGCCAATCTTGCTCAACATACTGAGCTTTCCCATTTACTTGCGTTACACCACAAGCCAAAGTAGAAACACGAGGATTAACTTCACTTTCCCCACCTTCCCCTTTGAAAGCAATAATACTGTGTTCATTATTTAATAATGCTGCTTGTGCATGAATCTTTTCATAACTTTTATGAAACACACCATGAATACTATAAGGTGCGTTACTTGGATTGATGCTTCTAGCAACCGTATTAAGTGGAGTACGTAAACCGACTTGCTCGCGTAATGCCAATAATTCAATTAACTCAGGACAATAAGCAGATAAAGGCACATACACCAATGAATCATTTTCTAATGCAATCTTGGCTTTTTCAGGAGTGTCAGCAATAACAATATTAAGTAAAGGACATGCTGACTCAACTTGATATTTTACTAAATCAACTGTCATGTGACCGTGTAAAAATATTTTGACGCCATTGGCAGCAAGCAACTTAGCCGCTAATAGTAACCAAGGCGGCTGTCTTTTTTTGCCCGCAAAACATGGCCAATCAAGATCTGGCGTTAATGTATGCCAATCATTTGAAACTTTAGTACGAAGTGCTGATATATATCCAGCTGCTTCTTCCGGTGTTTCACAGCGAACTCGTTGCAACATCAACAATACTGCTAGCTGCAGTAAACTTGCATCACCATTTAAATAATCAGTTAAAGCTTGTTTTGATTCATCCATGGTTAAAGGACGGCGACCTTTTTCACCACGACCCGTTAATTTAATATATTCACTAAACATTATCATTCCTTTTAATCGATGAATACTTCACAAAGACTAAGTTTAAAATTATTGCCATCTTGACTTACTAACTGTTCATTAAATTAACAGTTTTACTCAATATAACCATTAAATATAGTCAGGTAGTTGTGTCACTAAACAATCAACAACTGCAATTGGTTTAGACAACAATAAAACATTGCGGCCATGTACTCCGTAGCTAACCCCAAGACTATCAACACCAGCATTCACAGCCATATCTAAATCATAACTTGAATCACCCACCATTAAAGCATCTGATGACTTTATATTTAATGCTTTTAATAAGGACTGAATCATTAATGAATCGGGTTTGGAGTTAGATTCATCGGCGCATATTGTCATAGAAAACAAATGTTCAGTATTTGTTTTCTTCATCATACGGTTTAATCCGTTACGTCCTTTACCAGTAGCCACAGCAAGTGTATACCCTTGCTCTTTTAAGTTAATTAATAACTCTGCAATACCATCATAAAAAGGCGTCTCGATATCATGCATCCGATGATACTGATCGCGATAAGCCTCAACGAGTGCTTCTTGATCTTCCAATAACAATGTAGGAAACAACTGTTGCATAAACTTAAACCAATAATATTTTTAACTGCCAGCCCATCTGGTATTGTCTGCTTTTGTTGTTTTGCAGCTTGTTGCATACACAGAACAATTTTATCAATGGAATCCATTAAAGTTCCATCCCAGTCAAAAATAATTAATTGATATTTCATATTAGCTTCGTTGTAATTTTCCTAACAATTCCTCTAAACGAGGACAAAGTGGTGCACTAACCGTCATTCTTTTCTCAAGCACTGGGTGAAAGAAAGTAATGTGAGCGGCATGTAAAAAGAGTCGATTCAACCCTAATGCTTTCATTTTACTATCAAAGGTTTTATCGCCATAACGTTCATCACAAGCGATATTGTGTCCTTTACAAGCCGCATGAACACGAATTTGATGTGTTCGACCAGTTACTGGGCTTGCTTCAACCAATGTTGCACCCTCATAACGTTGAACGATTTTAAAGTGCGTTTCTGATGCTTTTCCCAGTGGGCTCACTTTAACCACTGAATCTTGAGGAATTTTTAATAGCGGCTCACGGACTAAGCGGTCTTTTATATTCCACTGCCCTTTTACTAAAGCAAAATATTGCTTTTTCATGGTTTTCTGGCGAAGCTGTTCATGTAGTGCACGTAAAACACTGCGTTTTTTAGCAATTAATAAACATCCCGACGTTGCTTTATCAAGACGATGTACCAGTTCTAAGAATCGGGCGTCAGGGCGTAATGCGCGTAACCCTTCTATGGCGCCAAAATCGACTCCACTTCCTCCATGAACGGCAAGACCAGAGGGTTTATTAAGAATGATTAAACCATCATCTTCATAAACGATTTCTGACTCTAAATTCTTAATGCTATTTAGTTTAGGTGATGGTAACGCATTTTCAGGGTCAACTTTAACAGGTGGAATCCGGACACTATCGCCAACCTGTAATTTGTAATCTGGTTTAATACGTTTTTTATTTACTCGAACTTCTCCCTTACGCACTATTCTATAGATCATGCTTTTAGGCACGCCCTTAAGATGTAAGCGAAGAAAGTTATCGATGCGTTGTTGTGCATTTTCTTGAGCGATGTCAATAATGCGTACTGAGTGATTTATCTGTTCCATTCGTTAAGTTTATCACGCCTGATCGCATAATATATAAAAACTTTGTTGCTTGTAAGTAGATATAAATGCGACAATAACAAAGTTAATGCCTCGTGATTTTATGACTATAAAATCGCTGGTAGGCATAACTATTATGAAAGCAAATCAAATGATTAGAATGTAACGCTGCAAGACTAAATTAATTTTAATTTAGTCTATTTGTATCCGCTTTTAACGCACCTCAGAATACTTCCAGTCGAGAGATTGTATAACCAGACATGAGGTCAGCATGCAAAAAACAGTTAGTACATATAAAAATAACGAAAAAATTAAACAAGAGTTCACAAATGAAAAGAATGTTAATCAACGCAACTCAAGCAGAAGAGTTACGTGTAGCCCTAGTCGATGGGCAAAAGCTGTATGATCTTGATATCGAAAGTCCTGGTCACGAACAAAAGAAAGCAAATATTTATAAAGGTAAAATTACACGTGTTGAAGCAAGCTTAGAAGCTGCATTTGTAGATTACGGCGCTGAACGCCATGGTTTTTTACCGCTTAAAGAAATTGCCCGCAACTATTTTCCAGAAGGATACTCATTTAAAGGCCGCCCTAACATCAAAGATGTTATTAAAGAAGGCCAAGAAGTTATAATTCAAATTGAAAAAGAAGAACGTGGTAATAAAGGTGCAGCTTTAACCACTTTTATTAGTTTAGCTGGTAGCTATTTAGTGTTAATGCCAAACAATCCTCGTGCTGGCGGTATATCTCGTCGCATCGAAGGTGATGAGCGTACTGAATTAAAAGCAGCATTGTCAGATCTTACATTACCACATGGTATGGGATTGATTGTACGAACAGCAGGTGTTGGTAAATCAGCTGAAGAATTAGAATGGGATTTAAACGTCTTAATTACTCATTGGCAAGCCATTGACCAAGCATCAAAAACAAAAGCAGCTCCGTTTTTAATTCACCGAGAAAGTAATGTTATTGTACGTTCAATCCGTGATTATTTACGTCGTGATATTGGTGAAATTGTTATCGATAATGCAAAGACTTTTGAAACAGCTAAAAGTCATATCGAAATGATTCGTCCAGACTATGTAAATCGCCTTAAATTATATCAAGGTGAAATTCCATTATTTACACATTACCAAGTGGAAAGCCAAATTGAATCAGCTTTCCAACGTGAAGTACGTTTACCATCAGGTGGCTCAATCGTTATTGACCCGACTGAAGCATTAACCTCTATCGATATCAACTCAGCACGTGCAACACGTGGTGGAGATATTGAAGAAACCGCATTCAACACAAACTTAGAAGCAGCAGAAGAAATTGCTCGTCAACTGCGTTTGCGTGACTTAGGTGGTTTAGTGGTTATCGATTTCATCGATATGACACCTGCACGCCATCAACGTGAAGTTGAAAACAGAATGCGTGAATCAGTACGTCAAGATAGAGCGCGTATCCAATTAGGCCGCATTTCTCGTTTTGGTTTGATGGAAATGTCTCGTCAACGTATACGCCCTTCTCTAGGTGAATCAGCTTCTCGTGTATGTCCTCGCTGTCATGGCCAAGGTACTATTCGTGATAATGACTCATTATCTTTAGCGATTCTTCGTTTAATTGAAGAAGAAGGCTTAAAAGAAAATACAGTTCAAATCCAAGCTCGTGTTCCGGTTGCCGTTGCTGCTTACTTACTTAATGAAAAACGTAAAGCAGTGGCTAAAATTGAAAACCGTCATGGATGTGAAGTTTACATCGTGCCTGATGCAAACTTATTAACGCCTCATTTCGAAGTTAAACGCACTCGTAAAGATGGTAAAGAAGACATCAATTATGATGCGTTAGAAAAACAACATACTGTATACATTCCTAACATTGCTCAAAAAGAACATGAAGAACTAGAAGAGCCGTTACTAAGTGGTTTTAGTGCTCCAACTAAAGAGGCACCAACTGTAAAAGTTGAAGCTAAAAAAACAACAGAAACAAAAGCAGCTGTTAATTCAGATTCTTTAGTGACTAAAGTTATTAATGCAATAGTTAAATTCTTCAGTGACGACTCAAAAGTTGAAACTAAAAAAGAAGTTCAACCTAAACCAGAACCAAAAGCTGAACCGAGCCACACTCCGCGTAATACACGTAACGCCAAAGGTAATCCGAACCGTAATCGTAATAACCGCAATGATAAATCAGCAGATAATTCGGCTGAACGTCGCAGTAATCGTAAGCCTTCGGATCGCAAGCCTACACAACAAACTAAAAAGTATGAGAATGAAGCAAAACCTGCTCAAGATAATACTGAGAAAACCAATACTCAAGAAGTTGTTGTAGCGCGTCGTAAACGTCGTAATATGCGTAAAAAAGTACGTGTTCAACAGCCTGAGAACGCAGTAGAAAGCGCAGTTGAAAATAAAAACACAGAAGTGACTGATGCTAACGTTGATGCAGCAACTCAACCTAAAGCAAATGTTGAAACTAAAAAGCCAAAAGCTAAAGTAAGAAAATCACCTGAAGCGGCCAAAAAAGTTGAAGCTAATCAAGCATCAGTCGTTACAGATGCGGTTGAAACTGAGTCAACAGATAACGTCCCATCAACTAATGATGAAGGCTATACTCCTGTTGAAATCCCACAACGTCGTTCACGTTATTTACGTAACAATGGACAACGTAACAAACGTGATCAACAAAACGATCCGCAAGCTGAAGCTGTTACGAGCCGTTACCCAGAAACAGATGCAAACATAGAAGCTGAAACATCAACAGTAAAAGCAACCGTTCCTGTTGCTAAAACAGTTGATGAAATAGCGAACAACAAAACACCACAACAAGAAGTTGAACAGCTGCAGAAAATAGTTGAACAATCTCCGGTGACATCTGCACAAAAAATACTGCCAGTTGAAAATGCTAAAACCACAGCAAAAGTAGAAAAAAATACTGCTCAAGTTGAAACTGAAACTCCTGCTCCTACTGTTGAAGAAGTTAAAGTTGAAGCACCTGTAGCTACTGAAGTAGTTACTGAAGCAATTGTTGAAGAATCTAAGGTTGAAGAGCCAGTAGTAACTGAAACTATTGTTGAAGAGCCTAAAATTGAAACACCTGTGGCAACTCAAGCAATTGTTGAAGCACCTAAAGTTGAAGTAACTGAAACAGCCATTGAAGAGCCTATCGCTCCATTAGCAACGACAGCTTCACCAAGTAAAAGTGGTACTGTCAGTATTGCTAAAGGTCAATCAACATCAGCAATGGTTAAAACAATCTCAGAACCTTTAGACTTATCTAAAGAAATTAAGATTGTTGCTGCAACAGAACGACAAACAATTGTTAAAGCAACACAACAAGCTGGTAGTTCATTTGCAAGCAATAAATCAAGCAGTGAAACAGTAAAAACGTCACTATAACTTGGTAGGTAATACCTATTGATAAGAACGGATATTTCTATGAAGTATCCGTTTTTTTTTACTGAAGTTTGTATACTAAAAGTTTAGTATTAACATAATTTATTAATTATTAAGGTCAGTGTTATACCAATAGAATTAAATAAGTGATCAGAGATTGCGCAGGAAAAATTAACACTAATAAGGCGTGAGTTGTAGGAGATAGTTGTTCTCACTTCAAAACTCACAACGCAGTTAGGGGTGATTTTAACCAGTAAGAATGATCACCTTATTAATTCTTTTGGTATTATAGACTAACTGATCTGTTTTTCATTATTCAAGGTAACGATATGAGCGAAACCATACATAACAAATTATTAATTTTAGGTTCAGGCCCTGCAGGTTATACAGCTGCTGTTTATGCAGCTCGTGCTAACCTTAAACCAGTATTAATTACAGGTATGCAACAAGGTGGACAATTAACAACAACAACTGAAGTTGAAAACTGGCCTGGTGGTGCAGCTGATATGACGGGTCCTGGTTTAATGGAAAGCATGAAAGAACATGCTTTACGTTTTGATACTGAGATTATCTTTGACCATATCAATGAGGTTGAATTGACCAAGCCTCCTTTTACACTTAAAGGCGATACTGGCACTTATACTTGTGATGCATTGATCATTGCAACAGGTGCTTCTGCACGTTACTTAGGTCTAGATTCAGAAGAGGCATTCAAAGGTCGTGGTGTTTCTGCATGTGCAACTTGTGATGGTTTTTTCTACCGTAATCAAAAAGTTGCTGTTGTTGGAGGAGGTAATACTGCTGTCGAAGAAGCGTTATACCTTTCTAACATTGCATCTGAGGTACATTTAATACATCGCCGTACTACATTCCGTTCAGAGAAAATTTTATTAGACCGTTTAAATGAAAAAGTTAAAAACGGTAATATCGTGTTACATACAGACCGTACTTTAGATGAAGTATTAGGTGATGATATGGGCGTAACCGGCTTACGTTTAAAAGACACGTTATCTGATAAGACTGAAGAATTAGAAGTAATGGGCGTGTTCATTGCCATTGGTCACAAACCAAATACTGATATGTTTGTTGATCAATTAGAAATGAACCATGGTTACTTGAAAGTGCAAACTGGTAGTGAAGGTAACGCAACACAAACAACAATTAAAGGCGTATTTGCTGCTGGTGACGTATCTGACCATATTTATCGTCAAGCGATTACTTCTGCTGGAACGGGTTGTATGGCAGCACTAGATGCTGAAAGATATTTAGATAACTTATAAGCTTTTCTGCTAGAAAATTTCAGTTCTCTAGCAATACCTTTTGATAGCAGATTTTAATTATTAAGTTACTATCAATAAAGCCTTGAGGTTAAAAACAAAAAAGACTGCATTTGCAGTCTTTTTTATTATGAGGCTATTAATTATATCGTTTTATAACAAATGCTTTATGAATGGTATTCATTACAAGCGAATAATGTATTTTCAATTAATGTTGCTACCGTCATTGGGCCAACACCACCTGGTACAGGAGAAATCCAAGCTGCTTTTTCTTTTGCCGCTTCAAACTCTACATCTCCAGTGATTTTACCATTGTCTAAACGGTTAATACCCACATCTAATACAATGGCGCCCTCTCTAATCCAGTCACCAGGAATAAAGTTAGCTTTACCACGCGCAACCACTAATATCTCAGCTTGGCGTACATGATACTCAAGGTCTTTAGTAAAGCGATGACAAGTTGTTGTTGTACAACCAGCTAATAGAAGCTCTAACGTCATTGGACGACCCACAATATTCGATGCGCCAACTACAACTGCATGCTTACCATGTAAATCAATATCAATTGATTCAAGCATAGTGATCATGCCGCGTGGTGTGCAAGATCTTAATAAAGGGATACGTTGTGCTAAACGACCTACATTGTAAGGGTGAAATCCATCAACGTCTTTATCTGGTTTAATGCGTTCAACCACTGATGTTTCATCTAAACCTTCAGGTAATGGGAATTGCACTAAAATACCATCGATGCTTGGATCTTCATTCAATTGATCAATAAGTGCTAATAAATCTTGTTGAGTTGTTGTTGCTGGTAAATCAAATGCTTTAGAAGTGAAACCTACTTTCTCACAGGTACGGCGTTTACTTTGTACATAAATTTGTGAAGCAGGATCCCCTCCTACTAACACTACAGCCAGACCAGGTACACGTAACCCTTTGTCTTTACGGGCTTGTACTCCAATAGCTACTTTATCAGTAACCTTAGCAGCAATCGCTTTTCCATCAATGATTTGTGCAGACATCAAACATTACTCTTTTTAGTTAAAAAATTCGACGCCATTGTCGCAAAACTCACTTAAAATGTCACATCAAAGATGCAAAAATGAGTAACTTAAACTGCAAAATTAAGGTTAAAATCAACTCTTTGATCCACAGCCCTTTTTTATGGTGGCATTCTGCTTTATAAAGCAGCTATGATTGATGGTAAGGTGAAGGATTAAAACTAATATTAATCATTAATGCTTAGCAAAACTCTTTTAATCAGCAATAATGGCCAAGCACCTAAATCAATAACTATTAACCACGCTACTGAGAAACAGTACATGCAATACTCTTTTACTTTAATGCTTAGACGGTTAATTTCTGACTCTAATGCACATTCAGGATTTCGTGTTGTTATTGCAATGACATGTACCTTTATACCTGTTTTATTTGACCTCCAATTAGGTTTGTTTGAGCAATCTAACTTAGCTATTTCTCTGTCACTTTGTTTGGGCGTAATGGCCAGTGCTATCGTTGAAGTTGATGAAAATACCAAAGAGAGAAAGAAATTCATTGCGACCGTTATCGCTTGCTTCTTTGTTGCTGCATCGAGCGTTGAACTGTTATTACCCTACCCACTCTTCTTTGCTATCGGTTTAGGGACCTCTACTTTTGCTTTTATGATGCTAGCCAGTTTAGGGACGCATTATACTAAAATTGGTTTTGGCGCGATTTTAATTGCGATCTACACCATGATTGGCCACCAAGATAATGTTGTGTGGTTCGAACAGCCTCTTTTATTAGCCATCGGCGCACTCTGGTATGGTTTATTTGCTATTTATTGGTCGCATTTAAGTCCTAACAGAACCTTGCGTGAACAACTCTCACAGCTATTTTATGCGATAAGCCGCTATCAACTACAAAAGTCAGATTTATTTGATGCGCAAAAAGGAAATTCTAAACAAGCGATCATTGATACAAGGCAGAAACTAGCGGTCTTAAATATCAGTATTATGGCACGTTTAGAGTCATCTAAAAGCATGATCAAAGGTCAATACAAAGCAAATAGACGACAACGCGAATTAAGTCTATTGAATCAATATTACTTAGTCGCAGAACAAATTCATGAACGTATTAGCGCAAGTCAATATTTGTACAGCCAGTTAGAAAATACTTTTGGGCGAAGTCAGATATTAGAAGGCTTTCACCAATTACTATTACAATTGAGCATGGATTGTCACCAAGTAGGTGCAAACATCAGTGAAAAAAAAATATATCAGCATTCACGCCGTTTAAAATGGACTATACAAGCGCTGTCTGATCAACTTTTTTTATTAAAACAAAAACTGCAATTATTCAATAATAATCAAGAAGCAATGCAAGCTTTACAAGCAATCTACGATAACCTTAATGGTATAGACTGCCTACTAAACTCATTATCTAACATAAACAAAGACAATACCGTTATTGTTGTTGATAGTGAAAACAAACAACCTCTTAGCTTTTGGAAAACAATACGTAAAGCCTATAAACAAAAGACACCGGTATTTAAACATGCGGTACGTATTAGCCTCTCTTTAGTGATCGCTTATCTGATTCAAGTACAATTTCAACTTAATAATGGTTTTTGGATACTATCCACGGTGTTATTTGTTTGCCAGCCTAGTTTCAGTGAAACACGTAAACGTCTTACTTTAAGAAGTTTTGGTACGTTATTGGGGATATTGCTCAGCTTCCCGATATTTATAATGATTGAAAACGAATTATTACAATCTATTTTAATGGTCGTTTCAGCATTCTTATTCATTAACTACGTACGAACAAATTATGGTTTAGCCGTTATATTTATTACTTTATTTGTAATGATATTAACTAATCTACTAGCCCCTTCCGGTATTGATGTTTTATACGCACGCATTTATGAAACGTTAATTGGTTGTGTATTAAGCTTTTTAGCGATTAGCTTTATTTACCCTGATTGGCAATTCAAACGCTTCCCTGCTTTAGTAAATAATCATTTGCTCAATAGCAGTCGTTACTTTAAACAAATAGCACAGCAATATCAGTTTGGACGAAGCGAAAGTATTGTATTCCGTCAGACTCGATTTGCATCCTTTAAATCAGATGCAGCATTAACTTCAGCTTGGCAAAGCATGCTCTTTGAACCCAATTCAAAGCAACATCTTAAACAAGAGGTCTATGGCTTAGTTAATCGCTGTGATGCATTAAACTGCTATATTGCTGCACTGTCTTCACATCGCCATAAAATAGAGCCTCAACAAGATTTAGAGTTATTAAAACAACTTTTTGTAGCCACTTCAGAACAAATTTTGTATACCTATCGTCCTGAATTAAAACAAGCTGCAATTGAAAAAATTGAAATTGAATCATTTCAATTATATAAAGAGACGATGTCAGATGAATCCAAATTAATCGTTGAACAATTACGATTAATTGCTTTCACAGCATTAGATATACAGGTACTTTTACAACAAATCGAAAATAGAGCACAGGGTGAAGTCGCCTCTCTGGCATAATTACTCAAACAAATTTAAACAAAGTAAAAGATTACTCTTTTTAGGATAGGCAATTTATTACTTTTAATATAGAATTTTGCTCCAATAAAGCGCTCACACGGTAAAGGAATTAGACTTGATATTTAATGGTCAAGAAATTGCTACAGATGCACAAGGCTACTTACTCGACTCAACACAGTGGGATATAGCATTAGCAGCTGAAATAGCACAATTAGAAACGATAGCAATGACAGATCAACATTGGCAAGTTATCTATTTTGTTCGTGATTTTTATGAACAATTTAATACTTCTCCAGCGATTCGCGCTCTAGTCAAAGCGATGCAAAATAAATATGGCAAAGATCAAATAAGTAGTCGTTATTTATACAAATTATTTCCAGATGGCCCAGCGAAACAAGCCACTAAAATTGCTGGTTTACCTAAACCAGCTCGATGTATATAAGCACAATATAAAGGAAAGTTAATATGCCTAAGGCAAGTGATATCAAAAAAAATACTGCAGTTGAATTTAACAACAGCGTTTACATTATTAAAGACATTGAGCGTTCAGTTCCTCAAGGTCGAGCAGGCGGCAGTTTATATCGTATGCGTATGTACGATGTTGTTTCTGGTGCAAAAACTGATGAAACATTCAAAGACAGTGACATGCTCACATTAGCGGACTTAATTCGCCGTAATGTTATGTTTTCATACCTTGATGGTGATGAGTTGGTCTTTATGGATAGCGAAGATTACACGCCATACAACTTAAATAAAGAAAGCATCGCTGATGAAGTTTTATTTATTGATGAAAATACACAAGGTTTACAAGTTGTTATTGTTGATGGTGCGCCAGTAGGGGTTGAACTACCAGCAAGTGTTGATTTAGTCATTGTAGAAACAGACCCTTCTATTAAAGGTGGTTCTGCTACTGCTCGTACAAAACCAGCTATTTTATCAACTGGCTTAACAGTACAAGTACCAGAGCATATCTCAACGGGTGACAAAATCCGTGTTAACACGACTGAAAAGAAATTTATGGGTCGTGCATAAGCGTTATACCAATTATAAAAGCCGATAATTTTATCGGCTTTTTATTACCATTTACTTATCCTTCATTTTCCTGCTTTAATACCAATGGAATTAAATAAGTGATCAGAGATTGCGCAGGAAAAATTAACACTAATAAGGCGGGAGTTGTAGGAGATAGTTGTTCTCACTTCAAAACTCACAACGCAGTTAGGGGGGATTTTAACCAGCAAGAATGATCACCTTATTAATTCTTTTGGTATAACTGCCCTTTTAAAACTAGCTGTTTAAATTCAAAATAATAAAATTTAGATAATAAAAGGCGTTCTAATGCCAATTACATTAAATAACTGATCTAAATTTTACACAGGAAAAATAACTATTTTAAGACGTAAGTTGTGGCCTTTCGAAGATTAACTTTGTTAATCGTCTGTCGGAGAATTAACTAAAGATGTTAATGCTTTAGTGGTTGTTGCCTTTACGAGATTTATAACGATAAAATAAGTCATTTTAACAAGCTAAATAGATCAGTTAATTAGCATGATTACTATAATAAACTCTCTACATTAAATAATTAAATGATGGTAATTAATTGTAAATTACAGGTTTAAGACGTTGTCATATTTCGTAATAAATCTAGAGACGGCTAATAGACTGGTTTTTATGAGACTGTAATAAAAAATAGAGAGGGAATAAAATTAAAGGTAAAAAAGTGGTACAACGCAAACCTGTTGTTTACGTCATAACACCAATATATTTCTACATTTACAGCTTAAAGCGCTTGTTCCACGGTTAATAAACCGACTTGCATTTCCGTTATCTTTACTTCGGTTCCTGCAGTTAATGATTGGTTCGCTTTAACTTGCCAATTAATGCCCGAATAGCGATGGGTGATGGTTTTTCCAACTGCTAAATCTTCAGGTAATGTAAATGTCTCACCAATCATGCCATTTTTTACTTGGTGTATTTCACCTTTGTTTTGCAATCGTTTCATAGGCTGCCAGCTTATCAAAGCCACAATTGTTGAAATAACGGCTGTTGCTAATAACGCATTAAGCATGCTCGTAGGCAAAACGCCTAACGCCATCAAAATACCAGTAATAATAGTACCTAGCCCAACAAAAAATAAAACAAATGTTGAAAAACCCAAGACTAATACTTCAATGGCTAAAAGAATAAGACCCAGTACCACTAAAGCCTGCGGTAAATGTAAAAGAATATATTCCATAATCAGCCTTTATTTTTTATTTAAGCTAGTAATGATAGTCATTGCTTGTGCAACCATAGACGCTGCATCGTTACCGCTATCAGGTAATAATACTACTGATGATTCTTTAGCAATGGCAGCTTTAGCTTGAATCGCTTTAGTCGCTAGATCTAACTGAATAGCTTTTTGGCCTGAGTCAGTATTAGCAGCTTCACCAACTCGATTTAACGCTTCTGCTTGAGCCGTTGCAACAGCAATAATGGCTTCAGCTTCACCTTGAGCTTGCAGTACTTGCTCTTCTTTTTCAGCTTCCGCTTTTAATACTACTGAACGCTTTTGACCTTCAGCAACATTGATAGCGGCTTGGCGATCACCTTCAGACTCTAAAATTTGAGCACGTTTAACACGCTCCGCTTTCATTTGCGTTTCCATCGCTTCCATAACGGTTGTCGGTGGCACAATATCTTTAATTTCATAACGTAAAACTTGAATCCCCCAAGGACCGGCGGCTTCATTGATTGATGCAACAATATTGGTATTTAGTACATCACGTTCTTCAAATGTTTTGTCTAATTCCATTTTACCTAACTCAGAACGCATCGTTGTTTGTGATAACTGCGTAACGGCAAAAACATAATCATCAATACCGTAAGTTGCTTTATGTGGGTCTAGTACTCTGAAAAATAATACGCCATCAACACTTAACGAAATATTGTCTTTAGTGATCGCACTTTGGCTTGGTACATCAACGGCTTGTTCTTTAAGAGAACGATTTGCGCCTATGTGGTCGATAAAAGGAACAAGAAAATTCAAACCAGCTTCTCGAGTCGATTGGTATTTACCAAATCGTTCAATTAAAAATGCACGATTTTGTGGCACAAAAATAATTGATTTTTTTAAGATGATAACGACCAACACTAGAATAAAAACTTGTATATTGAAAATGTACTGAAATAAGATATCCATATTAATTCCTTTATTAAAATTATATAATTAAGTGATAGTAACGTGTTGCTTCATTAAATAAAACAAATCATTAACCTCTATCGTTTACCTATAAGTTTGAGTTTAAATATTGTGATTGGTGCACTGTACAATCTTTTGCGTTGTCAATTTCACATCAAAAAATACGATGTATTTAAGGGCTAAATTGAAAATAAAAATAATCAAGTATCCCGATTAAGTACATTTTTATAACGATAAATGTCGACTGCTAATTATATACGGAGATTGTTGACATAAAGGTCACATGAGCACTTATTGTTTAGTATCTTTTATTGAGAATATTAAGTGTTAGCAGTCCTTATGGTGAGACGACTAAGTTAAAAGTTAACACCGTTACATTAAATAGATATCAAAAATTTCAATCCCATTTTATTAGGAAAATAACATGTCACAAAAAATTTATTGCATCGCTATGTTTAGAGCAAAGCCAGGCCAAGAAGATGCATTATTTAAAATACTACAATCACTTGAACCAAACTCACAACGCGAAGATGGTTGTATTCAATACTTAGCAACCCGTCATATACAAAGTGACTTTGCGGCAGGAGAAAGTTTTCCTTTAGTATTTAATGAAATTTGGGCAAATAAAGTAGCTTTTGAAGCACACTGTCAACGTAAAGAGATTGTTGATTTCTTTGAACAACAATGCGTGGCAGAGAATGGCTTAGTTGAAGCACATAATGTGTGTGTGTATAGCGATCAACCAACTAATTATGATGCCCCAAACTTATAAGTTATAGATTGAAGATTAATCATCATCTTTAAATATAAAAAATTAAAGGCACCAATAACATAGTAAACAGATTTTATTTAATAGGGATATTATGAATAACACTACATTTTTCAAACAACTTACATTTTCATGTTTATTGATGACCTCAATGAACTCATTTGCAGAAGATTCATTGCCACCATCTGCACGTATTGTCGGTGGCGATGAAGTTACTAGTAAATCAACGTACCCATGGATAGTGAGTATCAAAACGGCAAACACAGAAAGTCATTTCTGTGGTGGTTCTTTAATCGATGAACAATGGGTGTTAACAGCGGCACATTGTATGGAAGGTTTATCGGCAGATAATATTATTGCGACAGTAGGTGAATACGACTTATTTTCTTCTACTGAAACACCATCGACCAATATTGATAAAATAATTATTCATCCTAATTTTAATACAGTTACTTTTGATAACGATATTGCACTTATCAAATTATCAACTCCTGTAACTAATACTACCATAATGGCACTATCCAGCTTAGAAACGACAGAATTTACTTCAGTTAATACAATAACATCAACAGCGATAGGCTGGGGATCGACGGTAGGTTTTTCATCTGGCGAAGATGTAAACCCAATTTACCCAGATATTTTAAATGAAGTTTCACTTCCCCTTCTATCTACTACAACATGTGGAGCAGCTATTCCTAATTTCACTGATAACATGGTATGCGCAGGAGATATTAGTAATGGTGGTATTGACTCATGTCAGGGGGATAGTGGAGGCCCATTAGTTGTTGAATCGATAGAACAAAATGAAACCCAACAAATTGGGATTGTCAGTTTCGGATTTGGTTGCGCAGCGCCTAATAATCCGGGGGCTTATACTAAAGTGTCAAATTATTCAGAGTGGATTGATTTACAAATCAATGCGGTTACAAGTGTCAATAATACTGACTATTTTGTCGCAGATATTGGTGAAGTCAGAGTGTTTACTATCACGATTCAAAATAATTCTGAATCTCTTATCTCTCCGACTTTTTCTTTATCAAACGAAGCTGAATTTACGTTACAAACCATTGAGTGCGCGGGGTTAGCTGCAGACAGCACTTGTGATGTGAGTTTTGAATATAAACCGGATGCCTATCAAACAGATAAAACAACCCTCCTTGTAGAAACCAATGATGACACAGTAGCAGATTCAACGATTGAAATTGAAGCTAAAGGCATGCAAATCGTTAATCCTAATGATATTACTTTTACCGAAAATACCGATGTAACTTGGTATCAATCAAATACATTACCATGGTTACTTTCGGAAGATGCAAGCTACCTTCAATCACCGTCTATTTCTGATAATGGTGCCACACAAATAAACGCAATCGTATCTGGGGATTGGTCGTTGAAGTTTGATTGGGCGATTAGTTCCGAAGAAAATTATGACTTTTTGACACTGTTTATTAACGGTATTGCGATACAGAGTATTTCTGGCATACAAGATTTCACATCAGAAGACTACCAAATTGCTGGAACAAACACCGTTATTACTTGGCAATATACTAAAGATTCAAGTTTGGATGGAGGTTCAGATGTCGCCTTTTTGCATAATGCACGGATGATTGGGATCGATCAATCATCAACAGATACCGCTACTGATTTACCTTCTTTAGAACCTGTTGTAGTAGAAAGTAGTAATAATAGCAGCAGTGGAGGTAGTTTACATTGGTGGAGTTTATTTTTATTAATGATAATCACGACCTTTAAACAGTCATTATTCCGGTCTTCAATTGTTAGTAGTAAATAACGTAAGTTTTCTATTTTTAGGTGCAGATAAAACAGGTTTATCTGCAATTTAACGTTATACTATTAACAATTTTTTTGTGACCTACCATGCAAACTGTTATGGTAGCGTCCATTATCACCACCCTATCAGGAAGTTATTATCGTGAGCGACACCTCTTTTGCAACCTTACCTTTATCGAAAAGTCTTTTAACTAATTTAGAGTCTTTAAACTATCAAAAGATGACTGAAATACAGGCACAATCTTTACCATTAATTTTAAATGGAGAAGACGTCATTGCACAGGGTAAAACTGGCTCAGGCAAAACAGCTGCATTTACGCTTGGTATTTTACATCGCTTAAACGTTAAGCAATTTAGAATCCAATCATTAGTTGTTTGTCCTACTCGCGAATTAGCAGACCAAGTCGCCACAGATATCAGAAAGCTAGCACGCTCTATTCATAATATTAAAGTAATGACCTTATGCGGCGGCACACCGCTTAGTCCGCAAGCCGCGTCTTTAGAGCATGGAGCCCATATTATTGTTGGTACTCCGGGGCGCCTTCAAGACCATCTTAATAGAGGATCTTTAAATCTTGAACACTTAAGTGTGTTGGTTCTTGATGAAGCAGATCGCATGTTAGAAATGGGTTTCCAAGACGCTATTGACAGCATCATTGAGCACAGCCCAAAACAACGTCAAACATTGTTATTCAGTGCAACCTATCCCGAGCAAATTGAAAAAGTAGCAAAGCGTATTATGAATGCGCCTAAACAAGTTACCGTAAAAGCAACACACGATAATAATGTAATCGAACAAACATTTTATTCTGTTCAAAATAACCAAGATCGTATGATCGCGTTGCGTTTATTATTAAACCGTCATCAACCAGAATCGAGCGTGGTATTTTGTAACACCAAACGTGAAGTGCAAGAAGTTGCGGAAGAACTTGCAAACCGTGGTTACAGTGCGATTGCCCTTCATGGTGATTTAGAACAGAAAGACCGCGATCAAGCATTAATTCGCTTTTCCAATAAAAGCGCGCGTATTTTAGTTGCAACCGATGTTGCTGCTCGAGGCTTAGATATCGACAACCTAAGTGCTGTATTCAACTTCCATGTTGCCCATGATCAAGAAGTACATGTTCATCGTATCGGCCGTACAGGTCGCGCAGGTAGTAAAGGATTGGCGTTTACTTTCTACAGCAATAAAGATGACCATAGAATTAAATTATTAGAAGATATTCTTGACCGAAATATCAACCCAAGTCCATTACCTGATAATTCATTATTAGATACACCACCAGCAGCATCTGAAATGATCACAATACGTATCGAAGGCGGCAAAAAACAAAAAATTCGTCCTGGTGATATTGTTGGTGCATTAACCGGACAAGATGGTATTACAGGTCAACAAGTGGGTAAAATTGCAGTATCTGAATACTGGTCTTACGTTGCAGTACAACGAGAGCATCTTAAAATTGCCTTTAAAAAACTAAGTGAAGGAAAGCTAAAAGGTAGAAGCTTCCGAGTAATGGTTGTAAGAGGCTAACCATTATATCAATTACCAGTTTAATTTGATCAAATTAAACTGGTAATATTTCTTCTCTACGCAATCCCCTCTGTAACCAAAAACCTATAGATGAAAATCAAAAAACACCTTCTTTCAATACAAAAAACGAATAAATGAGATTGATTTAAAAGCACATAACAAAAACCACATTTGAGCCATAATCTCTTCTTATACAATGGCCTATCGCTTTAAAACAATCAAAAACATCTTCAGTAATTTCACCTTTTTATTACCCAAATTTTAATTTCGAACAAAGCGCCAGTCACACATTAATTAGAACTCAAAGAATCGACTTATATACAGTGTCACGTCACTGAACCTGAAAAAGAAACCTCCCTTAGATCATATTGAAATACGCTTCCAACAATAATTTGTAATATTTTGTAAAAATGCATCTTCAATTGTAAGTAAATGTAACTTCTTTTTTTATGTGAGCATTTTATCATTTTTTAAATAGCACTATCGCTACACTCCCGTCATCGAATCAATCGAGCTAACATTAAAAAACCACAACGGAGTGATTTATGAATATATTTGGGAATTTACAAAAAGTTGGGAAGTCATTAATGCTTCCTGTATCCGTATTACCTATTGCTGGGATATTACTCGGTGTCGGTGCAGCTAAATTTAGTATTTTACCTGATGTAGTTTCACAACTAATGGAACAAGCAGGAGGTGCTGTATTTGGTAATATGGCACTCTTGTTTGCAATTGGTGTTGCACTTGGTTTTACTAAGAACGATGGTGTATCAGCACTTGCTGCCGCTGTTGGTTATTACATCATGATGCAAACAATCGAAACATTAGCCCCTGGTGCAAATACTGGTGTATTAGGCGGTATTATTGCAGGTGGTATTGCTGCTGCCATGTTTAACCGTTTCTACAATATTTCATTACCTGATTACTTAGGTTTCTTTGCAGGTAAGCGTGCAGTACCAATCATGACAGGTTTTGCTGCAATTATCGCAGGCGCAATATTATCGGTTATTTGGCCTCCAATTGGTGCTGGTATTTCAGCATTCTCAGAATGGGCTGCTCACCAAAATCCAACCGTTGCATTTGGTATATACGGTGTGGTGGAACGTGCATTAATTCCATTCGGTTTACACCATATTTGGAATGTACCATTCTTCTTTGAAGCGGGTGATTGTGTTAATGCTAACGGTAAAGAACTACACGGTATCTTAACTTGTTACTTATCTGCTGATGATGCAAGTCGTGCAGCTGGTAATGGTTTTGGTCAACTAGCTGGCGGTTACATGTTCAAAATGTTTGGTTTACCTGCTGCTGCAATTGCAATTGCACACTCAGCTAAACCAGAAAACAGAGCAAAAGTAATGGGTATCATGGCGTCTGCTGCGTTAACTTCATTCTTAACTGGTATTACCGAACCAATTGAATTCTCATTCATGTTTGTTGCACCTGTTTTATATGCAATTCACGCATTATTAGCAGGTTCTGCATTTGTTGTAACTAATATGTTGGGTATGGTTCACGGTACGTCATTCTCACATGGTTTGATTGACTTCTTAGTACTATCAGCTAACGCTCAAAAAATAGTTTACTTTATTGTTATCGGTTTAATTTACGCAGTCGTTTATTACACATTATTCCGCGTAGTGATTAAAGCACTAAACCTTAAAACGCCAGGTCGTGAAGATGAAGAGCAAGTTGAGTCTGTTGTATTAAATAACGAAGAGATGTCTTCTGCATTAGTGGCTGCATTCGGTGGTAAAGAAAATATTGATAACTTAGACGCTTGTATTACTCGTTTACGTATCAGTGTTAATGATATTGCACTTGTTGACCAACCAGGACTTAAAAAATTAGGTGCAGCAGGTGTTGTTGTGTCAGGTAATGGCGTCCAAGCAATTTTTGGTACTAAATCAGACAACCTAAAAACAGATATGGAAGCTTTTTTAGCGAAGTAAACACGTTTAATTAAAAGCTATTTATTATCTGAAATAACTAAATAAAAAAGGTAATCATTAATTCATGTAACGCATTGAATGAAATGATTACCTTTTATCGGTTTTACACTAACAAATTATTACTCGCCTTTTGCAACACCTTCACGTCGTGGATCAGCACCTCCAACAAATACATCATTATCACTAACAATAGTGGCAATACCACTCACTCTAGAAGTGACATCAACGGTATGGTTCATTGCTTCCAGTTCACTTACAATCGTTGCTTCATCAGTAAGTCGTTCTTCTTCAATAAACGTTGAACCGTTCGTTGAACCGAAATTCACTAATGATGTTGCTTGTTGTGCATCAAGCCCCCAATCTAATACACCTACTAATGTTTTCGCTACGTAAGTGATAATAGTTGATCCACCGGGAGAACCTGTTGCCATAAAGAACTGACCATCCGCATCTAATACGATAGTTGGCGCCATAGAGCTTCGCGGTCTCTTTCCACCTTCGACTCGGTTGGCAATAAGTGTTCCATCTGCACTTTGATATTCCGTAGAAAAATCGGTAAGTTGATTATTCAATAAATACCCATCAACCATTTGATGTGAACCAAACCCAGTTTCAATCGAGCTCGTCATAGACACAACATTACCTTCTTTATCAACAATCGACATGTGCGTTGTTGAAGGTAAATTTGGAGATTGATCTGGAGACCAGTTTTCAGCACCAGCAGGTTTCCCTGCTTCAGCAGGGCCCATGCTACTTTGCGCGTCGATTAAGCTAAATCGCTCAGTTAAATAAGTTGGGTCAATCATGCTTTCCCAAGAACCACCAGGTAGAGCAACAAAGTCGGTATCGGCGATATAAAGGCCTCGATCAGCATAAGCAAGTCTAGCGGCTTCTGAGAACCAATGAATACCGTTCGCCGTAGGTTGTCCACCATTAAGGTCAATATCCGTTGGTAACCATTGGCTCATATCATGATTCTCTAAAATACCTAAAATTTGTGCAACTGTTATCCCTCCTGACGATGGAGGAGGTGTTCCGCATACCGTATAGCCTCTATAAACACTACAAACAGGTTCATTTTTAACGGCTTCATAGTTTGCAATATCGTCTGTTGTTAAAATGCCAGGAATAGGATTCTGAGACAGTTTAGTCACAATATTTGTAGCATAAGTTCCGGTATAAAATAGCTCAACGTCATTAGCTACATCTTTAAATGTATCGGCTAATGGTTGATTCTTAAGAAGGTAGCCCGCCGGTAAAGGAATGGTATATTCACCGCTTTCATCTGTTAAACAGAAATAACTATTCGCATCAGGGTCAACATAAAAATCAGAGGTATTATCTGAATCTTTACAGAAAACAGCATCACCTTCTATCGAAGCTTCTAACCTTTCTGAGACTTCAAAACCCTCTTCTGCAAGTGATATAGCGGGTGTAAATAAATCACTCCAGACTTTAGTGCCGTACTCATCATGTGCTTTCTTTAACATTTTTAAGGTACCTGGAACGCCCGTTGACTTTCCACCGAGCACTCTTTGAAAGAAACCGTTGTAACCTGATGGCGCAACACCATCAACATAAAACATATCACCCGTTGCTGCTGAGGGTGCCGTTTCTCGACCATCAAAATGAACAATATTCTTAGTGTCAGCATCATAATAAAGCATGAATCCTCCACCACCGATCCCCGATGACTGAGGTTCTACCAATGTTAAGACCATTTGCGCGGCAATCGCAGCATCAATAGCATTTCCCCCGTCTTTAAGTACATCGTAAGCAGCGTCTGTTGCTAAGGGATTATTAGTGACAGCCATATAATCATTAGCAATAACCGCCGATCTTTCTTCAAAACCAGAGGCACACTCAGGATTAGCTTGATCGATTTCACAGTTTACTGAGGCTTCAACACTCGTCTCGTCAGAGTCATTACACGAAGCTAACATCATTACCGCTGAAGTTGCTAAAAATATCCTTGATAGTTTTCTTTTCATCATGTTCTTCCTGTTACAGATAAATTAAATACCGTTATGGTTACGTTAAACGGACATAAAGACTCAATCAAATTTTTAGAAAATAAGATCAAATGACAACTTATATCATTAAATTATAATTTACAAATCATTTTAAAAATAAGCATATAACCTATCTTATTGTTATAGATAGAAAAAATAATTTAAAAAATTTAAGAATGGGTAAATAAGAAAGGCAAGAGAGGTTAATCCGATATAAAACGTAGAGGTGAAAGCGTTAGCTAAAAGGCTCGAGCAATTGTACTTAATACCGACTACATTAAATAAGTGATCTAAATTTTGCGCAGGAAAAATGACTTAGTTTAAGGCGTAAATTGCTCCTTTCGAAGATTAACTTCGTTAATCGTCTATCGGTGAATTAACCAAAGGATGTTAATTCTTTAATGGTTATTCCCTTTACGAAATTTACAACGAAGAAATAAGTTATTTTAACAAGTAAACTAGATCAGTTAATTAGTGTGATTGGTATAAGTAAATAAAACTTAAATGCAACGTTAAGCTAAGCCACAATACTAAAGATATTTAGAAACAACTGATAGGCAATGCTTAACGGTTTCGTCTTTTTCGCCGACTGGTGCAACGTAATGTATTGCAGATTCAGCGGCGCTTTTATCTGCTAACTTACTAATCACCCATGTAGCCAAATATTGCGAGGCTAAACATCCACCAGCAGTCGCTATATTTCCTTTTGCAAAAAAAGATTGATTTAACACATCAACTCCAGACTCAATCACCCAAGGTTTTGTGGTTAAATCAGTACATGCAGGGACATCATTTAACAAACCTAAGACTGATAGTAAAAGTGTTCCTGAACATTGACCACCGATTAGTTGTTTGTCAGGGTTTAAAGATAAGCGATTTAAAATGCTAAGGTCTTGAGAAATATCACGTGTTTGTAGACCACTACCAAACAAAACAGCATCGGCACTGTTAGCGAACTCAAGTGGCTGTTGAGCAAGAATGGTAACGCCATTCATCGAAGTAACAGATTCTGATGGGCAGGTTATTTGCACATTCCAACCGAACTCTTTCATACGATTCATTATGCTTGCTGCAATAAATGAATCTAATTCATTGAAACCTTCGAAGGTTAAAATAGCAATATTCATAGATAACTCCATTTATCTTAGTATGAGGAAAATCTTACAAAGAGTAACAAAGAGGATAGATTAAATCCCCTTCTAATGACTTTTAATCGGCTAAATATCTGTTATTGAAAAATGATGGCTTCCAATATCAAAACGCTCTCTTAAGTAAAACCGATGCGCTGAAAAACGTTGAACACCTGAATCTAGATGTAATTGTTGGCAACCAATATTTTTAGCATATTGTTTAAACCAACTAATCAGAACTGAACCCGCACCCGTTGAGCGGTATGCTTCATTAGTCACAAGATCATCGATATAAATATGCTTACCCCACGCTAATTTTTCACCGACAATAAAACCGGCAACACACAATATTTCTTCACCTTGTTTTACATAAGCGAGTTGATAGCCAGCTGCTTGTTGTTTTTCAATTTGCGCTTTTAAACCTAGAAGATCATATTGAGGTCGAAGTTGCAAAAGAACTTCCGCTACTTTTCCTAGCTCTGAATTAGATTGTAATAAATGTACTTGCATGGCGCCCCTTATCGTTCACAACATCATAGAATAATGCTCATAGGCAATATTTTATTGGATCTTTTAAATTGATTTTTACCATCAGCTCAATGTTATAAACGATACGTTCATAAACATCAGCATAATGAATGTTGTTATACCAACCACACTAATTAACTGATCTATTTTACTGGTGACATCAACTTACTTCTTCGTTATAAATTTCGCAAATAGAGCAGACTAGATTCATAAAATAAGTGCAATTACTCCCTTATATTCAAAATAGGTTTATTGTTAATTCAAAAGAAAAGTAAATTATAGATAGTCTTATGCAATTATTTTTCTCTTTAATTTGAATTCACATTCTTATTAACAATGAAAAATCGATAAAAAGTAGATTGACCTTAAAAATCAACTTTCATTTTTGCTTAAGTGTTTTTTGCTTTGTAACTGAATAATTAGTTTTGTTACAAAGCAAAAAACGAATTAAAGCTCAATTCATCTTTATTTATACAATACAAATGAAGCCTTTAAAATTAAGCCTATAGATTAATTAATAAATACTAACTACCACTAAAGAACGACCATAAATTCACATTAAAAATCTCTTTAAAGACTTAATTAAACCTTTAATTCATGGCTACCCACGTTACAAACTCGTTACTTTTTGTTACACAAAGTCAGTAACATAAGAGACCTTGATCGCTTTTTATTCAAATGTTTTTTTTATAATGCAGGCCGAAGTAAAAATGCTTTATTTAAACTTTTTAAAATAACAATTAAGTATGTTTTTTATTTTTAAAGTTTCATTTTTCTTCTTATTAAAATGACTCTATTTATCTATCTCACCACATACAACAATAAATAGAGGTATTTTCTTTTATCTTAAATATTACAAGGAAAAAGTATGCATTATAAAAGATCAATATTATCGTGTTTTGTCTCCATGGCGCTTATCACAGGTTGTAACAATGCCGAACAAGAAACAGGAAACATTAACATTGTTGAATCTAAAGTACCTTACTTCCAAGACTGGCCACAAATTAATAGTGTTGTTGCAGTTGACCCTATCATTGAAGCAGCCATTGTAACTATTCTTGATCAAATGACATTAGAAGAAAAAGTAGGTCAAATGATACAACCAGATCTTCGAGAAGTGACTGTCGAAGAAGCAAAGCAATATAAATTAGGTTCTTTATTAAATGGTGGTGGTTCTTGGCCGAATGATGACAAATATGCGACGGCAGCAGACTGGGCTTCCAAAGCCGATGAATATTACGATGCTTTAGAAGAAGCCTATGCTGAACGCCCTTTCAGAATTCCTTTTATGTGGGCAACCGATGCAGTCCATGGCCATAACAATGTTTATCGAGCAACGGTTTTTCCGCATAATATCGGTTTAGGCGCAGCAAATAACCCTGATTTAATTTATAAAATTGGTGTCGCTACAGCACAAGAAATTGTTGCAACAGGCTTAGATTGGACCTTTGCACCAACGGTTGCTGCGCCACGCGATTATCGTTGGGGCCGAGTTTATGAAGGCTATTCAGAAGACCCTGAAATTATTTATCAATTTGCAGGACAAATGGTAGAAGGTCTACAAGGTGGCACTGAAGGACTTAAGGGTCAAACTAATGTTATCTCAAATGTTAAACATTGGGTTGGTGACGGTGGTACTTACGATGGTGAAGACCGCGGCGAAAACCATTATAGCGAAGAATATTTACGTAATATCCATGCGACAGGCTATTTTGCAGGTCTTGATGCGGGTGCACAAGTGGTAATGAGTTCATTTAATTCATGGCACAACGAAGCCAACTACGACCAAACAGAAACAGGCGAATACAATTATAAATTGCATGGTAGTAAATATTTACTTAACGATATTTTAAAAGAAAAAATGGGATTTGATGGCATCATAGTAACCGACTGGAATGGTCAGCAAGAGATTACAGGTTGCACTGCATCTAATTGCCCAGAAGCTGTTAATGCTGGTAATGATGTTTTTATGGTGACATCACGAAGTGATTGGCAATCTTTTTATAGCAATGTTATTGACCAAGTGAATGACGGCACAATTGCTATTGAACGTATTAATGATGCAGTGACTCGTATTTTGCGTGTAAAAATGCGAGCGAATCTTTGGGATAAACCCAAACCATCAGAGCGAGAGCTAGCCGGAGATGCTGATATTCTAGGATCTGATGCTCATAGAGCACTAGCAAGGCAAGCCGTAAGTGAATCACTAGTATTACTTAAAAATAAAGGAAGCATTCTGCCATTAAGTAAAGATGCTTCTTATATTGTCACAGGTAGTGCGGCCAATGATATTCAAAAACAAACAGGTGGGTGGAGTTTAACCTGGCAAGGCACAGAAAATACTATCGAAGATGATTTCCCAGGTGCGACGACACTACTAATGGCATTGCAAAATGTAGTCGGTACAGAAAATATTTTCACTAATGCAACCGAAGCACCAGAAGATGCCATTGCCATTGTGGTCATTGGTGAAGACCCTTACGCAGAAATGTTTGGCGATATTAAATCCTCACAAACCTTAGAATTTTCATCATTAGATTCGACTTATGCAGCAGATCTTGTCGCCATTCAAGAGATGAAAGAAGCAGGCCATCAAGTTGTTACTATTTTCTACTCAGGTCGCCCACTGTATGTTAATGAAGAGATCAATACATCAGATGCCTTTATTGCAGCTTGGTTACCAGGCACTGAAGCTGGCGGTATCACTGATGTGTTATTTGCAGAAGATGGAATGGATTTTTCTGGTCGACTCTCTTATTCGTGGCCAATGAAAGTATGCTCAACCACTATTAATCGTCATGCCCCTAATATTGATAATTATACAACACCTATTGATGGCAGCACTGGCGAATTGATTGAGCAAGATATCGAAGGAGAGAATAAACCACTATTCCCTTACGGGTATGGTTTAGGTTATTCCTCAAGTGAGACTCAATCGGTAACGACAGATCTTGATAATATTGAGCTTGATGTTCGAGACTACGGCTGTGGACAGTCAGAACCTGATACTGATACAGCAACCGTTAATTTAGAACTTTATGGTCGTGAATCTTCAGGTGAATTTACGATTCGAGTTAGTGGTGAAGCGAATGGATGGGCAGGTGTTGATGTATCTAATGGTTCAGAAACAACGATTGGTTCTATCACAACAACACCCATTAACTACTTACACCAACAAGATGCAGTTAATGTAAGCTTTAGTGGTGAGTCAGCTGCACAGGTTTATTTACAAACCAGTGATACCAACGGCATCGATAAATACAGTTATGTAAATGCCGATGCTACCGTCCAATTTGATATTGATATGAAATCAACAGCACCTGAAAGCTTAACACTATCAATGCATTGTGAATGGCCATGCCTTGGTGAAGTCGCAATTAATAAAGTCTTACCAGCGGTAACAGAAGCGAATGATAGCGCTTGGACAACAATCAAAGTGCCTTTAAGCTGTTTTGTTGAAGAGGGAATGGACTTTTCAATTGTTAATACAGCTTTCTTACTGTATTCAACAGAAGCTGTTGAGTTCAATTTAGGAGAAATACGCTTTGTACCAAACAGCGTTGATGCGGCGGAAGATGCAGTTTCCTGTAGTACGTTACAAGAAGATGCCATTGTAGCACTTGATGTAGACTCAGTTAATGTACGTGATACTTGGACAAGTTTAAGTACTTATCAAACCACCACAGATGATTGGTCAAGTATTGAGAATCACTTAACCTATAGTGAAGAAAGTATTGACGGTGAAACTATATTGTCAGTGGCCTATGATTCATCTAGTCCTGAAAGCTATAAAGGCATTATGAATATCATTGGAGAGCCTCAAAACCTAACAAATTATATCGATGGTACGTTAACATTTGATTTATATATTGATAGCTATGGTGTTCCTGCTAATGATGGAGAAACCGCCACCGAAGGTTTAGCCTTTAAAATAGAATCTGAAGCAGGCACTGGCAATGATTATTTGTTGCCTAAAGCGGACTATCCGACTGAAGTTTGGCATACTATTACAGTAAACATCGCTGATTTAAATACAGGAGAATTAGATATTACGACGGTAAATAAACCATTAGCATTGTTAGCTTCATGGGGATCTTCACAGGCTGGATTTTCATTTAAAGTCAAAAATATTACCTTAGAAAAGTAGCCCCTATAAATAATACAGCCATATCAGGGCTAATTATTAAATGACCGATAGTCACATCAGTAATAATTAAAAAAAGCGACATAGTCACCTATAGCTATGTCGCCTTTATAAATATCAACCTATCATAAGCACCACAACTATCTTTCTGATTATAAAAGTATGAATCCCTTATCCTACATAATGATCTATTCAGCGTTTATAAACGTAATTAATAGATATATAACCGTTATATCGATTACATTAAATATGCTATCTAAATTTCGCACTGGAAAAACAATTCAATTCAAGGCGTAAGTTGAGGTCTTGCAAAGATTAACGTGGTAAATCTTCGGTCGAGGAATTAAGCAAAAGAGGTTAATGCTTTAATGGTTGCCCCCTTTACGAAAGAAATTGATAACAAAGCACTAAGTTATGTACTTATGATCTAAATCCAAGAAGTAAAATAGATCAGTTAATTAGCATGATTGGTATTATGTGTGTAATACATGTAACTGAAGGAAAAAGTCACTTAAAGGAATAAAATGATGTTTAAAATTAAATTAGTAATACTTTTTATCTCTATGCTATCAGCAACTGTCTATGCCGATATTCAAGTCAGCTTTAAAGACGGCGCACCTAAAGATAAGTTTGTAATAGAAAATACCAGTACATGTGCTGTAAAAGATATATCCATGACAATCGATTTATTGCAAAGCACAGGACGTTTAATTTTTGATACATCGGAATCGGGAAAAGGTGTTGAAGTATTTCAACTTTTTGAAGTAACCAGAGGACAAATAGCACTTAAAACAGACACACAAGTGAATGATGGCGCGACACAATTATCATTGGATATCACAACAATAGCAGCTAATGATTTTGCCAGTTTCACTATTGATGTTGACGATACATTAACCACAAGTGAATTGGGTAATATACGTGTCACAGGCAATGAAATAGCAAATGCTTCTGTCTTAATCAAGATCAATGGAGATGAAATAGTAAAAGCAGCATTCGACCTAGATGGAAAAGCACTAGTAATCATGCCTATATGCAGTGCTTGATCATTATTTAAAACGACATAATTTTAAAAATAAACGGCTATAAAAGTATAAGAGTACTAAACAGAATTAAGGGCAAACTACACCGCTATTAATACCAATCTCATTAACCAATCGTTAGTTATAATGATTGTGCATTAATTTAATAATAAAAATACACAATCAATATATCTTAGCCATTTCCTTATCAAGGTACTTTCTTATCTAGGTATTTCCTTATCAAAGTGTTTTTATTTTGAAGTTAAGGCTTTAACCATCACGCCTAACTGTTTTACGGCCTCTTCTGCACTTAATGAATCACTATTAAAATAATCACTGATCAATTGAATAATTTGTGCTTTTTGATGACTACTTGTAGCCATGTTTTGTGTAAAAGAAGGGACTTTGATATCTTCTTTAAAATCAGTAGAAGATAATTGTGAGCATTCATCAAAGGCTGATAAATCAAGGTCCGTACGCGCAGGAATAGACCCTTTTAATTGACTAAAATCTTGTTGAAACTCCGGTGAAATAAGTGTCTCTACGAATATACTTTGACTATGCTGATCGATTGATGAATGTGCTTTCTTAAATAATACGAAGCTATCGATATTGTAACTGAAAACCCCTTTTGTACCTGGTACTGGAACACACTGATAATCTTGCATCGCTTTTTTACCAATAGCAGTCCAACTCCCTTTGACCCAATCTCCCATAAACAACATCGCTGCTTTATTATTAATAAAAGCCTTTGAAGACCAAGTCCAATCTTGCCCTTGTTGCTCAGGAGTTGCATAACGATGAAGTTGTTTGAATAGCTTAAAAGTATTAACCATTTCAATAGAAGAGATCACATCATGATTAAATGCTACAAAAGCTTGTTTATACTTTTCTGCTCCAAGCTCTGATATCGCAACCGACTCAAACAATAATGCATCTTGCCAAGGTGTCCCACCAAACACCACCGGCTTTACTCCTTTAGAAGCTAAGAAATTCGCAACAGAAAAAAACTGCTTCCACGTGGTCGGCGCCGCTAAGCCATATTGATTAAATATTTTAGTGTTCAACCATAACCAATTAACTCTATGTATATTGATGGGTACCGCCATATATTGTTTTTCAACAGTAATATCGTCAATCACCACTTTCGGTAAAAAATGTTCCCAAGCACTAGTGTCGGTCAATTCATTGATACCAATTAACATACTTAGGTTGTTCCATTCAGCGATATCTGGCCCTTTAATTTGAGCCGCTTCTGGTGGATTTCCTGATAAGGCTCGCATTTGTAAAACGTGTATCGCTCCACCGCCGCCACTGCCTACAATGGCAAAGTCTTCAAATTCAATATCATTCACTTTTAAGTGTTTAACGAGGACTTGTTTGGATTCTAATTCACCTTGCTCTGTCCACCAATGCAGCACTTCAAAAGGTGACGCGATAGCATTGCTACAAAAAACTAACCATAAACAAGAGACAGAAAAAGTTAACCTTGATAGAGTGTTCTTTTTTAGAGACACGAAAAATTTACTTACAAGCTTGCAAAATAGACTATTTCTCATCGGTATGCCCTTGGTAGAATCACGCACACTTCTAAGCCACCTTTTGGATGATTAAATAGATGAATATCGCCACCATGTGCCTGAATGATGTTACGCGCAATACCCAACCCTAAACCGTGTCCTTCTTGATCATCATGTAACCTAACATAAGGTGTAAAGATCGATGATAGAGCAGACTCTGCAATCCCTGGACCTTGATCTTTAATAACAATCACTAGTGATTGTGCTGAATCTTTAACATAGATATCCACTTTCTCACCATACTTAACCGCATTATCAATTAGGTTCGATAAACTACGTTTAAGTGCATGCGGTTTTCCTCTGAAATTATTATGCGTATTAATATGCAACGTCACAACATCTTGCTGAGTACCGACTATTTGTAACAATAATTTTTGAATATCAATATCAGCAATGTTCTCATGAATATCCGTATCTTTCACTGTTTGTAATGCCGCTTTAACTAACATCTCTAAATCTTCTAAATCGACATTGAATGCAGCGGTTTGCTTTTCATCATCTAACAGTTCAGAACGAAGTCGAAGGCGAGTGATCGGTGTTTTTAAATCGTGAGAAACTGAACGAAACAGTACTTCTCTATCTTTAATATAACTTTGTAGCTTTTGTTGCATGTGGTTAAAAGCACGCGTGGCGGCCACAATTTCCGTTGCTCCTTTCTCTTGTAAAGGGGGCTTAGTGAAATCGATACTAAACTCCCCTACCGCGGATGCTAAATTCTTTAATGGTTTGGTTTGCCAATGAAATGCGATATAAATCAATACCAATAAAATCAATGTAGTAAAAATGATAGATACAAACTGTTGTGTCGAAATAACAGGTAAGTCATCGAGTAAATAGGGTGGCGGTAATACGGCTGCCAAGTACAACCATTCATCTTGGGCGAGTTCCATTTGTAATACTAAAATAGGTGAACTCACAGAGGGGATAATTAAGTTATAAGCTCCCCATGATGGCGGTAAATCTTTAAGCAAAATATTGTTGTTAATAACATGCAAATCATCAGGGCTTGAAAACTCTAATAAGAGTGTTCTATGATCACCTAGTTTTTTATAGACGATACTTTTTATATCAGTCAGTACTTGTTGTTTTAATTCACTATCGTTAATCGGATTAATATCAACCATTTGTTTATTAAGCGATACAAAAAATCGTGAACCGCCTAAATCTCGTAGCTGCTCTAACACAAGATGTCGATAAGTATTAGGTAGTTTTTGAAAAAATGAAATCGTACTCACCGCACTATTTGCTAAATTTTCAGCATTAGTTAATACGACATTTTTCTCACTATCTGCAATCTGCGTTACCCAAAAAATGCTGGTGATACTCTGTGCTAATACAACGGACACAATAGTCAGTAATAGCATTCGCGAGATTAATGAACCAAACAGCTTTCTAATATATGCCATATTTTACAATACCTACTTTATAATCATCGGTCACCTAATTAACAAGTAACTCATTATTTTATTGAGTAAGATGCTGTACTTCAGCAATGAATATATACCCAGCACCACGCACCGTTTTAATAATTTGAGGTAATTTCGCGTTATCCCCTAAGCTCTGACGTAAACGACTTAAGTGAACATCTATTCCACGCTCGTTAGCAAAAGCATCCCGACCATGTAACGCTTGGCATATTTCATCTCTGGAAATAGCTTGATAAGGACTATTTAAAAATAGCATTAATAATTGATAGTCGGCGCCCGTCAAGGTTAACGTCTCTCCCATCTCGCTCACTAATTTATGTTGAAGTGTATCTAACTTCCATTGCGCAAACTTAATATAACGAGGATTAGTCGATTTAGATTCATCTTTAATGAAACTACTTCTGCGTAATAAAGCTTTAATACGAGCCAGTAATTCACGTGGGCTAAAAGGTTTAGCAATGTAATCGTCTGCACCAATCTCAAGGCCTAATACTCGGTCTACTTCATCTGAGTTTGCAGTTAACATAATAATAGGCACATTAGAGGTTTGGCGAATGCGTTGGCATAAGGTAAAGCCATCGTCACCAGGCATCATCACATCTAAAATAATCAAATCTGGTTGGTTGTCTTTTAATTTGAGAGTCATCTCAATACCGTCTTCGGCAGAAATAATAGAAAAGCCTGCTTTAGCTAAATATTCAGATAATAATTCACGTATCGATTTATCATCATCAACCACTAATATTTGCTTTGTATTGTCCACATTTACTCGCTTATTACTTGAAAGTTAACCATTTAAAAATATTTGCTTTAGTCTGCTTATTTTAAAGCAAATAAGTTATAGCGAACATTATTGATTGTAATTTTGTGCTCAAGTATCGAGTCAGCACTCAAAACCATCATAAAATAGTGTCATTAAAACAATAAGCACTCAGATTAATATTCAAACAATTAAATCAATAACAACTTACCTATCATATAGTTAACTATTCCTGTTGGTTTAATTTAAATAAAGCTGCTTTTTAAGCTTGCACTCACTATAAACGATGATAAAATGCGCGCGTTTTCCAATTCAACCTATTTTATTATAACGACTTATTATTACGGAGGCTTATTACAATGCAACACACTTACATTGATTCATCTAAACCTCTAAAGCGTTATTTTACTCCCCAAGATCAGTATTTAATACAGTGTCGAGAACGTGCGGTAGAACCTTGAATTAACCAATTCATCTAGCCCTAGTTCACTAACGATTACTTGTAATTACAATTATTGCTAACCCTTATTTATCGATTCTATTTATATTTTATAAATAGGATGATGTACTTTATTTATTCCAATTTAGCGGAGCGTAAAATGCCAAACGTCCTAAATTTAGCACCAGAATGTCACGCAGAAAACTATTCAGAAGTACCTGTTATTACTTCACCTTATGACTTAACACCTGATGAAGTGTTACTCAGTCAAGAGCATTATGAATCTGAAGTGCGTTCGTACCCTCGTCGCTTACCGATTGCTATCAAAAGTGGTCGTGGTGCTATCATTGAAGATACAAAAGGACAAGTTTACCTTGATTGTCTAGCTTGTGCTGGCGCTTTACCGTTGGGTTATAACCACAGTGAGATTAACCAAGTGTTAATTAACCAAATTAATACTGGTGTCCCTTACCAAACATTAGATCTAACAACGCCAAGTAAAGACGCATTCATCAAAGCAGTGATGCAGTTTTTACCAGCTAACTTTGCAAAAACAGCTCGAATCCAATTTTGTGGCCCATCGGGCGCAGATGCAGTTGAAGCATCAATTAAATTAGCTAAGTTATACACTAAACGTAATACCATGATGTCTTTCCACGGTGCTTATCACGGTATGACCAATGGTGCGTTAGCGCTTACTGGTAACCTTGGCTCTAAAAGCCGTCGCACAGGCTTGATGTCTGATGTGCACTTTATGCCATTCCCATACGATTTCCGTTGTAAATTTGGTTTAGGTGGCGAAGAAGGCGCTAAGCAAAGCATTCGTTATATTGAATCTGTGTTATGTGATGACGAGTCAGGCATTACTAAACCTGCTGCTATTATTGTTGAACCAATCCAAGGTGAAGGCGGTGTGATTCCAGCACCGAAAAAATGGCTACAAGAGTTACGTCGTATCACCACTGAACACGGTATTTTGTTGATTTTTGATGAAGTACAATGTGGTATTGCACGTAGTGGCGATCACTTTGCTTTTGAAGAATCAGGCATTGAACCAGATATTCTTATCTTGTCTAAAGCAATTGGTGGCGGTATGCCGATGTCAGTTATTTTATACAATGAAAAATTTGATTGCTGGAATGCAGGTGAGCACACGGGTACGTTCCGTGGTAACCAATTAGCAATGGCAAGTGGCGCAAAAACATTAGAAATTATTCAACGTGATAACTTAGCGCAAAATGCAGCTGAACGCGGTGAACAGTTACGAGAAGCATTACGTCAAATTCAAACTAATTTCCCACAAATTGGTGATGTTCGTGGTCGCGGTTTAATGAACGGAATTGAAATTGTAAAACCAGGTGAGTTTAATGCACTAGGTCAAGCAGAAGCCGATCCTCAATTAGCGATTAGAATTCAACGTGCTGCTTTAGAGTTAGGTTTGATTATTGAGAAAGGTGGACGTCAAGGTGCCGTATTGCGTTTCTTACCCCCTTTAATCATCAGTGAAGTACAAATTAATTTTGTTGCTGAAACAATGGCGAAAGCAATTGCTATTGCGGTGGATGCAAAATAATGACTCAAGGTAATAACTGGTCGCATTACTTTGCTCAGCTTGGTGAAAACCAAGCTTTTGAGCAAGCGACAGAACAAACACAACAAGCCATTAACAGTTTATTTAAAAATGCGGACAAGCCCTACTCTGGGCTTGAACCTGCTTTATTAAAACAACAAATTAATGCGGTGGATTTTTCTCAGCCCGCTTCTTTACAAGACGTCATTGAAAGCACTAATGAGCTTATCGCTAAAAATTCATTGTTAGTACAACATCCGCATACCATTGCGCATTTACATACACCGCCACTCATTGCATCGATTGTTGCGGAGCATTTTATTGCTGCGTTAAACCAGTCAATGGACTCATGGGACCAAGCTCCAGCTGCGACCTACATAGAGCAGCAAATGGTCGACTGGTTATGTAAAACCTATCAACTAGGTGAACGCTCTGACGGAGTGTTTACAAGCGGTGGTACGCAAAGTAATTTAATGGGTTTATTGTTAGCGCGTGATTGGTTTGCGGCGAATCGTTCTCAACATGATGTGCAACAAGATGGTTTACCTGAGTATGCACAAAAAATGCGTATCATTTGTTCTGATAAAAGCCATTTTACCGTACAAAAATCAGCCTCTTTAATGGGGTTAGGTGAACGCAGTGTTGTCTTAGTTAAAACTAATGTTCAAGGGCAAATTGATGTCCAAGAACTACAGTTAACTATCGATGCCTTAAAAGCACAGGATTTATTACCTTTTGCCGTTGTTGCAATGGCAGGTACCACTGATCACGGTGCGATTGATGATTTAGCTGCTGTCGTTAATATTGCTAAAGCAGCAGGTTGTTGGTCTCATGTTGATGGTGCTTACGGCGCCGCATTACAGTTAAGCCAACAACATAAATCACGCCTTAAAGGGATTGAATTAGCAGACTCCGTCAGTGTTGACTTCCATAAGCTTTTCTACCAAACAATCAGCTGTGGCGCCCTACTGATCAAAAATAAAGCTAACTTTAATACATTACTACATCATGCCGATTACTTGAATCGTGAAGGTGATGAATTACCTAACTTAGTCGATAAAAGTATTGCAACAACCAAACGATTTGATGCACTAAAAATGTTTATGACACTCAAAGCAGTCGGTGAAAAGCAATTAGGTGAGTTTTACGATTACCTGTTATTACTCACGCAAGAAGTGGCGAGCAAGTTTGAGCAGAACAAACACTTTGAATTATGCTGCACCCCCTTGTTATCAACAGTATTATTCCGTTTATCACCATTATTACAAGGTGATTTAAGCGAAACTGAGTTTAATCAGTTACATCAACAATTACGCTTAACGATGTTAACCAGTGGTGAAGCCGTTATTGCAGAAACAAAAGTGGATGGTCAATTAGTACTAAAATTTACCTTATTAAACCCTTGTTTACGCATCAGTGATTTTGATTCACTCATCGCTAAAATTGAAGAGTCAGCACTAAGATTAATTAAAAGTCGTTAAACTATTAATTAAATTAACGACTAATGAGATTACTAACACTGACTTAAGGTTACTAAGTAGTAGTTAGCTAAAAAATACGAATTTAGAATTAAAGAATAGGAATTGATAATGTCTGTACTACAAATTGGCGCCGGCGGCGTAGGATGGGTGATCGCACATAAATGCGCTCAAAATAATGATGTGTTTGGTGATATTACTATTGCTTCTCGCACTGTTTCTAAATGTGAAAAAATCATTACGTCAATTAAAGGTCGTAACAACCTTAAAGACAGTAGCAAAACGATTACCGCACAAACAATCAATGCCGACGATATCGACGCGCTAGTCGCACTCATTAAACAAGTACAACCTGACTTGGTGATTAATGCAGGCCCTCCATGGGTGAACGTTGCCATTATGGAAGCTTGCGTGCAAACGAAAACAGCTTACCTAGATACATCAGTTGCTACTGACCTTTGTAGTCCAGGACAACAAGTACCTGAAGCATACGATCCACAATGGGCTTTTGCAGACCGCTTTAAAGAAGCCGGTATCACGGGTATTTTAGGCGCAGGTTTTGATCCAGGTGTCGTCAGCGTATTTGCTACTTATGCTCATAAACATCTATTCGATGAGATCGATAGTATCGATGTAATGGATGTGAATGCCGGCGATCACGGTCAAAAGTTTGCCACTAATTTTGACCCTGAAACCAATATGTTAGAAATTCAAGGTGACTCTTTCTATTATGAAAACGGTGAATGGAATCAAGTTCCTTGTCATAGCCGTATGATGGAGTTTGATTTCCCTGTCGTCGGTAAGCAAAAAGTATATTCGATGGCACATGATGAAGTACGTTCAATGGCTGAGTTTATTCCTGCTAAACGTATTGAGTTTTGGATGGGCTTTTCAGACAGTTACTTAAACTTCTTCAACGTAATGCGTACTATCGGCTTGTTAGATACCAAACCTGTAACAACCTGCGATGGTATTACCGTTGAACCGCTTAAAGTATTGAAAGCTATTTTGCCAGACCCAACTTCTTTAGCACCTGGCTACACGGGCAAAACGTGTATCGGTACTTGGTTACGCGGTAAAAAAGACGGTGTCGCTAAAAGTATCTTTATCTACAACATTTGTGACCATAAAGAGTCATACAATGAAGTAGAGCATCAAGCAATTTCGTACACAACCGGTGTACCTGCGATCACTGCTGCATTACTTTACTTTCAAGGTAAATGGAGTGACAAAGGCTTATACAACGTTGAACAACTAAACCCAGACCACTTCTTAGCATTAATGCCTAAAATAGGACTTAGTTGGGAAGTCATGGAACTTGATGTTGAATAGTTTTTAGCAATAACATCATTTTGAGGCGAAGCTAATGGCTTCGCCTTTTTTGTTTATAGTCTTTATGTCTTAGCGTTTATAACGCAAAATCTATACATAAGGTCCTATATCTCAGAACCTATTTATAGAAACCTATACATATAAAACTATATATAAAACATATAGATATAAAATCTATATATAAAAATTAGAACCGAGTAACTAACATGTCATTACAAAAAGAAAATCTTAATACGCCCTACTTTATGATCAACGAAAAAGCTTTGATTAATAATCTAGAAAAAGCGAAACAGTTGAAAGAGATTTCAGGCGCTAAATTAGTGCTCGCTTTAAAGTGTTTTTCAACTTGGGGAACATTCAATACCATCAAACCTTATTTAGACGGTACAACAAGCTCAGGGCCTTATGAAGTACGATTAGGGCATGAAAAGTTTGGTGGTGAAACGCATGCCTACAGCGTGGGTTATTCCAATGCAGATATTGAAGCAGTTAAGCCCCTTTCAGATAAAATCATCTTTAACTCTCTTTCACAGCTTGAAGCACATTACGATAACTGTAAAGACAGTGCTTCATTAGGTTTACGCATCAACCCTGAGATGAGCGTTGCAGGGCAAGACTTAGCCAATCCAGCTCGTGCTTATTCTCGTTTAGGTGTTAAACAAGATCTTTTAAGCTTAGAAGTTCTTAATAAAGTCGATGGTTTTATGTTTCACATGAACTGTGAAAACAAAGATGTCGATGCGTTTATTCGAGTACTGGACCATATATCAACGACCTTCACTGAATACCTTGATCAATTAACTTGGCTTAGTTTAGGCGGTGGTATCTTTTTTACTTATCCAAACTACCCTATTGAAAAGCTAGGGTTAGCCTTAAAAGCGTTCGCTGAAAAACATAACCTGCAAGTTTATTTAGAACCCGGTGAAGCAATCATTACACGCACTGCAGATTTAGTGGTTAGCGTAATTGATATCGTTGAAAATGATAAACAAACGGCAATCGTTGATAGTGCCACTGAAGCCCATCGTTTAGATACGCTTATCTATGATGAACCAGCCTCTATTAAAGAAGCCACTGAAGGCGCTGAACATAACTATGTGATTGGTTCATGTTCATGTTTAGCGGGGGATCAGTTCTGTGAAACACAATTTGAAAAGCCGTTACAAATAGGTCAAAAGCTACACCTTTTAGACAGTGCTGGTTATACCATGGTGAAACTGAATTGGTTTAATGGTTTGAAAATGCCGAGTATTTATTTTGAAAGAGTAAATGGTGATATTGAGGTATTAAATGAGTTTGGGTATGAGGATTTTAAAAACACATTAGGGAGATAATGAGATAGAAATTCAGCGCAGGAATGGTGCTGCTTTTTAGTTCCTGTACTCCAGCGTTTCTAGTCCCCATGGTCTGAGTGGGGATCTCCTAGTTCCCATGCTCCGCGTGGGAATTCATATTTCTACGATATTATTTACTGATTTGATTGCCCTTTAACTCGTCTTCGCTCGTTGTGGCATTTAGATTATTAATTGCAGTATTTTCGCCCTGTCGGCGACTCTACTTTCTTTTATCAGAAAAGAAAGTAGGCAAAGAAACTGACACCGAATCGCTTTCTAATCCAATCAATAAATACCTTTCTTAACGCACCAGTTCATACGGCACTTCCCTGTGCCGGATGAACTTACAGCAAACGTCCTGTTTGCTGTTGCAGAAAGGTATTCATTGCTTGGGAAAGCTCAACGGTGGAGAGTTATAGCCGCGTTGAGTAATATTTTATTATCTACAGAAAACTCAATTCCGTGTTTCTGCGGTAAATACAGAATTTTTCCGCCTTTCCACATGAGAAAGGTTTTATGTTTTTATTTAAATTATTGATTTAATGTTTTATTGCACTAAAGTAACCTCTAATTTATCAAATTAAACTATTCCGTATTTCCACCGTAAATACGGAATAATTCGGCTTAGTTACACTGTTAGATGCCAAAGGGAAGTTATGAGCATTGAAATCGATAAACTCCGGGATTTTATTTTCGAGTATATTTCAAAATATAGAGAAACATACGATAATTTCACTTCTTTACCTCCTAAAGGCGCTGGTTATCCCAGGCATTCAATTTCCCCATTTTTGAATTCAGAAGCATTTGAAGTGATCCTTGCAGAAGATGGTGTTGTGATTAATGAGGTTGCGAATGAGCCTGAACATCAATGGTATATTGCAGGTGGACCAGCTTTTAAAGTTGATCTGGAACCCACAAAAACGCCAAAGGAAGTTACAAAGTTTATCGACGATAATGGTTTGACAGGAAAACCTATTGGTATATACAGAATTGTACCCAAAGAACATATACCTTCTTCAGTTTGGAAAGGTAAAATTAAAAATGTTTCTTATCAAAAAACTGCAGTAAACGATGATTTAAATGTTTCTTTACACTTAAAACAAGTAAAAACAAATTTAAAAAACCTTATCTGTCATATGACTTTTGGTGCGTATGGTATCGTTTTAGATCCACATTTACCTGATACAACGACTGCCTTTGGCGAGCCTTACATAATTGAAAAAATGGGTTTCTTTCCTGCAGATTTAAACAATCGATGTTTTTTCAATTATATCGAGATTTATGGTCAGTCATCCTTTGAAGCTTGGGACAAAAGAATAATAAATTTACGCGTAAAAAATGACTTAAGGCGTGATTTCGCTAAGACTCTATCTAACCCCGATGGTGATAAAGGTGGCTCAATAAGTATGGGGGCAACAAACCAATGGGTAGAAAACTATACAAATCGTTTGGGGAAATTAAAACAAGCGATTGACGACTTTAAAAATGTATTATTATTTCAATCTCATGAAACTGAAGATGTATTCCATAAGTTAATTGAAAAGCATCCGATTCTTTTAGATGTGTATGGCAGTTGTGAAAGTAAACCACAGTTACATTACCCCGCAGATGAGTTATCACCAATCGGAAAAACTTATGTAGAACCTGACTTTATTGTTATATATGCAGACCAATCTTATAAATTAGTTGAATTAGAAAGAGCTTCTAAAAAGGTAGCGACAAAACAAGGACAGCCTAGAGCAGAAGTTGGTCAAGCTGCTTTTCAAACAGCTGAGTGGGTTCATTATATTAGAGAACATTATAATCAAATAAAAACACGCTACCCCGGTATACATACTAAGTGCCAAACAAGTCTGATCATGAGTCGTTCGACTCAATCCAGTTTCAATAATGTCGCAGATATTAATCGGTATAAAGAGATGATAATTCAACAGTATACTATCGATGAATTTTTAACATATGATGACTTATTTGATAGAGCATGCACTGCATATACGGTGCTGACAGGTTTGTCGCCTCATGGCATCTAACAAGTTGCTTAAACGGACAAAAAACAGTTGGCTTTTTGCTCGTTCCTCGCTAATTTTAGCCAACAATTTTTTGCGCGCTTAGCAAAGCGTTATATCAAAATAGGAAATTCATGAAACACTTTATTCAGTACCATAAAAGTTGGGAAGAGGGAAACCCACTTTCTAATCCTCAGCCATATGTATTTACGAAGCTTAATAGCATGAAAGAGTCAATCGTAGTTGATGCTTGGGAAAATGGTGGAAGAGTCTGGTTAATTCACCGTACCGATCCAAATTCAAGCGATTACTATATCGCATATACTTTCGAAGTTGCTGACGTTGATGTTTCTGATAAACACCTAGAAATGTTTGGTGAGGAAGGATCTATTAAAGTGTTTAACCCTCCAATCGTGTTATCAAAAACTAAGCAAAAATGGTTTTCAGACTTTTTGAAAAAAAATGGTAATTTTGCTTTTGGCTTTAAGTCATTACAAAGTGAATTTGAGAAAGAGTTTGATGATTTTCTAGCAAAATCGCCTGCCGTAACGGTCTGATATAATCGGGTAGCCGGAGGTATCTAACCTCCAGCCCCCACACCACCCTGCATGCGGCTCCGCACAGGGCGGTTCATCTTATGATGAGTAGTAAATATGAATCCACAAATCCTTTAATGATATCAAACCTTGTCTGGCTAAAAATGCATTACTGATCGCTATATTGATCCCTTTATTTTTCGAACTAACTTCAATGAATGTCTGTCCAAAGCTTTTGTGATATGCCTATCACCTGCAGGATATGTCTCTCATCTGCAGTGTTTCCACCGTAAATATTGCAACGTCCCACGCTTTTAGATGATTAGAAATTCACAAGTGAACTATATCTCTTTGTTTTATAGATGAATCAACGTAAAGTAATAATAATATTTTTAATCATTAACTCTTGTCGCTTTTTCAACGTTAAAATGACATTTTGTGAGTTAATAAAGCTGTTATGCATCAAAGGAACTATCGTGCAAAAATTATCATTAAGCTCAGTTAAAAGGTGGCATTGGTATGGAAATCAATATTATTTGCCGTTTTCAATCAAAACACATTGTCCTGAATGCTCAGAACAAGTAATTTTTAAATTGGAAAACCCTGTTAATGACATGCAATTTCGTAAGGCTTTCAATTTTTCTTCGCCTTGTCCTTCTTGTGACCATGATGCAAATTTTTACTGTATGGGGCCTAAATCAAAAGCCGATGAGGTTACAGATTTAGATAACCTTTATATGTACCCAGAAATGAGCTCAATACGTGCAAAAAAAGACTATACAAAATATATTCCTGAGCAATTACAAATTGCATATGAGTCTTCACTAGTTTCCTATAATTCAAAAAACTATATAGCTACAGCCGTAGGCTGTAGGAGAACACTAGAGGGGATATTTTATTATTTACTTCCTGAAGGCGAACGAAAAAAGAATTTAGCAAGTGCAATTGAAGCCGCTAAAGGCTCTGTAGATTGGGTCGAGCCCCTAAACAATTTGGCACACCTTATCAGAAAAGGTGGAAATTTAGGTGCACATTTTGATGAGAGTAAAGAGCCAAATGAAGAAGTAGCAAAAGCCATGATAGATCTATTGGAATACCTTTTCGAATATATTTATGAATTACCTACCAATATTAAAGATCTTGAATCACATATCGCAGGTGTTTAATTTTAATATACCGAGTTGTTGCTGCATAATCGGGAGCCGGAGGTATCTTGTAGAAAAGTATTGGACATCCAATAGTTCATCGCAACAAAATCAAAGCCTTAGGATTAAAAATAGATGGGTATCCAGCACTTTTGCATTGTAAGTAAAGTTAACAAGGCATTTAAAACGGAACTAAAACAGCGTTAGAGGGCAATATATTGAGTGATTCCCCACATACCTAAATTTTTTTGATTTACTTTGTTTAATATATAGAGAGCTTAGATTGACAACTTTAGTTATCGTCGGTAATGGATTTGATATACAAAACAGTTTACCTACAAGTTATTGGTATTTTCACAAGCAATATAATGATCAACTCGATGATTACTTTGTACATTTTTCAGACTTTTTTGATGATCAAGAATGGTCAAATTTCGAAGAAAATTTAGGACTATTTGAGGAGGATAACTTCAGAGAGAGTTCTGCATGTGAACCAAGCATGGATGACATGATAGAGTCATCTAAATACGTGAACGGCTATAATGACGAAATATCCCAAAAAACAGATGAGTTAGTAGACGATATACAAAGTGCATTTAGAACTTGGATTAGAGGAATAGATGTAAAGCAAGCTATTAAGTTTATGGACTTCCCTACAGGGTTTAAATTTATAAACTTTAATTATACATCTACTCTTCAAGATGTGTATTCAGTACCAGATGAAGATGTCCTGCATATTCATGGTAAAGCTAGATTTAACGTGATATTTGGACATGGTATAGGGAATGGTAATAAATCCTCATCTATGGAATCAAATACTAATCAGCCTTGGTTTGAGGAGTCATATCAAACCCTCGCATCTGTAACCGATAGATTTCATAAGCCTGTTAATGAAATACTCGAAAAGCATAGGGAACACCTTGAGAAATATGGTGATGTTAAAAAGATTATTGTGCTTGGTCACTCTATTAATGAGATCGATGTTCCATATTTCAAGTGTATTTTAAATGCATATCCAGATGCATTGTGGAGGAATTGGAACCATAGAGGAGAAGAAAATAATGGTGTTTCAGATACACATTATAAATTACTGAGTATTGGTGTTCCTAACAATAAATTATGCTCACTTTCATCTAAAAAGCTAGGTAGAGCATATCCCATTATCCGAGATTTTCCTCCTGCCCTCTAATCGGGTAGCCGGTGGTATCTAACCTCCAGCCACCACCCTGCATGCGGCTCCGCACAGGGTGGTTAATCTTATGATGAATAGTGAATATTAATCCACAAATCCTTTAATGACATCAAACCTTGTCTGGCTAAAAACGCATTACTGATCGCTATATTGATCCCTTTATTTTTCGAACTAACTTCAATGAATGGCTGTCCAAAATTTTTGTGATATGTCTCTCACCTGCAGTATTTCCACCGTAAATATTGCAACGTCCCACGCTTTTAGATGATTAAAAATTCACAAGCAAACTATATCTCTTTGTTTTATCGATAAACCAACGTAAAGTAATAATAATATTTTAATCATTAACTCTTGTCGTTTTTCCACCGTTAAAATGACATTTTGTGAGTTAATAAAGCTGTTAGGTGAATATGCGTTTAAATCAACCTTCTGATGCAAATTTTATTGAAATCATGTCTTGGTTTTCGACCGAGGAAGAATTAAGTATTTGGTCTGGACCTGGTTTTAGATATCCATTTGATTTAAGTTCTTTTAAGAGTGACTTAAAACTTGATTCACTAAAGTCATTCTCTCTGGTTTCGGTTGAAGGAAATTTATTGGCATTTGGGCAATATTATCTAAGACTTGATAAGTGTCATCTTGGTCGATTAATTGTTAACCCTAATTTTCGCGGGCAAGGTATCGCTTCCCACTTAATACAAAAGTTGGGTGTTCTGGGTAAAACAGAGTTAAAAACTGATTCATGCTCACTATTTGTATTAGGGCACAATAAAAGTGCAATTCAAGCTTATACAAAACTTGGCTTTTTTATGGCTGATTATCCGGAAGAAATTCCACTGGAAAACTGTTTCTATATGGTACAAGTATAAATTCACCTAATCGGATAGCCGGAGGTATCTAACCTCCAGCCCCCACACCAACCTGCATGCGGCTCCGCACAGGAAGGTTCATCTTATGATTAATAGTGAATATTAATCCACAAATCCTTTAATGATATCAAACCTTGTCTGGCTAAAAACGCATTACTGATCGCTATATTGATCCCTTTGGTTTTCGAACTAACTTCAATGAATGGCAGTCCAAAACTTTTGTGATATCTCTCTCACCTGCAGTATTTCCACCGTAAATATTGCAACATCCCACGTTTTTAGATGATTAGAAATTCACAAGTGAACTATATCTCTTTGTTTTATAGATAAATGAACGTAAAGTAATAATAATATTTTAATCATTAACTCTTGTCGTTTTTTCACCGTTAAAATGACATTTTGTGAGTTAATAAAGCTGTTAGCCGTCTTTATAGGTTCATCATTTTAAAATAGGAGATGTATATGGATATAAATAATATTTTAACTTTTATAGCAGTAGCCACATTACTTGTTGTTTCACCTGGACCTAACGGGTTCCTTATAGCAAAAACTGTTCCTGTTTCAGGTAGGAAAGCAGGTTTTGCTAATATATGGGGATTCGTAGCAGCATTTTATGTGCATGGCACTCTATCAATTTTTGGTATTTCTGTGCTATTAGTTCAATCTGCTCAAGCATTTTTTATCTTTAAAATGTTAGGTGCGGCTTACTTAATTTGGATTGGTATTAAAGCGATTATTGGTGCTTTCAAGCAAACTGAAAGCTCTACTGAAAATACTCATCAAAGCTTCAGCAAAAACACTTCAATGCGCATAGCCTTTTTTGAAGGTTTTCTAACCAATGTATTAAACCCCAAAGTATCAATGTTTTATTTAGCTGCATTTCCACAATTTATGCCTGCAAGTGAAGCAGCGCTCAGTGCATATACTCTAGTTACTACTCATGCAATTGTTAATTTTTTATGGTTTTCAATGATGATTATAATGCTTTCAAAAGTTAAAGGCATTACAAGTGGAGCAAAGTTTAAAGTGTGGTTAAACTCAATTACAGGAGTCGTTTTTATTGCTTTTGGTTCAAAACTAGCTTTCATGAAAAACGGTTAATCGGGTAGCCGGAGGTATCTAACCTCCAGCCCCCACACCACCCTTCCGGACACCAAAGTGCTGGACACTCATCGATTTAACATCCTAAAGCTTTGATTTTATTGCGATGAACTAGTGGGTGTCCGATACTTTTTATAAAAATGACCTCTTGGCATGCGAAAAAGATAGAGCTGAAAATATCAGTCGTCAAATTTTATGGGTCTAGTACTTTTATTTACTTTGTTACAACTGACAGACAGCTGCCCCTAGTTCAGGTTTAATCACTTTTTTACTAGAGAGTTCTTTACCTGTTTCTAAGCTTAAAGTCATAACTTCCCAATTTTGTTTTTTATCTACACCTACTAATACTTTTAAATTTCCATCACAGACGTCAGGCATAATGTCCATACGAGTCCAATACACATCGGTATCCCAAGCTCTATCAATTTGATAACAACTTGCTATTTTTGATGAGCTTAATTTAGTTCTACCTGATTAAGTGTTGGACAGCCACTTTATAAGCCCACCCTTATCAATTAGTTAACAATACAACGCGAAACTCAACGTGGCTGCGACAACTCTCCCGTTGAGTTTTTTCTGAATCAATTACTGACTTCAGCAAGCTTAAGGCATGGAGCGAATTATGCGACAGCATAGTGCAATGAGCGGGTTAAGCTCTGCGTACCCTTTGCCGTTGCTAGCTCATTTCGAGACATGGATGTCGAGTATGAACGGTGCGTTTAGAAGCTAGTTATTACTTTATTTTAAAAAGAGTAGATTAAAAAACGAATTGGAAGCGAGTTATGCGTCAGCATAGTTTTACGAGCGGATTAAGCTCTGCGTATCCTTTTCAGTCTTTTTGCTTACTTTATTCTTCTGGTAAGAAAAAGTATGTCGCTGACAGGGCGAAACCAATGCGAACAAAAATCTAAATGCTCCGACGAGCGCAGACGAGCTAATATAGCTATAACTTTTAATTAAAAAATAATTTGATACCAGTCTTTTTTTAAAAATGGTTGGACAGCTACGTTATAAATTTATCAGCTTTATCCAATCGTCGCTATTTGGCCCAACAACACATTCACCCTCCACTCGCATTCCTAAACGTAACTTGCAGCGCCCTGCAACACTTTCAAACTGACTTGCAGGCAATTGACGAACAGAATCAACTAATAGCAACCAGTGTTTTTCTGTTTGCTTTGCTAAGGTGTAATAAACCCATTTCCCGTTCTTTTCTTGATCAAGCAATCCTGCTTTAAATAGCATTTTTAAGTTTCGAGATACGTTGTATTGCGTTTCCCCTATTACATCCATTGCTTCTGCCACGGTGACTTTTTGATCAACGTGAATTAGCAGCCAACATAACCTTAAGCGATGCGGTTCAGCGAGGGCTTTTAATGCATCTAAATATTGTAATTCCATTTGTTACTCTTTTTATTTTCTTATACTTACAAATATTATCACTATTCCAATCAATAACACGATACTTGAATGAATCGCATGCATGATCACCACTTCTCTGCTTGCTCCTGTCAATAATGCATACCAAAAAAAAGGGCAAAAGAAGCCGAGCAAAGCAATGTTTCGCCCTGCCTTTGTTTGCTCTGATAGCCCTTCATTGTTTAACAAATCTGAAATAACTTTCCATATATGAGTGTAAGCACAGAGCTGACTCAACTTGCCGATTATCATTTTTAACATTATATCCCCTCCACTTGAAGATTTTCAGTATACATAAAAAACAACACAAAATCACACTTGCGCATTTATGCATATGTAATTATGATAGCTCCGTTCCACTAATGAAGCATTTGCTAATAAACAACATAAAGGTAATGTTATGAACATAGATAAACTAACACTCGCATTGAATGAATTTTTTCATGTAGGTGGCGCTTTAGTCATTGTTATTGCTGTGGTCTCAGTATTAACAGGTTTTATGCGTGAATATATTCCTCAAGATAAACTTCAAAAGAAATTAACAAAACATGAAAAATGGGGGCCGCTGTTAGGATCTCTATTTGGCATGTTGACGCCATTTTGTAGCGCGTCAGTGGTGCCTGTCACAATGGGGATGGCAACCATGGGCGTATCACTTGGCACCGTTTTAAGCTTTTTGATTTCAGCTCCGTTGTGTAACTTTGTTGTACTCGCAATGATTTACGCAACCTTCGGATTTAAAGTCACTATCGTTTATTTGGCGCTAACCTTTACCTCAGCAGTATTGGGTGGATGGTTAATCACCAAAACACCATGGAGAAATGAAATCAAACGCGCAGATGACATTGAGGGTAACAATGCACCAACTTGCTCCGCAACTCCTGTCACCTCTTCATGTTCAGCACCGGAAACAGAAATAAAGCCAGTAGCAACTACAAGTAGCTGTTCAACTATATCGTCTTGTTCGGCAACGCCATCTGCTGAATCAAGTAAAGCTGAGAATGCATTACGCTTTGCGCTGATTTTGTTTAAGAAAATTATTCCTTACGTATTACTCGGTGCGATTATTAGTGGTTTATCCGCAGCTTATTTACCAGCAGATATGGTTGAAAAGTATGTAGGAGACGACAGTATCCTCGCTATTTTTATTGCTGCAGTGATTGGCGTTCCACTTTATTTACGAATTGAAATGGCGATTCCACTATTGAGTGTTTTGATTGCGAAAGGGATGGGATTAGGCCCAGCGATGGCATTAATTGTCGGTGGTACGGGGGCAAGTTTACCTGAGATTGCACTGGTTTCTTCAGTGCTAAAACCAAAGGCAGTCATCGCATTTGTGGGTATTATTTTAACGACCGCAGTGATTGCAGGTTTGTTATTCCAGTACGTTGTCTAAATCCTTCTATAGGGTCTGAGCTAATTGAGTCAGCCCATCGTCATTTAAAAAGTATAAAGAAGAGATAGTAAATATGAACATTGGAATTTTATTGTGTGGTGACGTTCCTGCAAAGCTTATCAAAGAGTTCGGTAGTTACAGCGACTGTTTAAAAATGCATTATCGCTTAGATAGCTATGGTTCAGTTAAAACTTGGAATGTTTATCAAAATAATGCATTTCCTAAGTTTATTAATGAATGTGATGTTTATATTATTGGAGGAAGCCCATCTGGCGTGAATGATAATTTAAATTGGGTGAAAGATTTAACCGCTTTTATTCAATCTGCTTTTCGCGCTAAAAGGAAACTGTTTGGTATTTGCTTTGGTCATCAAGTGATTAATTATGCGCTTGGCGGAAAGGTAGAGGAAACAAAGAGAGGCTGGGGATTAGGGGCTTATGATGTGTTATTAAAGCAGAGCATAGATGAGTTAACATCGGGCCAAAAAATGAAGTTAATTGCTATTCATCGAGATCAAGTCATTAGCACCGGAGCAGGCTTCGAAGTGTTAGCGGGAAGCGAATTTTGTCCTCATTATATGACAAAATATCAAGATCGAGTATTAACAGTACAAGGCCATCCAGAATTTACGTCGGCTTTTTTTAATGCCCTACTTTCGCAACGTATAGATATATTTCAACAAGATGAAATTGAAGCCGCGACAATAACAGAAGCAATTAAGATAGATAGTTTAGCCTTTAACCGCTTTGTTACTGACTTCTTATTTGCCAAATAATCACTATCATTTTAGGCATAAAATAGGACAATAAAACTAAAATTAAAACTAAAAAAGCTCACCGTAGTGAGCTTTTTAATTCAGCTTAGCTGCTTGGATTATTGGCTTGCTGAGCTTGTTGTAGTTTTAAAGCCTGTTGTTGTAACTTATTTTGAATATTATTTAGGTCAATCAACGCATATTTATATTCAATAAAGTCTTTCACATTCGTTGCTGCACTCAGTTTTAAGTAATAAATGCCTTTAGTTAAGTTATCATTATTCATATACCAATGTGCTAAATAATAATAGGCTTCACATAAACGCTGAGCGAGTTCTTCATTGGTTTCAACACCGTTGCCAATATTGTCGAAAAAATCCCTTTCAGATATTTCGCCATTTATTACACCAACAATAGCCCAAGCAAAACGGTTATCTTCTTCTGTTGCTTGAGCTGTTTTTAATTGCTGCTCTGCCGCTTTTAAATCAACATGAGCGTTAATAATATAACGCCATAAAGAACGATATGGGTCAGTTTTATCTAATTCATAAAAATGATCGATATCTGCTTGTGCCACGTCATAACGATTGACTAACGATAATCCAATAGCGCGATGTAAATAACTGTAATCCATTTGGTCTGACAGTTCTATTGCAGAATCAAAGGCATCAAAAGCTTCATCGTAAGCTTCACCCATTAATAAATAAACACCTAATGAGTTATAAGATGCCGCTAGTGTTGGGTCCAGGCTAATTGATTGAGTAAAGTCGTAACGACTATTAGCATTAAGCCCCATCCGGTCGTAAATCAGACCTCGTTCATATAACAATATTGCACGTTGTTTATCATCAACTTTAGTTTTATCTGCAATCAGTTGATTGATACGCAATAATTTAACTTCATCTTGGTAGGAAACTTGAATTGGCGTCGCCAGTGGGAAAACTGAACTTCCATAGCCAGTGGCACTTAGTGTGTAGCTTTCATTTTTATTTTGATTATTTGAACACGCAGTAAGAGTGACAAAAGAGAGGACTATAAGTAACTTATTATATGATAATCGCATGATTTAACCCTTCTAAACAAGAGCTTCAAGAGTGTACTATATCTACGATAATGTAAAGTTTTAGCAATTCGTTTAACTAATTAATCGGCGGTTGGGGTAAAAAAAGAACTTAAATTGACTTTGCAGACAACAATCAAAAAAAAAGCACTGCAATGCAGTGCTTTTTAATTTTAGTTGGTGCTGACTCTCGATATTTACATCAATGGGTCTTGATCTGCACCCTCTTTTTCGATGACTTCAGGGATCATATGATCACGTTGAACACCTAAGCGAATCGCTAATGCACTTGCAACATAGATAGATGAATAAGTACCAACGAAGATACCAATCAACAATGCGGTAGCAAAACCGTGAATCAACTCACCACCAACAACAAACAATGAAACTAATACAAAAATAGTCGTTCCCGACGTAATAATTGTTCTGCTTAAGGTTTGTGTTAACGATTTATCTACAATCTCTTCAGGCGTTAAAGCCGGCATTGAACGAAAGTTTTCACGAATACGGTCAAATACAACAATGGTATCGTTTAACGAGTAACCGACTACAGCAAGTAGTGCAGCTAAAACCGTTAAATCGAATTCGATTTGAAATAACGAAAACACACCTAGCGTAATGATAATATCGTGTGCCAAAGCTAACACAGAGCCCGTAGCTAAACGCCATTCAAAACGCATGCTCACATAAAGCATGATACAAATCAGCGCAATGATAATAGCAATACCACCATTTTCCGCTAATTCAGCACCTACATTAGGACCAACAAACTCAATTCGGCGCATATCAACATTGCCAAAATCAGCGGCTGTTAAAGCATCTAGTATTTGATTACCAATGACTTGTCCTTTAACGCCTTCACGAGGTGCTAAACGTACCATCACTTCATGGCTTGTACCAAAATGCTGTACTACTGCATCAGAGAAGTTAGCTGCAGTTAATGTTTCACGTACTTCTGTTAGGTTTGCAGGTTGTTCAAATCCAACTTCGATTAACGTACCACCGGTGAAATCTAACCCCCAGTTTAGCCAATTAATACTCAAAGACCCTAAAGAGATAACCAATAACAACATTGATAACCAGGTTGCAGGTTTTGAATATTTCATGAAGCTAATAGTATGCTTCGACTTAATTAATTCCAACATAGTTAACCCTGCTTAGATTGAAAGTTTTTTAATGTCATTACGTCCACCCCACAGTGCATTAACAATCGCACGTGTGCCGAAGATAGAAGTAAACATTGAAGTTAAAATACCAAGTGCAAGCGTTACTGCAAAACCCTTAATTGGGCCAGTACCTACTGCGAACAAGATAACCGCGGTAATAAAGGTAGTAATATTCGCATCAGCAATCGTTGATAATGCATTTGAGTAACCTTCATTAATTGAACGCTGAATTGATTTACCAGCATTTAACTCTTCTCGGATACGTTCAAATATCAATACGTTGGCATCAACAGCCATACCAATCGTTAATACAATCCCAGCAATACCCGGTAACGTTAAAGTTGCTCCAGGAATTAATGACATTAAACCAACAATCATTACGATGTTGAATAGTAATGCGGTATTCGCCACTACACCAAACTTACGGTAATAAACAAACATAAACAGAACAACCGCTAATAAACCATAAACCATGGCTTTAATACCGTTGTCGATGTTTTGTTGACCTAAGCTTGGGCCAATAGTGCGTTCTTCTACAATTTGAATCGGTGCTGTTAGTGCACCTGCACGTAATAATAGCGCTAAGTTATGTGCTTCAGCAGTGTTATCTAAACCAGTGATACGGAAGCTACGTCCTAACTGTGCTTGAATCGTTGCAACGTTAGCAACCTCAATACGTTTCTCAGTTTCAGACTTACCGTTTGCTTTCTTTTTACCCGTTGGTAAATATTCAATAAACAATGTTGCCATTGGTTTACCGATATTATTTTTAGTGAAGCGCGACATTTTACTGCCACCTTGCGAGTCTAAAGAAATATTTACCTGTGCACGACCATATTCATCAGCACTCGATTGTGCATCAACAATATGATTACCCGTTAAGATGATTTTTTTCTTAACAACAACTGGCTGACCATCACGCTCTTTATAAAGTGCAGAAGAAGCGGGAACACGACCTGCTAATGCATCAGACACATCCGTATCAGAGTCAACAGCATGGAATTCTAACGTTGCCGTTGCGCCAAGGATCTCTTTAGCACGAGCAGTATCTTGAATACCCGGTAGTTCAACGACGATACGGTCAGTGCCTTGACGCTGTACTAACGGTTCAGCAACACCAAGTTCATTAACACGATTACGTAAGATGCTTAAGTTTTGTTGTAATGCATCTTCTTTTGCAGTCTTTAACTTTTCAGCAGTCATGCTGATAGTTAAGTAGAAAGTGCCACTTGTTTCTTTTTCGTCAAATGTAAAACCAGGATTAATCGGTTTCAAATAATCAACAGCACTGTCTAGAATTTCTTGCGACGTAAAACGTAGTATTACACCCGTTTCTGTAGACGCTTTTTCGATACCACGGTAACGAATTTTCTGTTCTCTTAAATCAGCACGTAAGTCTTGAACCATTTGTTCTTGTTCTTTGCTTATTGCTTCGTCCATATCCACTTCCATTAAGAAGTGAACACCACCACGAAGGTCAAGACCTAGCTTTAATGGGCTACCGCCAATTGCTTCTAACCAAGCTGGGGTTGCGGCTGCTAAGTTTAATGCCGTAACAAAACCATCGCCTATTTGTGCGCTGATTGTTTCACGTGCAATTAATTGTTCTTCACTTGAAGACAGTCTTACTAAAATTTGACCGTTTTCTAGCACGGTTGATTTTGGTGAGATATTCGCTTGCTTAAGGATGTCTTGTACTTTATCTAAAGTAGATAATTCAACAGTAGCACCACGAGTAGCAGAAACTTGCACAGCAGGATCTTCACCATACAGATTTGGAGCGGCATAAACTAAAGTAAATAAAACTATGAACCCTAGTAATAGATACTTCCAAAGAGGATATTTATTTAACACGATAATGTCCTTTATTTGACGCTAAAGGTAATAAAAATACCTTCATTACTTAATTAGACGTTTATTAAGCGATGAAGGTATATCAAAAAGGCAGGAGACCCTGCCTTTTTTATTTAGATTGACTTAAGCGTACCTTTTGGAAGTACTGCTGTAATAAAGTCTTTTTTGATTAGAATAATGTTATTTTCGTTTAACTCTACTTGAACATATTCGCTATCAGCACTAATTTTAGCAACACGACCAATCAAACCGCCTGTTGTTAATACTTCATCATTTTTACCAATGTTATCCATTAGGTTTTTATGTTCTTTTGTACGACGCGCCTGAGGGCGGTAAATCATAAAGTAGAAAATAGCTGCAAAAACAACTAACATAAAAATCATTTGCATGCCGCCGCCGTCAGCTGGAGCGCCTTCTGCTGCTGCGTGTGCTTGAGAGATAAATAAACTCATGTTATATCCTTTATTGTATAAAAATTAAACTATCTATAAATTATCTAATAGTATGGTAATAGTATTGTGTTATCAATTATTTAGAACTGGTTTTTCTTTTCCAATTCGTTTGTAAAACAAATCAACAAACTCGTCTAATGTACCTGCTGAAATCGCATCACGCAAACCTTTCATCAAACGTTGGTAATAACGTAAGTTATGGATCGTGTTTAAGCGAGCTCCAAGGATTTCTCCACATTTGTCAAGGTGATATAAGTATGCACGTGTATAATTTTTACAAGTGTAACAATCACATTCTGCATCTAACGGGCTGGTATCTTCACGATGTCTTGCATTACGAATTTTAACAACGCCATCGGTCGTAAATAAGTGTCCATTTCGCGCATTACGCGTTGGCATAACACAGTCAAACATATCAACACCACGACGAACGCCTTCCACCAAATCTTCTGGTTTACCAACACCCATTAAGTAACGCGGTTTGTCTGCTGGAATTTTAGTGGTTACATGATCTAATATGCGATGCATATCTTCTTTAGGCTCACCAACAGCAAGACCACCAATCGCATAACCATCAAAGCCGATTTTCTCTAACCCTGCTAATGACACATCACGAAGATGTTCATAACAACCACCTTGAATAATACCAAATAAAGCATTTGGGTTTTCTTGTTCGTTAAATCGATTACGGCTACGTTCAGCCCAGCGTAAAGAAAGCTTCATCGAAATATCTGCTTCTTCTTCTGTCGCTGGGTAAGGCGTACATTCATCAAAAATCATCACGATATCAGATCCGAGATCGTATTGAATTTCCATTGAAATTTCCGGCGATAAAAATACTTCGTCACCATTAACAGGGCTTCTGAAATACACGCCCTCTTCTTTGATCTTACGCATTTTACCTAAACTGAAAACTTGGAAACCACCAGAATCAGTTAAAATTGGACCTTTCCAGTTCATAAAGTCATGTAAATCGCCATGTTGTTTAATAACCTTTTGTCCTGGGCGTAACCAAAGATGGAAGGTATTGCCTAATAAAATTTCAGCACCGGTTGCATCAACTTCTTCAGGTGTCATGCCTTTTACCGTGCCGTAAGTGCCTACTGGCATAAACGCAGGCGTTTCAACCGTTCCACGGTCAAAGGTTAAACGGCCACGACGAGCGCGACCATCAGTTGTAATTAATTCGTATTTCATGGTTTTCCTTATCAGAGAAACAGTCTGATTTCTTTATTGAACAATTATTAAAGCTAATTGAGTGATGCTGATTGATCTTTATCAACTCTTTACGCTTTATATTCTACTTTTACTTAAATTAACTATTTAAATTATTAATTTTAAACAGCTTTTAAATTTATTTTTAGACTTAATACTTTTCAAGTATTACTTATATCGCAGTCTAATTAGTTTTTTTAGTTAAAAACATCGCGTCGCCATAACTAAAGAAACGGTATTTTTTCTCGATTGCAGTTTGGTAAGCATGGTCAATATTTGCTTTGCCTGAGAAAGCACTTACCAGCATCAATAATGTTGATTCTGATAAATGGAAATTAGTGATCATTGCATCAACCAGTTGGAACTCATACCCAGGGTAAATAAAGATACTGGTTTCCGAAAAGAAAGGGGCTAATTCAAGTCCTTTCGCTAAGCTAACGCTAGCCGCACTTTCAATAGATCTTACCGAAGTAGTGCCTACTGCAATAACACGTCCGCCTGCCGCTTTGGTTGCTGTGATTTTATCAACCACTTCTTGAGAGACTTCTGCGTATTCACTATGCATTTGATGATCGAGTATATTATCTACTTTAACAGGCTGAAAAGTGCCCGCTCCAACATGCAAAGTAACAAAAGCAAAATCGGTTCCTTTAGCCGTTAATTTATCTAAGATAATTTGATCAAAATGTAAACCAGCCGTTGGTGCAGCGACTGCGCCAGGGTTTTTATTATAAACCGTTTGGTAACGCTCTTTATCGGCATCTTCGTCAGGTCTATCAATATATGGTGGTAAAGGCATGTGGCCAATACGTTCTAAAATTTGTAAAACGGTTTCTTCGCTATCGACTTTAATTTCAAATAACGGACCTTGACGTTGAACCATTTCCGCTTTTACATCATTTTCAAGCAGTAGTTTACAACCTGGTTTAGGCGATTTAGAGCTACGAACATGTGCAAGAAAGCTTTTTTCATCTAAAACACGTTCAACCAGTACTTCAATTTTGCCACCGGTTTCTTTGCTGCCAAATAAACGGGCAGGAATAACACGTGTATCATTGAATACAAGTAGATCATTTGGATTTACTAAATCAATTATATCGGTGAAGTTTAAATGACTTAATTCACCAGAATTAGCCTCTAATGAAAGTAAGCGACTATTCGTACGTTCTGGCATTGGGTAACGCGCAATCAATTCTTCAGGAAGGTGAAAAGAAAAATCAGCAACTTTCATGTAACAGTCTAAATAAAATGCGGAGTATACCTGATGCTATATAGGCTGCAAAGGTTTGTCGTTAAAATGAAAAAAGCGCAGATAAATAAATTCATCTACGCTTTTTATAAGGTACGTTAAATGTGCTATTAACCGCTATTCAATTAAAGAATTAATCTCTTCTTCAGTAGCATGACGGACATCAATACCTTTCACTAAATATACAATTTGTTCACAGATATTTTGACATCTGTCACCAATACGTTCAATTGCTCGTGCTGAGGCTAAAACGTTAAGTACAAATGGTACAGAACGAGGGTCTTCCATCATAAACGTCATTAATTCACGTAAAATACTTTCGTATTGACGATTTACTTTCTTATCTTCGTTATGTACTGCAATGGCAGCATGAAGATCTAAGCGAGTAAAGGCATCTAGCGCATTATGCAACATTTTCATCGTAATCTGGCCCATATTCTCTAGGCCGATTAACGACGGTACTTTTTTACCGTGATTTTCGATAACTGTTTTAGCAATAGCAGTAATACTATCACCTACTCGTTCAAGTTCAGTCACTGTTTTCATGATCGTTAAAATCAAGCGTAAATCAGATGCTGCAGGTTGACGTTTAGCGATAATACGAGAACAATCTTGGTCAACCTTTGTTTCGAATTCATTGACTTCATTATCTTTAACAATAACTTTACGTGCTAACTCTAGATCATTTTCAGCCATTGCAGACAATGCATCAGCTAATTGTTGTTCAATAAGCCCGCCCATTTGCATAACTTGGTTACGCACACTTTCAATCTCATTATTAAATTGTCCTGAAATATGACGGTTTAAATTTAAGTTTTCCATTTTATTTCCTCATTTAACCGTAACGGCCAGTAATGTAATCTTCTGTCTGTTTTTGTGTTGGCGAAGTGAATAAGGTATTGGTATCCGAATATTCAATTAATTTACCCATGTACATAAAGGCCGTTTGATCTGACACACGTGCTGCTTGTTGCATATTATGCGTAACGATCACAACCGTGAACTTTTTCTTTAATTCAGTAATCAATTCTTCAATCGTTAATGTAGAGATTGGATCCAGTGCTGAAGTTGGTTCATCTAACAATAGCACTTCAGGGCCAATAGCAATGGCACGTGCAATGACTAAACGTTGTTGCTGACCACCAGAAAGACCAAATGCGTTATCATGTAATCTGTCTTTTACTTCATTCCATAAAGCAGCACCACGCAGTGATGTCTCGCATGCTTCATCTAATGTACGTCGGTCATTAATACCTTGTAGGCGCAATCCGTACACGACATTTTCATAGATAGATTTAGGGAAAGGGTTTGGACGTTGGAATACCATACCGATACGACGACGTAACGAAGCAACATCAACTGATTTATCATAGATATTAATGCCTTGTAACTCGATATTGCCATCAACACGACAAATTTCAACTAAGTCATTCATGCGATTGATACAACGTAATAATGTTGATTTACCACAACCAGATGGACCGATAAACGCAGTCACTTTACCTTTAGGTATCTTCATCGATACATTATGTAACGCCTGTTTATCACCGTAGAATAAATCTAAATTTTTAATCTCTAACGCTGTGTTTTCAGCAGTTAGCGCGTTTAAGTCAGCCCCTTTCGGGTTTAAATTTGAAAAATCAATCATTTGTCTTTCCTAATCTTTATTCGCGCACACTGAGGTGCGTGGATTTATAATATTCAATTCGTAATATGTCACTTTTAACATATAGCGTTATATTAGTGCTCTAATGCTCGGTACTTTTCACGTAAGTTATTACGGATAGCAATAGCTGCTAAATTCAAACCAATAATAACGGTGACTAATAAAAACGAGGTTGCATAAACCAATGGACGTGCTGCTTCAACATTTGGACTTTGGAAACCAACATCGTAGATATGGAAACCTAAATGCATAAACTTACGGTCTAAATGTAAGAACGGGAAGTTTCCATCAACGGGCAATGTTGGTGCAATTTTCACCACTCCGACCAGCATTAACGGGGCCACTTCACCAGCTGCACGCGCAACGGCTAAAATCAAACCGGTCATAATAGCAGGACTTGCCATTGGAATAACAATCCTCCATAACGTTTCTGACTTTGTTGCACCTAATGCTAAAGAACCTTCACGTAAGGTACTTGGTATACGGCTTAACCCTTCTTCCGTTGATACAATAACCACTGGTAACGTTAAAATAGCTAATGTTAACGCTGACCACAGGACACCTGGTGAACCAAATGTCGGTGATGGTAATGCTTCAGGGTAAAGTAATTGGTCGATACTGCCACCCAGAATATAAACAAAGAAACCTAAACCAAATACACCATAAACAATAGACGGTACACCAGATAGATTGATTACAGCGATACGAATAAATTTAGTAATGTTATTTTTACCTGCATATTCATGCAAATAAATAGCCGCAACCACACCAAATGGCGTCACAATCACAGCCATTAACATCACCATGAAAACAGTACCAAAGATAGCAGGGAACACACCACCTTCTGTATTGGCTTCACGCGGGTCGCTACTCACAAATTTATAAACCTGATGGAACCAATGCCCTACTTTCTGCATAAAGCTCATATCATTGGGTTGATAGAAGTCTAATATATAAGATAGTGGCATCGTCACTAAACGCCCAGTCATATCTTTTACTACCACACTGTCGCGCTTTGCTTGATCACGATAACTAAATAACTCGCTTTCTAATCCTAAGTATTCAGCTCGTAACGCATCACTGCTAGCCGCAAATTCAGCAATTTTTTGCTCTGTTAATTCACCGTCTAACTCTAGCTTACGTTGCTTTAGACGAATGCGGTCTAGATCGTTATTAATACGACCGATATCACCCGTTAATAGCCCATGCTCTTTATCACGAAACTCAAGCGCACGTTCAAGACGCAAATTAAGTTCATCGTCTAAACGACCCTGCTCAATATTAAGCTTTTGTTCACCTTCATTAATAGAATCTAAATAACCATAAAAATTACCATTTTTAGTTCTTTCAAAAACAACAACGTCATGTGCAACTTTCTTATCTTGAATAATTGTTTCTAAAATCCATTGGAAGTCTAAATCAACATATTCACGGTTACCTGTTTTAATTAAAAAACGTTCTAATGATTCTGGATAGTCTTCTAACCCAGTAACACCACCATCAATTAACTGTTGTTTTAATACATGTTCTTGGTCATAAATTTCACCAATTAAAACTGACTGTTCACCTTGCTCATTTTGCATTGAGAATTCATACACTGTCGCAGGCCAAAAGAAGCTTAACCCTCTCCAACCAATCAGTAGAAATAACCCAATAACTGCAATCAAACTCAAACTTACAGCACCACCTGTCATCCAAATCCACGGTGTGCCTGATTTAAACCATTTACCCATAATAACTAACTCCTATTTATAGGCTTGAATATTTTTCACGCAAACGCTGACGTATAAACTCAGCAATGGTGTTGAAGAAGAAGGTAAAGAGAAACAACACAAATGCAGCGAGGAATAAAACTCGGTAATGTGAACTGCCTACTTCCGATTCCGGCATTTCCACTGCTATATTTGCTGATAAAGTACGCATCCCTTCGAAGATGTTCCAATCCATGATTGGTGTATTACCTGTCGCCATTAATACAATCATCGTTTCACCTACGGCACGTCCCATTCCCATCATCACAGCAGAGAAAATACCTGGACTAGCAGTTAAAATAACTACTTTAGCCAGTGTTTGCCAGCGTGTCGCACCTAATGCTAATGACCCCATGGTTAAACTCTTAGGCACACTAAAGATGGCATCTTCAGCAATTGAGAAGATAGTTGGAATAACCGCGAACCCCATTGCGATACCAACAATTAACGAGTTACGTTGGTCAAAGTTAATACCCAATTCATTGGTTAAATACATACGGGTATCACCATTGAATAACCAGATTTCAAGCGTGTCACTAAACGCCATTGAGAAATAACCAGTCGCAACAAGAATAGGCAATAACACTAATGGCAACACACCTTCGCTTACTTTGTCACTTAATGATTTTGGTAAATTAGTCCAGATAATCGCAGCAACGAGTACACTAGCCGGCAGACTTATCATCAATAAAATAATACCTGGCAATTGATTTTCAACAATCGGCGCTAGCCATAAACCAGCCAAGAACCCTAAAATAACAGTAGGTAATGCTTCCATTATTTCAACCGTTGGTTTGATATAAGTTCTGATACTAGGGGCCATAAAATACGCAGTGTAAATAGCAGCTGATATCGAAATTGGCACAGCAAATAACATCGCGTAAAAAGCGGCTTTGATAGTACCGAATGAAATGGGTACAAGACTCATTTTAGCTTCAAAATCATCACTAGCAGAGGTTGATTGCCAAACATATTGTGGTTCAGGGTAACCTTCATACCAAACTTCTTGCCATAACGCAGACCAAGTGATCTCTGGATGCTCATTATCTACATGATAAAGCTTAATAACATCTTTATCTGCGACAAGAATTGCATTCGCACGTGGAGAAATCGCAACAACTAAAGAACCTACTTTAGAAATAGACTCAGTTAATAGTTCAGTTTCACCTGTTGAATGGAAAATAGATAAATCGCCAGCTTCCGTAGTGGTTAAAAACCCTTTACGAAAGAATTCAGGAACAATACTTGTTACTTCTGCAGGGGCTTTAAAATCACGAATATAAGTAAATTCGCGTTTATTTTCACTTAACACTTCAAACCACTGGCTAATAACACCATTCTCATTGGCAACTAATAATGAACTAGCGCCCGTCAGTAACTGCACATCATTTACATTACTGCCTTTAGCATTAATTTGAAAAGCTGATGAAATATGAATATCATTGCTGTCAGAAATATCGTAAACGAGTAAATCATTACCACTTCGAACAAACAACTTTCTAAGATTTGGTGTTAATAGTAACTGGTCTACTTTATTAGGAAATGATGGTAATTTAAATAACGCTTGCTCCCAAACCACTTCATCAGTCATGAAATTTTCTTCGGCTGTTAATAGAAGAAATACACCTTCACCGTTACTTTGAACAGCAGCGATACCCGCATAATCTGAATTCATTTCAAATGAAAGATGTGTTAACGCTTGTTTATCTTCAGAAACGATAAAGCTATTTTCACCTAATGGGAAATCAATTTCAGGCGTGATTAATCGTTTATCTTTTGGATAAGAAGTTACAAAATCCGGTTTAACAATTTTCACTTCACCACTATTATTGGCTAAAGCAAACATACCATTAACCGGCATGGTTTTAGTTATATTATTAGTATCTGCAAATGCTTGGTATTTTAGAAGTGATTTACCTAAATCACGTTCTCTTAATGAATAAAAGCTCAACAAACCTTGATTATCCATCTGGTAAGCAACTTCGTTTTGCTCGTCTATGCCCAATGCATAAATAGGTGTTAAATTTTGACGTTGAAAGGATTGTTTTTGTTCAATGCTAACAGGTGCAAAAATGGGTAATACAACATATAAAAGATACCCAAAAATTAATAACAAAGTGACTAGCACTGATGTGCCACCGATTGTTACGCCATATTTAACTAACTTATCCTTAACCACTCGCTTTTTATTAGCTTGTAGCGTGGTCGCTAAATCACGTTCCATTTACTATCTCCAACATAATTGATAGCAAAGATTATAGGTCTATTTTATGACAGTTATATTACAACTGTCATAATACTGATATTTACGTTAATTCAGGGGAGCAAATTGAATAATTGATAACATAAATGGAATTCATGATTATGTACTGGCTAAAAAACACACTGCTTCGTTATAAATTTCGTAAAAGGAAAAACGAAGAAATAAGTTATTTTAACAAGTAAAATAGATCCGTTAATTAGTGTGATTGCTCTTATACCGATTACATTAAATAAGTGATCTAAATTTTGCGCAGGAAAAATGACTTAGTTCAAGGCGAAAATTGAGCTAAATGGTTGTTCCCTTTACGAAATTTACAACGAAGAAATAAGTTATTTTAACAAGTAAAATAGATAACTTAATTAGTGTGATTGGTCTTATATACTTTATGTCATTGCTTTAATGGTTCAACAAGCAAATAAAGTAAATTCAAAGATCAGAAAAGTCAGATTTAATGGGTAAGATTTTTAAATAAAAATAAAGAAGAGTCTAAAAATATTTAATAGGTTACGACAACAAAATTTAGATAAAAAAAAGGAGACTAAATGTCTCCTTCTTCAATACTGTTAATCAATAAATGATTAAGCTAGCGCTTTTTTTGCAACTTCTACTAAATGAGCAAATGTTGCTTTATCAAATACAGCTATGTCAGCTAAGATCTTACGATCGATTTCAACAGAAGCCTTTTTAAGACCATTGATGAAACGGCTGTAAGATAATCCGCTAATACGAGATGCAGCATTAATACGTGCAATCCATAGTTGACGGAACTGACGTTTACGTTGACGACGGTCACGGTAAGCGTATTGACCAGCTTTAGTTACTGCTTGAACCGCTACGCGATAAACACGTGAACGAGCTCCGTAATAACCTTTAGCTTGTTTTAAGACTTTTTTATGGCGTGCACGAGCTTGTACACCGCGTTTTACTCTTGGCATTTTATATATTCCTTACTTAAGCGAATGGTAACATTCTGTTAATACTAGGTACGTCTACTTTAGCTACCATGCTTTGAGCACGTAGATGGCGTTTACGTTTAGTAGATTTCTTAGTAAGGATATGACGTAAGTGAGATTGCTTACGTTTAAAACCACCAGAAGCAGTCTTTTTAAAGCGCTTTGCAGCACCTTTGTTAGATTTCATTTTAGGCATTGCGAACTCCGCATTGTTAAAATTTAAATTAAACCAGTAAGGCGAGTAAATAGTGCGAATATTCTCATATTCGCACATCAATACTACTTTATGCCTTAGCTAGCACGTTTAGGGCCAAGTACCATCACCATTTGACGACCTTCCAGTTTAGGGAAAGATTCGACAGTAGAGATTTCAACTAAATCGTTTTTAACGCGATTTAATAATTCCATCCCAAGTGATTGATGCGCCATTTCACGACCACGAAAACGTAGCGTTACTTTGGCTTTGTTACCCTCTTCAAGAAAGCGAGTCAGGCTGCGTAGTTTTACCTGATAATCGCCATCATCAGTCCCAGGACGGAATTTTATTTCCTTCAACTGAACCTGTTTCTGATTCTTCCGTTGTTCTTTAACGGATTTACTCTTTTCAAAGAGAAATTTGCCATAGTTCATGATGCGACAAACTGGCGGCTCGGCATTCGGACTGATCTCAACTAGATCCAAGTCTGTGTCAAATGCCATATTTTTTGCTTCTTCTAAAGAAACAATACCAACTGGCTTGCCTTCTGAATCAGAAAGACGTACTTCAGTACCAGTTATTTCATCGTTTAAACGATGTTTATTGCCCGTTTGCGGGGCTTTTTTTGCACCTTTTATAACAAATTCCTCCAAGTTATTTATGAACGTGTGATGATTTCTTGTTTTACATGGTCAATGAAATTATCAACCTGCATCTTACCAAGGTCATCACCCTTGCGTGTTCTTACTGCTACTTCATTTGCTTCGACCTCTTGGTCTCCGATAACGAGTAAGTAAGGAACGCGCTTTAATGTATGCTCGCGGATTTTAAAGCCTATCTTCTCATTTCTCAAGTCCGAAATGGCTCTAACACCCGATTTTTTCAATTTATTTACTACTTCAGTGACAAAATCTGACTGTTTGTCAGTAATATTCATCACAACCACCTGTTGAGGTGATAACCAAGTTGGGTAAATACCTGCATACTCTTCAGTTAAGATACCAATGAAACGCTCTAACGAACCAAGAATAGCTCGGTGAATCATTACTGGAGTATGTCGTTCGTTATCTTCACCAACATAAGTGGCATCTAAACGACCCGGCATTGAAAAATCTAATTGTATTGTACCACATTGCCATGCACGACCTAAACAATCATACAAAGTAAATTCTATTTTTGGACCATAGAAAGCACCTTCGCCTGGTAAGTATTCAAATTTAACACCATTTTCATCTAATGCATGTGCTAAAGCAGCTTCAGATTTATCCCATGTTGCATCATCACCGACACGTTTTTCAGGACGAGTCGACAATTTAACTACGATATCTTCGAAACCAAATGTTTTATAACATTCGAAGACCATGTTAATGCATGCTGATACTTCTTCAAGAATTTGCGCTTCTGTACAGAAGATATGCGCATCATCTTGTGTAAAACCACGTACACGCATTAAACCATGTAAAGAACCCGATGGCTCATTACGGTGACATGAACCAAATTCAGATAATCGTAATGGTAAGTCACGGTACGATTTTAAACCTTGGTTAAAGATTTGTACGTGACCAGGACAGTTCATTGGTTTAATTGCATAATCACGGTTTTCACTACAAGTACAGAACATACCGTCTTTGTATTTATCCCAGTGACCCGACTTTTCCCATAAAGAACGATCTAGTATTTGTGGCGCTTTTACTTCTTGGTAACCAAAGGCAACCGTTTGTTCACGAATATAACTTTCAAGCTCACGGAAAATAGTCCAACCATTTGGATGCCAGAACACCATACCCGGTGCTTCATCTTGCATATGGTAAAGATCTAACTGTTTACCAATTTTACGGTGATCACGTTTAGCCGCTTCTTCAAGGCGCTTTAAGTAAGCATTTAGCTGTTTTTTGTCAGCCCAAGCTGTACCGTATATACGTTGTAACATTTTGTTATCAGAATCAGCACGCCAATATGCGCCTGATACTTTCATTAATTTAAACCATTGGCTAAATTTCATCATCGGTACGTGTGGACCACGACACATATCGACATATTCTTCATGATGGTATAGACCAGGACGGTCTTCTTTATCAATACCTTCAAGAATTTCTAATTTATAAGGTTCATTGCGTTCTTTAAATACTGCAATCGCTTCATCAACGCTGACTTTCTTTTTAACAACTTGATAGTTAGTTTTAACTAGCTGTTGCATGCGTTTTTCAATTTTAGCTAACTCTTCATCATTAATGGTTACATCAAGATCAATATCATAGTAAAAACCATTATCAATGGTTGGTCCTATTGCCATTTTTGCTTCTGGGTACAATTGTTTAATTGCATGACCTAACAAATGCGCACAAGAGTGACGTAATATTTCTAGACCTTCATCATCTTTATTGGTGATAATTGATACGTCTGCATCAGTTTCAATAGGATCACAAGCATCTACAAGTTGTCCGTTAACGCGACCTGCAATACAAGCTTTCGCTAAACCAGGACCGATATCTGCTGCGATATCCATAATTGAAGTAGTAGTGTCAAATTGACGTTGATTTCCATCGGGAAGAGTAATAATTGGCATGCGAATTCCTCACAGTGATGCTTCCAACCAAAAAGCATTTGTATTAATTAAAAAGAGGAGCGCATTTTACTGCATTAAGGAGCACAATAAAAGACACTAAAGGTTAATTTATTGTTACTCCTATTTATTTAATGAGGTTTAACTATCTGATGGCTCTACTTTATCGATACTTTCTGAGTTAAACACTTGCCCTTTAAATAGGTTTTGCAACACATCTTTATTGCTTGCGACATACAGCCCTAATTCTTCAAGCTGTTGATCATCTAGAGAAACAGGACTTTCACTTAAGAATAATGCGATTTGATCGGCGCTATCTAGCATCTTATCGTATGCATCGGCTTCTTTCTTACTGGTAAAGGTCATTTTCTCAACACCCTTTCTTTCTACAATGTATTTAATGATGACTGCCACGGTGGCCTCTTTTTAATTTCAAATTAAACATGGTTTTACATACAGTACTACTGCTTTTGTGATAATGCAACTTTTGTCATACTATAATTAATTTGCTATCTTATAACATTGTCAAATTACTGATAAGTATGAATGAAAACGATAATTTGTAGCCATTGTGACATGGTTTCACAACAACCTATTATACAACCAGGCTACATTGCAAAATGTGCTCGTTGTAATCATGTATTTTGTAAAGCGACAACAAGTAAACCCAATAAGGTATTTGCTCTAGCAGTCGCTGCATTATTAGTTTGTATTCCTGCTTTTTCATTCCCACTTGTTTCAGTGCATTTGTTAGGCATTACAGAACAAACCAACCTGTTACAAGGTGCTATAATGATGATTAATATAGCGCCTGTTGTGTCTTTTGTGGTGTTGTTTTGTGCGGTAGTTGCCCCTACGTTATTAACTCTTTGTATCGCATTTAGTAGCGGATGCATGATGTTCAATAAACGCCCCGAATTGCTTAACTATGTGCTTAAATTAACGAGCATTATCATTCATTGGTCTATGTTAGAAGTTTATTTAGTGAGCTTTATGGTAGCCGTTTTTAAATTAACGAGTTATGCAGAACTTTATTTCAATAGTGGCCTGTACTTTCTAGTTGGTTTTTTAATATTAAATATGAGTATGATCAGCGAATATGATAATGCTCAACATTGGAAATATTTACTCAATGAATAAACCGCTAATAACAGGGATAAGTGCAAGACAACAAGACAGGCAACTATGCCGAGTTTGTGAAAAACATTCTTCTATTAGTGAGAATCAAGAATGTTGCCCTTATTGTGGTAGTCCGATTTCACCTCGCATTGAAAATAGCCAACAAAAAACATGGGCATTATTGTTTACAGCTTTTATTTTTATCTTTCCAGCTAACCTTTACCCTATTACTTACTTATTAAAAAACGGGACACGTTATCCTGATACTATTTTTTCAGGTATTGTAAGCTTATTATCAAGCGGCATGTCTGGTATAGCGTTTATTGTTTTTATAGCGTCTATAGTAGTACCTATATTAAAAATTGTAGTATTAGCTTTTATTTCACTCGCCATTCACTTTAAATGGCAATTTAACCCTAAAAAACAACTTATTGCTTTTACGTTAGTCGACTGGATTGGTCGTTGGTCAGTATTAGACTTATTTGTTATATCAATAATGGTTGCGGTGTTTGATAAAGGAAATTTCCTATCCGTTTACCCAGGGATCGCAGCAACTTCTTTCACCGTGGTTGTCATTACAACATTATTCGCAGCACAGAGTTTCGATACTCGTCTAATATGGGACGCAAATACCGATGCAAGATAACCCTTCGACAACACCTGTTGTTAGTAAATCAAAATATATTTCACCAGTGTGGTTTCTACCTTTTATCGCTACATTATTGGCTCTTTGGATACTATTCCAAAATATCACTCATAAAAATATGCGTGTTAATATTCATTTCACCAATGCTGGCAGTATTATCATTGACAAAACCAAAGTACGTTACAAAGGGGTTATTGTTGGTACCGTCAAGAAGATTGAACTTGATGAGGTTGATGGTGTTAATGTCATTGCTGAAATCGAGTCTCATGCAACCTTTTTACTAAAAGAGAAAAGTAAATTTTGGTTAGTTTCACCCAAAGCATCTTTAACTTCAATTACTGGATTAGATACTTTGTTCTCTGGGAGTTATATTAATTTATTACCTGGCGAAGGTGAGGAAGCAACTGACTTTGTTGCAACAAGAGAACAACCAATCACCATTCCGGATAATGCATTATTGATTAACTTAAAAAGTGATAATGCCGCATCGATTAACATTGGAACGCCTATCTTTTATAAAAAAATACAAGTGGGAGAAATTGCTCGAGTACGTCTTGATAAAACGGGGCAATTTGTCAACATTCAGGCTTTTATTGAAAGTAAATACAGCCACTTAGTAAAACAAAAAAGTAAATTTTGGAATATTAGTGGTTTAAATGCAAACATTTCAAGAGCAGGTATAGATTTCAAACTTGATAGCCTAACCACTTTAATTGCGGGAGGAGTTACCTTCAGCAGTCCTGAATCATCTACTGAGCCTTTAGAAAACCAGAAATATCAGCTATTTAATGATATTGATGCTAGTCAGGAAGGCCTACATATTATCCTTAAGTTATCTAACACCAATAATTTACCAGAGCGTGCAGGTATCTTATTTAAAGGGCATGGTATTGGTAGGATTGATACCATCAACTACGATTCAGAAAGTCAGTTGTTCATTGCAAAAGCAACTATCAACCCAGCATTTAGTGATTTAATCACTGAAAGTGCACGTTTTTGGGTTGAGAAAACATCCGTTTCTTTTTCTAAAATTGAAAACTTAAGTAATCTTATTACTGGTGATTATATTAACTTTTCACACGGAGAGAGCTATCAAGATGAACCATTACGTACTGAGTTTGTAATAAAGACAGAACAATCTATTTTAGAAAGTAATGCTTTATCAATAACTTTAATTGCAGATAATGCAAATGGCTTAACAGACGGTGCACCTGTTAGCTATAAAGGGCTTAATATTGGTAAAGTGAGTACAATAAAATTAACTGAAGATAATAATAAAATTAAAGCGACGTTAAACATCGATGAAGAATTTAGTTATCTAATTAATAAGAACAGTAAATTCCACCTATTAAGCGGAGTAAACTTTAAGGCTTCTCTAAAAGGGGTTGAGGTTAATAGCAAACCATTAGAAAATATTATACAAGGTGGTATTGCACTCTATAATGAATCACCAATCACTAAAAAACATATTCAAACTCCATTTGAAAATAAACAACCTTTCTATTTATATGAATCTAAAGAGATGGCAAAACTAGGTAAAGATGCTTTTACTGATCCACTTAAAGTAATCCTTCTAAGTAAAGAATTACCTTCTGTGAGTATTGGTTCTCCTGTCTATTATCACAAACTACAAGTAGGTGAAGTAAGTGATCTACGCTTACATGATTCAAGCTTAATGCAAACCAGTATTAACATTAACGCAAAATTTAAACACTTGATTACCAAACAAACTATTTTTTGGAATATTAGTGGTTTTGAAATTGACGCAGGTCTTTCTGGTATTAAGGTCAATGCAGCATCATTACTAGCAGTAGCCACTGGCGGTATAGCTTTAGAATTTTCACCATCAGTAACCTCTAATATAACCAGTGAGGGACAATACCGCTTATTTGATAACTACCAGCAAGCAACACAACCACCAAAGCAAATTACACTTATCTATGACGATGCATCTGAATTAAAAGTAGGTAACAAGGTAAAACTAAAAGGGTTAGATGTTGGAAAAATAAGTCAATTAACACTTAATAAAAATAATAAAATAATGGTCACATTAGATATTACCCCAAAATATTTTGATAAAGTAGCAAAACAAGGTAGTCGCTTTTGGGTCGTAAGAAGTGATATTTCATTATCTGGCGCAAAGAATTTATCAACGCTGATTAGCGGCGTATTTATTAATGTTGAGCCAGGCAACGGCAATAAAACGATTGAGTTTAAAGGTGAGCATAATGCCCCTTTATTAGCAGAACATAAAACCGGTTTATCTATAATATTAACGGCTAGTAATGCAGGTTCTACTGATATCAGTAGCCCTATTTATCACCGCCAAATACAAATTGGTGAAGTCACTGAAAAACGCTTAAATGATGATGCATCAGGCGTTGAGATAGTGATTAACATTTACCCTGAATATGCTCATTTGATTCGTACTAATAGTATCTTTTGGCCAGCTTCTGGCTTTAACTTAGATATAGGAATAACAGGCGCTTCGCTAAAATCGACTTCTCTTACTTCTTTAATCAAAGGTGGTATTAATATGAGCACCTCAGACAATCGAGAACTACAACCTGCTAGCCAAGCCTTTTCAACTTTTAAGTTACAGTCAGAATTTGATGAAGATTGGTTGCAATGGAAACTTAAAATCCCTAAAAGTAATTAATTTCACTTTATGTTATCTTGCGCGCACTTTCTGTGCGCGTTTTTGTAAGGATCCAAATGGATAGCAACACTTTTATACCTCAAGCATTTATAGATAAAATGTCGAGCATTTTACCTGAAAACTTAAATATCGATGAACTAGTTGCCGCCTGTCGTCGCCCTTTACGTCGAGCTATTCGAGTTAATACACTTAAAATCGACATTAAAGATTTCCTTGATATCGCCAATAAAAAAAGCTGGGCATTAACACCTGTACCCTGGTGTAAAGAAGGCTTTTGGATTGAAATTGACAATGATCATATCCCTCTAGGCAACAGCGCAGAACATTTAGCCGGGTTGTTTTACATTCAAGAAGCTAGCTCTATGATGCCAGTGTCAGCACTGCTGTATCACTTTCAAGATACAGAGAATGCAACACTGTTAGATGCAGCGGCCGCGCCAGGATCAAAAACAACGCAATTAGCGGCAGCCATTAACAATCAAGGTTTAATCATTGCGAATGAGTATTCGTCTAGCAGAATTAAGATGTTGCATTCAAATATTCAACGCTGTGGCATTAAAAATGTTGCACTCACTCATTTTGATGCGGCCGTATTTGGACAATGGTTACCTAATACCTTTGATGCTATTTTATTGGATGCCCCCTGCTCTGGTGAAGGTACTGTACGTAAAGATAAACAGGCGATGAAGAACTGGGATCAAACAGCAATAGAGTCAATATCAACGGTACAAAAAACATTAATAGAAAGTGCATTTAAAGCACTAAAAACCGGTGGAGTAATGGTTTATTCAACTTGTACTCTTAGCTTAGAAGAGAACCAAGAAGTATGTTTACACCTTAAACAAGTCTACCCTGATAGTGTTGAATTCCTTTCTTTAGATAACTTATTTAAAAATGCAGATAAAACTTTAACAGCAGAAGGTTTTTTACATATTTGGCCACAGGTTTACGACACTGAAGGTTTTTTTGTTGCGGCTATTAAAAAAACGGGTGATGTTGAAGTTGAAGCCGCACAAAAGCGACTCAGAAAATTCCCTTTTCAACCAACAACAGAAACAGTAAAAAGTAGTTTATATGACTACTTTAAAAATCAATTCTCCATAACGCAATTAACCGGTGTGCTATATCAAAGAGATGATGAGTTTTGGTTATTCCCAGAAAATATTGTCCCATTAATTAATGAACTACGATTTTCTAGATTGGGTATTAAGATAGCAGAAAAGTTTGGTAAAGGACGTAAGTCAGGCTTTAAGTGTACTCATGAATTTGCCACTTGTTTTGGTCAACAAAGCCCTCTAGCAATAGCGTTATTAGCACACCAAGCAAGAGAGTATTACCAAGGGCGAGATATTCATGACATTGATACTAACAACTCAAAAGGTGAAGTTATATTACGTTATCAAGGCCATGTAATTGGTTTAGGGAAATCGTTAGATAATAGAATTAAAAATAGTTTGCCAAGAGATTTAATTATCGATAAAAACCTATTTGATAAATAGGAATTACATTCATGAGTCTTGTTTAGTAAACAAGACTCATGAGGTTAGCTGTCATTAATAGGCATTCTTATGAATAAACCCTTTAAATACCGTTAAGACTAGTATTTTAAGATCAAAACTAATTGACCAGTTTCTAATATATTCCAAATCAAACTCAACGCGTTTTTCCATTTTTTCTAATGTATCTGTTTCACCACGCCAACCATTAATTTGAGCCCATCCAGTGATACCTGGCTTAACTTTATGGCGTAACATGTAAAAATCCACCAGCTTTCTATATTGTTCGTTATGCGCCACCGCATGAGGCCGAGGCCCTACTAATGACATACTGCCAGACAATACATTAATTAACTGTGGCAATTCATCCAATGATGTTTTTCTTAAAAAAGCACCAAGTTTAGTGATACGACTATCACCTTGCACTGCTTGTTGAATAACATCGCCATTATCCATTGAACTCATAGAACGGAATTTCCAAACTTTAATGGCTCTGCCATCTAATCCATAACGTAACTGTTTAAATAAAACAGGTCCCGTTGAATCCAACTTAATCAGTAACGCAATAATCAGCATAGGCAAAGCAATAATAGATAATATTAATGAGGCCCCTACTACATCTTCAATACGTTTAAGTAATCTTGATGGTCCAGTCATAGGAGATTCATAAACACTAATCGTTTGTATCGAACCGACATGAGATAAACGCGCGTTGAGTAAGTTAAACGTAAAGAAATCAGGAACAAGAAACACATCAATCGTTGTATCTCCTAACGCTCTTAATACACTTTCTATACGTTTTTGAGCAGCCAATGGTAATGCGATATAAATAACATCAATATCACCTGCTTTAGCGAATTCAATCCCTTTATTGATACCACCTAATACCTGCTCTGTATATTTACTTTCTGTCCGAGTATCAGCTCGATCATCATAGAAACCAGACAGCGTATAACCTGTTTCGGGTTTATTAACGAACTGATCTGCTAACAACTCCCCCGATGACGTTAAACCGAATATAGCCACTTTTTTAGTATAATACCCTGCTCGACGACGTTTAAATAAAAACACATAAAACAACAAACGCCAGCCAGCTAATGCAATGCAATTAAACAACATCCAAACACCAATCACTAAGCGAGAGATATCAAGACTAGTTTTACTAAAAAATAAAAAAATGACAACACTGAATATGCCAGCAACCCAGCATAAAAAAGTATAGCTTGCGACACGAGAAAACTCACCAAGACGCCATGAACGATAAAGGTTATGGCTGTCGGCAGCAAAAACAAATCCTATCGAGGCAATCAAGCCAACCACAAGGTAAAGATTGGTTAACTCTTCATGTTGAAAATAAAGTATAAAAAATAAACTTACTTGTATAACAAAAAAATCAATACAGCGGCACAATGCCGAATACGCATTTTCACTATCTTTAACATAGTGTTGATCAGACATTTAAATCCCTTTAAAAATTCAACATTAAGGTAAGCCAAGCAATATCTATTGATTGGCTTACTTCAATTAAATTATTCCGCGAGTATCAATAACAACTTTAGTCGCAAATTGTGTACGATCTGTTGCTTTAAATTGCTTATGGTCAACTAACACTACGACTACATTCGCTTTATCTAACGCATCTTCAAGTGACGTTAATGTAATACCTGAGTCAGACAACGCACTAGGCAGTTGCTTAATATTAGGCTCTACTGCAATTATTTCACCGACTTCTTTCGCAACTAGGTCTTTTACTATTTCTAGCGCAGGACTTTCACGTAGATCATCAATATCTGCTTTAAAAGCAAGTCCAAGACAAGCAATGACAGGTCGTTTAAACTCATCTGCCGCTTTACAAATTTGTTCAACAACGTAATGAGGCTTGGCATCATTGGTTAATCTAGCTTGTCTGATAATATTGGCTTCTTCAGGGCAGCTATCAACAATAAACCATGGGTCAACAGCGATACAATGACCACCCACACCAGGACCTGGATTAAGAATATTAACGCGGGGATGACGGTTCGCTAATTTAACTAGCTCCCACACATTAATTTTTAACTTGTCACAAATAACCGACAGTTCATTAGCAAATGCAATATTAACGTCACGGAATGAATTCTCTGTTAATTTAGCCATTTCCGCGGTGCGAGCATTAGTAACAATACATTCACCACGCACAAATTTTTCATATAGCTGAGTAGCAAGTTGGCTACAAGCACTTGACATACCACCAATAACTCTGTCATTTGAAACGAGTTCTTGTAATACATAACCAGGTAACACGCGTTCAGGACAATGGGCGACTTTAATATCAGCCGCATCCCCTTTATCCTGTGGAAATGACAAATCAGGGCGCGCTGACTTTAGCCATCCAGCTAATTTCTCAGTCGTTCCGACAGGAGATGTTGACTCTAAGATAACTAAATTACCTTTTACTAATACCGGTGCAATCATATTGGCAGCAGATTCAATATAAGATAAATCAGGAGAATGAGATGAACTCGCATCTTGTTTAAAAGGTGTCGGTACAGCCACCATGAATACATCAGCAGGCTCTGCAGTGGTTGTTGCTCGTAATTTCCCAGTAGTTACAACACTTCGTACTACGATATCTAGATCAGGCTCTACAATATGAATTTGCCCAGCGTTAATCGTATTCACGGCATTTTCATTAACATCGACACCAATAACGTCGATACCACGAGATGCAATCACAGCAGCAGTAGGTAATCCGATATAGCCTAAGCCGATAACAGAAACAGTTTGAAATGGCATAATTAATCCTTTAATAATTCTTTAACAATTCGTGTGCATGCTAAACCATCGCCATAAGGGTTATGAGCTTTGGCCATGGTTTGATAACGAGTAGAGTCAGTTAATAATAAAATAGTTTCCGAGGTAATACGTTCCACATCGGTACCCACTAGTTTCACGGTTCCCGCTTCGATCGCCTCTGGTCTTTCTGTCGTATCGCGCATGACTAATACTGGTTTACCCAATGAAGGCGCTTCTTCTTGAACGCCGCCTGAATCGGTAATAATCAAGTAACAACGATTCATTAAATAAACAAACGGCAAATAATCCTGAGGTTCAATCAAGAACACGTTATCCAACTTACTTAATAAGCGATTAACAGGCTCTCTTACATTTGGATTCATGTGCATTGGATAAACAATTTGAACATCCGGTTGTTCTTTTGCGATATTCGCTAGCGCTTCACATATTCGTTCAAAACCGCCGCCAAAACTTTCTCTTCGATGGCCAGTAACAAGTACCATTTTTTTATTTTCATCTAAAAATGGAAACTGTTTATCTAATGAAAGTTGTAAATCTTTATTAGACTCTAACTTTTGTTTTACCCACAACAATGCATCAATAACTGTATTGCCTGTAACAAATATTCGTTCTTGCGGCACTTGCTCTTTAAGTAAGTTGGACTTAGATAAGTCAGTCGGTGCAAAATGGAAACGGGTCAATACCCCAGTTAATTTTCGATTAGCTTCTTCAGGCCAAGGCGAATATAAGTTACCAGTACGTAATCCAGCTTCGACATGACCAATATTAATTTGCTTATAAAAAGCAGCTAAAGATGCTGAAAAGGTCGTTGTAGTATCACCATGAACTAATACAACATCAGGTTTAAAATCATCGAGCACGCCTTTCAGGCCACTTAAAATATTTTCGGTTACATCAAATAAATCTTGTCCTGGCTTCATGATATTTAAATCATAATCAGGCGTGATATCAAAGAGCTGTAAAACTTGATCTAGCATTTCTCGATGTTGAGCCGTCACACAAACTTTACTTTCTATCCCTGCTTCAGCAGCAAGTTTATGTACTAATGGAGCCATTTTAATAGCTTCAGGTCGTGTACCGAACACGGTTAACACTTTCTTCATTGAATAGCCTTACAAGTTATTACGATATTTAATAGGTTTAAGTAACGAGAGATTCATATGGCATTTAACTACTCATAAATAGATAAACTTAAGTTTGTCAACTCGATCACGTACTAGAATGACTCCGGATTATACGTTGAAACCCTTGTATTTTATATAAAAAACATAAAATACAAAATTTAAATCATTTACACAATATTATTTATTATAGGTTAATCACTTACTTAAAATATCGACACAGTAAGTACATTGAATTATATATAAAAAGTGAGATACAAAAATATTTTAAGCATGCAAACAAACTAAATGCTGAAACTTGTTTTGATCACTTAATTGCAGTTCAAAATAACCTCGTACGCCTAATTGCGTAAAAAAAGGAACAAAACGCATTGCGGGTAACTGAATCATAGCACCTTGATCACTGCGTACTTTCACTGTGACATTAGGCGTTCTGTATAATTTTTCAAATTCTTGATAACTAATATTTATTCTAAAATGATAGGATTTCATAATACCTTCTTAGCAACTGTCAAATGGGTATAACGCCCTAATGATGCATAGGGTTCATATTGACAATACTCTTTCTCCATCGCTAACAGTTGTTCAAAATTATCATCTGCGAAATCAGCTGATTTCATATAGTCATGTAATACACGCACACCTGTTTTTTTCAAAACTTGCATATCAGCTTCTTTCAACCAAGTTAAAACATCTATTTCAAATAGAGGATTAGTCGGTGATAAGCGGACTACTTTTTTACGTGGCATGCCTAATTCAACAAAATTCAAGTTGCCAGAAACTAAGTTAAAGAAACGTTGGGCTTCTTTGTTATAAAACATTAAAGAAACTAAACCATCGGCATGTAACCAATCCAATAAGGAATGTAATGTTTGCTTAGGCTCTGCTAACCACTCCAATACGGCATGATTCAAAATAAGATCAAACTGTCCATCAATATGATCATGTAACGTTTGGATAGAGCAATGTATTATTTGTATATTGTCTTTATAAGGTTTATTAGCTAATTGTTCTTTAGCAATTGATAATAATTCACCAGAAATATCGCACAACACAATTTGATGCCCTAATGCAGCTAACTTTTGACTAAAATAACCAAAACCACCACCTGCATCTAATACTCTTAAACTTGGTTTATTTAAACGTTCGATACAATTGAGTATTTCACGCCACACAATCTCTTTTCGAATTTTCCCTTTATGACTACCGTAAATATTATTTACAAACTTTTGGGCAATGGAGTCAAAATTATGGTCAGCCACTTAAATTTCTCATTTACTTTAATACGGTGATAAGTATTAATTATACGCGACTTATTATTGAATATTAACCTACATTGAATAAGTTCTAAGACGTTTTTTAAAGTAACTATGTCAACTGGCTATATAAAATAGCTATATGGGATTACGGTAATAAGTAATTGTATGGCATCATAAAATGAAGTGTTCAATCTCTATTAAACAGAGGTTACTTTATCAAATTGGTAACTGACAGACTGAATTTAACAAAAAAAGCAAAATTAACGTTAAGCGTCATTAAATATTTTCATAAAAGCCTTACATTCTCTTATTTGTTAATAAGACAACTTACTGTATAGGTAGTGAAGGCACGTTATTTTACAAACAGAATTAATAGCAAACAACGAAAGGCAAAAGAATGGTATTTTTAATTAAAAAATGGCTAGGAGGTTTATTAATGCCCTTACCCCTCTCCTTGGCTCTGTTATTTGTTAGTCTATTATTGCTATTTTTTAGCCAACATCAAACGCTAGCGAAATCATTAACACTATTCAGTTTTTTAATTTTATTCGCTTTTAGTCTATTACCGACGGCTTACCACCTAGCCAAACCCCTTGAAAGGCAATATCCACCTTTATTAGAGGCCGAACAATCTTTCGATTATATTTTAGTACTTGGTTCATCAGGGATTAATGATCAGAAATTACCGATTACAGGACAGCTTTCAGCCACGGCATTAAGTCGATTTAGTGAAGCATTACGCCTTTATTATGCCAATCCAAATGCCTCTATCGTTGTATCAGGATCCGCTTTTGGAGACAGTAAAAGCCATGCACAGCTTTTACAGCAACTAGCCTTAGCATTCAATATCTCAGAACAAAAAATTATTCGTTTAGATAATGCTCAAGATACCAATCAAGAAGCCCTTCAGATGTCAGCAATTATTGAAGGAAAAAAAGCGGCATTGGTAACATCAGCAACACATATGCCTCGAGCAATGGCTCTATTTAAAAAATATAAACAATCTCCTACTCCAGCACCAGCAATGTACTTAGCAAAAGAGAACTCAAAGGAATTACCTTCCTACAGTTACATCCCTTCAGCTTATCAATTGTATAAATCGCAAATAGCATTGCATGAATATTTAGGGCTGCTTCAACAATGGTTTGTCTCTAATACGACTTCTAAGTAACCTCAGCTCTGGATAAGCAAAGCGATACAACGCCGCTATTTCCGCTTTCATTAACCAGAGTTGAGGTTAAGTAAATAGTTTGTTTATTAGAGAAGTGAAATACAAATTTGCCGCTGTAAACGTTTGATCAAGGCTAATATCTATATAATACCAAAAGAATTAATAAGGTGATCATTCTTGCTGGTTAAAATCACCCCTAACTGCGTTGTGAGTTTTGAAGTGAGAACAACTATCTCTTACAACTCACGCCTTATTAGTGTTAATTTTTCCTGCGCAATCTCTGATCACTTATTTAATTACATTGGTATAAGCAATTGAAATTTAGATATAAAAAAGCCTGTTACTGACGTTACTCTGAATATGAGTAAATCAATGACAGGCGTTTAATATAATAGTATTTACTTTAATAGTTTAGTATTAATGTGGGTACAGTTATTAGTATTGATATAACGATGACCATTAAATACCTTAATCTAAATCCTTAAACCAATTGTGATGGCCTTTTAATAACAGCTTGCCCAACAATAACACTCTCACCATTAAAGGTCATAGTAGGTGAACCATAAAGCTCATACCCCTCTTTTAATACTTTAGTGACTTTGCTACAAAACTCAGCATCATCCTTACCTGTAATTAATTTATAACGTTCAATTGAATTTGGCATAGTAAACCCTTTTATGAAGCCTCTTGAGTAAAATTAGCATACGACGATTAAGTTCAAAGGCATATTATTACTCAACAAATTTGTGAATCAACAACTTAGATGTACAAAAAAACGGCATATAGCCGTTTCTTTTTTATTTAACTTAATTTACTTTCGACGTACACAAGCTACATTCTTATGAACCGCGTCCTGATATACTAAATTACGCAATTAACATAATCCTAAGGACGATATACCTTAACATTATCAAATCCAGCTTCTTTTAAATAAAGCGCTTGTAATTGACTCATCACACCACGATCACAGTAAAGTAAATAGGTTTTTTCTTGTGCAAGTGTTTCGAATTGATTACTTAATTTAAAGAAAGGCAAATGTTGTACTTCAACCCCTTCAATTTCTAATGGTTTTTCATCTCTTTCGTCAGTAGAGCGAATATCTAACACTACTTCATTAGCTTCAAATGCAGAAACAGATTCAACTTCTACCAACTGCTCTTTTGCATCCGTCGCAATATCTTTAATATCTAAGACTTTTGCATCAAAAACAACTTTATCAATGAGAGACATGTCGAAGTTAGCTTCTTCCTTCTGAATTTTAGTCATCACTGCTTTAACAGTCGGACGCTGTGAGATAACACCACAATATTCAGGAATTGTTTCAGATATTTCAGCGGTACCAATTTCACGCGCACAATCAATAATATCTTGTTTATCAGTAGCCACTAATGGGCGTAAAATAAGCGTGTCAGTTACTTGGTCAATCACTGATAAGTTACGTAAGGTTTGGCTTGAAACCTGACCTAATGCTTCTCCTGTTACTAACCCTTCTATTTCTAAATTCGCAGCTACTTTTGCGGCCGCACGCATCATCATACGTTTTAATACAACGCCCATTTGACCGTTGTCGACTTTTTCTAATATTTCAGCAACAACGGGTTCAAATGGAACAGAAATAAATTTAACACGATGTGATGCACCAAAACGCTCCCACAAATGATAAGCGACTTGTTTCACACCAATTTCATGTGCGGCGCCGCCTAAATTAAAGAAACAATAGTGAACACGTGAGCCTCGTTTCAATAATTGGTAACTAGAGACACCTGAATCAAAACCGCCCGAAATTAATGATAAAACAGATTCTTGTGTTCCTAATGGGAAACCACCTAATCCTTTATGACGTTGATCAACCATAAATAATTTATCTTGGTTGATTTCAATATTAACTGTTATATCTGGATTTTTTAATTTAACAGCAAGTGCATCAGTGTGTTGATTTAAGCCACCACCGACATAACGTTCAACTTCATTTGATCCAAAGTCATGGGTACCAATACGTTTTGCACGAACACAAAATGTTTTGCCTGCAAGACTATCCCCAAAACATGCTTTTGTTTGCTCGTATATGTCATGAATATCAGTAAAAGTAGATTCAGTCACTTCCAAGAAAAACGCAATACCAGGCGTACTTTGTAAATAATGGATCACTTTTGCTTTATTATCAGGATCATCATTTTCACTACGAACAATAATTTTATCCCATTCGAGTATCACTTTAATATCTTCATCATGACGAGTCAGTACGTTACGGATATTGCCCTGTAACATTTTGCTGAAGCGCTTACGCACAGGTTTACTTTTCATCATAATTTCAGGAAAAAGTTTAACGATAAATTTCATGGGTACCACTCTTGGATTCAGGACTGTATAAATTTTGAAGTGCGAATTATACGCACTACTTGGTCGTGCGCAATGATTATACTAATCAGGCTGCTGTAAAACGGTAAAGTTAACTTCACAACTACCTTTATTAGCGGCTATATAAAAAACATTATCTGTAATAGTAATACTAAAATCCATTGTTCGCTCAACCAAAGCCGCGAGTGCTTGAATTTGCTCAAATTCAAATTGATAGACTTCCGCTTTAATGGTTGAGAAATCTTTTTGCGACTGCTTCCACCACACACTAGATTTAGTATTAAACGTATACACTTTAGCTACTTTAGCTTGACGACATGCTTTTTTGATACGATCAAAAGCAGGTTCACCCACATCAACCCACAGTAAAAATTCATCGCTGTAATTTTTTGCCCAAATATCAGGATCATCCGCTTCACTCAACCCTGTGGTAAAACTTAAGAACTCTTGATTGTTTAATACAAAAGCTAAGATACGCGTCACCATACGTTCTGTGGTTTCAGAAGGATGTTGTGCGACGGTCATGGCAATCGTTTCATAAACATCATTATCTAAATTCGATACATTAATGTTCATTTTAAAAATAGTAGGCTTTAACGCCATTTTGTTTCTCCAAAAAAAAACCACGCTCTAAACGTGGTTTTAAAATATATCAACTAAAATATTGCTTATTAATTAGTCTAACATTACTAATTAAACGGCAGATTTATATCTAGCTGTAATAATAAGCGCTAAGAATATAGCAAATAGAATTGAAGTACTAGGAGCAGGTACTCGTACTAATACTATTCCACCTTGATTTGGGTTAAATGATTCTGAACCACCAAAGATCCATTCTTCCTCATAAATTCCATATGCACCATCATTAATATAGCCATATGAGCGAAACCTTCCAGAATAAGGATCGGGTGAATTTGATGTTCCAAATAAATCTAAAAAATCAATTGTAAACTCAGCACCATAAACATCTTGGTGTAAAACTATATTATCCCCGTTCCAAGGAATACCTTCTCGACCATCGATATCTTTATAGGTATTGATAAAAACAGTTTCTAACATTGCGATGGCTTCTTCGTGTGTTGCTAAACGAAAAGCATTACCATAACCTGGTTTATCAAATGTTTCGATTGCTTCTTGTTGTGTTAACTCTGATGTAAATGACCAATCTAACCAATCTAACCCATTTATTGTTGTATAAGTACCGTTATCTATCACTTTAGCATATGAAAAATTGTATAAGCTACTAAGCGAAAGAATCAATACCAATATGATTTTGTTAAATATTTTCATGTTTATCCTTAACAGAATTAAAATTAAAGATTATAAAAGCAAATATAAACAACAATATCAATAAAAATAAAAAAATAGTCATTTACAATGTCAAAAAATAAATTTATCTTAAATGTATTGATAACTTTTAAAATATCGCTATCTCGATTTAGAAGTCTAAAACATCTATTTGGGAGGATAACTGAACTCAATTATTTTCAAGACACAAAAAAGCCACGTTAAACGTGGCTCTAGGTTTTTTATTTTTTTAGTTAAAATTAAACAGGCATTTTCGCTAATTTAGCACACACTAAATCACCAAATTCAGCAGTACTTACTAAGTTAGCTTCACCTTCTTTAGACAGGTCAGATGTTGAGTAACCATCTTCAAATACACCTTGCATAGCAGCCCATAGGTTTTTAGCTTCTTTTTCCATCCCAAAGCTCATTTCAAGCATTAATGCTACTGAACCTATCATTGAGTATGGGTTAGCAATACCTTTACCTGCAATATCTGGCGCACTACCGTGAGATGGTTCGTAGTAAGATTTTTCAGGGCCTTTACAAGCAGAAGGCATTAGGCCTAAAGAACCTAAAATACCGCCGCCTTGGTCACTTAAGATATCGCCAAACATGTTTTCCATTACCATTACGTCAAACATGGTTGGTTTCAGACATAGGTAAGTAGCAGCAGCATCAACTAAAATATTGATCACTTCAACTTCAGGGAAGTTTTTGCTTTCTTCTTCTACAATCTCGTTCCATAACACGCTTGATTTTAATACATTTGATTTATGGATGTTGTGCATTACTTTTTTACGTTTCATTGAAACTTCAAAACCAACGCGTACAATTTGACGAATTTGATCTTCATCGTATTCTAATACTTCACGAACGTAACGACGACCTTCAGCGTCAACGCCTGTTTCTTTCTCGCCGAAATATAAACCACCGACTAACTCACGAATTAACATGATATCGATGCCTTCGCCAACCACTGACTCTTTAAGCGGAGAAAAGTGAGCCAAACCTTTTGGTAAATAAACTGGGCGGAAATTAGCGTAAGTATTGTAACGACGACGTAGAGGCAATAACGCACCACGCTCAGGTTGTTCGTCAACTGGAATTTTTTTAGAGTCTTCGTGGTTTAAACCAATAGTACCTTTTAAGATAGCATCTGCTTTATCACAAGCGGCTTTAGTTTCTTCAGGGAAAGCTTTGCCTGTTGCAAAGTAAGCAGCAGCACCAAATAATACGTCATTTAATTCAAAATTAACGTCAGCGTTACGCTCTTCAACTAATTTTAAAACTTTTACAGCTTCTTTCATTACTTCAGGACCGATACCGTCGCCTGCTAGTAAAGCAATGTTATATGTTGTCATTCTGATTCCCTAAATGATTTTCGGATGATATTTGTTGGCACATCATAAAGTAAAAGTGCACTAAATTTCAATTTATGAACGTGTTTTTTCGCATATTTACGCAAAATAAGTGAATATAAAAAAAGATAGATGGTCTCGAAGGCAGGCGTAATATTGTTAAATAAAACAAAGTATCATTTTAGATATGTTAAATAGTACATGGTTATAGTGCCATAAAAGAAGGTTAATACATGCCATACTCACATATTAACCTTTTCATGGCTTATTTAAGAATTTATGACAGCTGTTATTGCAAAATACACGCAGCAGAGTGTATCTCGCTACCTTTTAATTTTACGTTACTCGTCGCACATGCATCAATGGCAACGGGGCAACGCGTTCTAAACACACAGCCTGATGGTGGATTAATAGGTGATGGTAAATCCCCTTCCAGCATTTGTATTTTTTTAGCACGTTCCAATCTAGGGTCAGGAATGGGTACAGCAGACATTAATGCTTTAGTGTAAGGATGTTTAGGCTCGTTAAATAAAGAGTCACATTCAGCCAATTCGACTGGATTACCTAAATACATGACCAAAACACGATCAGAAATATGTTTAACAACCGATAAATCATGGGCAATAAACACTAAACTTAACCCTAATTCGTTTTGTAATTCTTTTAACAAATTAACCACTTGAGCTTGAATCGACACGTCTAACGCAGATACCGGTTCATCACAAATGATCATTTTGGGTTTGAGAATTAAAGCCCGCGCAATACCAATACGTTGGCATTGACCACCTGAAAATTCATGAGGATAGCGATTAACAACATTCGGTAACAACCCTACTTTACTCATCATATCTTTAACTTGATTTTTAACTTCAGCTTTAGACAAATGAGGGTAAAAAGTCTGTAATGGCTCAGCAATAATATCACCCACATTCATTCGCGGGTTGAGAGAAGCGAGAGGATCTTGAAAAATCATCTGAATCTCTTTACGCTTAAGCCGTAGGTTTTTCTTGTCCAGTTTAGTTAAATCCTCACCTAACCAAACGACGCTACCAGCACTAGCGGGTACTAAACCAATAATGGCACGTGCTAACGTTGATTTACCACAACCAGACTCACCAACCACACCTAATGTTTCACCTTCGTAAAGCTTAAGACTAACGCCATCAACTGCTTTTAAAGTATCGGGCTTAGCCCAAGGTAAAAGTGATTTAGAAGCGATACTAAATTGCACTTTAAGATCGTTAATATCTAAAATTAATTTTTTTTCATTGTTCATTACCAAGACTCCCACTCAGAAAAACAAGCTCGAGAACGGTTATCCGCAAAAGCAGTTAACATCGGTGCTTCTTTTTTACATCGGTCCATCACTCGATCACAGCGTTCTTGATAAGGACAGCCAACAGGTAAGTTAAGTAAATTGGGAGGATTCCCTGGAATTGTTGCTAACACATCGTCATTCCCATCAAGTCTTGGAATCGATTTTAATAATCCTTCCGTATAAGGATGGCTTGGTTTGTAGAATATTTCATCCACAGTTCCGTATTCCATGGTACGTCCAGCGTACATCACTAATACTTTATCGCAACTACCAGCAACAACCCCTAAGTCATGTGTGATCATAATAATGGCTGTATTAAACTCTTTTTTTAAGTCATTAAGTAATGCCATTATTTGTGCTTGAATGGTTACATCAAGAGCAGTTGTAGGTTCATCTGCTATCAGCAATTTTGGACGACATAACAGTGCCATCGCAATCATCACTCGCTGACGCATACCACCAGAAAACTCATGAGGGTACATATTCATACGTGATCGCGCTTCAGGTATTTTTACAGCTTCCAGCATTTTTAGAGATTCTTCAAACGCTTCTTTTTTACTCATTCCTTTATGTAAAATAAGGACTTCCATCATCTGCTTACTCACTTTCATGTAAGGATTGAGAGATGTCATTGGGTCTTGAAATATCATTGCTATTTGGTCAGCTCGTACTTTATTCAATTCTTTTTCAGGCAAATTAAGAATCTCTTTGCCCTCAAAATTTGCACTACCTGAAATTAGACCATTTTTGGCTAATAATCCCATTAAAGCGAATACGGTTTGAGACTTACCTGAACCCGACTCCCCTACTATGCCCAAGGTTTCACCTCGTTGTAATGAAAAGTTAAGGTCGTTTACTGCCGTTACGTTACCATCTTGAGTGGTAAACTCTACGTGCAGATCTTTTACATCTAATAAACTCATGTTGTTTCCTTAATGCATTATCTATCTTTTGGATCTAATGCGTCACGTAGACCGTCACCGATATAGTTAAAACAAAATAGCGTCACCACCATAAACGCAGCTGGGAAACTTAATTGCCAAATTGCGACCTCCATGCTTTGCGCACCTTCTTGTAACAATGCCCCCCAACTAGTCATTGGCTCCTGTACGCCTAGGCCTAAAAAGCTTAAAAATGATTCAGTTAAAATCATACTTGGCACTAATAACGTTGAATAAACGGCAACAATACCTAACACATTAGGAATGATATGACGGCGAATAATGTTCCAGTTGCTTACACCACAAACATGTGCAGCCTCAATAAACTCTTTGTTACGTAAGCTCAAGGTTTGACCGCGAACAATACGTGCCATATCAAGCCAAGCAATAGCGCCTATAGCAACAAATATCAATACAATATTACGACCAAAAAAGGTAACCAACACAATCACTAAAAACATAAAGGGAATTGAATAAAGGATTTCCAGAATACGCATCATCATACGGTCAACTTTACCGCCAATAAAACCAGATGTAGCACCATAAACGGTGCCTATCACCACAGCAACAAGCGCACCTAACACCCCTACCATCATGGAAATACGTCCCCCAATAAAAGTACGTACAAACAAATCACGTCCAAGGCTATCCGTTCCGAATAAATGTTCCATTGTAGGCGGCTGATGTAACGCGTACCAATCAGTATCATCATAGGCAAACTCTGCAAACATCGGCACGAAAATAACTGATAGCGTAATGACAAGAAGCAAAATCAAACTCACCATTGCCGCTTTATTACGCATAAAACGAATGCGTGCATCTTTCCACAAACTTCGCCCTTCAATTTCTAAACTATCAGCAAAGTTTTCAATCGCTTCACTGTTTTGTTTTTTAGCTAACATAAACTTGTCCTTTAAAAGCGAATTTTTGGATCGACATAAGCCAATAAAATATCAACAATGGCATTGAACACGATAAACAATAATCCAATTAAAATCGTTATCCCCATCACTAATGAATAATCTCGATTGAAAGCAGCATTAACGAATAATTTACCAATACCAGGCAAACCAAAAATGGTTTCAATAACGACTGAACCAGTGATAATACCGACAAAAGCAGGCCCCATATAGGAAACGACGGGTAGCATTGCTGGTTTTAGTGCATGGTGTAAAACGATATAAGAAAAGCTCAATCCTTTAGCGCGGGCTGTGCGAATAAAATTACTATTCAGTGTTTCAATCATACTACCACGCGTAATACGGGCAAAAGTGGCCACATACATCATGGCCATACCTACTACAGGTAGCACCATGTATTTAGCCGTTCCATCAAACCAACCACCAGCTGGGAACCACCCTAAACCGATCGAGAAGATGTAAATCAGTACAGGAGCTAAGACAAAGGAAGGCATGACGATCCCAAGCATTGATGTAGACATTAAGCTGTAATCTAACCAAGTATTCTGGCGCAGTGCTGCCAGAGTGCCAATAGCAACACCACACACCAAAGCAAAGATAAATGCAAAAGCCCCTATTTTTGCAGAAACAGGTAAAGCAGCAATGACAAGTTCATTTACAGTAAAGTCCATATACTTGAATGAAGGACCTAAATCTCCCTGTAACACATTGGTTAAATAGGTCGTGTATTGTTCTAAGACGGGTTTATCTAAGCCGTACTTAGCATTAATATTTTGCATTACCTGCGGGGGTAATTCCCGTTCACTTGAAAATGGGCTACCAGGGGCAAAACGCATTAAGAAAAAAGAAACAGTTATCAAGACCAATAGGGTAGGTATTGCCTCTATTATTCTTTTTAAGATAAATTTCAACATATACTTCTCAGTTTAATGAAATATATCCCGTCAGTTTAAATACTTGGGGGATTTAGGAATGAAAAAGAGGGCAATAGCCCTCTATTGGATAGTAGTAAAATTTTATTTTATTCTGCGATGATATATAAATCTTTTGAGTAGATTTTATCTTCAGCATTGTTTTTTGCATAACCTCCCACATGAGGGTTAAGAAGACGCGCTTTAACATACTGATAAACAGGAATGATTGGCATATCTTCAGCTAAAAGTTTTTCCTGACCATAATAGAGTTGTTGGCGTTCAGTTTCAGAGGTGCTTTCAATCGCTTGTTTAGTTAATTTATCATAAGCATCACTTTTATAATGAACTCCGCCTGTTGTGTTCTGGCCTTCCATTAATGAAGTAAAGGTAGAAGCCTCGTTGTAATCACCACACCATGACGCACGAGCAACTTGAAAGTTTCCTTGATTTTTAGTTTCTAGGTAGGTTTTCCACTCTTGGTTTTCTAAAGTAACTTCAATGCCTAATGTTTTTTTCCACATTGAACCAATCGCGACTGCTAATTTTTTATGATTTTCACTTGTGTTGTACAGTAATGAAAACTTAAGTGGATTAGATTTATTGTAACCAGCCTCTTCTAGTAACGCCTTTGCCTTCGTATCACGCTCTTTTTGAGTCAGTTTTGCATATTCTGGTAGTTCAGGATTAAAATTAGCGACAATTTCAGGTGTTAAACCATAAGCAGGTTTTTCGCCTTTTCCTAATAAAAATTTAGTGATCACATTACGATCAATTGCATAAGAAACCGCTTTACGCACTCGTACATCATCAAATGGCGGTTTAAGCGTATTTAAACTGTAATAGTAAGTACAAAGGTCACCTTTGATTGCTAACGAATCTGCATGTTCTTTTTGTAAACGTTTGAAATGCTCATTGGGTAATTCATATGTCATATCGATTTCACCAGCAAGAAAACGATTCATTTCAGCAACATAGTTTTCCAGTGGTAAATAAGTGACTTTGGTTAATACTGTTTTTTCGTTATCCCAATAATATTTATTCGGTGTCATTTCAATACGTTCATTGATTACCCATTTACTCATGACAAATGCACCATTACCCACAAAATTTTCGGGTTTAGTCCATTGGTCACCAAACTCTTCTACCGTTGCTTTATGAACAGGTTTCATTGTAGTGTGGCCCATCATCATTACAAAATAAGGGACTGAACTCGCTAATTTAATCTCTAAAGTGTTCTCATCAATAGCTTTAACACCTAACGTACTTTTATCTTTTTTTCCGGCAATAATATCAGAGGCATTCACCATGGTTGTCATATCTAGGTACCATGAATACGGTGATGCAGTCGCAGGGTCAACTGCTCGTTGGAAACTGTAAACAAAATCTTCCGCGGTAACAGGATCTCCATTTGACCATTTAGCATCTTTACGTAAATGGAAAATAAATGTTTTGTTATCTGTTGTTTCCCAACGTTCAGCAACACCAGGAATAGTATTACCATCAGAATCTTGGTTCACCAGACCTTCCAATAAATCACGAATAACATTAGATTCAGGCACACCTTGTGTTTTGTGTGGATCGATAGAAGCCACTTCAGAACCGTTCCCTTTTACGAACTCTTGTTTCGCAGCGAGTTTGGTACCTTCAGGTACATTAGCAGCAAATGCTGTAAAAGAGGTAGTAGCAAAAGAAAGACCAAGTCCTAGTATTAATGCTTTTGTTATTTTATTTTTATTCACAATTAATTCCCTTACATGGTGATAAAATCATCTAATTTTTAAGATTCGCTAAGGATGCAAAATAATAAAAATAATGATTACTTAATGGTTAAGCAGAAATCCACTTAACGCGAATGCACACTGGTTATAGCAAGTTGAAAGCCAATAAATAAAATACATAAATATCAAGAAGTTAAATTTAACTCGTATAATAAATAAATATTTATCACCAATTTAGTGCAACAATAAACGTATATGGTGCGATATGATTGAAGTGAGTTGAGTATATTTCATACTCTCGACTCACAAGTTGACCGACTGGTTAACACTAATCCATAGACTATTAATATAAAAGAGAAAATTAGAATAAATATGACACTTATGATTGAAGTCATATTCTAAAAAATAGTTTTGATTGTTAAATAACATCACTTTCCGTTAATAATACTTACTATAAAAGTGAGATTTTTGACTCTTTCCAGGTACTTTTATGAAGGGATTTAAAGAATATTTAAGAGGATAATGTACTCAATATATTTTTTAGTTTTAATTAATAATTAATTCAGTTAAAAAACATGGAGTAAAGGCTTTAAAATAATCACTCTAAAGTGGTTTTATAGAGAAGGTGGGTGAATGGATAATTACACTGCCCATGACTCAACAAAGAGTCTATTAGACAGTGCATATTCAACAATACATTAATAAATCATATCGTTTTTTATCACGTGGTTTATAGCTTGGATTAAACAGTCTGGTTTATGTGGCCTAGTTTATAACCCTGTCGATAATCTGATTTAAACCGGATTATCGATATCGATAAAGGTCACGTCAAAGCCCATTTCAGCTTCCAACCATTCACCTAATGCTTTTGCGCCATAGCGTTCCGTTGCATGATGCCCCGCTGAAAAATAATGAATCCCCATCTCTTTAGCAATATGAGTTGTTCGTTCAGAAATTTCACCACTAATAAACGCATCAATACCTTGCTCGGCTGCAATGGTAATATAATCTTGTCCACCGCCAGTACACCAAGCAATGGTTTTAATTTCAGGCTTTCCACCATCAATCCATAATGGCTCTCGATTAAGTTGTTTGGTAATAGTGTTAATTAGCTCACCTGGTGTCACTGCTTGTTCAAACTTACCGACACGCCCTACGCTACGTTTATCCCATGGTTCTAACGGGCGGCGATCAGTGATTCCTAATAAATCGGCTAATTGTTTGTTATTACCTAATTCAGGATGGACATCGAGCGGTAAGTGATACGCATATAAATTAATGCCATTCTCAATTAGTGATTTAATACGCTTGTACTTCATTCCTACAATCTGCTGCGCTTCACCTTTCCAGAAAAAACCATGGTGTACAAGAATAGCATCGGCATTGTGTTCTATTGCAGCATCGATGAGCGCTTGATTAGCAGTCACGCCAGTAATGATTTTTTTAACTTGTTCACGCCCTTCAATTTGTAACCCGTTAGGACAATAGTCTTTAAATTGATGAATTTCTAAAAATTGATCAAGTTTGTTTGCAAGTTTACGATTATTCATATGCTTCACTTTTAAATAGAGATCTTTATAGCCTAATAGACTTAGTGATTAAAGCTAAGCTATCAAAGCGAGGTAATAAGTCATGATAAAGAAGTTATTAACGCTATTGAAGCTTTTTAACAAATTCAAATGCACCAAGATCAGGTTGAGTACCTTGATAAGGCAAAGAGATCATATCGCCCTTTTGCCAAGAGACCATTTTATCTAAGGTTAAAAGATTCAATTTTCGATCAATATGAACAATGGTCGCGCTTTGTAAGCTTTTATTCTCTGCAGATAGAATCATGATTTGATCTCCAGGCTCACCTTCAATACCTGCACCGTCGTAGAAAAATTGACTGTCTTGCACTTCAACTTGCAATCCTTTCCCGCTGTCACTGATAATGTTGCTTAACATAACCCCAGAATCAATCATCGGACTATTCGTAGATAGACGGTAATCGTGCTTAGCTGAATTTGCGAATAAAGGATCTTTAGCTAAAGTATCTTTAAATTGCACAGAGATGAAACTACCTTCAAAATCATAAACACTCATTTTATTTGCAACGCCCCATAACCCAATAACTTGATCGCTTTTATCACTGGCAATACTGTTACGCACAAACCACTGATCTCCCTCTTTTCTACTAAATAAAATCTGGGTCGCATTTTGGGTATTGCACTGACTTGCTCCCACACCTTGGTTGTTCCATAAAATATTGTTTACAAACTGATTATCTTCAAATTTTTCTATCCAACGACCAACCGCGATACCAACACACCAATTATCATGAAACGTATTATTATAAATACGGTTACTGTAAGTGTAAGCAGCTTCTGTGCGATAACTGGCAAGACTAAACCCTACATTGGTATGATAAAAAGTATTAAAACGAATAATGCCATATTGTCCAGCATATTGAATACCATTGCCACCACTCGTTGAATAGTAGCGGACAGCATCTTTAAAAACATTGTGCTCGATGAGATTATATTGACTGGCATCTAATACTGGCGTTGATTGCTTGAAACGTCCATTCCCATGCCAATCCATCGTTCCTTCTTCACAATCAAATACCGCACCTAGCTTTTGCTTTTTGTTACTAAATACGTTATTTCTAACGACATTAAAGCTACCACATTTGATATTCCAAAGATCATGACCTGCTAGGTTCATTATATTGCCTTCAACTCGGTTATAATTTGAATGCACTAATGATAGTAAGTCAGTTCCTTTTTGAAAACGGTTATTGACTATCTGATTATGATGGCTAAAAGCGATATACAATCCACCACGTTTACTGGCATTTTTACCATCATTATAAAGTGTAGAACCAGTAAAATTATTGTTAGAAAATATATTATGGTGTGCATTTAAAAATCGCCCAAAACCAACACTATCGGTAACGGTAATACCATTGATTAATATATAAGAGGCTTCATCTAACCAAATTGCTCCGTATGCTTGCCTTTGATCAATGGAGTCCACGCCTATAATTCTCACTTTTTCATTCTGATAAGCACTAAATCCAATATAGGCTTTTTTGTCGCCAGACCTGCTCACATGTAATGCTTGTTGATAATCACCTTGGCGTATTAAGAAAAGAGTTCCAGGCTTAGCTATTTTAGTGGCATCAGATAGTTGAGAGACAGACAACTGTTCTCCTTTGCCACATAAACGAGTGTCAGGATCATACTGCAGACAATTTGTATTTAATGTTGAATCAACAAAAATAGTTTGTGTAAAAGCAGGTAACTTAAATGTATTTATTAGTTGTTCTATGGACAAGTCTACAACTGGTTTCGCTTGCAAGGCAGTACTCACTAAACAAGCAGTAAATAAAATAGAACAATGAAAAAACCGAAGCATTAGAGACCCTTTGCCTTTAGCAAAACAGCTAATTAATAATAGATAGAAAGTATATATAATTATACCAATGGAATTAAATAAGTGATCAGAGATTGCGCAGGAAAAATTAACACTAATAAGGCGTGAGTTGTAGGAGATAGTTGTTCTCACTTCAAAACTCACAACGCAGTTAGGGGTGATTTTAACCAGCAAGAATGATCACCTTATTAATTCTTTTGGTATTAGGATAGCTAGGATAGCGGTATCTAACTAATAATCAAGGTAGGTAAACCGCATCGTTTTATGTATAAACTATTATAGTTAAAATTAGATAGTTAAACTTATATATTTAAAATTATATAGTTAAACTGCAGAGCAGTATTCAATCGTTTAAAAATTAAAAGTGAATATCGTAATAAACAAGCTTTAATAAGATTAAACAATGTGGATAAAAGTAAGAATGGAAGGTGTTAATTCTATATTCCTGATTAACACCTTAAATTGTGAATTGTTATTTCTATTGTTATAGATAACTTAACAAATATAAGTATTTGGAATAATAAAAGAAAATTGACTCCCCTCTCCAACATTGCTTTCAATCTGTAACTTAGTGTCATAATGAGTTAATGCATGTTTTACAATCGACAGCCCTAAACCAGAACCACCTGTATCACGCGAGCGAGAAGCATCAACACGATAAAAACGTTCTGTTAAATGTAAGATATGCTCAGGCGCAATGCCATCACCTGTATCCATCACACAAAAATAAGCACCTTCAGGTAGTTTTTTCCATAATACTTTTATACACCCACCTTCTGGGGTGTAATTGATTGCATTATAAACCAAATTAGACATCGCACTACGCAGTTGCATTTCATCACCCACAACAGACAGTTTAGGATCCATTTTAAACTGTATTGATTGTGATTTTTTACGGCCCAATGTAATAGCTTCACTTTCAATTTGTGTTAATAATGCAGGAATATTAATGCTTTCATGAAAATCTAAGGTCGGTGCCCCTTCAATTTTTGACAATGTCATCAACTGTTCAACTAATGCACACATTCTTGCCGTTTGTTGATCTAGGACTTGAATCGTCTTTAATTGCATTTTATCGTCTTGTGCACTCATTTCTAATATTTCTATATAACCTTGCAATACGGTTAATGGCGTACGTAACTCATGAGATACATTAGCAACAAAATGTCGCCTATTTTCGTCCATTTGACGATAACTGCTGACATCACGAACGATCAATAATCGTTGATTTTTCGCATAGGGCATCACCCTAAATTCAAGTAATTTATCGCTATTGATCGGAGAAACAAGATCCAATGGTTCGTTATAAACATCACTACGTAAATAATCAACAAAATCAGGGTGACGAATTAAATTGGTAATATTTTCTCCAGCATCGTCAGGCCATTTAAAACCTAATTGGAATTGAGCTAAGCGATTACACCAAAGTATTTCACCGTCTTTTTTAAATACAACCACGGCATCGGGTAATGCTTCCGAACCTTCACGAAAACGACTAATCACGCTAGCTAAATTATTACGTCGTTTACGATGTCTTTGCTGCATATTGTGAATACCAATATAGGCATGTTCCCATACTGATTTACCGGGTGGTAATACAGTACTTTTGCTGACCCATAACCAATCATTTAACTTTTTTAGAAAATAATAATGCCAAGCATTATGCAGCACCGTAGTAACGAGTAACAACTCCAGTAACAATCCGGTGAATAAACCCAAAATAATAACTGGAAAATACACTAAAAAAATTGCCCAGAATAACTGCTTCCATGTATATACTTTCAAATGGGACACTCTTTATTGAAATTAATCTAACTAATCATCTCGATTTTATAACACTTAATGATGATATAACTCATTTACTATTATGAACGAGTTGAAAAGCGATAACCCGCGCCACGTACTGTTTGCACCAAATGGTCATGATCAACTAACGCCTTACGTAAACGACGAATATGTACATCTACTGTACGATCTTCAACATAAACATTAGTCCCCCACACGTTATTCAATAGTTGTTCACGGCTATAAACACGCTCTGGATGCGTCATAAAAAAGTGTAACAATTTAAATTCTGTTGGGCCCATGTCTAAGGGCGTATTATTGAGTGTCGCACGATGAGAAATTGGGTCTAGTTTTAACTTACCTACTTTCAGAGTGTCATCTAATGAAGTTGGATTAACGCGACGCATCACTGTTTTAAGGCGAGCCATTAATTCTTTAGGAGAAAAAGGTTTGGTTACGTAATCGTCTGCACCATTTTCTAAACCACGCACTTTATCTTCTTCTTCACCACGAGCAGTTAACATCACAACAGGAATTTGACGCAAGATTTCATCTTGTTTTAAAAACTTCAATAATTGAATACCGCTGCCGCCAGGGAACATCCAATCTAATAAAATAAGATCGGGATAAGGTTCATGTAGATAACTTAAAGCGGCTTGATAATTATCAGCTTCTAATGTCTCATAACCATGCTGCTCTAATACAAAACTCAGCATATCTCGGATTGCCACTTCATCTTCAACTACTAAAATTCGACTTGCCATTAAGTTTACCTACTTATTGTGTATTCTAAATATGAGTATTATCACCAGTAACTATGACAGTTATATGACAAGTGTATGCAAACTGTAATATAATCAACACTTTATTTAAAAAACAACTGCTTGCAACTCATATTCCTGTATAAAATAGGTAATAGGACCTTACAAATCTATATTTTTACGAAAATTACTGTTTATTTCTTAAGTTAAAATTAATAGATGATGGCATGACTCAATCACTAAGCAAATGATCATCAAAATATTTTTGCTTAAACAATGTTAAAGGTAAAGGTTTAGAAAATAGATACCCCTGCCCAAACTGACAACCTAAATTAGCTAATATCATTCTTTGTTCTTCATTTTCTATTCCTTCTGCAATCACTTGAATAGATAAGTGTTGTGCTAACATAATCATTATTTGGCATAAATCACGACTATTACTCTTTGTTTCCAAATCATCTACAAAGGATTTATCAATCTTTAAAATATCAACATCCATTTTTTGTAAATAAGATAAAGATGAGTAACCGACACCAAAGTCATCAATAGCAATAGGAACACCTTGTTTCTTTAGTTTAGTTAACTGAGAGCGAACACTTTCCTCACTTTCCATCAATAAATTTTCAGTTATTTCTACAATAATCGCATCATGACTCAAACCCAATCCTGCCACATATTCAAACCAGTGGCTCATCCATTGTCCGCCATCTTTAAATTGTATAGGCGAAACATTAACACTTATCTGAAAATGCTCATCAGCACCTAATTTTTTCAAATCTGCTAAATCTTGAGCGGCAGTACGTGCTACCCATTCTCCAATTTCCACGATCAACCCAACTTCTTCAGCAACTGAAATAAATTCTAATGGTGGAACCATGCCTCTTACCGGATGGTGCCAACGAATCAGCGCCTCTGCTTTTCGAATTTTATTAGTTGATAAATCAATAATAGGTTGATAATAAAGTTCAAATTCATTGTTGACGATACTGCTACGTAAATCATCAATTAATTCACGCTTTTTCAGCACATCGTCTAACATAATTGCATTAAAGAAATGATGGCAATTTCTGCCTGTTTCTTTAGATTTATACATCGCTAAATCTGCATATTTAACGATATTTTCCACTGTATTTCCATCTTCTGGATAGGTTGCAATACCGATACTGACAGTGACATAAACATGTTTATTTTTAATACTAAAGCCACCTGACAAACGATGATGTATATCAATAGCTATTTGATTAAGGGTGGCTTTACTTGAAAAATTTTCTACTAATATAATGAATTCATCACCACCCAATCGCGCTAAAGTAGCTGATGTTGGTAATGTATCTGAAATGCATCGACTCACATCGATTAAAAGAAGATCACCATAATCATGGCCCATCGTATCGTTGATCTCTTTGAAACCATCAAGATCTAACCCTAAAATGGCAAAATTAGTGTCACTGGTGTGTGTAATTAGGTCTGATAGTCTATCTAAGATATAACGACGATTTGGTAGACCAGAGAGAGGATCACTGAAAGCTTGTGTCGTCAATTGGCTATTAGCAATTTTTAAAGCATTAGTTCTTTGTAGTACTTTTTCTTCTAGAGAGTGGTCCCGTTGTTCAATTGTTTCAAGCATTAAGTTGAAACAAGAAGCGAGATTACCTACTTCATCGGTTGATAATACTTTTGAACGTAGATTGTAATTATTGGTTTTTGTAACATGTTCAGCAACAGTTGCGAGGTGAGTTAATGGGTAAATAAGATTTTTACGTAAGAATAAAGATAGGATAAAACTGAGTATTAGAATCAACGCTAATATACCCAGTAAAAAAATACTAAAAAACATTAAACTTTGCTCAATTAAAGAATAATCTGCTTTAATGGTTAACGTTCCGTAATCTACGCCTTTCATTGTTAATGGAATTTTAACTATCATTAACTTGGTGAATATTTTCACATCATTATTTTTTTTCGAAAAAATCCCTACAAATACTTTCCCAGATGTATCCTCTACTCTTGTACTAACAATATTACTTTGCTCTAACAAAGGTTTTATCTGTTCTTTTGCACTGACTTCATCCTGAAAAATAAGCGCGGCGGTTAAATTAGGAGCGAGAATATTTGCAATAGAATTAAGCCTAGATTGCTCTGCTTTAGTCACTGTGTTGAGCTCATAAATAGTAAACATAACAGCAATGGTAATACTGCTAAACAAAGCAACCATCATCAATATAGCTAGCAACTTAGCATTTAATGAGCCAAACAATATTTGCCGTAAGTTCATTAAAATATCCTTTCATGAATTCGGCCTAAACGAAGTACTTTAGAGCTCATATTGATACCTGAATTTTTCAATTTTATTGGATCGATTTCGAAACGCACCTTCCCGCCGACAATAAAGAAATTAATATGCCCTCCAGAGGCAAGAAAGCCATCAAATTCACCGACAAGCATTAAGTTTGAAAAGGCTTTATTTTGAGAGGTTAAAGCCCATTTTTCACTGTCTCCTTTCGATAAAAATAAGGTATTACAGTCAACTATATTTTCTTGGAATGAAGTTAAAAGGTGGACATTAATAGGACGTTTTTTGATAGTGAGGTCTTTAAGCGTATTTTTAGCCGCTGCGATAAACTCAGGATTAAAGCTACAAATATTATAAGTAGATTTAACATCAGGATTAAACCAATCACCGTCAGAGTATCGAGCAAAGTTATAAAGGAAGCCTGATTTAATAGCATCTTCTCTTGGGGTAGCGGCAGCCTCTTGTGAGATAAAAAATATCACAAGTAATAGTTTAACAATAAATAACTTACGCAAAATCATTATCATAATCGACCTAAAATTTCGCCGTTATTTTAGCGTAATAACTTGCTTCAATGTAAGTAGGCACTGTATAGGTTTCATTAGTGTTATTATATTCTAAATGTTTACCATAGAGTAAGTTATTACCCGTTAATGATAATGCTACAACAGGCGTTATTTGCCAATTCCAAGTTAAATCTAAAACGCTAAAATCAGCAGTATCATAGGCTTCACCTGACTCAATACGGTAAATAGCAGCAATAGAATGTTCAGGATTCAATTTGTATTGTGATTTAACAATAACCTGTCGTAGATAACTGTCAAAACCAATTGCTTCAGTTGTTCCGCGAGGAAGGTCATACTCGTAAGCTGTAATACTATAGCCCAGTTCGGTTGTTATCTTATCGAAAGGTTTCCATTTGATAACCGCTTCACCACCATAAGTGGTTAGATCCGCATCAGAAACAAAATTAAGATCAATAAGAGGATTGAAGCTTTCATCAACATAAACGATTGGCTCTACAACAAGTACATTACGCGCTTTGGTGTGGAAAAGTGAAACATCTATTCCCCAAGAGTTTTCAGTATAACGATAGCCTAACTCCTTTGATATTGACTTTTCAGATTTCAAATCTGCATTCCCAACTATTTCTGTCTTGATACCACTGGAAGAAGCAAGCGCTCGATTATTATATTCAAGTAATGATGGAATACGTACTCCCTGTGAAATAGCAGCCCAGAAAGTATGTTTTGAATGTGGTGTCCAAAGTAAACGAGCCATAGGTTGATGTTCCCAACCCGTAAAACTGTTTTTTTCACTTCGGTTACCAATGATAAGTTTAAGCTCGTCTGGTAAAAGTGTAAATTGAGCTTGTAAGAAACCACCAAAATGGTTATACGAGTCAATATCTTGAATATTAGTAAAATAATCTGTTTCATCTATTGAAATGGAAGTGTAGCGATAATTGAGCCCCCAATCTATTTGAACGCCTTTAACCAAAGTATTCATTTGGTAATCAATATCGGTAATAACAAAGTCATCTTTATAGTATAGTTGCTCACCTTGTTGAGAGCTCACTGAAGCTTGAATCATTTGATTAGAAGTTGAAGAAAGTGTCTGTTCTAATTTTGCCATGATTTGAAAATGCTCTCGCGTATATTGATCCTGTAAATAAACGCTTTCATAGGTATCTAATTTAGCTAACTTTAGATTTTGCCCCATATCTATACTAGTATATTGTGCCTGAGTGATAAAAGAAAACTCATCATTCAAGCTTAAATCTATTCGCCCGCCAACGCTTTTCTTTCTACCATCGTCATTGGCAATAGTACTTTTAGTACTTTTTGTTGAAGCATCCGTCTCTTCTGTACTAGCAAAAACTCTAAATGAACTATAATTACCCAACCCACCGCCTATTCGAAAATCCGCTTTATGATCAATCTGATTTCCGGTTACAACTTGAGCAAATGCACCTCGTGTATCAGAAGTATGTTTACTGATAATATTAACAACGCCGTTGGTTGCATTGCTCCCCCACAACAAACCACCTTGTCCACGTATCACTTCGATTCTTTCAATGTCATAGAGAGGAATGTTTAATGCTTCCCAATACACACCTGCAAAACCAGGGTTATAGATACTCTGTCCATCGACCATCACTAATAATTTACTAGAGTGTTTGCCCGCAGTACTACGTGTGGTAATTGCCCATTGATTATTATCTAATTGGCGTACTTGCATACCTGGCACTAATTTTAATGCTTGAGGTACACTAGTCACTCCAGACTCTCTGATTTCTTTATTAGTGAGTACATAAATAGAAGCGGCCGTTTCAGACATATTCTGTAAACGTTTCATTGCCGATGTAACTTGAACATCTGCAGCCATTAGGTCGTCGAAATCGAGACTTGGAAGTTCCTCTAAAGCATAAACAGACTTATCTTCTGCCATAACATTATTAGGCATTAACATTTGATTAGATAATAATATAACAGTGGCGATATAGCGCCTGTGGCTAAATAAGTTCTGCATAATATAAGCTCGAGTGTATTGGATATAAAAACATCCGTATTTTTATAAAGGGCGATAACGTGTAACGCTTTAAATAAGTCTAACTATCGTTTTTTTACATTTTAATTATGTTGCGACGACTAAATTAATAATTAAAAAGCAATTTAATACCAATTTAAAGGTAAAACATTACAAGAATAAAGGGATTAACCTAAACAAGCAAATTTTGCTGGTTGATATAAAATCATTTACACTCAGGCTCTATTTTATTTCTCATCATTAAGGTGTATTTCATGTTTTTCAAAAATCTCCAAGTTTATCGTTTTACTCGTCCGATGGAACAAGATGACAACGCCCTAGAAAGAAACCTAGAAGAGTTTAAATTTAAAGCTTGTGGTAGCCAAGATATTTCAAAGTTAGGTTGGGTATTTCCAATGGGCAAAAGTGGCAGTATGTACACCCATGTAAATCAAAAGCAAATTTTAATTTGTCTTAAAAAAGAAGAAAAAATGCTACCTGCAGGTGTGATTAAAGATCAACTTAATGAACGTGTTGAAGCAATTGAATTAGAGCAAGGCAGAGCATTAAAGAAAAAAGAGAAAGATAGTTTAAAAGAAGATATCGTCATGCAGTTACTTCCACGCGCATTTAGTCGTACATCACAAACTTTTGCATGGATAGATAACGAAACTAATATGCTTTACGTAGATTGCTCTAGTTCGCGTAAAGCAGAAGAATTAATTTCGTTATTACGTAAAACATTAGGTAGTTTACCAGTTGTGCCAGTACAGCTTCAAAACCAAACGGATGTAGTGATGACTGATTGGTTGATGGAAGGTAATATTCCAGCCAATTTCCAACTAGAAGATGAAGCAGAGCTTTGTTCAGCCTTGGAAGGCGGCGGTATTATTCGCTGTAAACAACAAGACTTATTGTCAGAAGAAATCAAAAACCATTTAAACTCAGATAAATTTGTGACTAAATTAGCACTTAACTGGGCTGATAGTATTTCTTTTGTAATAGGCGAAGAATTTGCGTTAAAACGCCTTAAGTTCTCTGACGTTTTACAAGAACAAAATGAAGATATTGAAGCAGATGATTTTGCAGCACGCTTTGATGCTGATTTTGTATTGATGGTTGGTGAAATAAAACAATTGATCCCATCATTACTTGAAATATTTGGTGGCGAACAAACGCTTTAGGATCCACTAAATCGTTATGTATGAACGCTTTAGCCCAGTTTAATCACTGGGCTTTTTTATATCTTATCCTTCTATTGGTTTCCTTATAATACTAATTATATTAAATAAGTGATCTAAATTTTGAACAGGAAAAATAACTTAGTTTAAGGCATAAGTTTAGACCTTTCGAAGATTAACTTCGTTAATCGCCTGTCGGATAATTAACCAAAAGATCTTAATCTTTTAATGGCTGTTCCTTTTAAGAAGTTTACAACGAAGAAATAAATTATTTAAACCTGTAAAATAGATTAGTTAATGAGTGTGATTGCTATAAACACTACTTTCACTGCGCCTGCTTATACTTTTCTAAAAACTAATCAGCCCTTATTATTTTTATACACTTATTATTTTTTCATAAACACACATTTTAATAAATGTTATTATTGTTATCAGTTATCTTTTTAATTAATCAAACTGAGAGTGAATAACATGACAAGTTCAATTTTAGGCAGTGCAACAGCAAACAGTGCGACTAAAGCATTATTATTAGGATCTGGCGAGCTTGGTAAAGAAGTGGCTATTGAGTTACAACGCTTTGGTATAGAAGTGATTGCCGCAGATAGTTATGAAAATGCTCCAGCCATGCAAGTAGCTCATCGCTCACATGTAGTAAGTATGTTAGATGGAGAGCGTTTAGAAGAGATCATTCGCCTTGAACAACCTGATTATATTATTCCAGAAGTTGAAGCCATTGCTACAGATACCTTATTAGCCCTAGAACAAAAAGGTTTTAATGTTGTACCCACTGCACGTGCTGCAAAATTAACAATGGATAGAGAAGGTATTCGTCGTTTAGCCGCAGAAACACTATCTGTAAAAACCTCCCCTTATATTTTTGCAGATACTAAAGAAGAATATTTACAAGCAGTAAAAGACATCGGCCAGCCTTGTGTTATTAAACCCGTAATGAGTAGTTCAGGTAAAGGCCAAAGTGTTGTAAAAAGTGATACTGATTTAGACGACTCTTGGACTTATTCGCAGGAAGGAGGACGCACAGGCGAAGGCCGTATCATTATTGAAGGTTTTGTACCCTTTGATTATGAAATAACGTTATTAACGGTTAGTGCTGTTGACGGTATTCACTTCTGTGCTCCTATTGGCCATCGTCAAGAAGATGGTGACTATCGTGAATCATGGCAGCCACAGATCATGTCAGAGAAGGCACAACAACAAGCACAAGAAATAGCGCGAAAGGTAGTGACTGATTTAGGTGGGTACGGCCTATTTGGTATGGAGTTCTTTGTAAAAGGAGATGAAGTTTATTTCAGTGAAGTCTCACCTCGCCCACACGATACAGGATTGGTCACACTTATATCTCAAGACCTTTCTGAATTTGCTTTGCATGTACGTGCTATTTTAGGTTTTCCTATCGGAGAAATTACACAATACGGCCCTTCCGCTTCCAGCGTAATTTTAGGAAATGGGATTTCAAAAGATATTAAATTCGACAATATCGCCAGCGCTTTAGGTAAAGTACCTGGCTCGCAAATTCGCTTATTTGCTAAACCCAATATTAATGGCGGACGACGATTAGGTGTCGCAATAGCACGAGGTAAAAATATTGAAGAAGCGATTGGAAATGCTAAACGAGTGAGTAATACAGTTAAAATAGTTTATTAAATAATGTAAAAATATTTGAAGTAGAAAGTTAATTTACTGTAAAGCAATAGTTGAAAGGCATAAATTCTACTAAATTAAACATCTTAATAACCAATAATAACTAATATGTACTTTTTATAAGGCAATACAGCAAACCTGTATTGCCTTTTTTTTTGCTAAAAATACTTAAAAAACCAAAAAAGCCTATTAATTGAACATAAAACACAAAAAATGAACAAATAATCTAATTTAAGCTTGATCAATAAGCAAAATAACTTTACTGTTGTTTTATACAGTGTTTATTTATACAGGTGATTGATATGCTATCTACATTATTAACAGCAACACAAACTAACCCATATTTATTAAGTAATCATAAAAATGATTCTAAGAAATCGAGTGCATTAGTTAATGTGCATTATCAAGAAAATAATTACCAAGCTTTGTTGGAACACATACAAACAGGACAAGATCATGGCTGGATTTTATTCCTAGCCCCTCCTGGTAAACCTAATACGCAGTTTTTCCAAAATGCAGGGATCGATAAAAGTCGTGTACTGATGATCGATTCAAATAAAGTGAGGGATAACCTTTCATTATTATCAACACTGTTAAAAAGTAACAATTATTGTACTGTCGTTACTTGGGTGAACGAGCTAACGGAAACAACACGCTTAACAATTGAAGCTGATGCGAAATCAACCAATACAAGTTGCTTTATCTATTGTAAACAATAAAAACACGCCTTTACTGTATAAAAAGTACTGCGGTAACAAACGATAATGAATACAGAATGATGAGGCTTTAATAAAGTAAAAGGACTTTGTGAATTATTTAATAAAGATTAATACTACAAATAACAAAAAATTTTAAAGTTAAATATAGATAACCTGTGGCAAAATTGATTAAAGTCAGTGATCACTTAATCGAGTTAACTATACTAATATCATTCATTAAAAGTGATGTAGTAGCGTGAGGTTAATATTTTATAGTTTAAATAATAATCAAAATTTTACGATTATTGAATTAATAGAAATAACGCTTAGGCTTTAAGAATAACTCCTCATGATAAGTAAAATAACTTATTGTGAATAATCACAACTCTTTATGACCAGTATTAACTATGCCAACACAGGAAACACTATGTACCCATACAGTGATAAAACAAAAAACTTAATAAACTTGATTGGTAGCGGTGATGCCGCTTATGTCCCTAAAGCAATCACCTGTGCAATTAAAACATTGGATGAGATAGCAAACGATACAAGCCTACCTGAAACAACGAGAGAGTCAGCAGCCTTTGCCGCCGCTAATTTAGTGTTAAGTGATTACGATGATAATGATTAAAAATATTAATAATCAGTAAACACAAAAAAACTGCATTATGTTTTATTTAAAGTGGTCCGCAATTCAACTAAAGATCATTTAATAAACTATTGGATAAGGTATTAGGTTGGAATGAACTAATAGATATAGATTAATAGATTAATAGATTCAACATATTTAACAGGTTTAACAGGTTTAACAGGTTTAACAGCCGTAGTTTAATGGATATATACTAGTAAACATGTACTAAGAAATGTCGTAGCAAGAACCTGTAAATCATCGCAAACATAACTACAAAACCAGATAATACCAATCACACTAATAACGACTCTATTTTACTTATTATACCAATCACAATAAATAGCTTATCTATTTTACTGGTTAAAATAGCCCACTTCCTCGTTGTAAATTTCGTAAAGGGAACAGCCATTAAAAAATTAACCTCTTTTGGTTAATTCTCCGATAGACGATTAACGAAGTTAATCTTCGAAAGGCTCAATTTACGCCTTGAATTGAACCGGTTTTCCAGCGCAAAATTTAGATAAGCTATGTAATGTAATCAGTATTAAAATATTTTTTAATTTAATCGATACTTGAATTCAAGAAGTGATAAGTCGCATGTTAGAAAACAAAAAAGGAGCTAAAGCTCCTTTTTATGTATTTGGATATTACCAGTTAACTATTAGTGATCGTCTATCAACAATAGGTTAACAGACATCACTATATTGCCGGTATTAACCAATATGTGTCAAACCACCCATATAAGGTTGTAATACTTCCGGTACTTCAATACGACCATCAGCACATTGGTAGTTTTCTAAAACAGCGACTAAAGTACGACCTACTGCTAATCCAGAACCATTCAACGTATGTAATAACTCAGGCTTTTTAGCACCAATACGACGGAATCGAGCTTGTAAACGACGCGCTTGGAAATCACCTACATTTGAACATGATGAAATTTCACGGTAAGTATCTTGTGCTGGTAACCATACTTCTAAATCATAAGTTTTAGTTGCGCTAAATCCCATATCACCAGTACATAAAACAACTTTACGATAAGGTAAACCTAAGTTTTTCAACACTTGTTCAGCATGGCCTGTTAACTCTTCTAGCGCTTCAAAACTTTTTTCAGGGTGGACCAATTGCACCATTTCAACTTTATCAAATTGATGTTGACGAATTAAACCACGTGTATCACGACCGTAAGAGCCAGCTTCACTTCGGAAACATGGTGTATGTGCTGTCATTTTGATTGGTAAATCAGTTTCATCATAAATAACATCACGGCTCATATTAGTTAATGGCACTTCCGCTGTTGGAATTAATGACATACCAATACCTTCTTCAGTAGCAGGGTTAGTATTAAAGAGGTCATCACCAAACTTTGGTAATTGACCTGTTCCATACAAACTATCCGCATTCACTAAATAAGGAACATACATTTCTGTATAACCATGTTCATTCGTATGTAAGTTAAGCATGTACTGCGCTAACGAACGGTGTAATTTAGCAATTTGACCTTGCATTACTATAAAACGAGAACCTGATATTTTAACCGCTGATTTAAAATCTAAACCACCTAGCGCTTCACCTAATTCAACATGGTCTTTAACTTCAAAGTCGTATTGTTTAGGCGTGCCCCATGTCAATACTTCTACGTTTTCATTTTCATCTTTACCAATTGGAGCTGACTCGTGTGGTAAATTAGGCACCATGTCAGAAATCGTTTTAATCTGATCAGTTACTAAAGCAAATTCTTCTTTTGCTTTATCTAATGCTTCACCAAGTTCATTCATTGCTTCACGCAGTGGTTTAATATCCTCACCACGTTTTGCTGCTTGGCCAATATCTTTTGAACGAGTATTACGCTCTGATTGTAAGTTCTCAGTAGAGACCTGTAACGATTTTCTCTTTTCTTCTAATTCACTGAGTAAACTAACATCTAAATCAAATCCACGTTTTTTTAATAACTCAGCAGTTTGTTCAATATCATTACGTAAAAACTTTGCGTCTAACATCTTATTCCCTAACTTTTCAAAACTAATAAAGTACCTAAATATGCAGCAAGCAAACATACCACTACATTCAATACTACATTTAACATTGCTTTAAACAACTCACCTTGTTGGATCAATAATAAACTATCCATTGAAAATGATGAAAATGTGGTTAATGCACCTAAAAACCCCACGCCAATTAATGGCCACCAAGGTGAACTCGACATTGTTCCTTGTTGAACTAATTGATAAATACAACCCATTATCAACGAGCCAATCACATTGACGGTAAGTGTAGCAAAAGGAAAACCTTTTCCAAAGAGGCTAACTATGCCAAAGCCAATTAAATAACGGAAAGTTGCACCAAATGCACCGCCACAAGCCACTAAAGTAATATTCATCATTAAACTATTCATATCGATTCTCATTTCTTCTACATTAAATGTGCAATAACACATTTAATCTGATCATTGCTAATAACGATTTTTATCACTTTGTAAGTCACAACTCTTTAAATAACGTAACTTTTCTGCAATTTTTGTTTCCAAACCGCGCTCAACAGGCTGATAAAATTCAACTCCCTGCAAAGCTTCAGGTAGATAAACTTCACCTGCAGCATAGGCACCGACTTCATCGTGAGCATAGCGATAACCTTCACCATAATGTAATGACTTCATTAATTCTGTCGGTGCATTACGTAAATGATGTGGAACTTCGAGGTCTGGGTAAGCCTCAACAGCTTGTTTAGCTTGTGCAAATGCTTTATAAACAGCATTACTCTTGGCTGCACAGGCACAATATACTGCGGCTTGAGCAATCGCCCTTTCACCTTCTTTAGGCCCAATTCGGGTAAAGCAATCCCATGCGGACATCGCTACTTGCATTGCTCTCGGATCGGCATTACCGATATCTTCAGAAGCAATGGCTAATAAGCGTCGTGCTACATAAAGAGGATCGCAGCCTCCAGCTAACATCCGAGCATACCAATATAAGGCGGCATCGGGGTCTGAACCTCGTACTGATTTATGAAAGGCTGAAATTAAGTCATAAAAAAGATCGCCTTGTTTATCAAAGCTAACACCTTCTCGACCAGCTATTTCCATTAATAACGAAATATCGATTATTAATTTGCCCTGCTGTTGTTCACCCATATCACTGAGTAACTCTAAATAATTAAGTGCTTTTCGTGCATCGCCTTGCACTAATTGAGCAAGTTTATCTAATACACCTTCAGTAAATTCAATATTGTGTGTTGCCAAGCCTTGTTCAGATTCACAGGCTTGCTTAATAACATCAACAATTTCATTCTCAGTTAGTTTTTTTAATAAATAAACACGCGCACGTGATAACAAGGCGTTGTTTAGTTCGAAAGAAGGGTTTTCAGTAGTGGCGCCAATAAATAAAAAAGTACCATCTTCAATATAAGGAAGAAATGCATCTTGTTGGCTTTTATTAAAACGATGGACTTCATCAACAAATAATAAGGTACGACGTCCTGCTGCTTGATTTTGTTTGGCAATTTCAATAGCAGAGCGAATCTCTTTAATACCAGAAGTTACCGCAGATAAACGTTCGACATGTGCATCACAATATTCAGCAATTAATTCAGCTAATGTTGTTTTACCCGTACCTGGCGGTCCCCAGAGGATCATTGAATGTGCAAAACCGGCTTCTAATGCTTTGCGTAAAGGCTTATCTTTTGCTACTAGGTGAGACTGACCAATATATTGCTCGAAATTCTTTGGCCGCATCCTAGCAGCCAAAGGTTGAAACTGATTATCGATAGAAAATAAGTCCTGCATTAGCGTTGATCATCTATCTCAATACCTTGTGGTATTTGAAATTCAAAGAAATCATTAGCTAATTTTACTGTTTGGTCATTATTAGTCAGTTTAAAAATACTCTTTTGACCTTGGGCTTCTTGTACAACAAACTCACTAACATTATCTTTATTGTCAAAAATAAAGGTAAATGTATTCGCGTTTAATTCATTTTTATTGTTTTTTACAGTAAATTGATTAGCTTGTTTTTTCACATCAAAGTTCATCCACTCTGATGCATCAGCACCTGATAGTAAAGCAAAAGGTGTGCCAGCGATGGCATCAGAGAAATTCATAATAGTCACTTGTTCAATAAAAGGACTATACAGCCACATATCAACCCCGTTTGAGACGATTAGCTCTTCATCAGGTTTAGTCACTTGCCAATGAAAGTTACCAGGACGAGAGATGGTTAACGTGCCCCAACTTTCTTGAATAACTTGTCCTTCAGGGCTCATTACTTGTTGTGCAAAGTCCGCACTAATCGTGGTGAATTTAGATAACTTTTGTTGTAATAACTCGCTATCCGTTTGCGCTTGAGCGATTTGAAACATTGATATAAAAACACAGAACGTAGCAATAATAATTTTTTTCATTTTTTAATCCTTAATAGGCGGTGGTGCAAGTACATCACGGTTACTGTTTGCACCTGAAGGTGCGCTAATCACACCTTGCGCTTGTAATTGGTCAACTAAACGAGCAGAACGGTTATAACCGATACGGAATCGTCTTTGGATACTTGAAATAGATACTTTACGGGTTTCTGTAATAAAACTCACTACTTCATCAAACAATGGATCAATGTCCTCATCTCCTTCTGCTTGTTCGCCTGGTAATAACATATCTAGATCAGCATCACCGGCAAGAATCTCTTGAACATAATTTGGTTGGCCTCGTTTCTTCCAGTCAGCCACTACTTTATGTACTTCATGATCATCAACAAAAGCCCCATGAACACGAGTCGGAACACCTACACCAGGTGGCATGTATAACATATCACCATGACCTAACAATGTTTCAGCCCCTTGTTGTCCAAGAATAGTACGAGAGTCGATCTTACTTGATACTTGAAAGGCAATACGTGTTGGTATATTTGCTTTGATCAAACCAGTAATAACATCAACCGATGGACGCTGTGTCGCCAGAATCAAATGGATTCCAGCTGCACGAGCTTTCTGTGCAATTCGAGTAATTAACTCTTCACATTTTTTACCAACAATCATCATCATGTCTGCGAATTCATCAACTACAACGACTATCGTTGGCAGTTTATCTAATTCTGGCGCAGTTTCTGCCATGCTATCGCCTGGTTTCCATAACGGATCGACTATTGGCTCTCCAGCCGCTTTTGCTTTTTTAATCGCCGTATTGTATCCCGCTAAGTTACGGACACCAATTTCAGCTAATAGTTTATAACGACGCTCCATTTCACCAACACACCATCTTAATGCATTAGCCGCATCTTTCATGTCTGTTACCACTTCAGTTAATAAGTGTGGAATACCTTCATACACATTTAACTCAAGCATTTTAGGGTCAATGAGGATCATGCGTAAATCTTCAGGTGATGATTTATACAATAAGCTGACTAGCATACAGTTAACACCAACGGATTTACCTGAGCCCGTGGTACCTGCCACTAAAAGATGTGGCATTTTAGCTAAATCTACAACAACGGGTTGGCCAGAAATATCTGCACCTAATACCATTGTTAATGGTGATTTACTTTCATGGAATCTTTTGCAATCTAGTACTTCTGAAATATATACAATTTCACGATGGCGATTAGGTAACTCTAACGCAATGACTGATTTACCAGGGATTTGATCTACGACTCGTACACTCATTGCAGATAACGCACGCGCTAAATCTTTTTCCAAGCTGCTAACGGTACTCACTTTCATCCCAGGCGCTAAATCTAATTCAAAACGTGTGATCACAGGGCCAGGTAATACATTAACGACGTCTGCTTTTATTTTAAATTCAAGCAATTTAGATTCGACTAAACGAGCCGCTGTATCTAACTCTTGCTGTGAGATAGGATTTTCTTTTTTATCTGGTCTATCTAATAAGTCAATATGGGGTAAAGGTGCAATATTTTGATCAGCTACAAATCGTTCCACTGGACGAGCATGTTCAGGTAGATGAGAAAAATCCACTTTAGCTAATTTTTTTTCCACTTTAGGTTCATTTTTAACAACCTCAACCTCTTCGTCTAACGGTTCATCTGATTGCCAATCAATATCATCAATGTCGAGTTCTGAGCGTTCTTCATCTTGCTCATCAATAAAATTAGAGCCTAGGAAAATATCATCATTTGAATCATCAACTTGTTCGGATAAGAAATCACCATCTATTTCACCTGTGGTTTTATTAACCAAATCATCAAGTTTCTTCTTCTCTTTAACCGCTTGCTTTTGTTGTTTTTTCTCTAATTTCTCTTGCAAAATTTGCTGTTTATCCAACAAACGCTGTTGATCACCTTCAGATCGTTCCTCTTTCATTTCTCTGATGTTATTAGGAAGATTAGCTAACCATGAAATACCATTAAGAGTATATTCACCGATCCCATCGATTAAACGGATCCATGAAAAGCCAAATAACAAAGTGGTACCAGAAATTAAGAAAGTGAGTAATATAAGATTAACCGCAACTAAACTAAAAAAACCTAACATACTTTGCGCTAAAATATCACCAATCAACCCACCTGAGGGGTAATACAGATAATCACTAACATTCAATGCGATCAATGCACTCAAGCTAAAGAAAGTAAAAATAAAACCAACAATACGCAAACTCAAATTTAAAAAATCAACGTCTAAATTAAAAGTTGGTTTCCATAGAATAGCCCAAGTAAATGAAACAATAATAACTGGAATGAGATAAGCGAGAAAACCAAATCCAAAAAACAATATATCGGCAATCCAAGCGCCTACTCGCCCACCAGAATTTTGTATTTCAGCAACCCATTGTTGTTGCGACCAACTTGGATCGATAGGTGAAAAAGTAAATAAGGATAAGGTAATAAAGATGGCAACAAAAGCGCTGACAATAATCCCAACTTCTAATAACTTTTGCACACCAGATAGGTGATTTAATAATTTGCTATTTGACAAGAAAATAACCCTAAAAATAAAAAAATGCCCAATGGCATAAAAAAATAAATAAAACGATTTTAATCTAAAAAATTATCCGGTAATTGATCACGCAAACGTAGCCAGATTTTGCCACTTGCAAAGGCAGAGTCACGTACTATTTGCATAATTTGTTGTCCATCACCTTCTTCAAATACTGTTTTAATATCAGCATAGAACGATAATGCGATTAATTTTGCTTCAGTGTTAGAAAAATAAAACATCCCAACTTTACGATACAAGTCTTGTAAGCCATTTAAGATCAATACATAAATCATATTATTCGATGAAACGGCAACATGATGATAAAAACGGTAATCAAATTCAGTAAACACTTCACTGCTCGCATCAACGGCAGGAATGTCTTTTAAGAACTCAATGACACTTTTACTGTTATGTTTTGCGGCCATCCTTAAAATGATCGTACTGATATTTGTTCTTACAGACATTAGTTGGTCAATAAAATCACCACGACGTTCCTTATCTAAACGCGTTAATGTACTTAAAACATTTAATCCTGATGTTTCCCAGAAATCATTAACCTTCGTTGCTTTACCGTGACGGATGGTTATCCACCCTTCTTTCGATAATCGTTGTAATACTTCACGTAAGGTTGTGCGAGTTACACCTATTTTATCAGCTAACAACCGTTCAGCAGGTAACTCAGAATGGATCGGTATTGTGCCGTTCCAAATAGATTCAATTAGGTATTGTTCTGCTACATCAGCAGGGCCTTTAACTTTCATTATCATGGTTATTTTGATTTTCCAATATCATATCGCGACATCTTAACATATTCATTCAACTCAACGATGACTGTTTAGAAAAACAGTACCATTAAATACTTAAATCTGACGTAATTTCCCATATGAGTTAAGTTATTTGAATTTAACTCAGTAATCCTCTGTTTATATTGAACTTTTAAAAGGTACAATAGTACTTATTAAGTTGAAATATTCTATTAGGAGAATCCATTGATTTCAAATTTAAAACAGCTTTCTTTACATCGTTGGCCTTGGTTATTACTGGCAGCAAGTGCATTAACAATGGAATTATGTGCACTTTACTTTCAACATGTAATGAAACTTGAACCTTGCGTTATGTGTGTTTATGAACGTCTTACTATGTTTGCCATTGTTGCTGCTGGTTTAATTGGAGCGAGTGCTCCTAACAATATACTAGTCCGTCTCTTGGCTTTTACAACGTGGGCTGTAGGTTCAATTTGGGGATTATTATTAGCCATTGAGCATACTGACTATCAAATGAATCCATCACCTTTCGCCACTTGCGATTTTTATCCCAATTTTCCAAGTTGGTTACCATTGCATGAACTATTACCTTGGTTATTTAATCCAACGGGCTACTGTTCTGACATCGTTTGGACTTTTTTAGATTACTCAATGCCGCAATGGTTAATTGTTAGTTTTTCTATTTATGTTGTTATCTTTTTAGTGATTGCAATCACCGCATTATTACCCGCTAAAACTAAATAAATCGATTAGCTAATGTAAAAGACTGTACTGAATTGAAAAATTAATTTAGTGCAGTCTTCAATATCAACTTATAACGTTATTTTAAAAGTGAGTGATCTGCAGGTAAATTTTTCATTATCCACACCACGAGTTTGTGGCGTATATTTGCTGTATTTTCATCAGCTTCATTTAACGGATTAATCAATTTATCTTGCACCAGCAAACGATAAATACACTCTTGTTTATCCTTTGCTGACGTCGTGCTATCGATACCAACATAGCCTCTTTTAACTGCGTAAGCGGCTCCCAATTTTGTTGCATGTTGTAATAACTGAGATTCATTTTTAATCTTTTTCATATCTATCCCTTAAACGTTCTAATATTGCTCTTTATTGAAATTCATCATACACAAAATAAATGTTAGTTATGTGAATGACTTACAACATTTTTACTTCAAACAAGTAATTCAATACGAGTCGATTATATTACTTGTTTAATACTCGTTAACACCTATTTCCCTAATAGCGTTAATATTGCATTTTCATCTAATATTTCAATACCGAGTTCAGTCGCTTTTGCTAACTTTGAACCTGCAGCCGCACCAGCCACTAACGTATTGGTTTTTTTAGACACACTTCCAGCAACCTTTGCACCTAAAGCTTGTAATGCTGCTTTGATATCATTACGGGATATAGCGTCAAAGCTTCCTGTGATCACAAACGTTTTATCAAGCAGTGGTAATTCACTAACATCGACTTCTTTGATTTCAGGCCAATGGACACCTGCCGTTAATAATTGATCAATGACTTCTAGGTTATGGTCTTGACGAAGAAAGTAATAAAGGTGTTTAGCAACAATTTCACCCACATCGCTTACACTTTTTAATGACTCAATACCCGCTTCTTTAAGCGCATTCAATGTTTTATAGTGAAGCGCTAAATTAGCTGCCGTTGCTTCACCGACTTCGCGAATGCCCAATGAATATAAGAAGCGCGCTAAGGTCGTTTTTTTACTTAATTGAAGACTATTAACGAGTTTTTTAGCAGAGGTTTCTCCCATACGAGGCAAACTAGAGAGTTGCTGCACCGTTAATGAAAATAGCTGAGAAGGATCTTTGATCAGATTATGATCAACTAGCATGTCGACTAACTTATCACCTAAACCATCAATATCGAGCGCTTTGCGAGATGCAAAATGTTTAATAGCTTGCTTACGTTGGGCCTCGCAATATAAGCCTCCAGTACAACGAGTGACAGCTTCTCCTTCGATACGTTCAACATCACTGTCACATACAGGACATGTTTCAGGGAAAAGAATTTTAGTTGTTTTCGCGATATCTCGTTGCTCAATAACAACCCTTGCGACTTGAGGAATAACATCACCAGCGCGGCGAACCACAACAACATCACCAATTAATATCCCTAAGCGTTCTATTTCATCTTTATTATGTAACGTCGCATTAGAGACAGTCACTCCACCAACGAAAACAGGTTTTAATTTAGCAACTGGCGTAATCGCACCTGTTCTTCCAACTTGAAATTCAACATTCTCAACAGTTGTTACAGCTTCTTCAGCAGGAAACTTATAAGCCATTGCCCAGCGAGGTGCACGAGCAACAAAGCCCATTTTTTGTTGCAGTGCGATATCATCTACTTTATAAACAACACCATCGATTTCATAGGTAAGTGAAGGTCTTTTTTCTGCGATATTAGTATAAAAATCATGACAGGCATCTCCTCCAATAACCCGTTTCACTTCACTTGATACAGGTAATCCCCAATTTTTTAGCTGTTCAATCCTCGCATATTGGCTATCAGCAAGATCCCCTTCAAACACTCCTACAGAATAACAATAAAAGGCTAATGGTCTGGCAGCTGCTACTTTAGAGTCTAATTGACGTAAACTCCCGGCAGCGGCATTACGAGGATTAACAAATGGTTTTTCACCTGCTTTTACTAATCCTTCATTTAATTTGTTAAATCCTGCTTTTAACATAAAAACTTCGCCACGAACTTCCAACAGTGAAGGGATATTTTCACCGCGTAATCTAAGAGGCAAGTTAGAGATAGTTTTAACATTTTCAGTGACATTTTCGCCCGTTAAACCATCGCCTCGAGTTGCCGCTTGAATTAGTAAACCATTTTCATAAATAATGCTCGCCGCTAAACCATCTAATTTAGGTTCAATACAAAAAGCGGTTTCTGCAAGTGTCGATTTATCCATTACTCGCTGCATAAAATCATTCAATGATTCTGAATCAAATACGTTGTCTAAACTAAGCATAGGTAACTGATGAGTCACTTGATCAAATTTAGATAATGCCGCCCCACCTACTTTTTGCGTAGGTGAATTCGTAGACAACAGTTCAGGGTGTTCTGTTTCAAGCTTTTGTAATGCTTTAAAAATACGATCGTATTCTGCATCTGGAACGGAGGGAGCGTCCTGAACATAATATTGGTAATTATATTCTTCCAATAATTCACTAAACTGTTGTATTTGCTGTTCGACTTGGTTGTTATTATTCATGGATCTTTGCTCTTATTGTTTTTTTCTAATAAAAAAACCTCGTAAACGAGGCTCTCTTAGGAAGTAAGTCCTGATATTAATACCGGACCTTATTTATATTTTTCTAAACGTTTACGATATTCAATAAATTGCTCTTGAGTAAACAGCTCACGTTTTTCGTTTAATACTTCACAATCAAACTCTTCAGCAACCTGCTCAACGGCTCTTAACATCATATCAAACGATTTATTCACGCTAATTTTATGATTAGGGGCGGTAAAGAAAAATGAAATCCCAGGTGAATTAAATTGTTCCATATAGTCGACATCGAATGTTCCTGGCGCCATCATATTAGCAATACTAAATAACACTTCACCAGTACCATTTGAATGCTCATGTCGATGGAATATATTCATATCACCATAGCGAAACCCTGACGTTAGAAAGAATTGCAATAATTCATGTCCACCTAAACGTTTACCTTCTCTCGCTGCGACATTAAATATAAATAATTCAACAGGGTCATCGTTATTATTTATTTCTTTATGTGCTTTATCTTGTTGCTCTGACTTAGTTGTACACGAGCTTTTTTCAGAATCTTTTAAAGCTTTTTCTGTATTTGTTAATTGTTTTTCACTACTTAATGCGTCATCTTCTGATGATAATGCAGCGGCTTGAGCAAGAGAGGTTATGACTTCATTTTCTTGGGCATGATTTAAATTCACAAAATCAGTTTGATTATCGTGTATCTTCGAACCAAGATTAAATTCGAAGGGTTCAAGCTCTTCTTTTTCATCTCCTATATGTGAGGTAAATGAAACACTATCAAAATCTCGCTCAGATGATCGTTCACTATCAAGTTCTTCAGAATCGTCGATTTCTTCTGCTTCTTCACGTTCTTGTTCTTCAAGCTCGTCTAATTGAGCTTGTTTCTCAGCTTTTAATGCTAATTTATTTTTTCTGTTTAATAAAAAACCGTGAATTGATACTCCGGCGATAGCCAAAATACCAATGACAATAAGAATAGATTGAAAATGCTGCATTATTGATTCTCTTGATTCGTGTTAATTAACTTGATTCATTTTAGATAATTTAATGACCCTTAAATTACCCTGTATCGCCCTATACGTCTATCGTTTGCATCTAATTTTTTATAAAACGGCGAATGTATTTATAAAAGAATGTATTTATTAGCTGATATTTACTGTCTACAAGGTAATATTATCAGATATATCAATAAGAAGGCTTAATAATGAACAGTAAAAACATAATCGATCAACCTTTAAGTGGTTTAGGCTATTTACTAAAAGGCATTCAACTACTTCGTCATCCACAACTTAGAGTATTTGTGTTAATTCCATTACTGATTAATGTATTGATTTTTGCCAGTGCATTTTGGTTTTTATTTTCCAGTATCACAACATGGATAGAAAGCTACATGCAAGATCTTCCTACTTTTTTAAGTTGGTTATCTTATATTTTATGGCCAATCATTATTTTTACGATCTTATTTTCATTTTCTTTTATATTTTCTACCATAGCAAATCTCATTGCAGCGCCATTTAATGGTTTATTAGCAGAAAAAACTGAAATTCTACTAACAAACTCAACGATAAATGATGATGGTTGGAAAGATATCTTTAAAGATCTTCCTCGTATATTAAAAAGAGAATGTCAAAAATGGCTTTATTTCTTACCGCGTATGCTGGGCTGCCTGATTTTATTTTTTGTCCCTGTTATTGGACAAACTCTTGCACCAATAGTTTGGTTTATTTTTGCAGGTTGGATGATGGCTATTCAATATGCTGATTACCCATTTGATAATCATAAAGTCTCTTTTTTGACTATGAGAAAGACCCTCGCAACTCGTTTTGGTAAAAATATCACGTTCGGTATGATTATTAGCTTTTGCACGACCATTCCATTAGTGAATTTTATTATCATGCCAATTGCCGTCTGTGGTGCTACAGCAGCTTGGGTAGATATTTATAAGAAACAAGTATTAGATAATCCACTCAACCTCATTGAATAATACTAGTATAGATTCAATGCCTAATTTTCATTAAAACTAAAAGTACTCTCTCTTAAATGTTTAACTATGAGAGTACTTTTAGTCACATAGTATTCCACTTACATTCTGATTTAAAATATGATCAATACAACCTCCTCCGTTTCCTAAATTAAACTTCTATTATATCAATTACAATAAATAGCTTATCTATTTTATTTGTTAAAACAGCCTACTTCCTCTTTGTAAATTTCGTAAAGGAAACAACCATTAAAGAATTTATAATGAATAAATAAGTTACTTTAATCAGAGTTAAATAGTGTGATTGATATTAAACATTAATGCTTATTCATGTTTTAAATAATGAAAGTGATTACTGCATACATTTAACTGAATTAGGTAATTTTTAAAATAGATTTAACTTTAAGAAAATAAATTGTTTTGGGTCAAAAACACGCTTTTCCTTACTGCGGTGGCCCTATAATTAGTTTTGGTGGTAATGGAGAATATCAAGTCCGCTTCCCATTTGGTAAAAACGGGCAATAAAAAAGCCTATCAGATAATAATATCTAGATAGGCTTTTAATATAACAAGCGAATTAACGAATGTTAATAACAGTAATTTTTAGTTAAACACTAATTATTCTGTTCTTAATAAAATTATGCAGCAAAGTTCTTAGCTACAAATTCCCAGTTAACTAATGCCCAAAAACCATTTAGGTAGTTAGGGCGAACGTTACGGTAATCGATGTAGTAAGCATGTTCCCATAAATCAACAGTAAGAAGTGGAGTAGTGCCTTCTTCAGTTAGTGGAGTTCCTGCATTTGATGTATTAACTAATTCTAGTGAACCGTCAGCTTTTTTAACTAACCAAGTCCATGAAGAACCGAAGTTATTCACAGCTTTGTCATTTAATTGAGCTTGAAATTCAGCAAATGAACCAAATTTAGCATCAATAGCAGCAGCAAGTTCACCAGAAGGTTCGCCACCAGCGTTTGGTGCTAAACAGTTCCAGTAAAATGTGTGGTTCCAGATTTGTGCAGCATTGTTAAAAACACCACCTTCAGAAGTTTTGATGATTTCTTCTAAAGATTTTTCAGCAAGATCAGTACCTTCAACTAAACCGTTTAGCTTAGCAACGTATGTCGCATGATGTTTGCCGTGGTGAAATTCTAATGTTTCAGCTGAGATATGTGGTTCTAATGCGTCTTTTGCATAAGGTAATGCTGGTAATTCAAAAGCCATTTTAAATTCTCCTAATAAAGGCTGGGGGGGGATCTAAATTTATAGTGGTTATTTATACTTACTTTAAGAATAAAAAGCCACCATAAAGATTGATCTAGATCATTTTGTGTCTATGATAGAATAATCGCAAATTCATAGATAGATTGCACGTATACAAATGTTATAATGTGCAATTAATTAATAACATTCTATCGTTAGAGGAAATATAATGGAAACATTAGATAAAATTAAAGAACAATTAAGCGAAAATACTATCTTGTTATACATGAAAGGTTCGCCAAAATTACCAAGTTGTGGTTTTTCATCACAAGCATCGCAAGCTTTAATGCAATGCGGACAACCATTTGCTTATGTTGATATTCTACAAAACCCAGATATCCGTGCAGAATTACCAAAATATGCAAACTGGCCTACTTTCCCACAACTATGGGTAGACGGTGAGTTAGTCGGTGGATGTGACATTATTTTAGAAATGTCTCAACAAGGTGAATTACAACAATTAATTACCGCTGCGGCAGAAAAAGCAGAAGCAGCTAAATAAAGTGGTCTTCTTGCAAAAAAGCCCGCATTAATAATCTTAATGCGGGCTTTTTTTTGAATATGTATTAATGATAAGACTTAATCAGTTATTGTTATTACAACTGATGTCTGAGTAAGCGATTCCACTTTCATTGTATGCACCAATTCTATAACAATATGTATTATTTGATAATACATTACTATCTACATAGCTTATTTGATTAGCATCTACAGAAGTTAATATAATAAAGTCATCATCCCCACCAACACTTCGTTCAATAAGAAAGCCCTCTTCATTATCAGCTAAATCATCCCAACTAATTTCAAGAGATTCATATTCCTTTAGAACATCTATTATAGAAGTACTTTCATTTGCAGAGGTACTTTCAGTTGTAGAATCATTGTAAACTTCACTACTTTGCAGTGAATCTGTGCTTCCGCTATTACATCCAATTAAAGGAATAAACGCTAACAGCATAATCAATTTATAACACTTACTTTTTATCATTTTCTACTAGGTCCTTTTTAACCGATTTCATCTATTTTCAACAAACAACAAAAATAGTCAGTTAAAAAATTCAACGTTATAGACTACCTTAGTAGCAAAAGATTCACTTTAAAATTCATCTATAAAATATTTGAGGAATGGAAATTAACGGAGGAAAAATATATCACTAAAACATAAATTATTATAATAAAAAAAAAGCCACGAATATATGAAAATACTGCGACTTTAGGTATTGTTTTTACTGTATTTTTTTGACTTTTCTACCACCCACCAAATGCTTTATAACGATTTACCATGTAATAAAACAATTCAGCGGTTACTTCTGTATCGTATAAAGCAGAATGAGCTTCTTTATTATCATACGCTACCCCGGCTTTTTCACAGGCTTTAGCCAAAACTGTTTGACCTAATGTTAAAGCGGCCATACTTGCTGTATCAAAAGATGCAAAAGGATGAAATGGCACTCGCTTTAAATTACAACGCTCAGTTGCCTTATTAATAAAACCTTGATCAAACGATGCATTATGAGCAACTAATATTGCACGATTACAATCATTGTGCTTTTGGTATTTACGTACTTTCTTAAAGATTTCTGTTAATGCTTCACGTTCATCAATTGCATTACGTAGAGGGTTAAAGGGATCAATACCAGTAAAACTAAGTGCTTTAGGATCTAATTCTGCCCCTTCAAAAGGCATCACATGAAAATGTATCTTATCTACGCTTCTTAAGTATCCTTGCTCATCCATTTCAGGAAAGATAGCCGCGATTTCTAAAATAGCATGGACTTGAGGATCCAAGCCTGAAGTTTCAATATCAATGATAACCGGGTAAAAACCTCGAAAACGATCTACTAATTTGTTATCCATTTCATCTCACTGTTAAAATAAAGTTCGAATATTATGCCAGAAGCACGAAAAACCTCATAATTTTACTAAAGATATTTACTTACTTGTCGATATAAACAACAGTGATTAAAAAATATCGAGCCATTATGAAAAAAATACTACCTTTAATATTCATAGTAACCACAATGCCAGCGACTTCTGCCAATAAGCAGTATCATGCAGGAATGGACAACTCTAATTGGTATTTAAGTAGTTCTTCTCCAATACAATGCACGCTCGAGCACCCTATTCCTCGATATGGCCAAGCAAATTTTATAGCTAAAGCGAGTAAAAAAATTAATCTAGATTTTAGGTTAGAAAGCAAACGAGCGATGCCAACAACGGAAGTAGTTCAATTAAAATCAGTTCCTCCTGCATGGCATCCAGGTTCAGCTCCTGAATTAATAGATACTGTCACTTTTCACCAGCAATTTGATGGATATGTCACTAAGCAAAGTGCTTGGAGAATGCTCAATGAACTAGAAAGTGGTCAAGTACCTACCTTTTATTTCCATGATTGGTACAACAATAAACAAATGGTCACTGTCGGTTTATCATCAATTAACTTTAATAAAAGCTACGATGATTTTAATAACTGTATTTCACAGTTATTGCCTTATAATTTCGATGATATCTCATATAGTATTTTACGTTATAAAAAAGATGGATCTTTATTAACTCAATTTTCCAAAAAACGTTTAAAAATGATCGGTGATTACATAAAACATGATAAATCTATCAATGTAATTTTAGTATCAGGTTATTCAGATGGTTACGGAGGGGTTAATACAAACCAAGTATTATCTGAAGAAAGAGCCAACTCAGTTAAAGCGTACTTATCTGAGTTGGGGTTCAGCAATGACAACATTAAAGTATCTGGTTTTGGTGAAAAACATCATGTTGCAGATAATAGAAATATTCTAGGTAGGCAAGAAAATAGACGTGTAATTATTTCAATTGAAAAAGAAGATATCTAAGTTAATTAAGGTTGTACACTAATGACAACATTAAAGTGTCTGGTTTTGTGAAAAACATCATGTTGCAGATAATAGAAATATTCTAGGTAGGCAAGAAAATAGACGTGTAATTATTTCAATTGAAAAAGAAGATATCTAAGTTAATTAAGGTTGTACACTAATGACAACATTAAAGTGTCTGGTTTTGGTGAAAAACATCATGTTGCAGATAATAGAAATATTCTAGGTAGGCAAGAAAATAGACGTGTAATTATTTCAATTGAAAAAGAAGATATCTAAGTTAATTAAAGCCGTACAATGTGTTTGCCATAATCGATGAGAGTAAATAACTTAGCAATAGTGTTAATAGGATCTACTCTTTTCTTGATGATTTGGTCGTGTATAACCTTACTGATTGATTGGAATATAAGTCATTTTATCGATTGTTTTTTCCAAGCCTGATAACCCTATCTGAGTGAAATTGGCTAAGCGTTGTTGTAACACGGATTGCTTAGGTATCATTTCATGGCTACATAGAATCACAATATTACTATAATTATCAAACTCAATAATGGCGATGTTGATAAAGTGCTTTTTAATGATAAGTAACATTTTCAATAATTGTTGGTTATTTTGCGCTTTTATATTTAGAGATAACACTGCTTTTTCAGTTGTTATTTCACATAACTGTTTATAAAAGTACTCAGTAAATAAAAAATCAGGACTTTTTTCACCTATAAATAAATCACACAAAACAACATCATATTTAGCTTTAATACTTTCAACAAACTGTTCAGCCTGTTGGCAAATCACATCAACCTTGCCAGGCAAGTAAAAATAACGTTTAGCCATGTCAATAATAGGCTGAGAGGCTTCGATAGAAGTGATATGTAAATTAGGTATAGAAACTAAAGCACGCTCTAACGATGCTCCCCCCAACCCTAAATTAAGTATTTTTTTGTGTTGATTATCCAATAACAAAAAAAGTAATAATGATTGAGAAACAGGCATTATTACTTGCTTTGGATTAACTTTTGACATTAAAGATTGGATTGAATGTCCATTATATTCAAACCACCTATAGTGCTCTGTTTCTTTCACCTCTAATAGACAACCACCAATTTCTTGTTGAAATAATAAAGTGTTGTTATTAGTAAATAATTGTTCGACATTCATAAATTAAGTAAAAGAAACTTGCGTGATATGTGGATTTTCGACATCAACACTTAGCAACGCGATCTCAATTAATACAATATCAACATTTATTCCTTTTACATCTAATTTTATACACTCTTGCCGAGAATCGTTACGCGCCGTATCTAAAGCAATTCCTTTGACGATCTGCCCCGATTTTAAGGTTAATATCACTGGATAATGGTACAAACATACAATTTCAATATAATCATATTGATGGCAACTTATCATTACATTTTCCTTTAATTGGCATGATCTATTTCATTAAATAATGATAAAGATTATTCAGATCTCTTTATCCGAATTACCATAAGGATATTTAATATGGCCATAACGAATAACTAAAATAGCTATAACAATAATCAAAATTGAAGCAGATAACCCTAACATTCTCCAAGTATCTAGATTTTTCATATCTAAAATCATATAACGAGCTAATGCAACAACTGCAATATAGAGTGGCATCCTAACGGGTAAGCGCCCTGATTTTAAGTACAACCCGACCATTGCAAAAACTTCTAAATAGATAAAGAGCAATAATAAGTCAGCTAAAGTAACTTCCCAGTTTTTAAACACTATCCAGACTTCATTTGCCATGGCGATAACAGTGAGTAAAGCAATAGTAAATAACGCAGTATGCTCAACCAAAGACAATGCCTTATAGCCCGCTTTTTTTATTTTCAACATTGTATTTCCTTTATACAAATATAACTTCTATATAAAAAACTGATTGATCGCCAGCTTTTTATTCTTATTCTTATTCTTATTCTTAAGTAAAAATCACATTGTTCAACAATATAGTTTTTCGATGTAGTTTTGTTATTTAATTTCATAGCTTGGTTACACAACCTAATTTAAACCTTGCGAGCAAAACTAAAATAATTAAAAGCTAAGATCACAATATCAAATTTAAACGCATAATCAATAAGTTAATAATTAAAGTAATCGTTAAAGTAACGAATATTACGAAGCCAAGCCTGAAATATTGAACGCACCAATAATCCCTTCAATTATCATTTGAACGCCTATGACAGTTAAAATTAATCCCATTAAACGAGTAATAATACTGAGTGTTCCTTCTCCTATTATGCCTAAAATTTTTGAACTAAAAATAAAACATAAAAAGGTAATTAAGCACAAAAAAGCAAATACTGAAATGGTAATAATTAACCCAGTTGTTCCACCTGAAGCAGAGTAATTCATCGCTGTTGCAATGGTGCCAGGCCCTGCTAAAAGAGGTACAGCCAAGGGGGAAACTGCAATATCAGAGTCATCGTTATTTTCAGGAGAGTGTAATTTAGAACCAGACCCGTTAAGCATTTGATAACCAATTAAAAAGACTAAAATACCACCAGCGATCCTCAATGCTGGCAGCGTGATTCCAAATAAATGGAAAATCACTTTTCCGAGAATAGAGAAGAGTAAAATAATACCAAAGGTAATAATCAACGCTCTTGCAGCGATGCGTATTTTCTCTGTGTGACACTTATGCCCTACCAATCCAACAAATGCCGCCGTATTAGCAATGGGATTCATTATAGCGAAAAAACCCATAAAAACAGTTATCAACTGCGTATACAAATCATTCATATAACCTCTTTAAAAAGTAAAAAATCAATTTTCGATTAAACGCTATCACAAGAGAAAAGATGGTTAATAAGAAATTGAATATCCTGTAATGCAGTAAAGATAACTGCATAAAATTTTATAAAAAACGATAAAAACCTAGGTTTGCATATTTTCACTCATGATTGAAGCTACATTTGAAAACGCTTGAATCTGTTGAGGGGTTAAATTTTGGCACATTAACTCATTAACTTGCTGCTCAGCGCTTAATAATTTATTGAAAAGTTCATCCCCTTGCACGGTAAATGACAAAATATAGCTGCGCTTATCCTCTTCGCAACCACGTTTATTAATTAACTCCAGGCTAATAAGTTCTTTAACTAGGCGAGCAATTTGCGCTTTATCTCGTTGAGTTTGATTAACAATGTCATTTGCAGTACAGCTTTTATTATCTGCAATAATATGCAAGCAACGCACATGCATAGCATTTAATCCTAGCTCATTAGCATTAATCGCTTTACGGATAGTGACACGATAGTTTTGCATTAATGTAAAAAGTGTATTGGCGATAGGTTTAACTGTATTCATGACGAGCCTTAAAGTAGTTGACAATATCAATCAAATTGATATAGTTGATTTTATCAACCAAATGGTATTAGTGCAAACATTAATAGTGTGATGGTCTAACAACTTTTAATAGTTGTTTACATTAATCGCAGTGAGATAAAGATGAGTAGACAAATTCGACAAGCCAAAGTATTGAGCACACAACAAATAACACCTCATTTACAGCGTATTATCATTGGTTCAGATGAGTTTAAAGAATTTTCTGATATATCCATGCCTAATTACATAGGCAACTATGTCAAAGTATTGTTACCCAAAAAAGGACAATCGAGCCTTAATCTAGATCCTAAAACGGCAGTCATGCGTTCTTACACAATTAGAGACGTTGATAGCGAAACAGGCGCTCTTACATTAGACTTTGTGATTAATATGCACCAAGGACCAGCGACTGATTGGGCACAAGAAACCCAGAAAGGAGATAGTTTAGCTATCGCAGGACCAGGCCCTAAGAAAATGGATGATTTTAGTCAATCACATTACCTATTACTAGGTGACTTAACCTCAGTTAATGCGATTAAAAGTTACTTACAACAACTTCCTAGTGCAGCTAAAATTGATGCTTTTATCCATGTCCCTTCTAAACAAGATATTATTGATTTAGAGACAACACGACCAGTGAACTGGGTTATCACTAATACGCCAAATCAAGCAATGGAGATGGCATTAAGCAACCTAAGCATAACAACATCATTGCCGACTATTTTTATGGCATTAGAAGCAGGATTAGTCAGCCAACTTAAAAAAATGTTTGACCAAAAATACGCGATACCCCGTTATAATATTGTGGCCTCAGGTTATTGGAAAAAAGGTGTTAATTCGGAACGCTATAAAGAACAACGTCAGCAACAGAAGAATCAAAACTCATAGATTTAATCTAATACCGATTACATTAATTAAATGATCTAAGTTTTGCGCAGGAAAAATGACTTAGTTTAAGGCGTAAATTGCGGCCTTTCGAAGATTAACTTCGTTAATCGTCTATCGGAGAATTAACTAAAAGAGGTTAATTCTTTAATAGGCTGTTCCCTTTACGAAATTTACAACGAAGAAATAAGTTATTTTAACAACTAAAATAGATCAATTAATTAGTGTGATTGGTATAACAGAGTCTCTTCACCTTGAATTAACGTCAGCCTCACCCCATCTCTGATCATATACAGTATGTTTAGGTACATTAAACCTACTGACATTTTCTGAGAGGTACTATTTTGTTATCAAACATTCCTTTTTCATTATTAGATCTTGCGCCTATGGTAAAAGGGGCAAGCGTATCAGAAACACTTAATAAAACGGTTCAATATGCGCAAAAAGCAGATCAACTTGGCTTTAACCGTTTTTGGCTAGCAGAGCATCACAACATGCCAGGCATTATATGTTCAGCGACATCGATATTAGTAGGTCATATTGCAGGAAAGACTGAGCGTATTCGAGTAGGTTCAGGCGGTATCATGCTACCAAACCATTCTACATTAGTGGTAGCAGAGCAATTTGGAACACTTGAAAGTTTATATCCAGGCAGAATCGATTTAGGACTTGGAAGAGCGCCAGGTAGTGACTCAATAACAAGCCAAGCTTTAAACAGTGACATGCGACGAGCAGACAACTTTCCAAATGAAGTCAGTGAATTGCAAAAATTATTAGGTCCATATAACAGTAACAGCCGAATTCGAGCCATTCCAGGTGAAGATACCAATGTACCTATTTGGTTATTAGGATCAAGTTTATTTAGTGCACAATTAGCAGCAGAAAAAGGCTTACCTTATGTTTTTGCTGGACATTTTGCACCGCGCCTTTTACATGATGCCGTTGCGCTTTATAAGCAAAACTTCAAACCATCAAGTGTGCTTAGTCAACCTTACTTCATGCTCGCGTTACCACTCGTTGCAGCAGAAACTGATCAAGAAGCACAATATCTATCAACAACATCAAAACAACGTGTATTAGCACTCATACGTGGCAAAGAGTTATGGTTAACACCTCCCGTTGATACAATGGATGGATTATGGACTGCGCAAGAGAAACAACAAGTCGATAGCTTTTTAAGTTTAAGTGTCACTGGAGGGCCTGCCAGTATAAAACATAAATTAGAGGTGATAGCGGAACAGCTAGACGTTGATGAATTTATATTTACTAATGATTTATACGAACCAGAAAAACGTAATAAAGCACTTGAAATTCTAATGGAAGCAAAACAATTAAGTAGTGATAGTTAACTTTTGATAGTTAACTTTTGATAGTTAAATAGTAATGTTTATGAGTGTGTAAATATTAAAGTATTACGTGGTGATCATTGACCAGAAAAAGCCACTTACTATCGTGACTTTATGCTGCGATTTTTATTTAATTAGCGGTTGCTTGTTAAAGCAATTTTAGCACTCAACCCGACTAAAATAGTACCAGAAACTCCCTCTAGTATTCTTGAGTATTTTCGTGCTTTAGGGCTACGAAACAACATACTGCCTAAACTGGCATAGAATAAATTACAACATGTCGCTAAGACGCTAAACAACAAACCTAAAGTAAGTAGCTCAGTCGTCGCGTTAGTCGCTGAAGGGTCAATAAATTGAGGAAGAAACGCTAAAAAGAACATCGCCACTTTAGGATTTAATACGCTAATAATAACGCCCTGTTTAAAAATATTTTTAGGTGGCTCATTAGATGTTTCTGCCGTTAATTTAGAATCGTTACTGTAACAACTTAATAATGAACTGATCCCTAAGTACAATAGATAAAGTGCACCTAAATACTTAATAACAGTAAACAAAAATGCAGAACTTAAAATTAATGCAGAAAGGCCTAACACAGCGGCAATAGTGTGAATTAAATAACCCACGCCCAACCCTAATGAAGCCTCAATACCCGACTTCATTTTATTTTTCATTGTCGTTGTTACGATGTAAATAACATCTGGACCAGGGATTAAATTGATAGAAAGCGCTGAAATAACAAAAAGTATTAAGGTGTTCAGTTCCATGATAATCAAACTCCATATATAAATTAAAACTTATCATTACCAATCAGAAACAGATTACTGATTGGCCTTTATATTGTAAATTGAATAGGATAAAGCTAATAATAAACAAATACTTGCAGGTATATATAATGCTTGAAATTTTAACAAATTAAAGAAATAGGCACCGAATAGTCCGCCAGAAATAAATCCACAAATAATCAGTAAAAATAAGGTTAACTTCCTTCTATCAAAAGTTTCTCCTCTTAATTTAGAGCCTAACATGATACCAATATCAGTAAATATGCCTGTTACATGTGTTGTTCTTACCACTGCTCCACTATAAGTAGTTGCTAGCGCATTTTGTAACCCGCAAGCAGCAGAGGCTAAGTAATGCCCATTAACAGAATCATTTGATAGAAAATAAATGGCACCAAACAAAAAAATGGCTTCTAAAGAAAGAAGTCCACTATAGTTACGTCCTAATTTTAATGATCCGCCATTTAAAAAATATCCAGAAATAACAGAACCAGCTAAGAAACTAAGTAGGATAAACACTAAATGTAAGGTATCTGAAAGGTTTGTATTGATAAGACCGGTGCCTAGTAAGGTTGCGGTACCAGACAAGTGTGAAACAGATTGATGTTGAAAACCTAATAAACCTACGGAATTCACTAGACCGGCAACTAGAGCAAGCACAAACGAACCGTATTCAACCCAACGAGGTAATTTTGAAATCACGTGAGTCCCTTTGGCTGATTGTGCTTAAATAGACAAAAAATAATAAGGTCTATAAACACCCAATACTATTTTCCATTTTCGTCTACTACATTGTCGTCTATTACATTAGACGTCTACTAAATTATAGTTTACTAATTGTAATAGATTATGTGTAACAACTAATTATGCTGTTTTAGTCGCTCTTAACATCCAAGCAGTTTTTTCATGTATACGCATACGGTCAGACACTAAAGAAGCTGTAGACTCATCGTCTGCCTCTTGTGCAACTTTCAATACTTGACGAGAAGTTTTAATGACCTGTTCGTGCCCTTTAGTCAACAACTCGACCATTTCTGCTGAACTTGGCACACCATCGACTTCTTTGATTGAACTTAATTTTGCAAATTCTTTGTACGTTCCTGGAGCTGGAACATCAAGTGTTCTAATACGTTCAGCAATATCATCAACTGCAGTAGCTAGTTCCGTGTAATGCTCTTCGAACATTAAATGTAACTCACGAAATTGCATACCTGTTACATTCCAGTGAAAATTATGAGTTTGTAAATACAACGTGTAAGAATCAGCTAATAGTCGTTTTAAACCATCTGATATTTCCGCTCTATTCTCTTTACTTATACCAATATCTATATCAGCCATTTCATTTCCTCATGTTTATAATTGTAATCAAAAATAACAATTTATTAGGCAATTAAAAATACCACATTAATTGTGTAAGAATACATGTGCCTAAAGACGAATTAACATTATTAGAGTACTTGATTCACACATATTCATCAACCACTGCGACACCAAAATAATGTCTATTTTCCTGATAATTAAAATGAAAACCCAAACTATAACCAGGAAAACATTACCAATATAATGTCAATATAAATGAATGGTTAATCACTAGATTTAAAGTGAAAATTGGGCCACAAAAACCACATAAAAAATAAATACCTAATAAATTGATAACGACTATAAACTTTTATTATTTCTATACTCTTTATATTTTGTACAGCTATTTTGAGTTAACTGTTAGAATCCTGCTTCTTCCAATAGAGATAGACAAAAAGGCCATAAGAATGGATGCTTTAATTTCCAAGCAGATTGATCAAACAACACTAAGGTCACACCCTTGGACAAGCATGGTATCAAATGATGGTAACGCCTATATCGATTTTAAGAAACAACCTAAATTAATTCGTAGTGCATTAGAGGATCTTACACCATTTAAAAAATGGGATTTTGTAGAAGCATTTTATTCCTTAATTGAATGGATAAATAGTTCTCAATCATTATTAGAAAGCAATGATTGTGTATTTAATCCTATCGAAAAAAACACAGAAAAACAGTACCCTTACCCCAAAAAATGCAGTGCTCGTTTAATGATTTTATTTCGAGAGATTCCAGAAAATTGCCAAGAAAAAAGTATTGATTGGCTGAGTAATAAAATATTAACGTTAGTATCAACGATGAAACCTAATTTTAAAGCCGGAGCGATTGCTTTATCCCATTCTCCAACCTGTTATTTAGCTTTAGGCGACCAACCGAATACTGGGGGAATGGGCTACCAAGTAACATTAACCTTTCTAGCTTATGGTAAAAGTGAGAGTAAATGTTATGAGAATATGAACGAAGTACTGAAAGTGGCACACAGTTGCCTACAAGGCGTCAATAAAAGCATTCAACATGGTGAATTAGATTTATTATATAAAGCATAACTAACAATAGAAAATCGGTATATTGTTAGTCTATTATTAGTTTTCAGCTTCAATTTTTTTAAAATGGTAAAGTCTTACTAAGACGTGTGATTATTCTCGATTAACCGTGCAATATCATCACTTGGCAATGCTTTAGAAAAATAATACCCTTGTGCATAATCACAGCCAAGTTCCATTAACAAATCTAACTGCTCTTGTGTTTCTACTCCTTCAGCTAATACGCTAAGGTTTAAAATTTTACCTAGCTCAATGATATGCTTAATAAAGTTTCTATCTAATTCAGTATGGCAAACTTTATCAACTAAACTACGGTCTAATTTTAATTTGTCTAATGATAAATGAAAAGTTCGCACTAAGCTTAACGAGGAATAGCCCGTCCCAAAATCATCCACCGCAATATGCATTCCCAATTCTTTAACCTTCAACATATTATCAACTAGCATTTTAGTGTTATTTATTGAGCTTGTTTCAGTCACTTCTAACTCAATAAAATGAGTGGGACATCCCGTCTTGTTTAGAATATATTTTATACGTTCAATAAAGGTCGTCATTTCCATTGTTTTGAATGAAATGTTGATAGCAACACGTGGTACTTGAATCTCTTGATATTGCCAGTCCATCAATTGTGTACATACTTTTTCAAAAACCCACAGGTCAAATTCAAAATGCAATCCTATATCTTCAGTAATTGCTACAAATATATTGGGGGGAATAAAACCTAAGTTTTCATCATTCCAGCGCGATAAAGCTTCCAGTCCAGTTAGCTCTCTGCTTTTCATATCGTATTGAGGTTGATAATGGACTTCAATTTGGTGTTTTATAATCGCTTCAGGTAACGCTTCAATAATTAATTTTCTCGTTAATAACTCTTCTGCAGGTTCAGCAGAGGCAATAAAATATTTATTAATGCTGTATTTCTTCGCCTTTTCTTTTTCCGTTTCAGCAGCAATATCCATTGAATGATAACAATTATAATCGTAACCAGGAGAGCTAACCCCAATGCTAAATGACTTCGTTATTGGCAGTTGATCAGAGATCCAAATAGGTTCAGCTAAGGTTGAGCATAAGTTTTGACAAATGAGTTCAATACGTTTGTATAAAATATCTTCAGGAAGCTGCTCATAATCTTCAATTAAAATAGCGAACTTTGCATTTGAAAAACGTATTACAAAACCAAACCCTTTCATTATATTCTGTAAACGCTCCCCTAATAAAATTAGATATTGATCACCAATAGCATAATCATAGCGATAGTTAATTGTTGAAAAATTATCCGCTTCTAAAATAATAAGGATGACATTTTTTAAGGACATTTTTTGCTGATTAATTAAATAATTAACCCGAGAAGTTAATGCCCAGCCATTAGGTAATGTTGAGATAGGATCGACAGATTTGTTTTCTGACACTGACAAATATAACGTAAAAAGATCATTTTCTTCGTGTACGCAATGTAACTTAACACTTACCGCATAATGAAAACTATTAAACATCTTAGCTGAAGTAAAAACACCGCCACTGGTGGTCATTGCACTTCGAAATAAATCATCTAAATGTAAGAAAGATGATTCCTCACATAAGACTAACTTATCAGCTAACGGGACATGTTTTATTTGAGACTCAGAAAACCCTAGCATTTCAGTAAAGTTATCATTACAGGCTTTGACTGTTGGAATACTGCCGTTATATATAGTCAAAAAAGCAAGTAATGTGTTTGTCTTATCTGTCATAGCACCTCTAATAACCTATAAATTAATTATATATTATTAGTATAACAGAAAATCAATTACACACTCATTAAGGCCTACCAAAAGCGAGGTAGAATAAAAATCACAAAACCTTTTAGATTACTTTTACTACTTGAATTCAAATAATAAGTGCATAACTTAAATAGGTAGGAAAAATGATTGGCTAAAGTCAATATAGCCAATCATTTAATAGAATTTTTTCATAAATGACGATTAAATTAATCAAACAATGAAGGCAAAAACAGTGTGATCCAAGGGATGTAAGTAATCAATAAAACGATAATCACGTTAGCTAGAATAAACGGCAATATTGCTCGGCTAATTTTTTCCATCGACTCACCTGATATAATTGATGACGCAAACAAACAGCAACCTACGGGGGGTGTTGCCAGACCTGTAATTAAATTAACACACATGAAAATACCCGCATGTAATGGGTCAATACCTAACATGTCAAACACCGGTAGTAATACAGGTGTCACTATCATCAAGGCAGGAATCGAATCCATAAACATGCCCAGAAAAAATAATAAAACGTTGATAAGTAATAAAATTAACCAAGTTGATTCAATATTCTCTACTAAGTATTCTGCAAAGATCATTGGCAACTGTTCATTTGATAATGCCCATCCAAAAATACCCGCTGCAGCAATGATAATCGACACACTACCGGTTTCAACGGTTGATTCTCGAATTGCCCCCATTAACCTTTTCCAAGTTAAAGAACGATATACAAAAATAGCAATAAAAATAGAATAAAACACTGCAATAACAGCCGCTTCAGTGGGACTTACCACGCCCATTAAAATGCCACCGAGAATGATCACCGGCAGTAACATTGCATAAAAAGCGCCACCAACAATATCAAAACCTTGCTTGCGTGTTATTTTTTCTTCTCTTCTCGGTAAGTCATTTTTACGACCGTATAACCAAACAACGGCAATTTGAGCAAGTCCAACCATGACTCCAGGAATAGCACCCGCTAAAAACATATCTTTAATAGATACCTGAGCAATTGAACCATAGAGAATAAACATTAAACTAGGAGGAATAATCGGTCCCATGGTTGATGATGCAGCGGTGACAGCCGCACTAAAACTTTTTTTATAACCCGCTTTAGTCATCGCCGGGATCATCACAGAGCCAACCGCCGTTGTATCAGAAATAGCCGTACCAGTAATACCGCCAAAAAACATACTGACGACAATATTCACATAAGCAAGATTGCCCTTAACACGCCCTACTATTAAATCAGCTAAACGAATAATTCGATCACTGATACCCGATTCTGCCATCACTTTTCCCGCTAAAATAAAGAATGGGATAGCTAACAATACAAATGAATCAAAAGAACGGAATAATCGAACCACCATAATACTGAGAGGAATATCCGCTCCAATGAAGTAAACAAGTGTTGACGCAAGCAATGCAAAAGGAATAGGTATTCTAATTGCCATCAGCAAAATAAAACAAAGGATCATTAAAAAAATAAAAGTCATGAAGCACTCCGTTTATTAAAAATAGATATCATTTTTGTTAATAGATAAAGAAAAATCAAAAAAGAAAAAATAGGAATAGCAAGGTAAATACTACCAATAGGCAACCAAGGAATAATGGGAGGGTGCACAGGCCACATCGTTACGGCATGTTGACTACCAACTACCATAAAAATAACGCAAAGTGTCATCATAATAATGCAATGAAAAAAGTCGAAAACCTTTTTAGTCTTAGGCCCTACTCGATTATAAAGAATATCAATTCGAGCATGACTCTGTTGTGTATAAGCAATAGCACTGCCTATTAATGCAATAACGATATAAATATATCTTGAAATAGTATTGGACCAAGCAATCGGTGAGTCGAAGCAATATCGTAAAAAAATATTCACTCCAAGTAACAAAATCAAACTACACATTAACACCAGCAAAGTAACTCCACATACACTACTTACTTTATGCATGACGCCTTCAATTTTATTACCTAGCACACTTTTTTCTGTATCAGGCATATTGCTCACCTTATTATTTTTTGTTTGCTATTAATTAATAGGTCAGTCTCTTTTGTAAACAAGACTGACCTTATTCAAGCAATTAACTATTATTTAAATGCTTTAGGTAGACGTGCATTCGGATCTAGGTATTGGATTTGTTCGTACCACGTTTTCCATTTAGGTTCTTTAGCAAACCATTTTGTATACACAGATTTAGAGGCTTCTTTAAATTCGTCAGTATTCGGGTAAGTAATCGTTTGATCTTTATCTTCTTTTACTTTTTCGATGAATTTAGCTTCACGAGCATACTGCCAAGCATCTGTTAACTCTATTGCTTCATCGGCAATATCAGTCACAATCACTTTTTGTTCTGCAGTTAATTTGTCCCAGACTTTTGGAGACATAAATAATATTTTTTGCGTCCACATTTGATTCAATATTGCATAACTATCAACAACTTCACTCATTTTGAAAATATCGTTGCAATACACACCTAAATCATCAGCTTCTACCATGCCTGTTTGTAATGAAGTATAAAGCTCACCCCAGTCTGTCGGTGTCACCGTAAAGCCAAATGCTTCGTAGATATCAATAAACAAAGGATTTTGCATCGCTCGTAACTTCACGCCTTTAGCATCCGCTATACTATTAATAGGTTTTTTACTGGCAATCGCAAAACCATTACAATCAGAATAGACGCCCAATGCTTTCATACCTGTTGCTTTACTGGCACCAGCAAGGATCTCTTTAACCACACTAGAGCTTCTTGCTACTTTATAATGCTCCAAACTTTTAAATAAATAAGGAAGTTGAAGAAATTGAATGTCCTCGTAATAACCTGCTATATGACCCGCACTCGTCGCCGCTAGGGAAACCGTCCCTGCTTTAGCAAATTCTAACGCTTCTTCTTCTGATCCAGTTAAGGTACCAGGGTAAATTGAAACCTTTAGGTCACCGTTCGTCTTTTCTTCTAATAATGTTTTAAACGTTTCAGCCAATAGCTGATCTGCATCATAAACGTTATTTTGATGAGCAAACTTAAGTCTCATTGAATCAGCTTGCACGACAGGCGCTAACAGCAACATCACACAAGTGGTCGCAAGTGTGACTTGTTTAATTACTTTCTTTCTCAATATCATTATTTATATCCTTATTTAATGTATGTAGCTGTGTGTTGAATATTGATTAAAATATTTTTAGCATTACTTTGTTAAATTGGGTTATACGTTTTTTTGAGCTTTCAACAGATCTTCTAATCGATTACCTGCGGCTTGATTTTCAAGAATTTCCATTACTTTTTCTGCGACAACACTGCCTCCTTCGATAGGCGGTAAACCTCCTTGGTAAATGTTTGTAATTAAAGTGTATTCATAACGAATTTTTTCATGTTCACTGTAAATTGCAGCGGCTTTTCTCGCCTTCTCATCCTTCAGCTTTAGCACCAAATAAGCAGACATACTTTTTGAAGAAAGTGCATCTCCCCCTGGTCGCTCTCCTGCCAATAAAATAGCAACATTACAATCTAATACATCGGAGATACATTCAGCTAATTTAACGCGACCAAAGTGTGTAACGATAGGCTCGCCTAATGAGTAATGACGGCTTTTTAATCCATCCATTAATACTGGAATCATATCCGGAACGTTATGATGAACAGCTTCAGCCGATAAACCATCGGTGATAATAATTTGCACATCATTACCTTCAGCAGAAAGGCTATCTAGATCAGTTTTAGACAGTTTTGAGCCAACTTCAGGATTTTTTAAATGTTCAGCATGATCAATAGCCGTAGAGACGAACTCTCTAAAGGTGAAACCAGTAAACAACTCTGGTTTAAGATGTGAATGAACCGCTTCTCGTCCTACTGATTGATTAATACGAATCACTTCTTGTACTTTATGCGCAGGACGTGGACCTGCATTTTCAAATCCAGGGGCATTTGGTGTTGCTTCATGCAGACGCTGAAACTCTAAATCACTCTTGATAAATAACCTTGGGTTTCCCCAATTTGGACCACGCTCAACGTTACCATCGGTATGTTGAATATAAATACCTTTTTGAACTGCCCATTGTAAAAACTCAGGCGCAGGATTACGGTGATATATTTCCCTTAAGGTTTGATCGTCGTGTCCTGAATTCACAAAGTGAGCAAGCATACGATCGGTACCTAAATAGATATCCATAAAGAAGTTAGCCCCCGCCGCTGTAGCCAATTGCACAGCCATTTGCTGACCTTCTAAATGGGAGTTAGAATGCAAGGTATAACTTGGGCTGATGCCCATCGGTAAGCCTAACAGTTTCCCCATGAAGTGGTCTTGAAGTGTCGAGACCATTAATTCAAAGTCATTAAGATGTGTTTCTGGACCAATGAAACCTGTTGCATTATTCACCATAAAAGGATCATAACGTCGACATAGTCCGTAACATAATGCTTCGCAAGTCGCCATATCCATACCGTTATGTTTACGGTAAGTCATTTCACTGCCTTGACCTGTTTCAAAGTACATAAATTGTTCCGCTATCTCTTTTAGCGGCCCTTCATTTTTCATGGTTTCCACGGCTTGATCTAAAAACTCTACCGTTACGTCGAACTCTCCAGTTAATGTTTCATCTGTACCTGCAAAGCTTTGGAATAAGATTTCAACTGGTGCGCCCTGCTTTAAAGCGGTAAGTTGACTTTTAATATGCCCAAGTACACAAATTTGAGTGGGCGCACCTGTTTCGCGACGAAGCTTATCTATGTGCCACAGCATTGCGGCTATATTATCTACCGAGCCGTCAGAGGGATTAACACCAATTAAACAATCGCCCATTCCCATTGCTAAATCGTTATAAACCATCATAGAAATAGCATCTAAATTATCTTTAGGATGATTAGGTTGAAGACGAAATGACAGTGTTTTAGGCGTACCAATCAAGGTTCTTGCTTTAGTCGGTCGAAATATTTTACCGGGTAAATAAACTAATTCATGTACATCCATTAACTTGGTTAAAGCGGATGCCATGACAGGTGTTAATGCTAAACCAATCGCAGCCACTCGCGTTCCATTACTGGCCAGCAAATGATCTTTAAGATCGCCCATAGTCATATGGGCAATGCTTTGAAACAGTTCAAGATCTATCTCATAACCAGCACGCATGACAGAGTCAACACTGCCATCATCAGCAGTTAACGGATTATCATAAAGGTACTGCAATGTTAAAGAAGCCAGAATTGCTCTTGCCGCTTCTCTATCCATTGCATTCTTGGGAGCCAGCTCCGTTGTTCTATCACCAGCTTTGCTGATATCAGCGGCTCCTAATAACTTTTTAAGCCCTTCAAAGTAAAAAATTTCATTCAATATTTTGAAAGAATAAACTTCCTCTGGCCCTGGAACGGGAACATGAATATCTTTAAGTGGGATAATCTTTTTCATTAAATAAACCTTAAATTCTAATAAATGCCATAAAAAGAAACGGGTACAACGCCGCGATACGGACTTCCAATGTTTACAAACTGTGCATTACGATCTGGAATTTCATCTATGATCATTAATTTAGCGGATGATTTTCCCCAGTCCGTTGCATAGTTACCTAATGCTTTCCCAAAATTTCCGGGTACCAATATCACTAACGGTAAATCAATAGTGAGTGTTGCTAATGCTTGATTTATTCGAACACCAAGCGTTTTAATTTGTTGCAGAGAAGCAGGTAAAGCCCCCCCTTCTGAATCAGTTACTGGTAGCATTTGAATACAAGCTTTGCCGCTACGTTGTGCAACAACAGAAATAGAATTAAGAAGATCATCTAAATCACAAGACATACTGAGTCGAGCAACAATAGGGACATCATTTAAAGGTAGTGCCGAAGTGTCTGGTAAAAATAAAGTTGCACCTGAAATTTCAGTATTGTGAAGCGTCAACCCGTACACAGTTGCTCTACCCATATTTTCTGGGCGAATGGTTGTTATTTGTTTAGAAAAGAAAGAATCGGAGATAATTTTTTTAGCTAGGTCGATACCTAAATCACCATAAAAGGTGGTGCTAGGTATCGGTTCGTTTTCAGTAATTTTATAAATAAGTTCGCCTACACCACCGGAAAAAGTAATCATAGGTGAAGAAACGTTTGGAGGCAGTATAAAAGAAGTTTGGCAAAGACGCTGGCCAATGTCGCTTTCAAAAAACACGAGGTTTCCTCGAGCGATGGCTTTTAGTGCTTCAATGTAAAGATCGAGGATTTTATTGAGAATATCGGCACCAAGAGTATCGCCAATCTCATTGTTTGCACCGATGTGGTTTAACATTGAATAACCGTATTCAGAGATATTAATTAAACGGTAAGTCCCTGGTTCAAACTGAAAATGCCTGGCGCCAATATAAAAACATCCCGTTGTTTTGACTTGTCCATTTTGACCTGCTGCGGGATTAGTTGTACCGCCACCAATATCGAGATTAACGAGCGTTTCATTCTTAAAATGCCGAGATAATAATGCTGCACACCCCATGAAAGCTAACCATGATTCAAGATTTGGATCATCAACCGTCGCAATAACAGCTTGTCCAATACGCTCTTTAATTAAAGCAGCAATATGCACTGAGTTTTGTTGTAAAGCAGCTAAACCAGTAATGATCACCCCGCCCGAAAAAATGTTATCACCTTTTTCTAACCAAGTATCTAATAGTTCAGCGATAGCGGATGCATCAATTTCAGCACCTCTAAAAGGTGTAAATTCAACATTAGATCGATAGACAATTTCTGGTGCAGAGAATGCCATTCGCCCCGTCACCGAATTCATTCCAACGCCAGCCACCGCGATCATCGCACTGCTAGTGGTTGAACCGAAATCCATCCCTATCATTTTTACTTGTTCTTTTATGTTTTGACTATTTTCCATATGTCTATACATCACCTTGAACAATTTGAGTGCAACTGCAATCAAAAGATATGTCCAAAGCAACAGCATTAATTATACCAAGTGTATTATTAATGCTAAATTTTTGATCTCTATTCAACTTAAAGAGAGTGTATTAAATCACTGATAACAAGGAATCTATTCAAAAAAACAACAAATGTAAAAAGCGTCTAATATCATTTATTTTTTCACGCAATAAAAAGCCAAACCACCTATAAACACTCGCTTTCTATTAATTTAAATGAATGATTAACCGTCATCATAAAGTTAATAATGGTTAGCAAATATCAATTTTTTTTAATTAATTAGCGATGAAAAATTTAAATTAAATCAATTTGAGATGTAATCATATTAATGGTGTTTTTTGACTAAAATTGAAATTATTATCGATTTAAATTGATCATTTATTGGATGGTATCGAAAGAAGGCTCCATGTCAGCGCACTATCAATGTTCGCTTTCGCACTATTTCGGAGCGCACCGCTACATTAATAATGCAACTTGGTTTATTGCATAACCTCCGTTCTGGATAATGGAAGTGTAATACTATTAAATATCAACATGTTAAAATTTCATATTATGAAAGTATCGTAATGTTTGTGTAGTTCAAGGCAAATCATCGAAGCTATAACGAGTTATTCTAAGGTGATTTAACACAGAAATACGGAAAAAAAGTACCTATAAATAAGGGTTATGTATCGATTTATTTAACCAGAATTGAGGTAATATATGTCATTACAAAAAACTGACAAATAACATTATATTCAAAAGAGTTAAAATTAACCAAATAGATAACAACAAAAAATTCATCAATTTGGAGTTCCTATGTTTTCCCATTACCCTCTTCGATGAGGTTAAATAAATTTGTAGAAAAACGGTAATAGGTAATTGAATGCTGAGTACCATTTGAGAAATAATCAAACCTTTAAAGGGGTCTGAAATCAAAAAAACAATCAATGTTGAAATAATTAATATACCCGCCACACCCACTTTAGTGTGGGTCGCTTTGATATTGTAAGGTTCTTTAAATAAACCGGCATAAACAGAGCCACCCGCCATACCAGCAGTAATGGTTGAAGAAATTCCCGCAAATAATAATGCAATACCAAATACAATAGCGGCTTTTGAACCCAACATAGGAGAAAGAAGGTGCTGCGCTTGTTCTAGTTCTGTCACCACTATATTGTTATCAAAAAAGGTAGCTGCAGCCAATATAATCATTGCACTATTAATAGCCCAGCCAATAATCATTGATACAAAAGTATCAGTAAACTCATATCTTAATTGTTTTTTAATAACGGCTTCATTGTCATTACTCCATTGCCGACTTTGAATAATTTCTGAATGTAAAAATAGGTTATGAGGCATAACAACAGCGCCTAATACCGCCATAACGATAATCATTGAACCATCAGGAATACTAACGGTTACCCAACTTCTAGCAGCCTCCGGCCAGTCAATATTAACAATGCTCATTTCATACAAAAATGAAAATCCAATAATTGACACAAAACCAATAATCAGTTTTTCAAGCTTGGTATAAGTATTGGTAAACAGTAAGAAAATGACGATAACAAGAATAATGACAGAACCAATCACTATCGGTATATCAAACAGTAATTGTAGTGCAATTGCTCCACCCAATATCTCAGCCAAAGCAGTCGATATAACCGCTATAATACTGGTAAAAAGTACAAATTGAGCCACATGCACATTGAGATTTTTCATTGCGGATTCAGCTAAACAATCCCCAGTAACAATGCCTAGGTGAGCAACATTATGCTGCAATAAAATCAACATTAGCGTAGACAGCGTTACCATCCATAGAAGTGTATATCCAAACATTGAGCCCGCCGCAATATTGGAAGCCCAATTCCCCGGATCTATAAAACCAACAGTGACCAGTAAACCCGGTCCCATATATTTAAGGATTTCACTCAACCCATGTTTATTTTTATGCGAGGAATTTAATGTAAACAATGACCTTATTTTCATAGAGACTCTGAATGATGATCCATCAATGAACATATGAGAGTCATAAAGACTACACTCTTAAAAACAGAGTAGAAAGGAAATAAACCGCTGGATAAGAAACTAATTTACGATGACGTTGGAAACTTACTTATTTTACAATATGCCTTTTTTTTCTGTAGCGCTTTTAACTTAGCCCTTAACTTCTGACCTTTCTTATCTGTATACATAACACGCATATTCTTTTTAGCAGTCACAATTTTTGCATCAATTTTTAAACATATACTTTTAGATACTTTAGTGTTTTGTTTGGCCATGACTCCACTAGAGATAATAAGCACACTGGTAAATAAAAGTATTTTATTGATCATAACATTTCCTTTTCTTCATAAAAAAGTGTACTAGACTAATTTTTAAGCGTAAGTAACAATTTTAAAATACGCAAATTTATAATGAGAAAGTGAATTGATATAGCCAGTAAAATAGATCCGCTACTTACTATGATTGGTATAAAGAAGCTCACTCTAAATCGAACTCCTAAAGTCGTTAATTAATAGAATATTTTATATATTAATCTAACTGATAACTAATGATTAAATTTTCATGATACAAAAGGTTACATTCAAATAACAGTTTCTACATTAACTTCAAAAATAAATACTTAACCTTAATTTCATTTAAAATTTGAATTAAATACCGGCCTAGTAATCAGCTCTTTTAATTAAAAAATATTTAAACATAATAGTGGGTAGATGAAATTCAAACCTGTTTACAATGCCACCACATTACCAAAAAGAGACATTATAGAAACGGTCAATAAAAACACACTTAAAATAGAGCATAGCCGATACCATAATGAAACAGGATCTATGTTAAGGCTACTTTAGAGGTGTTGATTTATTGTTTGAAAAAACACGTACTAGAGTATCTAGAAATCATTAGAGGTGATAATAACCTAATAGGTGATACTGCTTATCCAAGTTTCAAGTTCCTTAGTTCAGTTTCACGGCTAAATAATGCACACCATTATCAAATGACTGAGGTAAAAAATAAATATCTTGGAACTTAAAGTATTGTTCGCCATTAATAACAACTAATTGAGCTCCTTTAGGTAATAGAGAATAATGTTGCCCGAGCTCAAAATCATCATGTAATCCATTAATATATGCAGCTTCATCACTTATTGATAATGAAGTTGTATCGCTGGATGGTTCTTCCACTACTTCGTAATATCCACCATTAGCAATATAATAAATACCTTGGAAAAAGTAATAATGGATCCCATGAATAAAAATGTCTTCAAAACCCTGTGGTAAATAACGAATTTTCAGCCCCACTGGAGGATGCACGACGGTATATCCATTATTTAGATGGCGATAATATAATCCGCTACTAAAAATAAAAGAAAGTCCTGCAAAACGAAGCCTACGACCATTTCTTGGTAATTTATGACTCCTGAGACCTGCTTTATAAATAGCACGTTTACGAAAACTTTTACTTCGTTTACTTTTTAACTTTTTAGCGGCTATTAATCTTTTAGCTTTCTGTTTATTTCGAACAGCTGCATTGGGAGGTAATACTGACGTTTTTATTTGTGAACGGTTTTGTGAAATATTGCGTTTATGAACATTACGATGATGAATGTTTCTATTAATGTTAATTTTTGAATTTTTATGAGCAATTGCTTTTTTATTGCTCTGCCTGTCTTCTTTATTACGAACGGCACGATTTTTTGGTAGCACAGAACCCTTTTCATAGATGATAGGTTTACGTACAACTCTATTTTTTTTAGACTCCAAATGCTTATGTACACTTTGTCTATTGTGATGTTTTTTATTATCTCTATTTTCAGCTGAGCTTATACTTGGAGAAACAAAGAAGCTCATGATAATTGCTAATAAGAATGTTAATTTCATTAGATTTCCTTTTAAAACTAACTAGATTTAAATCGGTAATACTTCTACCGTCATAAATTATTGTTTGATTCAAGAGCGACTCATTGCTCTCTCACTTACAATTAAGACCGTGTTTGGTCTGGTTTTTAATTCAAAATTTTATAAAACCACAAATAAGTGACTAGTATGGATATGCTATTACGACAACGGTAAATGAAATTTAGTTGCAAGCATTATCAGATAACTTACTAAGTATCCATTCACAGAAGCATTAAATATAAAGCTAATAACTCTTCCTTGTTACCTATCTATACCAAATACCTAGATATTTTTTAACCTCGAATAAATCATAAAAAGCTCAACAAGTTATTCTAAAGTTTGATAGAGTCATTAAAGTGTTAAAAGGATTAACATCTGCTTATAACAATTAATAAAAAAACTTATAAGAATTAACATCGACTTGTAAATAGGGATATCTAATTTAAATACAAGATACAAAAGTGCGGCGCATTATGTTCTAGCCACCCTATGCACAAGTAAATTGTAAATAAAAATCAAGGAGAAAGTATGAAGTTCGTAAAGAAAATCTCATTAGTTGTTGCTTCCATTTCAGCGCTCGGTGCCTTTTCAAGCGCAAGTGCAGATCAACTAGATGATGTAATCAGCCGTGGCACATTAAATTGTGGCGTAGTGCTTGATTTCCCACCAATGGGTTACACAGATAAAGATAACAAACCTGCCGGTTTTGATGTTGATTACTGTAACGATTTAGCTGCAGTTTTAGGCGTAAAATCAAATGTTATCAATCTAACTTGGGGTGATCGTATCCCTTCTTTAATTTCAGCTAAAACCGATGTAGTTATAGGGTCGACTTCAGACTCATTAGCACGTGCTAAATCTGTTGGCTTTACTTATCCATACTTTGTTTTTAAGTTCCAAGTAATTTCTAAGAAAGGTGTGGAAATGACATCTTTTGATGATCTTAAGGATGTAAAAGTAGGTGCGGCACTAGGTACGACCTATGAAACTGAATACTTCAATTATGCAGATGCACAAGGCTGGGGAAGAGATAATTATACTGCATTTAAATCAGAAAATGATGCATTCCTAGGACTATATCAAGGCAAAGTTGATGCGCTTATTTCAACTAATACCAATATCGCAACTAAACTAACTTCTGGTCAATTTGATAATTTTGTTGCTGGTCCTTATGTACCAAACTACGATGACGTAGTCGGTATTATTGCTAAAAGAAGTGAACAGGCTTGGATTAAATACCTAAACCTTTTCTTAGTTCACCAAGTTCGTGATGGTCGTTTAAATGAATTACATGTTAAGCATTTTGGTACACCTGTATCTGCTGATATGGTTAAAGCGTTAAGAGAAAATAAGTAATTATTTTTTGCTTGTGCTAACTAAAAGTAAGTCATCCTCCAGTGCTGCTGGAGGATATCAATTTAAAAACCCTAGGGTTAAACATCACCCCTCTCCGTTATGAGCCATCAAAAAATTAAAATAGAAAACATCAATATAAGTTTAAATTTTATCGTTTTTATTGAGTTATCAATTTCAATTAATCTGGGCTAATAGTTTAGTTAAATTAACAAGGTCAATTAATAAGATCGTTTAATAAAGGAAATAATTTATATCGCATTGTATTAGCAATTAAAAATACGTCATATAAAACTAACGATGCCCGAGGATCATAATTGTCAAAACAATTATAAAACAGCATCAAATTTAATAAATATGACTCAAAGCCAAATAGAAATGCTTATAAAGAGGATATATGGATAATTATGAATTTCACTGGAATGTAGTATTTGATGCATTTCCACAACTATTATCAGGCGCATTTACTACCGTTCATGTCTCTGTTTTATCAATGCTAGTAGGGATAATAATTGCCGTATTATTAGCATTAGGAAAAATGTCAGAAACCAAAGTTTTTTATCATGTTGCAAATATTTGGATAGAAATCGCAAGGAATACCCCCGCCCTTTTTCTTATCTATATGGCCTATTTTGGTTTAGGAGCTTATGGCATACATCTTAGCCCATACGTCTCGGTTTTTTCTGCCTTAGTATTTATTAATGCAGGTTACTTAGCAGAAACATTCAGGGGTGGTTTTCAATCCATTCCAAAAACACAATATAGCGCAGCAAAATCTCTAGGTATGAATAGCTTTAAGGTCTACCGCTACATCATTTTACCGCAAATGTTCCGTAGAATTTATCACCCAATGACTAACCAATTTGTTTGGTCAATACTAATGAGCTCACTTGGGATACTGGTTGGCATGAATGAATTATCCGGTGAAACACAACGATTGCAATCAACCTCGTTCAGAACATTAGAATTTTTTATGGTAGCAGCGGTTATGTATTATGTGATCACAAAGTTAGTGTTATTAGCTTCTGATTTAATTGCCAAAAAAGTATTTAAAGGAGAAATCTCATAATGAACTTATTTACTCCTTTATCGTGGAATGATACTGGATTTATTTTAACGGGAATTTTAAATACCGTTTATATCTCTGTTATTGCCATTGTCATTGGTAGCTTATTAGGGTTACTGATAGGCTTTATTAGAGCAGAATCAAATAAATCAGTTAATGTTTGTATAGGCGCAGTTTTAGATATTCTACGTTCTGTTCCGTTGATTATTCAGCTTATACTATTTAGCACTTTTATCGGTGTAATGGGTTTCCCATTACCTCCTTTTGTTGCCGGCTCAATTATATTATCGCTTTATACAATGGCGTTTATGAGTGAAGTATTCAGAAGTGGATTTAATAGTGTTCCTGTGTCTATGGTAAAAGCAGCCAGATCATTAGGGTTGAATTACTTTCAAACAGTCAGGTATATAAGAATACCCATTGGTATGAGAGCCGTCTTCCCATCTTGGATTGGCGTGGCTCTCAGTGTCATTAAAGACTCTGCACTTGTCTCTGTGATTGGTTATATGGAATTGCTAAGAACGGCTGAACAATTAATATCAAGAACGCAACAACCGCTTATGATACTTATAGGCGTTGGGTTGTTTTACTTTATGATTTCTTACCCGTTGTCGCGTTACGGTAAATATGTAGAAAGGAAAATGGAAATATGATTGAAATAAAAGGTGTTCATAAATCTTTTGGTGACTTAGAAGTACTAAAGGGTATTGATTTAACCGTTAACAACGGTGAGGTTATTAGTATCATTGGTGCAAGTGGCAGTGGTAAATCGACTCTTTTGTATTGTATTAATGCGATTGAAAGCATCAATAGCGGTAATATTCTAGTTGATGGAGTAGATGTGCATGATAAGAAAACAGATATTAACGCATTAAGACAAAATCTAGGGATGGTATTTCAGCAGTGGAACTCTTTTCCGCATTTAACTGTATTAGAAAATGCAGCACTTGCACCACAAGTAGTGAAAGGCTTTAGCAAAGAAAAAGCAGAAGAAATTGCAACAAAAGAGCTCACTCACGTTGGTCTAGGCGATAAGTTACACGAATACCCGACGAAGATGTCTGGCGGGCAACAACAACGTCTAGCAATTGCAAGAGCATTAGCAATGGAACCGCCATACATGTTATTTGATGAGGTAACATCTGCGCTCGATCCTGAGCTTGTTGGTGAAGTGTTAGACACCTTAAGGTTACTACGTGATGATGGTATGACCATGATTTGTGTCACTCATGAAATAGCCTTTGCTAAGGAAGTTTCAGATAAAGTGGCCTTTTTTCATGAAGGCTTAATTGAAGAAATAGGTACACCTCAAGAAGTATTGGATAATCCTCAAAAAGAGAGAACACAACAGTTTTTGAGTAAAGTACTTTAAGTTACTAACAATTAATCAATGTGAGTAAAATACAAAGAAGAGCGTGAAAGCGTTCTTCTTTGTAAAAGGTAATATATGGAAGGTAAAAAAATATGAGCCTTTAATATAAAACAATCACTATATGACAAAAACCATCTATATTCGCACAAAATATCATTTACTAATTGTTAATAAATCAAATCTAAACTGACAAAACAGAATTATTTACCGGGCCTATAAGTATAAATATTAACCTCCTTGAACCTGATCAATGACACAAATAAATAATTTTCTAAATCCCCTGTTTTAAAAGCAATTAACCTTGAAATAAAGGCTTTAAAGCCTCAAACTTACTTTCTTTATTTTTTATATCTAATTGCTGAATCATTATTGAAGAATGCCTAATTACAGCATTAGAAAGATTAAAAATGAACACTAAAATGAACACAGTACTCATCAATTAATAAGCCTAGCATATCATTTTAACTGCCTTGCTTATTAAAATAGGAAATGAATGTCACATCATATTGAAGATTTACTTTCACAGTGGAGCAAGTTCCCAAATGATAAATGGGTGCTAGCCGTTATCACTAACATTCAAGGCTCTTCATACCGAAAAACTGGCGCAATGATGCTGTTTCATTCATTAGGAAATAGCATAGGACTTGTTAGTGGCGGTTGTTTAGAAGGTGACTTATTACGTCATGCACAACGCGCAATTCAACAGGATCAAGCCATTAATATCACTTACGATGCCAGTGATGAGTCAGATGCAAGTTACCAATTGGGTTGTGGCGGCATTGTCGATCTATTGTTAATTCCCGTGACTACTGAAAATAACTACCTGAATTTACAAACATTAATGGAGCAATTAAAATCGAGCAATTGTGAATATCATTTACCCTTAGTAAAGACAGGTACTCAAGCCGCCTCTATCTCAGTTAATGTCGTACCAATTACAGATAAAAATGACTATGATTTTGCTAAAAGTACTTACGGTAAATCTAACAATGCTCCAAATGTCACCATACTTCAAATCCCTTGTCGAACACGGTTCCACCTTGCTATTTTTGGTGGCGGTTTAGATGCCCAACCTTTAGCAAAGATGGCGATACAATTAGGCTGGAAAGTCACGGTATTTGATGAACGGTCTAGCTATGCGCATCAACATCATTTCCCTAATACCCATATAATTAAACAGCCTATTTCCACATTAGAAACAAAACACTTGTTAAATATTGATGGCGTCGTGGTAATGCAACATAATTTAAGCTTAGATGCATTAGCAGTAAAACTCATTAGTCAAAGCAACCAAACTTATATCGCATTGCTTGGGCCTCACCATCGTCGTGACCAGGTTTTTAGTAAAGCCAATATTACCTTAGATGATTTTAAAGGTTTCTTTTCAGCCCCTGCAGGGTTCAATATAGGCGGTGAGCTACCTGAGTCTATTGCACTGAGTATATTAGCTGAGTGCCATGCACTTTTTCATAACCGAACTGATTTAATAAACTAACAAGATAGGTATTCTTCACTTTTTAAGCGACGAGTATCTATAAAAAAGTAACATGGAGCCTTGTGAATATAACCTCTATCAAGACAAACACCATCGAAACAGTAAAAGAAGAAGCTAAGTCTCATGGTATCGAACAGAAAACATTAACGTTAGTATTATTAGCCGCAGGTAAAAGTAGTCGATTTAACGGCATTAAATTAGCACAGCCAATAACAGACTTAAATGCCAATAATGTATTAGTTGAGCAACCTTTATTACTACATAGTTTAGATAAATTAAACTATTTGGCAGACTACTTAACGTCACAAAATATAGCAAACAATATTGTTGTCATACTAGGAAATCACCACGATACATTAAGTAAATTATTACCAAGTTCTACTGCTTATATGATCAACGAAAAAAGTGACTTTGGTTTATCGACATCAGTTAAAGTAGGTGTTGAAGCCGCTCTTTCTGCTAATGCTAATGGCTTGTTATTAGCACTTGGTGACCATATTGGCGTCACTTACCAACACTATATAAAGCTGGCTGATCTTTGGTTGACCCAACAAAACAGTGTTTGTGCTTCGTACCAAGCTCAGTTAGGTGTTCCTGCTATCTTCGACAGTGAACAATTTGAGGCTTTAACGTACCTCAAAGGTGATCAAGGAGCTAAACCTGTTCTCCAACAATTAGCACAAAATCATAGGTTAACTTGCTTGGATTTACCTAATGCAATAAACGATATAGACACACTAGATGACTTTCTAAAATGGCAACAACAGTTAGAAAATTAATGGTAGTCAATAATAATACCAATCACAATAAATAGCTTATCTATTTTACTTGTTAAAACAGCCCACTTCCTCGTTATAAATTTCGTAAAGGGAACAGCCATTAAAGAATTAACATGTTTTAGTTAATTCACCGACAGACGATTAACGAAGTTAATCTTCGAAAGGCATCAATTTACGCCTTGAATTGAACTGTTTTTCCAGCGCAAAATTTAAATAACATATTTAATGTAATCGGTATAAAGATAAAACTTAGAACGAGTCAAAAATTGCACTTATTATGCGAATTTAGGAGACAAAAAAGCCCGAATAAATCGGGCTTTTTTATGTGGAAACCAATCAGATTAACTAGGCTTTATCTAAAGCACTTTTTAATTCACTTGGTTTCATTGGGATTTTACGTAAACGCACTCCCACCGCTTGGTAAATTGCATTAGCAATAGCAGGTGCAACCGCTGTCACAGCAGGCTCACCTAATCCAGATGGTGGCATTTTACTGGCAATAAACTCAACGTGTACTTCAGGTGTTTGACCTAAACGTAAAGGCGTATAAGTATCAAAGTTAGTATCTTTATACTGTCCATCACGTAGCTCTGTACCTTCATACAATGCCATTGATAATCCCCATAATGCAGCACCCTGACATTGTGCTTCAGCACCATTTGGATCCACGATAATACCTGCATCAATCGCAACAACCAATTTCTTCACGTCCACAAGTCCGTTACTTTTATTGACTTGAACTTGCACTGCACAAGAGACCCAAGTTGGCATATCACGCTCTTGACCAAAAGTAGAGGCGATACCAAGCCCAGTGTTTTCAGGTTGCTCAGAGCCCCAACCAATCATTTCCGCAGCTTTTTTCAATACCACAGCTTGACGTGCAGCACCACCTTCTGCCACTGGTGTTGTACCTGCATTACGACCTTCTGCAATTAACATATCAAGACGGAATTGTACTGGATCTTTACCGGCATGATGCGCGGCTTCATCCATAAAGCTTTCAACAGCCCACCCTGTCCAACCTGGTCCTACTGAACGTAACCAACCCGGTCTAAAAGTCGCCATAGCAAGATCGTTAGAAACGGCACGAACTTTTTGTGCACCAACGCTATACCAATGATCCGCACCTGCGATAGCAAATGGGTCATAAGGTTCATCATTAACACCTTTAGGCATAAAACCAGGTGCTAATACTTGTGTTGGCCAACCTGCCGTCGCATGATGTTCCATCGCTGTGACTGCTTTCTTATCATCAAAAGCCATTTTAAGCTGTTGAACTGAAGCTGAACGCGCACTATCGAATAACATATCTTGTGGACGCATTAACACCATTTTAACCGGCTTGCCACCTAATGCTTTAGACGTTAACGCAGCAGGAATAGTATAATCACCATTTAATCGACGACCAAAACCGCCACCTAGCATATAAGTACGAATAACAATATTAGCCGCATCTTCACCCAATGCCGTAGCAAGTACAGGTAACGTAAGTGATTGCCACTGACAACCAGAATGCACTTCCCACACGCCATCTGGATTTTTAAATACCAAGGCATTCAAAGGTTCCATCTGAGCATGTAATACCGTACTAGTAATATATTCATGAGAAATCGTGCTACTAGCCCCCTCAAATACAGGCTCAGTTTTAGTATTACCCGTATCTAAAATACTACCTTTGCTTGAGTCGCCTAATAGTTTTTTACCATGATCTATAATATTAGCTTCAGATACATTAGCGGTTTCACCCGCATCCCAAGTTACTTTAACTAATTTAGATGCTTTTTGTGCAGCAATAAAGCTACTCGCAATGACCATCAACCAACCAGGTACACTGCCACTTGCATCATCTAGTACGATGGTTTTTTGATAACCTTTGACTGCTTTTGCCGCTGAATCATCAAATGTTACCACTTTAGAACCATAGCGAGTGGGTGGTAAAATAGGGTTTGCGTACACCATACCATCAACTTTAGCGTCGATACCGTATATGGTTTTACCATTGGTTTTATTAGCAACATCAAGCGACGTCACTTGTTGCCCAACCAATTTAAGATCTTCATTTGGTTTAAGTGGCAGCGTTTTTAATTCTTCTTCTGTAAATTGGCGTGTTAACCCTAAGCTTACTAATTCGCCGTAAGATAACTCACCTTTACTTGAGATGATTTTACCGTTTTTCGCTTCACACTCTTTAGCTGTAATGCCCCATTTTTTAGCCGCAGCTTCAATGAGTGCAGTACGACCCGCAGCACCCGCTTGACGATAAACAGGCCAACTTTGTGAAATAGACCAACTACCACCAGTAACCATGTAACCCCAACGAGGATCACTATCAACATGGATAATTTCAACATCATCCCAATCCGCTTCTAACTCATCAGCAAGAATACGCGCGATCGCGGTACCCACATGCTGCCCCATTTCTGAGCGCATAATATTGACTTTAATCTTGCCGGCAGTATCGATTGAATACCACAATGATGGTTCATAAATGTCACCTTCGCTCGGTAACACTTTGCCGTCTGGACTTGCAGGATCCATTGCTGCCATTAAATGACGAGGGAAACCAAAGCTAATACCAACTGCAGTCATACCAATTAAAAAACCACGACGGGTTATGCCCGGTGAATTACGTTTAGGTAATCTGCTCATGATTGCTCTCCTTTGATTTCAATTGCATTTGCTGCTTCATGAATCGCACTGCGGATACGTACGTAAGTCATACAACGGCATAAGTTACCGCCCATCACTGCATCAATATCTTTATCCGTTGGTTTAGGAATGTCTTTCAACAATGCAGCCGCCTGCATAATTTGTCCTGACTGACAGTAACCACATTGTGGCACCTGTAAGTTTTTCCAGGAAATTTGCAAAGGATGATCGTCTTTTTCTGACAACCCTTCAATCGTCGTAATTTCCGCACCTTCAACTGACGATACCGGCGTAATACATGAACGTGTAGCACGCCCACCTACATGCACAGTACAAGCACCGCAAGTACCAATACCACAACCAAATTTAGTCCCTGTCATATCTAATTCATCACGAATAACCCACAGTAAAGGAGTATCACTTTCTACATCGGCAGTCATTGACTCGCCGTTTAAAATAAATTTTGCCATTGTCACTTCTCCTGTGAATTATTGCTCGAATCGAGGTTGGTTACGGATTTCAATTACTTTTTGTTGTAATTCCGGCCAAGCACTTTTACCTGTCGCTTGTCGTAAATACGCGGCGATAGCAGATATATCTTGATCACTAAGTGCATCACGGAATCCAGGCATAACCACACCGCTTATACCTTGATCGTTACGCACACCGTCCAGTATAACGTTAACCAAGTTAGTTGGTTGATCAAGGTGAGTTGCAGAACCCAACGTCAGTAATGGACGTCCTTTCACTAATTCATCACTACTGTAATGACATGCTTGGCAAGCCGTTGCATATAAGCGAGCACCTTCATCAATACGAAGATCGGTTTGTATATGTTGCGCAGCAATTGCCGTTTGCAAATGACTATTTTCAGCAGGATCATCACTTTCTTTTGCGTCTGAATGATCTGCAAAATAGTAACTAATGGCTTCAATATCGCTCTTAGGTAAGGCAGATAAACCTTTATGCATAACAGGCGCCATAGGGCCGGCTGCACTGCCATGGTATGGAGAGTTACCTGTTGTTAAATATTCATAAAAGTCTTGTGCTCGCCAAGGAATTGGTGAGGTACTCGTAGACGTTAATGATGGTGCAATCCAACCATCAATTGCAGCTCCTTGATACATTTGGTCGTATTTTTCACCGCCTAATGCATTACGTGGGGTATGACAAGCACCACAATGGGCAACGCCTTCAGCTAAATAAGCACCACGATTCCACTGCTCAGATTTATTATCATTAATTTCGAAGCTCTGTGTATCCGCGAATAATAATTTCCAGCCAGCTTGCAACCAACGAATATTAAGCGGGAATGGAATACCATTTTCTTTTTTAACTTGGTTAACAGCAGGAATTGACGTCATGATATAAGCGTAAATAGCAGCAATATCATCGTCACTCATTTTGTTAAAATGTTCATAAGGAAATGCAGGTAATAAATGATGTCCATCACGACTTACACCAGTGCGCATAGCACGATTAAAGGCAGCTTCAGACCAACTACCAATACCTGTTTCAACATCTGGCGTAATGTTACTTGAGTAAATAGTGCCAAATTCAGTGTGCATTTCATAGTTACCTGCATAAGCCTCTCCATCAGGAGTGGTATGACAAGTACTGCAATAACCTGCAGCAGCAAGTATTTTACCTTGTTCGATAACTTGTGGGGGGTAGTCTGCGTTAACTGGAGGTGCAATGGGATCAATTGAGGAATTCCAAGCATAAAAACTGAATAAACCAAGTCCAACAATAACTGCGCCAGATACGCCATAAACAATACGTTTTAGCATATTAAATAGCCTTATTTTAAAAATTTCGGGGGGTAGGGAATTGCTGTCCAACATTCCCTGTTTGGCTTTGCAGTATAGGTAATATTAATGATGAATCATAAGATGAAAAAATAAAGCCTATAAGCCTACCCAATTTTAATGTTAATAAAATGTGAAAGCAACCTTAGTCAATCATCTGTGACCGAACAAGTAACATAATTTTTTATAACGTACTTAAAATAAACAATTTTAGTTAATCATTTAAGCAATGCACAAACAGAGGAAACCCGTTGTTCACTAAAGTGTTACCAGTGCTATAAAAAAGCTAAGTCAGCAAGGTCAATCTACAGAGTTAATCATTCAATTTTATGGCAACAATAACCTTGTTCGTTTTTAAAAGATTCAACATGCGCTCCTTCCTAAAGTACACAACTCTATCGCCATTATCCCTCTAAAAACCTTTTAGCTTAAAATTGATTCACTTTTTTATATAAAGAACTGAGTAATTCATGCAAAATGAAAAACTTAACCGTATTGTTCTAATCGTGCTTAACATTATATATAACCTAGCAACAGCAACTTACGCCCTTTTATAATCATTAATAAATGAGATATTTCATGTTTTTTGAATCATTACAGTTTTCGTTTTCCATTGTAGGACCGATTTGCCTATTACTTTTTTTAGGGTGGTTTTTAAGAAAAACGAATACGATTAATGATGCTTTTATTGAAGTAGGTTCGAAGTTGGTATTTAAGGTGACCCTGCCAGCTTTACTTTTTCTAGGCATTGTTAAAATGGATCATGAAGCAGTCATAGACTTTGACCTGATCGCTTATGGCTTAATCGCCAACTTCCTATTCTTTATGTTATGTATCTTAGTCACTCAATATTGGATAAAAGACAAACACCATCATGGTGTCGTTATTCAAGGTGCATTTCGAAGTAATACCGCCATTATTGGCTTGGCCTATATGGCCAATGTTTATGGTGAAGCGAGTCTAGGACTAGCAGCCGTTTATGTTGCTGCGCATACCGTACTTTATAATATTTTATCAGTGATTATATTATCGCCTAAGGAAGAAGGCTTTAATCCAAAAATGCTGATCGGCTTAATGAAATCTATTCTTAAAAACCCACTGATTATCAGTATTATTTTAGGATTAATCTTCTTTGTATTAACTATTCCAGTACCTGATATCGTCATTAATACAGGCCAATACTTTTCTGATATGACATTGCCTGTAGCCCTGTTATGCACTGGCGGAAGTTTGAGTATTAAATCTTTGAAAGATAATAGCCTTAATTGCCGTTTTTCTACTATATTAAAAATTGTTATCGGGCCAATATTCATCACTGGTGGCGCATACTTTTTAGGTTATACCGGTGAAACACTTGGGTTAGTTTTCTTCATGTCTGCCGCGCCAACAGCAGCAGCAAGTTATGTGATGGCGAGAGCAATGGGTCACAGTGCAGCACTAGCAGCAAATATTATTGCTATGACAACGATTGGTTCATTAGTGACTTGTAGCCTTGGAGTGTCATTATTATATTGGTTGCAGTTGATGTAATAAATCTTATAAAAACAGGTTATTTCACCATCATTAAGGAATGTTGATCATGGGTATTGGGTAGGAGGTGACCCCCTAAATTTAGATAAATTAGTTAAATAAATTGGGTAGATAATATCTGCCCTTTTATTTACAGAACAACTTCCTAATACCCTGTTACTTAACTCATTTAAAACGCTAATAAAGACTAAAAATAAGTATCAATCCATCAATAAAACGCAATAAAAAACCGCTCTGGTATGAGCGGTTTTAAATAGAGTTTAAAGCTATCTATCAGGATAGCAAAGCACTTAACTTAAACCATCATTATGATTTAGCTTGCTTTAGCATTTGCCAATACTTTTCATAAATAGCATTCACTTCACCTAAATCCCTATGAAAAGAACCTTTTTCAATCACTTCTGCAGGTGGAACAACCATTGGATTGTTACGCATCTCTTCACTTAATAATGAAATAGTTGCTCTGTTAGGTGTTGAATTCCCTACCCCCTCTAAAATAATTTTCCCAATATCTGCACGTAAAACATAATCGATAAACTTATGAGCATTTTCAACGTTCTCCGCACCTTTTGGAATCACAAAGCTATCCACCCAAAGCGTAACACCTTCACTTGGGTACACATACTCAACGGTACCTAACTCAAGTTGTGCCATATACGTTTCGCCATTCCACATAACGCCCATTGGGACATTACCTTGAATAAGTGGCCCCTTTGGCGAGTCAGACAAGAACAATTTCACATTAGGTAATAGTTCAACTAATGCTTCATAAGCTTGACGAATTTCGTCTTCGTTAGTTGTGTTATTTTCAAAGCCTTTTGCTTTTAATGCCATTAAAAAGATATCTCGAACATCATCTAATAACAGAATTTGATCTTTAAATTCTGGTTTCCAAAGATCTTTCCACGACGTAATAGATGACGCATCCATCTCATCCGTATTAACGGCAATCGCAGTACTCCCCCAAAGATACGGAATACTATATTTATTGTTAGGATCGTAAGCCTGATTCAGTAATGACGGTTCTAGGTTTTTAAAGTTCTTTAACTTAGATTTATCAATAGGCTGTATCAGATCCGCACGTTTCATACGTTCAATAAAAAACGTAGTCGGTATCGCTAAATCATAGCCTTTACCATTAACTAATTGTAACTTAGCAAACATCGTTTCATTACTATCGAACGTAGCAACTTCAACTTTAATACCTGTTTCCTTAGTAAATGAGCGTAATACAGAGTCTGGAATGTAATCTGCCCAGTTGTATAATACGACCTTTTCTTGTGCAACTGATGAAAAACTGATCAGCATCATTGCTGTTAGGGTTAACCATTTCTTCATTACAAACTTCCTTTTTTACGTAGTAGTAGTTGTGATATTACAATTAATAATACCGAGCCCAAAAAGAGCAAGGTAGAGATAGCATTTACCTCTGGTGACACACCAACACGCACCATGGAATATACTTTTAGCGGTAATATTTCATAGCCAGGCCCCGTCACAAAGGAACTTACAATTACATCATCTATTGATAAGGTAAAACTTAACAACCAGCCAGAAGCAATAGCCGGCAAGATCATCGGAAAAATAATTTTACTAAACACGTTCCACTCATTAGCGCCCAAATCACGTGCAGCTTCAGTCACCGACATATCCATTCCTTTTAAGCGTGAAAACACACTGATAATCACAAAAGGCAAACAAAAAGTAATATGCGCAATTAATAACGACATATAACCAAGCTCAATACCCAAAGTGATAAATAAAATGAGCAACGCAATAGCCATCACAATATCAGGCGTTAACATACTCACGAACACCAGTGATGAGACTGCACCTTTACCATAAAAACGGTAACGCTGTAGTGCCACTGCTGCTAATGTACCAATTACCGTAGCCGCTGTTGCGCTAGTAAGACCGACTTGTAATGTATGCCACCCTGCTTCCATTAAAGAGTCATTCTCAAATAATTTTTCATACCATTTAAAGGTAAAACCATCCCATTTATAACCATAACGAGAAGCATTAAAAGAGTTCGTCACTAAGATTAAAATCGGTGTATATACATATAAAAGCACTAAACCGATAAAACCTAATTTAAAAATTCGAGTCATTAATGCCTCCAGCGCGATTCGACATTTTAGTCGCACGGTAATAAAGCCAAAGCATAAATGACAACAATGCGATCATTAATATGCTCAGTGCAGCGCCGAATGGCCAGTCACGAGTTTGAATAAACTGATTCTTAATAACATTCCCCAACAATGCATGCTTAGAGCCGCCTAATAAATCAGCCACAAAAAACATCCCCATCGCAGGTAAAATAACCATCAAACAACCGGCAATAATACCAGGCAGTGTTAACGGTAAAGTAATGCGTAATAAGCGCTCAGTGGCATTCGCCCCCAAATCTTTTGCAGCATCTAATAATTTAAAATCCAACTTTTCCATAGAGGAATAGATAGGCAAAATCATAAATGGCAGCAAGATATAACTCAGTCCAAAAATCACAGCAAACTGGCTGTATAATAAATCTAACGGTTTATCAATTAAGCCAACAAACTCTAGCCCTTGGTTAATTAACCCTTTTTTACCCAACATAAATTGAATCGCATAAATACGTACCAGTGAATTGGTCCAAAAAGGCACAATTAACAGGAATAAAATAATACTACGCCAGCGTTGTGGTAAGCCCATTAGGCAGATTGAAAAAGGGTAAGCAATACTCAAACAAATAGCAGCCGTCATCATTGCCATGAAAACAGAGTCCCATAACAATGAAATAAAGCTCGGATCAAGCACACTTTTCCAGCCCTCTAAACTAAATTGATACTGTATTAAAAAATCAGCATCACGCGTTAAAAAGCTTGTGACTAAAACCATTAAGCTCGGCACTAAAACGAACAGCGCTAGCCAGCTTGTTGCTAGACCAATAGCCCAAAAACGAAACTGATTAAATTGTTTGTTCATATGGCAATACCACTTCCCAACCGGTTATCCATTGTAATGCGACTTTTTGACCTAAACGGTAATCAAAATCAGGGTCGTCTTCGTCAAAAAACTCACTCGCAATCACGTTTGTCCCCGTTGATAAACGAATATAAGAATCTAACGTTTTGCCTTTATAATTACACTCGTGAATATGCCCTTCTATATGCACTGTATTTTCAGCTAATTCAGGCTTTGTTAAGCGAACATCTTCAGGACGCAGTAATACATGTACTTTGTCATTAACGGCAAAAGGATAATCAGTTTGTACTATCCAGTCAGCGCCTTCTGCAGTCACTTCAACATGCTTATCATCAATTCGACGCACAACATGACCATCAAATTGGTTTATTTCACCAATAAAACGTGCCACAAAAAGATTCACTGGCGTTTCATAAATCTCTCGAGGTGTTCCAATTTGCTGCACTTTACCTTTATTAAGTACCACGATACGATCTGACATCGACAACGCTTCTTCTTGGTCATGCGTTACATACACAAACGTAATGTTAAGTTGGCGCTGTAATCTTTTTAACTCAATTTGCATCTCTTGGCGCAATTTATAATCAAGCGCACTTAAAGATTCATCCAACAATAATAAACGAGGGCGATTAACCACTGCACGCGCAATAGCAACACGTTGTTGCTGTCCGCCAGACAATTGATGTGGTTTACGTTGTGCAAAGCTATCTAAACGCACCATTCGAAGTGCTTCAAGTACACGTTCATTGATCTCTTCTTTTGCTACTTTATGCATTTTCAAGCCAAAAGCGATATTGTCATAAACACTCATATGAGGAAATAACGCATAACTTTGGAATACCGTATTCACTGGGCGATGTTCGGCCTTAAGGATAGATATATCTTTATCATCCAACAGCACTTGTCCTTGGTCTTGTTGTTCAAAACCGGCAATAATACGTAATACAGTGGTTTTACCGCAGCCTGAAGGGCCTAACAAAGTAAGAAATTCACCGTCGTAAATAGTAAGGTCTAAAGCGTCCAATACCGTGTTATCGGTAAACGTTTTACTGACCCCATACAGTTGTAAAAGAGGTTGGCACTCAGTCACATTCAATATTCCAAAAGTCGAGCCATAATGGCAGTTAAAATAAGCTTAAACTTGCTAGGGTTTAAGAAAGGTTAAAACAATAGATAGGATAAAGTGAAAACTCTGTAGAGCCACTAGACTTAGGTATTAAGTGAAATATATTGTGGTTTTATGAATTAAAAAACGGCCAAAATATTTCAAAAAATTAACCCCTTCTATTTTTTGCCGATTGTACATAGAAATTCTCCAAGCACAACGAAATAATTCAACCAATTAACAAGTTATTTATTGGTATTTATTTATCACTAAAAATGGAAGAAATTAAGGCGTAATACAAGAACTGTATTTGCAATTAAAATGAATTATGAAATGAAAAAATTATAGTTAAATTAACTGGTTAACTTATATTTAATGATCGAAGCTCATGTGTAATTACTCGCTTATTTCTAACCTTTATAAAACTCATTGAACTAATTTATCTTACTTGCACTTCTTTTTAAGGTCAGGTTAATACGAATAAACATCCCTTGAATCGCTTCTACTTGAGCAGAATCGCCTACTTCAGAAATTAACTCTTGATATAATAAATCAGAAGCTTGTTTAAATTCTTCATCGCACTTGCCTTTACTCGCTAATAAAAATGCATCAGCCAATTTATATTGCCATTTCTTTAAATGCTTTAAGTTTTTACCCGCTAAATTTTCACATATTGATTGTACTCGAACCGTTGCATGACCTAAATTAAGTCCGGTTAATGCGAGATCGGTAATAGCACGAGAATGGGAACCCTGATCGTAATTAATTAACCTTAGTAATCTATCCGACATTCGACGGTTATACCAAATTGCAGGCATTTTCTGATTATCAATCTCTAATAAGTCTTTATGAGTCGCTTTAAAAACACGACTCACTAATAACTGAACACTAGGCCCGGTAAACAAGTGAAAAATCCAAAATAAAATACTGACACCTGCAAAAATAGCCATAGCAGCACTTAATGTATAATCGATTGAAAATGCTAAGCTCATATCGCTACTGGGTCTCACTAAAATTGAAAATGGCACACAAAACCCTAAGCCATAAGGCAATGTTTCACGATCAGCAAGTAACAACAACCCTAAAAAGTAAGGTCCCGCTAATATCAGTAATAATATTTCAAGCTGTCCGCCACTTTGCGACAGTAAATTTAGGGCGAAGAAAATAGTGACAAAAGAGGCCACCACGACGCCCATTAATAAACGCTTAATAACTACTCGTAAAATAGCTAAAGGTATACGCGCTAGCATAATAGAAAATATGACGGGTAAAATCATGACCATCAACGCTGCAGATGAGCCTGTACTTATCCAAATACATGCTCCAATAACAAATACTAATAACGTTCTAAAACCAACAATAACACCCGCTAAAGGGTCTCGATAAGTCAGCATACTCGGCGCATTCAACAAGGTTTTATCTCGTTCTTCTAATGCTTTATAGGCACGTAATAAAATAGTTATGTCTACCGCAATATCTAAACCAACATTAAACATATGGGATTCAAATGGCGCTTCAAATGTATTATTTACTCGCCATTCCGTTAGCTCTTTACGAAAGACTTTAATCTTTTCAGCACAAAACTCATAGTTATCAGAAGCAGCAATGCTGGCCAGCACTTCTTTAAGTCTATTAAATAGTTGCTCTAAATCAGAGGTAATTAGTTCTGAATGATTACGTTGTAAACGACCAAAAATTTGAATTAAGGCTAATAAAGATAATACTTTTTGTGCTAATTGGTTTGCCGCTCGTGAACGCCCAGGCCCTTTTGGTCCTTCGTAGCGTACCGCGCTAGAGTCATCATTTATAACACCTAACGTCGCCATTACATTATCAATTTGTGTATGACGCTTTTCATGTGTGCCTTTGGCGTCTAACTCTGCCACTAGATAATCTAAGGTTTGATTTATGACCGCTCTTGATTGGATTTGTAGTGAATGCTTTACTTTTACAGGCCAAAATAAATGACTAACAAGGCCAGCACAAATAGATCCGATAATGATCTCACTCATACGAGCTTGAGCTACATCAAATATGCTTTGGCTACTAACAGAAGTGGGATCGACCATGACTAAAAGCACAACAATTGCGGCCGTCACAGCTGCCATTGCAAAGGCATAAACGAAATTGGCTTGTCTCACCATGGCTGATAATGCTGAATTTAACCCTAACCAAATGGCTAATGTTCCTAATGCTAAATAAGGGTATGGCATCAACAGGCTTAATAATAAGATGCCAAATAGGCCTCCAACAATGGTTCCTATTATTTGGCAAATCGCTTTTTCAATCACCAACCCACTCTCAGGACGTAATTGTAAAAAAATAGCAGAGACTAAAGCCCAGTATGGCCGTTCTAGATTAAGCGCCATTGCAATAGTCAACGCCATGGCCATAGCAAGCACGCCTTTTATCGCAAAAATAACGGCCTGTTTTTTAGGAGAAAATAAATTACGTAAAACGACCCCCAAAATATTCTCCTTATTTTGTAGAGAGGTGTATTGTGGCTGTCATACCTGCGCTGAGCTGACTATCTTTCGGTAATGCATCTAATTGAATATCAACGGGAATACGCTGAGATAGACGTACCCAGTTAAACGTTTGTTGAACCTGTGGTAACAATTGACTATTACTTTGTGTATTAGTATTTGCAATGGCTTTACCGACACTAACTACATGTCCGGTGAGTTGCTTGCCTCCACTCAGCAATGCAATTTTGGCTTGTTGATTTTCATAAATCAGTGGAATTTTAGTCTCTTCAAAATAACCGGTTACATAAAAAGAATTAGATTTTACAATGGCAAAAACTGAGACTCCTTGTCCTATATAATTACCTTGACGTAAATTCAAATTAATTATTTGACCCGACACAGGCGCAACAACCTCAGTTCTATCAACATTTAACTGCGCTAAATCCTGCTCTGTTTTAGCAAGGTCATAATTTGCATTTGCAATATTTCTATTGATACGGGTTAACTCTAAATCTTCTTCACTGATTGCTTTTTGACTCTTTAATTCAACACGGCGATTGTATTTATGTTTAGCTAATTCCCAGGTTAATAACGCACTTTCCGTATTCGCTTTGGCTTTTCCTAAAGCAGCTTGATAACGTTTATTATCCACACTAAAAAGTAATTGTCCTTTCTTAACGTCTTGACCATCTTTCACATTTAAAGTGGTCACCCAGCCTGAAACGTCTGCCGAAACGGTCACAATTTCAGCTCTAATCCGTCCATCACGAGTCCAAGGCGTATGCATGTAATCAGTCCAAACCCAACGCCCGGCAAAGACCGCAGCAAACACGACAGCAATGGTAAAAGTAATACGTAAATATTTTTTCATAAGCATTTATCTTCCACTTAATAAATAGACAATTAAGGCGAAATAACAGACAAAAAGTGATACTTCAAACCATGCAACTTTCCAAATTCGATCATGCCAATCTAGACGGTGTAAAATAAAACGAGTTAATGCAGATAAGATAAAAGTGATCGGAATATAAATAACCAAAGGACTAAACGTCATCCCACCTAAAACCACAGCTTGAAGCATAAATATCCTATTATTTAATTTGTTAACAAAAGCTTATCGTAAAATAAATACACAAATATTTTTTCATTAGATAATCGAGATAGTTAATCATTTAGTAGTGGAAAAGAACAATAGTAGAGTTTCATTTAGATGACATTGTTTTCTCTCAACAACTGTAAACAAGCTTACTAATAAATAGCTTCTTTTTAAAGCCCCTGACCGTTTGTTTAATAATACGAACTCACAACAACCTCAACACTAGCAGTCTTTTTATTAGCAACAACCATGCTCAAGTAATTTATTTTTATAAAAATAAAAATAAATTGAAATTAAAAGTGATATTCAAAGGTCTATAACAGAACGGCCTATTTCTCTTTTCAAGTTTCAGGCCGTTTTTCGTTTATTTAAGCGCTATAACGTCGTTTATAGGCTTTATTTATAATCTTTACAATTTAACTTTACAGGTATTATTTATAATGATTCGTTTTAAAACTCTTATGATTGGTTTATTAGTGTCAATGAGCTTAATGACCACTACTGCACATTCTCAAGATTCAGACTCAAATGAACAACTAAAACCAAAGGTCATTTTCTTTGATGTTAATGAAACACTCCTAGACTTAGGCAATGTAGGTAAATCAGTGTCTAAAGCATTAGGTGGTCGAGATGACTTAGTCCCTTATTGGTTTACTACTATGCTACATTACTCATTAGTAGGTAATGTAACAGGCGAATATAATAGTTTTGCTGAAATCGGTATCGCATCATTAGAAATGATTGCAAACCAAAAAAATATAAAACTAACACCAGAAGAAGCACGCACAGCAGTACTAACTCCATTTAGAGATTTAGCACCACATAAAGATGTTGTTGAAGGTTTGAAAAAGCTACGTGCAATGGGATATACCATGATTACGCTAACTAATTCATCTGATGCAGGTATTGCAGCTCAACTTAAAAACTCAAACCTAGCACAATATTTTGATGGTTCATTAACGGTTCAAAACTTAAAAACATTTAAACCTGATTTGAAAGTGTATGAATGGGCACAAAAAGAAATGAATGTCGCACCTGAAGATGCAATGTTAATCGCTGCACATCCATGGGATTTAGCTGGTGCAGATAAAGCAGGCTGGAAAACAGCATTTATCATGCGTCCTGGTAAAGCACTTTACCCGCTTGTAGCAAAACCAGACCTGATTGGAAGTGACCTTATTGAGATAGCAAACCAGTTAGAGACTAATGCTAAATAAGTATTAAGCTAATTAACCTTTATTCTAATGCTCAAAAGTCAAAATTGATTTAGCATTATGTGAACACCTTAACCTGTTATTAGGGTTTCGGTGTTCTTTTCTTATATAAACCACCCCTTCTATTATTAACCTCACCACTCTATAAAACGCTCTTAATTACTGATACAAATATCCATGATTAAGCTTCACTCGATCAAAATAAACACCTGCCTATTCTCACTACTATCTATACCCGTCACTAAACAAGATGCAAAAATCAGCAAATCGTGAAGTAAACAAATTCTAGGCATAAAGGTAAAGATCTAAGGGGTTAAATCGAGACTTTATTTCCTTGCTATGACAAGAACAAAAGTGGTTGCCTCATGACTTGCCCTGCGGTTCGCCAACTCGAGAATCAATACCGCGTTGTAACATTCGATAAGAACTAGCCATTGTCATCAACGCCTTGTCTGGCGTCCGAGTTAGCGACTGAATAATGCCTCTTGATTAGCAACGGGTATATAGCCTCTTTTCGCTACCTGTAACCTCAATTTTATCTAATAAATTATTCAATATTCACATTCATTAACATTTCTTTTCAAAATATAAAGAAAATTAATAACAAATAATTAACAATTATACTGAAAAATATTTATACTAGTCTGAAAATCAAAAAATGTGACGCAGATCCTAAATGGTGACATTTTTTGTCGTGTCAGACAAATTCTCAATACCGACCTTAATCTGGAGAAACAATGAAAGCTGTAAAAATCATCGATAGAAAACAAGTTAGACCTACTGACGCTTATATCGAAGACAATATGGAACCAAAAACAATTGCATTCAGTACCATCACGGTTGTTCAACAAATGATGGATGTCGACGCTAACATCGCCGGCAATGTTCATGGTGGTTCAATAATGAAATTAGTCGACAATACTGCGTGTATGGTTGGTATGCGTCATACTGGTGGGAATGCGGTTACAGTATCTCTTGACCGTTTAGATTTCCACTCTCCTGTTTATGTTGGTGATATTCTAAGAATAAAAACCAGTGTCAATTATGTTGGTTCAACATCAATGGAAATTGGTGCTCGAATTGAAGCTGAAGCAGTATTAACAGGTGAAGTTCGACATACTGCATCTGCATACCTCACCTTTGTATCTCTTGATCCAGAAGGGAAACCTCGTCATATTCCACAAATCATTTGCGAAACAGATAGAGAAAGAGAGCGTTTTGCAGCCGCCTTAAAACGTAAAGAAAAACGTTCAGAAGAAAGAAAAGAGGCGAAGAACAGAGCGCAAAGTAAACAACCACAAACAGTACAAAGTGCTTAGGCAAAATAAAGCATCGTACAATGATTTAAAAAACTGATAAAAGAAATTAAAAAGGTTAAAGCGGCGGTTGAGCATTCACTCAAGTTCACATCAGCTAAAGATTTAACCTTTTGATATATAACCGTTACCATTCAAAGTGAAACATTCAGAAAACAATGAAGTCAACAGGCACTAAGCAGAAAGAGAAAGATCTAACGGGTGAAATCAATACTTTCTAAGAACAAAGATATTTGCTCCACAGCTCTGGGTCGTTAACTGAAAATCAACTCTGCTGTAATCTTCTAAAAGGACTAGCTATTGTTATCATGTTACGCGTTGATTTGGAGTACAAGCTGACGACTGAACAAAGCACTTGAACGGTGATGGGTCTAGCAACTTTAGCTCGCATTCAAAGCGAAAAAATAAAGTTATTTTGGTTACTTTTAAATCCATTTCTAATCAGTATTGTTAATCGTTTTATTACTTTACCGCTTTGTACAAAAAAGTGCGTATTGAGAAAGTACAAACCAACTTGGTGCTAAAAAATTAACATCATTACACCCAATTAAAATAAGCTTATGATTTAAAAGAATAAAAAACTTTAATTATGTTGGCATAGTTCTTTCATTAAAGAATATATTCTGTGCTTTTCTACAAAAACCTTTATTAAATTTAATAATAAATTGCTCATTCTGACTAAGAACAAGAAAAATACAATCACATACAAATAATCTTGGTATCGCCATAATGTAAGTGAAAAATAAAAACACTGCATTATAGCCAATCCTATTGGAGTTATATGTTACGTGCACTAATCCCTATCTCATCATTACTCATGTCTAATGCGTTTTTATTACTTGGACACGGCTTGTTATTAACATTACTTCCTATTGCAGCGAGTGAAGTTGGCTTTTCCGATACTCAAGTTGCATTAACGGGCTCAGCCTATTTCCTAGGATTTGTATCAGGGTGTTTAGCGACACCTTATATGCTAAAAAGGGTTGGACACATCCGTAGTTTTGCGGTGTTAGCGACATCCTACTCTGTCGTGATCTTAATTTTCCCTTTATTACCTGAATTTTATAGTTGGATGTTACTTCGATTCATTATAGGCATCGTTATTTCAGGTCTGTATATGATCATTGAAAGTTGGTTAAATGGTAATGCCAACGCACAAAACCGAGGTTCAATACTTTCTATTTATACAACCCTCAATTTAATCATGGTGATGTGTGGACAACAATTATTTAACTTAGGGGGAACGGTAGAAGATGTCATGTTATTTAGCCTAGCTGCCATTTTAATATCGATTGCTATCATCCCCGTTTCTCTTACACGTTCTGCAGCCCCTGCCGTAGTGCACCGAGTAAAATTGAATATGTTCAAGGTTTGGCAACATTCACATATAGCACTTATTGGTGCAGTCGTCGCAGGTTTAGTGACAGGTGCTTTTTGGTCTCTAGCCCCAATCTACGCAAAGGATAATAACTTTGATAGTAGCCAGTTGGGCTTGTTTTTATCTGCGACTGTACTTGGAGGTGCCTGCTTTCAGCTACCATTAGGAAAACTATCCGATAGGTTTGATAGAAGAACAGTACTTATGTATGCAGCTTTAGTAGGCTCTGCGGTTTCATTATCATTTGTTTATTTACCTCATTTTATAACTGTTTTTGCAGGTTGGCCGGCTTTCATTTCTGCTTTTTTCTGGGGAGGAAGCTGCATGACGTTGTACGCGATATGTTTAGCTCACGCAAACGATAACGCGACATCCGATGATTTTGTAGAAATAAGCAGTGCTATGCTAATCACACTAGGATTATCATCAGCAATTGGAGCACCACTCGCATCACTCGCAATGAAGTTTATGGGGCCAGACGGCCTTTATGCATTTACTAGCGGATCGCTAATTATCTTTTTTATCATCGTTTTATTTAGACGACGCAGTCACATTCCACCATCAACATTAGAGGAAAAAGAAGAGTTTCGTACCGTCACTGATATGGCAGGCCCTGCCGCTTATGAAATGGATCCTCGAACAGAAGTTGATGCTATCGATGAAAATGAAAATGAAAATGAAAATGAAAATGAAAAATAAAGATTAAATGGTTATCACATTTAGTGATAGCCATTTAATTTGAAGAGAAAGTTCAAAATGAAGTGATAATAATCGTATTAATCACAGCTTTAAAATCTATCTGACATAACCATTATGTGACGGTAGATAAGACGTTATAAAAACCTAACTTCATTTTTAAAATCACTTCCCATATTGTCACTTGATTGAACATTACTATCGTTCAAACTAACAACATCACCTGTTTGTTCTAAAATAGCCGTCTCTATTTTTTCATTCGTTACTTCACCATCGATGTACACAATATTTACATCACTCTCATTAATAGAAGCTGAGCCACCAGGTAAATAGATAGTGCCATTATTAAAATCAACTGCAAAGGCAATCACTCCAGGCACAAGAAAGAACAATAAACCGATAGCATTTAATGCCACAATCCCTACATCAAGCTGGCCTGAGCTTTGGCCTTTTCTTTCTGGTTTCAAAATAGTACCACAGCCTGAAAGCTGAATAGTCAGGGCGAGAGCCAATGGTATAGCAATAGATTTTTTAACTTTAATGTTCATTATATTTCCCTTAGATTATAAAATATTATCGTGCGGCAAGTTAACGTAATTAAGCTGAACGACTTCCTCAAGTAATATGGATAAAAGTTTCATCTTTAAAAAGTATGTGGCTCAAAGCTACGTAGACACAAGTCATAGCTGGATAGTATTTTCTATGTTTATCTCTATTTTATTATGTTCCCAAGCCTCATAAAATCTAGAAAACTCACACCACATAGCCTTTACGCACAACTATGGGCCTTTAATACACGCTTAGCTGATGCTGGGTTATTTTTTAAAGCCGCTACAGGACGAATTGGGCGTTGAACCAAATTTCCTGAACAATTAGGACAAATAAAGTCTAATATTGTTTCCGCACAATTAAAACAGAATGTACATTCAAAAGTACAAATGAAAGCTTCAACAGATTCTGGAGGTAAATTTTTATCACAGCATTCACAATTAGGTCTTAGTATTAACATTTAAAGCTCCATTCTAAATAAACATATAAAAAGTGCTAAAGTAGATAACATTAATGTTATAGCAAACAAATAACGATTCTGTGTTTATTACAAGATAACTTATACATCAAAGACCTATCATAAGATCACTTTAACTTAAAAGTTCAGCAAAATAACTTATTATAAAATTTCATATTTGATTCAAGAGCAACATATCATTATCTTACCTCCTTCCTCCCCAACAAATACTTTATCTACTCATTTCATTTTTTTGTAATAATTTACCTACCAACATCGACACGTACTGCTACATAAGTGATAATAACGCCACATTAATCATTGCAAATAGCTTACTGCTATATTTACAGTATTGTTTAATTCACTTAAAAATAAAGACTAAATGCTGCTAAAACCACAAGAGTTAAAAATGACAGAAAAAACAATAATAAATAAAAGTAGCAAAAACGAAATAAACAATTCAAAAATACAAATGAGTAAAGAAGACCTTAGACAAAGTAAGCCAACAAGAAACGAATACCTAGACAAACCCAAAACACCCTTAATAGTTGTATTAGATAATGTCACTAACAGCTATAACATTGGTGCTTTTATTCGCTTAGCTGATGCCTTTGCTATCGAAAAAGTGATTATATGTGGTGCAGGTGCTTTGAGTATTTCAGATAAAAAAATGAAAAAAGCATCTCGAAATGAAGCAAAATGGGTAACAGTTGAATACAGAGATACTACAACAGCAACCTTAAAAACATTATTAGATGAAAGCTATACTATTTATAGTGTTGAACTATGCCATGGTTCCGTTGATTACAGCGAAGTTAAGTATCCACTCAATACAGTTTTAGTATTAGGTAATGAACGTAAAGGTGTAAGTGAAGCAGCATTAAAATTAAGCCACCAACATATCCATATTCCTATGTTTGGCATGGGCAACTCACTTAATGTATCAACCGCAGGTGCTATTGTATTAGCTGAATGTGCCAATCAAATCAGAAAGCAGTAAACCAAAGATAGTAATCTGATTAAGGGTCAGTTTTAACATATCCTATTAAAGAACAGTTACCTATAAAGTAGTTCAATGTTAATAATAGCTACATCAATAATACAGCCGCAATGGCCATGTTTAACAAACACATACACTGGCTATAAATTACAAAACTTCCCTATTTCACTTGGAAACGGATACAAAATTAGTCAAAACCTAGCGACATTAATGAAACTGCAATGTAATTATTTTAAGTTTGTTTATGGCTCCTTACTACTAAACTTTACTGCGTCCTAACCTGACCTCTGGATAATGGATCGATAATGTCATTTAGTATCAACAGGTTAAAATAAAAATATTATAAGATAATGTTAATTTTTCTTATCCGAAATTGAGATTGCTTATATAATTAAAACCATTTTAAAACTAAATTAGGTGGAACTCATTTACATCTGCTTGTTTCAGCTAAAACCTCTTAATATCAACACAATATAGGTTAGTTAAACCTCTCAATACAAAAGAAACAGTGCTTTACTCTACTCATAGAATATATTTAGCATAATAAACTCCCATCGCAGAAAAAAACCTCTAAATTCAGTTAATGAAACCAAAGAAAAATACCTATACTATTTATGCAAGAAACAACTTGTTTAAAATCAAATAACCTACAAGGAAGTAAATATGAGAAATATACGAGAAATTTTGTCTGTCTTTTTATTAGCCTTTAGTACCAGCGCTTTTGCGGAAGAAGCGAGTTCTTTTGGCCAGTCTATTGGAGCATTTAGTGAATCTGTCGATGGTTTTTTTAATGACTATACGGGATGGTTTGTTGCTTTAATTTTTAAAAGTGTACCGATTGGTGAAGCTAACTTTCCCCTTATCGTAGGTTGGTTATTATTAGCAGCACTTATCTTTACTATTTACTTTGGCTTTATTCAGTTCAGGCGCGCAGGCATGGCGATTGATATTGTTAAAGGTAAATACACTGATCCCAACTCTAAACATGAAGGTGAAGTCTCTCATTTCCAAGCATTAACAACGGCGCTTTCAGGAACGGTTGGACTAGGTAATATTGCTGGTGTGGGTGCAGCTCTTGCGATTGGTGGTCCAGGTGCAACATTCTGGATGATTTTATGTGGTTTATTAGGTATGGCATCTAAATTTTGTGAATGTACTTTAGGTGTTAAATACAGAACAATTTTACCATCAGGCGTTGTTTCTGGTGGTCCAATGTATTATTTAAGCCAAGGTTTAAGCGAAAAAGGTTTAGGTGGTCTAGGTAAAGCATTAGCAATCGGTTTTGCATTAATGTGTATTTTAGGTGCATTAGGTGGCGGTAACATGTTCCAAGCCAACCAAGCACACGCAATGTTAACTTACGCTTTTGATGTACCAAGTGAATACGGCATCATCACTGGTGTAGTTTTAGCAGCATTAGTATTCTCTGTGATTGTGGGTGGTATGCCTTCAATTGCTTCAGTAACAGAAAAAGTGGTTCCTTGGATGGCTGCTTTGTATGTTGGTATGGCCGTCATCGTTATTGTGGCTAATATCAGCCAAGTTGGTCCTGCATTTGCTGCTATCTTCGAAGGTGCATTCACAGGTGCTGGTGTTGTTGGTGGCTTTGTTGGTGCGTTAATTCAAGGTTTAAAACGTGCAACTTTCTCCAATGAAGCAGGTGTTGGTTCGGCAGCCATTGCTCACTCAGCAGTAAAAACGAAAGAGCCAATCACTGAAGGTTTAGTATCACTACTAGAACCATTTATTGATACGGTTGTCATTTGTACAATGACGGCATTAGTTATTACTATTGCTGGTTTAAACGTTGCACCATACGATGGTAGCGGTTTAACAGGTGTAACACTAACTGCAGCTTCATTTACAGAAACAGCTGGCGTGTTTAAATACTTACTAGCATTAGCAGTCGTTATGTTTGCATTTTCAACGATGATCTCTTGGTCTTACTACGGTCTAAAAGCATGGACTTACCTATTCGGTGAAGGTAAAGGTAAAGAATTAGTATTTAAATTAATATTCTGTGTATTTGTTGTTATCGGTGCCACTATTCAATTTGGTGCTGTTATCGACTTCTCTGATGCAGCTATCTTTGCAATGTCTATTTTCAATATCATTGGTTTATATTTCTTAATGCCAGTAGTGAAGAAAGAGCTACAGTCTTTCATCGCACGTGTTAAATCAGGCGAAATAAAAACCTACGAAAAGCATTCTAAATAAAAATCTAAATAGGGTTATGATTGTTAATATTCAACATTAACAATAGGTTCATTAAACATGCGAATACCAACATGTTTTAAAATGAATATTTAACTACCTCTAAGGCTATCGCAGTAAAATGCGATAGCCTTTTTTTATACATTATTTTCTACTTTGTATGTGTTATTTGTACACATAACATCCTATACTCATGTTTTTTAAAATATGACGTCAGCCTAAAAAACAAACCATACGGAACATGGTTAATAAAGCGCTCTGTAATGAGAGAAATAGGCAGAAAAGGATTAATATGCAAAATACAGCCAAACTAACGATTGATTTAAACCGCCCTTTACTCAAGGATGGTCCTAATTTTTTATCCCATACAGTGATTGTTGCTGAAGATTTAGCCCACTTAAAACCAACAATTACCGCGATGTTATTCTGCATGGTATATATTGTAGTCGGTAGCTTTTTATTGTTCCTCGCCACTTACCTATTAATCATCACAACCAAGTATGATCTTGTTATTTTTGTAGGTGGTTTTGGTATTGCCATTGCAACTTTTGGTTTATCCTTAATCCAACCTTTTTTAAAACGAGCTAGCTTCAATAAAACATCGGGTCTTTTTGATAACCATAGAGATAGAGACGTAAAATTAAAACACATTACTTCTTTGCAAATTAACAATAAGATTATTCAATCTAAACATGCCCCAAACTATTATTGTTATGAGCTTAATTTATTAACTGAGCATGGACGAAGAATCAATATTTTGAATCATAATAATCAACAACAAATTTTTCAAGATGCACATTTATTAGGAGATTTCTTAGAGGTTGAAGTGAATGATTGTTGTAGAGAAATTATTCTCTAGGCTCAATAAGATAAACTAAAAGGTAATTTAAATTTAAATATTTAAGTAATAATGAGACATTTTTTGTACTGTAGTTAGCACAGTAATAAAAACTAATTTTATTCCCCAAAACGTAGAGAATTAAATTAATAAAATTTCTAATTAATTCTATCAATTATCACTTTTATATTAAGCTCTTATTGTTATATTATTGATTGCATTCTTTCAATCGTTGCTCACAACTAATCTCTCCATAAACGATTTAAATAATGACAAAAGTACAGTTAGTAAAGTCCATTAACACTCTATTTTATTCATACACCACAATATAAAGAATTTACAATATGACCACTTATTTTATTCAAGCAGCTCTTTACCTTTTAGTCGCGGTAATATGCGTTCTTTTAGCTAAAAGGTTTGGGTTAGGCTCTGTCCTTGGTTATCTCAGTGCAGGCGTGATCATAGGTCCTATTACCGGATTAGCAGGCGAAGAAACAAACACGATTCAGCATTTTGCAGAATTTGGTGTTGTCATGATGCTCTTTATTGTTGGTTTAGAGTTATCGCCTAAAGCTTTATGGAATATGAAAAATAGGTTGATTGGCTTAGGTGGTTTACAGATTGGATTAACAACATTAATTATCACTTCCCTTGGTGTCGCATTTGATTTTCCATGGCAGCCGTCATTGGTGGTCGCCCTAATTTTTTCTCTGTCATCGACAGCGATTGTAATGCAAAGTTTTGCAGAAAAATCCCTTAATAAAACAGATGGAGGTCAAGCTGCATTTTCAATCTTATTATCGCAAGATATTGCGGTAATCCCAATGCTTGCAGTGATTCCGTTATTAGCTATTCCGGCGTATTTTGGCATGCCTGAAGCCAGTTCATTAATCACAGAACATCATAATGTTTCATTGGTTGAGAACTTATCTGGTTGGCAATATGCAGGCGCAATTGTAATCGTTATTGGTTTGATCATCGCTGCAGGAAATTATATTTCTAAACCCTTATTTACACTGGTTGCAAAATCTGGCCTACGAGAACTTTATACAGCTACCGCATTATTATTAGTTATTTCTATTTCAGCATTAATGAGCGTCGTTGGTTTATCGCCAGCATTAGGGACATTTTTAGCAGGTGTTGTACTAGCAAACAGTGAGTTTCGCCATGAATTAGAAAGTAATATTCAACCTTTTAAAGGATTATTGTTAGGTTTATTTTTTATCACTGTGGGCGCAGGTATTAGCTTTGCTGTAATTAGTGATAACTTTTTCTTAATCAGTGGGTTAACTATTGCAGTAATCGTTATAAAAGCAGCCGTATTGTTAAGTTTGGCTGTTATTTTTAAGATTAAAAAATCAGATGGTTGGTTACTAACATTAAGCTTGGCACAAGCAGGTGAATTTGGCTTTGTAGTATTGAGCTTTTCATCACAAAGTCAGGCATTGCCTCCAGAATGGGTTGCGATCCTCTCTCCCGTTATCACACTTTCTATGTTTTTGACTCCCCTCCTGTTCATTTTTTATGACAAGGTGATCACTAAACAATATTTAGAGATTCAACCGAAAAAAGCAGCAGATAACATTGATAAAAAAAGCCAAGTTGTTATTGCAGGGATTGGTCGTTTTGGACAAGTAATCAATCGTTTATTAATGGCAAATGGTTTTGAAACAACCGTGATTGATCGCTCAACCGATATGATTGACCGCGTTAGAAAAGTTGATATTCATGCTTATTACGGTGATGCAACAGACTCTAGTTTGCTCTATACCGCGGGTCTTGAAGAAGCGTCATTACTCGTCATTTCAATTGATGGTCCAGAAAACATATTACATTTGGTCAAACACGTAAAACAGTTTCATCCGCACTTACCTATTGTGGCCAGAGCGTATGACCGTGGTCATGCCTATCTTCTTGAAGAAGCGGGTGCAGAGCACGTGTTTATTGAATCTTACTTTACAGCATTAGAAATGAGTAAAAGTGCGTTAAAAGTATTAGGATTTGATGAGAAAAAAGCTGAGAAGGCCAAAGCACTTTATTACCAAACTGAACTAGATCACCATGAAGAATTACATAAAGCTTGGAATGATGCGAATAAAGAAAGCTACCTATTTAACGATTTTATTGAACTGTTTGTATCCTTAGAAAAAGAGATGAGAGCAGCAATGAAGGAGCAGGTAAATAACGATAACCTTAACATAACCAATGACAATAATAGTGACGATGACATAACCGATGCTAATACCCGACTCAATAACGATACAAGTACAGTTCCAGAAGTAGAAGCAGATGTAGATAAAGCTAAAGCTAAAGAATAAATAGTATTAGCCATATACAATTTTTCCTTACTTTCAAATACTTTACGGTAATGAGAGTAAGGGAATTTTTTCTAAACGTTAACAAAGCTTAGCGAATAAATTATTTTTTAGCGAAAGCGTTAAAAACGACGCTAATCAAAATAAAGATAATGCTCACGACAACGACGCCCGGCCATTGGTACATTGCTAATGCTTTAACTCCTGCCATTGAACCAAACGCTCCTCCTAAATAGTAGCCGAGCATATAAATACCATTAATACGACTTTGTGCGCTTGGATCAATACTAAATACACGAACTTGGTTTGCTACCTGAGCGCTAAAGATAGCAAAGTCGATTAAAATAATACCGATAATTAACGCAATAAGATTCCCAGCAAATACACCAGTAATCGCAAAACCAATCGCAGCTAACGTTAATACCATCAGAACTAACTTTTTAGAGCCTAATGTATTAACCCATTGTCCAGACGATTTAGCACCAATAACCCCTGCTAATGCAATCACGCCAAATAGACCTGCTTGTTGTGCATTGTAATTAAAAGGTACATCACTGACATAAATAGCTAATGTAGCCCAAAGCACGTTAAAAGAAGCAAACCAAAAAGCACCTGCTAATGTATAAGTTTGTAATGATTTATGCTTTACAAATAAAGACACTGTACTTTTAATCAGAGGGAAATAACCTAAATTAGTATGCGGTTTATTGGTTGGCAAAAATACACGTAAAAGCACACCAAAAGTGGCAGCTAGTAGCGCTGACATAATAAATACACTTCGCCAACCAAAGTGCTCTCCAATAAATCCACTGAGCGTTCTTGATAATAAAATACCAATGGTCAACCCCATCATTAACGTACCTAATGTTGCGCCTTTGTTTTTAGCCGATACCATTGAAGCGGCAAAAGGAATTAATTGCTGCGTGATATTCGCGCTGACTCCAATTAGAAATACTGCGATAAGTAAAATAGTTAAACTAGGCGCGACTACCGCAGCACTACAAGCCACCACCAATAAACACGATAAAATACCAATCAGTTTTCGACGAGCAACAGAATCACCTAAGGGTGAAATAAAGAGTAACGCAAAAGCATAACCAAATTGTGTTAACGCCGGAATACCACCAAGCTGTGAATGCGTTAACTTAAACTCATCAGCAATCAAAGGTAAGATAGGTTGGCTGTAATAAAGGTTTGCTGCTGTTGCTGCAATTGCGGTTGTCATTAATAATAATATGAATCGACTTAACGATTGATTTTGTTCTGTGTTGATCATTTTACCCTCAGTGAATAATGCTCAGTAACTAATTATGTGAGGATAATAGAGGTTCTTCTTGAATAACAAAAATGATAATATTTTATTGAATCTATACAATAAACGTATAGATAGTATTTTAATGATTTAGACGATTAATAGTCATTGAGCGCAGTATGATGGGCCATGTAGATAACCCTCTTTAAATACCCATTTTTAAATAACAATGTTTAGATAAAAAATTTAGATAAAAATGTAGAGAAAAGAGTATAAACAAGCGTGCTTAGATAATAAGGGAACGATGAGAAAAGTAAGATGGATATAAAAATATTAAACAGCTTTGTCGTGGTTGCTAGGCATAAAAGCTTTTCTGCAGCAGCTCGTGAGTTAAATACCGTTCAACCTGCTATTAGTCGTCACATTGCAGCATTAGAAGCTGAACTCGGCGTCACACTATTTAACCGTAACTCTAGAGATGTTGCTATTACTGAAGCTGGTGAGCAATTATTAAAAGATGCGAGCGTTATTTTAGCGCTGACCAAACAAGCTAAAACTCAGGTTAAACGAGCTCATAATGGACAAACAGGAACCCTTAATATCGCCCATCTCAGTTCAGCATGTTTAACGTTTATGGCTGAACTAGTTCGCACTTATAAAGCACTGTTTCCAGAAGTACATGTGACCTTATTTGAAATGACGGCAACACAGCAAATTGAAGCCTTTAAAAACGATCGAATTGATATTGCATTCTCACGCCCTTTACCCAGTACTATTAATGATGAATTTATCCACCATGATATATATATCGATAAGCTGGTCGCGATTGTTAATCAACACCATGACCTAGCTGGACAAAAGAGCATCAATTTAGCAGATCTGAAAAATCAATCGTTTATTATTTTTAATCGAGATGAAGCACTGGGGTTATTTGATGAAACCATCATACTTTGCAAACAAGCAGGATTTTCACCTAATATCACTAGCCACCCAAGACACATGCAAACCTTAGTCACTGAAGTGGCAGCAGGGTTAGGTGTCGCGATTGCCCCTTATTGTATTCGTAAACTATATAGTGAAGGTTGCCAATTCATTACGATAGATAAAATAACTACAAACATACCCGTACAAGTTCAATATAAGAAAAATAATACGAGTGCGACAGTTAATGCGTTTGTTGACATTGCTTTAAACGCTAAGAATGAAATACAACGTAGCATGATGCATTAAGTATAATGAATTAATATCTAATTAACTCTGTGGCGATTCCACATCGATATTAAATAAGCCTTGTTAAATAGGTATTGTTAAGTAAGCATTGCTCTGTAAAAAGGTTTTGTTAAAGGCACTTTAAATAGTGATGCGCTACAAGAAATTAAAAATCAGTTACCATTTTAAAGCTATTAGCATGATTAGGAAAAGGATATGAAGAGTTGAATATTGATACTAAATGGCTACAAGACTTTTTAGCACTAGCAGAGTTGCAACATTTTACACGAGCAGCAGAGTCGCGTCATATTACACAACCCGCCTTTGGCCGTCATATTCGCTCCCTAGAGAAAGCCGTCGGTAAAACATTAATTGATCGCGCAACCACACCAATCACCTTAACGCCAGCAGGACGTCAATTTAAAAATATAGCCTATAACATGATTTCACAAATGGAAGATGGCTTAAACCTACTTAATAACCTTGAAAAGCCGCTGTCTAACCCGATACGAATTGCCAGTCCACATTCACTATCATCGCCTATTTTACTTGATCTGATTGAACATAATAGTCTTGAACAACAACGTTTTTCTATTGATATTCTACGCGTCGATTTTGCAATACAATCGCTGATGGATGGTAATTGTGATTTTTTTCTTGGTTTTGAGATTTTGTCCTTATTACAACCGCCCTTTCAGAATATTAAAATTGGCCATGGGAACTTCTTATTAACCTCTTTAGCCGATAACGAAGGCAAGCCATTATTTAACCCACATATCAGCAACACCCCCATTATTGGTTATAGTACAGAATCTTATAGCGCTCGCTTGATTGAGCAATATCAACCAGAAGTAACAAAACTTAATACCTATCAAGTCTTTGAATCATCAATGTGTCATCTACATAAAGAAATGGCTTTACGTGGAAAAGGCATTGCTTGGCTACCCGATGCGCTAATTCAAGAAGAGTTAAAAGCAGGTAAATTAGTGGCAATTGAACCGCTTTTATATCGACTACCTTACCAAATTCGCCTTTATCGTAACCCCGCCCCTTTAAGAAAAGAAGCAGAAGACTTTTGGCAAAATATTAGCCTTCAAGTGCAATCTGATTGGCAAATAAACTATCCATGGGAAGTCCATAATTAGCCTTTTACGGCACTATAAATAAAACACAATGCCGAAACAGCACTAACGTATCGTTATTTGCATTTAACATTAAAGCGTAACAAGCAGATACTAGCTTAATCTATGCATTTTTATTAAATGATTAAGGCAGCTATGTATTCACCTTCTATTACGTTAGATCAGTTTTATCATCAATTTCCTAAAGCCGATCTTCATTATCACCTGCTTGGTGGCGTAAGACTTGAAACCATGCTCGCTTTCGCTGATAAATATAAGGTTGAGTTATCAAAATTTGATGCAAAATGTTATTACCGTGCTTATCAAGCCCAAACAGGCATCGCTAAAGGTGGTATTGAAGCACTGACTTTGTTATACCAATTAATGCGTGAACCAGAAGATTATATTCGCGTATTAATTGAAGTCGCAGAAGACGCACATGCCTGTGGCGTTCGCTATATCGAAACATTCTGGAACCCAAGTGATACTGAATTAACCTACCAACATGTCACAGAAGCGTTAGCACAAGCGATTGACTATGTAGAACAAGAAATGGGGTTGATCATTCGTTTAATTCCCTCTATCAATCGTGAAAAATCTCCAGAAGTTGCCGTTCAATTAGTTGAGCAAATGATTGCTTTTAAGCACCCTTATGTTTTAGGACTTGGCATCGACTATAAAGAACATCAAGCGCCCGTTGAGCATTTTTGGAAAGCCTATTCTCTTGCAAAACAACATGACTTAAAACTGACAGCACATTGTTCAGAGTTTGGTTTACATTGGCGAAATGTTGAGACAGGCATTGAACTGATTAACGTTGACCGCATCGACCATGGTTATACGATCATTGATAACCCAGCACTCACTGAAAAATACGCACAGCAAGGTATCCCATTTACTGTTATTCCATCAAACACCTTCTATTACAAAAAATGGCCAGATCATAACGATTGGGCAGAAAAACATCCAATACGAGCAATGGCAAAAGCAAACCTGAATATTATTCCTTGTACCGATGATTGGCATATTCACAATACCACCAGCGCTAATTGCTATCGTGTTATGGTCGAAGATTTTGGTTTCGACTTAACCAGCTTGCGACACATGATAATCAGCAGCATTGAAGCAAGTTGGGCACCACAACACTTCAAAACACAATGGCTAGCTGAATGGCCTTTGGCATTTGACTCACTCAGATTATGTTTATCAGAACAACCTGTCATAACAGAAACACAATTAATTAAATACCGACGCTAAATTAACCCCAAACTGAAAGGAAGCAACATGGAAACAGTGACTAATAAATCTGGATTTAGCATCGCTAAATGGTTTGATTTTAAAGGTAATAAAACAAACTTAAAAACCGAAATTATTGCGGGATTTACCACCTTTGCCACCATGGCTTATATGGTTGCCGTTGTACCTGGCATGTTAAGTAAAGGCGGGATCCCTTTCGATAGCGCCTTTACTGTGACTATTTTTATGACCGTCATAACCACCATTGCCATGGCACTCTACACCAACCGCCCTTTTGTATTAGGGCCAGGTCTTGGTAGTGTCGCTATCTTCTCATATACACTATTAGGTAATGATGTCCCTTTAAGTATTGCCGCAGGAATCGTGTTCATAAGTGGCGCTTTATTTATGCTAGTGTCATTCTTAGGTGTGCGAGATTTTGTTGTACGTATCATTCCACAAAGTGTCAAAGTATCAGTAGGTGTTGGCATTGGCCTTTTCATTGCCTTGCTTGGCTTTAAACAAGCAGGAATTGTTGTCGCAAATGCACGTAAAAATGTACTGGTTTTTGGTGACTTAGCAACAATGGAAGTCTTATTAGCGATCGTTGGTTTCTTTTTAGTGCTGTTTTTTACATCGCGAAATATTAAAGGCGGTATCATCATCTCGGTGCTTATTATTACCTTAGTGAGCATCCCATTAGGTATTACCACTATCCCCGATCATCTATTCCAAATGCCAGGTAGCATGGAAGGAATGATGTTTGAACTAGATGTTATCGGAGCTCTTAGTCCGGTCTATTTACCTTTTTTATTAGCCTTTTTTATCCCTGATTTTTTCTCCACTTTAGGCGCACTTTTAGGATTAGGCTCTCAAGCGGGTTATCTAGATAAAGACGGTAATTTACCCGGCATAGAGAAAAACTTTCATGTAGATTCAACAGCAACAACCGTCGGTGCATTATTTGCCTGCCCAGTATTAACAACTTATTTAGAAAGTGCAGCAGGTGTAGAGTCAGGTGGTCGAACAGGTTTTACCGCATTAGTCACAGCAGCTTGTTTTACGCTAATTTTATTCTTGGCGCCACTGGCAGCAATGATTCCAACAGCAGCAACAGCCCCAGTTTTAATGTACATTGGCATCATTATGATGGGCTCAATGAAGAAAGTAAATTACGATGATGTCTGTGAATATGTACCTGCGTTTGTATGTGTTGCCGTGAGTATCTTCAGTTTTAACGCCGGTAACGGTATTGCAGCCGCAATGTTAGTTTATGCTTTCTTGAAATTGGCGACAGGACGATACAAAGAAGATCATTGGTCAGTTTACTTAATTGCGTCATCTATGATTTACTATTTTTATATTGTTTCGGCTCACTAAAAGTTGCTTGATTAATCGACTTTGTTATTGCTTAGATTCAAATAGTAAGTACATAGCTTGAACAGGTAGAAAAGGTGGTCAGCTGAATAGTTGCTAATCACTTTTTCTCCGGTAAGAGATGCAACAATCAAAACATATAAACAACTGAGCTATCAGCAACGAGGCTAAATTTACGCCCTAAAGGCAGGTACGGGTCAAAATAAATCATCAACGAACAACTTGCAAAGCACTCAACATGACAAGTAATCTCATTGCATTCATTGTCTCAAAAATGAAAGAAATTAGAATCCTGAACAAACAGCAGAATAACTGAAAGGTGCCATATAAAATATTGATTTATTCAGTGATCTAATGCTCAATTAAATAATCAGAATCAAGAGACCAAAAGTTATTTTCGAGCTTTTTCAACGGGCGTTCTTTTGAACCTGGCGCTGCATTATGCAAAATCAAATTGATAAGATCTGAACTCACTGCAGGATTACTATGAAAGTAATCATGCCCGATAAAGTTAACTGATGCAGGCACTTTAATTAAACTAACATTTCCTACTGAATTAAATATATTCTGCTCATTTTCATCAACATCTTTTATATTTAATCGGCCAAAACTCAAGCTATTTGTTAACCATTGAGAAATACCAAGCGCACTATCTTCTTGAGAAGTATAAATAGTAATTCGTCCAAATGCAGGACCAAATTGTTCAGCCATTAACCTTTGTTTGATAATGCCAAAATCGAGATCAGGAGCAGCTAAAATTAAATTCTCAATACGTAAATCTTTTCTTGGGTTGCCGCCACTAGCTCTATTTTCAATAATAAGTTCACGTAGCGTTGTAGTTGCCACATCAGTACCACGGCTATGGGCGATAATATGAATATTTTCTATTTCAGGGTTTTTAAAAAGTAACCGTAAAGTTTCTTTTAAATGGAAAATAGTAAATTGACCTGACTCTTTATCTGCAAAATATGCAGTCAACCCTTCTGCAGCGGCTGGCCAAGAGTACACAATAGGTACACCTTGTCGTTTAAGGAAATGCCAAAGACTACCTAGTGTGAAGACTGCTTCATCAAACGTATTATTAAAGCCATGAATAAATAGAACAACATCTTTTGTTTCACTATTTGCTAAGCGTTGATTAATAATATTATTCAATTGAGTTTCATGGTAAGACTTTTGTTCTAAAATACCTTTATCAATTTGAAGTTTATCGTCTATTCGTTTAAAACTATAAGGAGATAAAGGAAAACGCCCCAATTCATTAACTTCCTCTAACTCATAAATGAGATCAGTTGAACGTTTTTTTTGATTACTTTGTTTTAATAACTCATTCCATTGTAACGATTTATTCTCAAAATCTACTTTAGCAATCCCATATGCAATTGATGCTGAGCGACTGGCATCATATTTAACATCTTTTTTGCGAGAAGTACCTCTATCTGTAACGTATATAAGTTCCATACTAGTTTCACGTAGCGTTTCAGGAATTTCACTTTCTGAATATGGTGTATTTATATAGACATTAGGTGTCGGCATTAATTCTGGACGGGAAGAACATGCAGATAAGAAAAAAACTGAAAAACAAATAAAAACAGAAAATTTACCGCGAAGGTGGAAATGCATATTTATTCCTTATTTTATGGCTCATAAATTAACCATCCTGGTTATAGTAGCCTTCCTATAATATACAATAATCACAATAAAAGAACATCACAAGTCTATACTTCTTAGGTATTTTTCTAACACTACCTTTTAAAAAAGTTAAAAATAAAGTACTAGCCGTATTGATTTTTAATGGTTAATTTTAAGAAATATTGTACCGTCTTCACCTTAGTATTCCATAGGATGAATTACCGGTTGAATTTGGCAATTGAAGTCTCGTTTATCAGCGGTTCAGCCTGTGCTCCAAAAAAGATGTTTTGGAGCAATTATCAAATAATACTGGCTTTGAAAGCGGCTTTTATAAGGTCCAATAATTCGAACTCATTAACACAATACAGATACTACTACGGAAGATAGCGAATATTTTCATTACAAATAAAAGTGATAACATGACTTCGTTAAGAGAACATGTTGCGTCTAAAGGGACTTATGTTGTCATTGTTAAAAAAATTATGTCCAGGATTTAAATAGAGACTATATTGATTAATATTTAGGTACATATCACCAGTTAATAAAAAATGTGTTTATCAAGATTAAATACTATTACTCAATCTCAGTAGGTACAGTAAATTAGTTAAAAATTATGCCAGCATACTATCACTGGCACTGGTATTTTTAATAATGTGGTTACCTATGTGTACTGAAACAAATGACTTATAACAAAGATCAACACGCCTTGTTCAGAATTAAAAGAATCCCATTGGGTTAATATCATAACTAACCAACATATTTTTAGTTTGTTGATAATGCTCTAGCATCATTTTATGATTTTCACGTCCAATCCCCGACTGCTTATACCCACCAAATGCAGCATGGGCAGGATATAAATGATAACAGTTAGTCCATACACGACCCGCTTTAATTCCTCGCCCAACACGGTATGCTAGATTACTATCTCGCGTCCATAAGCCAGCCCCTAAACCAAACTCAGTATCATTGGCAATGGCTAACGCATCCGCTTCATCTTTAAAGGTGGTAATGCTGATCACTGGTCCAAAAATCTCTTCTTGGAAGACACGCATATTATTAGTGCCTTTTAATAAAGTTGGTTGAATATAATAACCTTCGTGTGCACCATCAAACTCCTCATAAGCTCCACCAGCGAGCACTTCAGCCCCTTCTTCACGCCCAATATTAATGTACGACAATATTTTCTCGTATTGTGCTTTAGACACCTGTGCTCCAACTTGGCTATTCATATCCAATGGATTGCCTTGAATGATACCTTTAGTGCGTTCAATTAAACGTTCAATAAATTTATCTGCTATCGACTCTTGTACTAACAAACGAGATGGGCAAGTGCACACTTCACCTTGATTAAAGAAAGCTAAAGTTGCACCTTCTATGCATTTATCAATGTATTCATCTTCATATTCCATCACATCTTCAAAGAAGATATTTGGTGATTTACCACCTAACTCAACCGTTGATGGGATTAAGTTTTCTGCTGCACATTGCAAAATATGCTTACCCACTGGGCTTGAACCAGTAAAAGCAATTTTCGCAATACGTGTTGACGTTGCTAAAGCTTGGCCTGCTTCAGCACCAAAACCATTAACAATATTCAAAACACCAGGTGGTAATAAATCACTAATTAATTCCATCAAAAATAAAATAGATAAAGGTGTTTGTTCTGCAGGTTTTAAAATGACGCAATTACCCGTTGCTAATGCAGGAGGTAACTTCCAAGCCGCCATTAACAATGGGAAATTCCATGGAATAATTTGCCCAACCACACCTAATGGCTCATGAAAATGATAAGCAACGGTATGTTGATCTATTTCACCGAGAGATCCCTCTTGAGCACGAATACAACCTGCAAAGTATCTAAAATGGTCAACGGCTAGTGGTACATCTGCCCCCATCGTTTCACGAATACACTTGCCGTTATCCCATGTTTCAACCAATGCTAATAACTCCAAATTTTGTTCAATTCTGTCTGCAATTTTTAATAGAATATTAGAACGTTCAGTCACTGAGGTGTTGCCCCATGATTCTTTTGCATGATGCGCAGCGTCTAAAGCTAACTCAATATCATGTTCGTCAGAGCGTGCTACTTCACAAATATCACCTCCAGTAACAGGTGTTTTATTAACAAAGTATTGTCCCTTAACAGGCGCTATCCACTGGCCTCCGATATAATTATCATAACGCTTTTTAAACACGATCTTTGACTCAGCTGAACCTGGATTTGGATAAATCATAAACACCTCTCAGTTATTTTTGTTCCATTGTGGAATAGTTATCATATTCATTAATTTACAACCTGCGTGACTGTAAATTCACAATTGTTGACTGTCAGTTCCAAATCCAAAGGGAATAATATTTATGATAAGTGAAAGCATTAATAAACAGCGTAAAGCACATCAAGTGCTTATAGAAAGTAAGTTATCTTTTGCTGGAGAACAGTCTGAATTAAGTATTTATGATACGTTCGAGCAGGCAGATAATATTGAACTCGTCTCTGATCAACTAATGTTTTGTGGCATGCTCAGCGGTAAAAAGATAATGCACAATAACCAACGCGATTTTGAAACGCATTTTCTACCACACGAATCATTCATTATTGCTCCTAACCGTATCGTTGAAATAGACTTTCCCACGGCAACTATTGATACCCCGACCACTTGCATCGCTATTGAGATCAGCCAAAAGCGCATAAAAAAGATCTGTAACCAATTAAACAGCAGTGCACCACTGTCTATATACGAGCAGGAGTGGCGATACGACGATAAATTAATGCATACCCACCATAATACTCAGACTCAAGCATTACTTGACCGTATGATTCGGATTTTTAGTGAGAATCATCAAGATAGAAGCTTTATGATTGATTTAGCGGTAAGTGAATTAATTACCCGTTTACTCAGGCATCAAACACGAGACTTTATTATTGGTCATAGCTTGGTACAGCCAGATCACAACGGTATTAATAATGTAATAGATCATTTACATAAGAACTTAAGAGAAGAGATTGATATAGATAGTTTAAGTAAAATATCTTGCATGAGTCGCACTAAATTCTTTAATGAATTTAAACAACGAATAGGCACTACGCCTCGTGAATTCTTATTTCAATTACGCCTTAAAAAAGCGGCTGATTTACTAAAGAAAAATAACACAGTAACGCAAGTTTGCTTTGCAACAGGCTACCTCAATACCAGCCACTTTAGTCGAAGCTTTAAAAAGTTCTTTGGTATGAACCCAACTGAATACAAACTACGACACTGCTCGCCTTTATTAAGCTCATAAATACAGCAATACATTAATAAAACAACTGTAAATTAAGGCATTAATGAATAAGCAGAAATGCGCTAACTTGAACGAGTAGCAATTACTTTTATCCCTAAGACCACCATTGCCCCACCTAACACTCGATCTATCCAATGTCCATACTGTTTAAAACGTAGATTAATTGAAGGCCTTGATAAAATACCAACGAGTAAAGAAAACCAAGCAAATTGAATCATCATAATCCATGCTCCGTAAATCGCTATTTGATAAGTAGGCATATCTGGCGATAAGACCACTGTAAATAAAGAAACAAAGTATATGGGTGCTTTTGGGTTTAAAGCATTACATAAAAAACCAACACCGATACTTTTCTTTGCCGAATATTTGGTGGGTGCAGTCAAGCTTGCCTCATTCGCATTAGTAGGTTTCGCTTTTAAGCCCTTAATACCAAGATAAATAAGGTATCCACCCCCTAAGATTTTAATGGCCCAAAGCGCATTTGATGAATTAGCAATCACAGTCGCTAAACCAAAAGCTGAATAGGTAATGTGAATAGATAACCCTAACGCGATTCCGATACTACACATCAAGCCTGCTCTCTTTCCATTAGATAAGGTTTGTTGCGACACGAGTACAAAATCAGGCCCAGGCGATGCAGCAGCTAACAAATGAATCGATGATATTAATAATAAACCTTGTATAAGTTCCATTTGATCCTCTCAACTAATCTTCTCAATAAAAATGACAATAATGGTAATGTCCAATTTAACGGACTGTGCTGTTAATGATAATAATCGCCCGATGTGAAACTAATCAGCATTTATATCAATATAAACTCAGAGAGTCTGTTAAGTAAAACTTACGTCCATCAAAGGAACTGACGAACCGTTCTCATTTATGTAAATTTGATATTACATTGAAAAATTTTAATAATGAATCAATATGTTAACAATTAAGCTAAAACCTTAATCATCTAAATAGGTAAAAATTCCTATAAAAGACAACAAACATCGCATCTTTAAAATAATCATAACTCTTAGGTATTTTTAGACTATCAATTCCCCCTAGGAGTTGGATAATTGAACAATTAATAAGTCAGTCATCATTAAGGAAGACCATGCTTAATCAGGTTGTTAGTATACTGTTCCCTATATTAGGGTTAGCTTTTGTTGGGTTATGCATTGGATATTGGATAAAACCTGATTTTCGTCCGATTAACCGGCTTAATATTGATGCGTTTGTGCCTGCCTTAGTATTTTCATCTTTAGTGGTTATGCCACTGGATATTGAGCAAATTCCTTTATTAAGTGCTTCATTGTTTGCAGTGCTTATTCCCGCTTTGTTGATGCTGCCTATTTGTTACTTTTTTAAGCTTAATTATAAAGTCTGGACGCCACCACAGATGTTTCGAAACAGTGGCAACCTTGCTATTCCATTGTTCACTTATGCCTTTGGCGAAACAGCGATAGCGCCTGCGGTATTGTTGTTTGTCATGTCTTCTTGTCTACATTTCAGTCTTGGTTTAGCACTTATCAGCAAGGGTAATCCTTTATTACAAGTCGCACGTATGCCGATATTTTTATCCGCAGCGCTGGCATTAACCTTAAACTTAGTGGGCATTGGCGTTTGGGAACCTTTATATAATGCAACGTCTTTACTTGGACAAGCTGCGATCCCTATTATGCTTGTCTCATTAGGCGCTCAGATGTGTAATATTAAAATGAGTGGTTTAAAAACAGGTTTATGGTGCACTGGATTATCAATTCTGACAGGTGGGATCGCTTTTCTATTAATTTACCTATTGATACCTTTATCAACACTACACCTACAAATGATGTTGCTATTCGCCATGTTTCCACCCGCAGTCATGAATTATATGTTTGCAGAACGTTTCGACTTAGAGCCTGATAAAGTCGCTTCAATGGTATTGTTTAGCAATTTCTTATGCATTATCACCTTACCGATGATGTTGACTGTCGCACTCTCATTTAATTAACGTCTGTATTCAAGCGTTCTGTTTAACTACTGTGTTTAACTAGCGTATTTAGCTAATACATTTAACGACACAAGTAAATTAAGCATGAATAAATACAACAACATGAACAAAAAAAGAGTGGATATACGTTTATCTAATTGAATAACGATTAGAAAAAGATACCCCCCCTTTTTATTACAAGCTTTATTTGTTAAAAAGTAATGCTATTAAAGCGATATTAATTAAACATCATAAGCTAAAGCTTCCAACTTAAGCATAGAGCATAGAGCATAGAGCACAAAGCATAGAGAACAGAGCAGAGACCACTACACTTCATCAACCGTCCCTAGTACAAAATGCTTTGCTTCAATAATGACGTCAATCACAGAGTAAATAAGCATAATCATCGATGAAGCGGGAATACACGAATACAGTATCCACTGTTTAATTTGAAATGCCGTGGTCACCTGATTCGTTCTTAAGGTCAATTTTAACGAATACCAAAATAAAATCGCCATGAAGGTCGCAGAAATAATTAAAATTAACAGTCTATAAAAGTGTTTCAAGCGTACATTTTTAATACGAGGACTTATCCAATCCCCTACTGAAAAGTGTAACTTTGCGCACCACAGGGCCGCTGCACCATAAAAAACCAACGCAGCGAAACTCAGCTCAATGATCTCATCGAACCAATAAAAAGAGTTAATAGTAACCACACTTTGAATTAAATTTGCGACACCTTCTAAACCACTCTCCAATAAGAATTGAATGAAATCATTAATTAAACGCAACGATATATTAGCAATCAGTAAAAGGGCTAAAACAGCAAACATAGCCATTGCGATATATTGAAGGATTCTTTGAACCCAAATATCAATGGTTTTTAATAGTGAAATCATTACATTTCTCCCATGATAAGGTTAGGTAAAAAGAGTGAGATACTAGGTACAAAGGCAATCAATACAGTGATTAAAAAGATCATTAATAAATATGGCCATACCCTTTTAGCTAGCGCAGGCATCCCCACTTTTGCATAACTATCAACCGCAAATAAACACATGCCAACGGGTGGTGTTAAGTTACCAATCATAATTAATAACACCATTACCACGCCAAAATTCACTAAGTCGATATCAAACATCGTCGCGATAGGCATAAATAAAGGTAATGTAATTAAGAAGATTGCATTGCCCTCTAAAAACAACCCCATGGTTAACACGATGCCAATAACAATCCACATTACAATAGATTGCGTCGCACCATAACCGACTAACGTCTCGATAATGCTATCTGGCAATTTTTGATGGATGATTAACCACCCGAAAAAATTTGCAGAAGAAATAATAAAGAGCAGGCTGACCGATTGTGTAATTGATTTGTAAACAATCGACGGAATCTCTTTTAATTTTAAATCTTTATAGAAAAAGCCCAGCATTGCCGCGTACACACATACCACCACAGATGCTTCAGTAGGCGTGAAAAAGCCGCTCATAATGCCACCGACAATAATGACAGGAGCCATCAAAGGCCAAAATGCGCCATTAAAGGCAGATAATCGAGCTTTAAAAGATTCTTTATGTTCAGCACGAGGATAATTTTTACGTTTCGCTAAAATACCCAACGCAATCATCATTCCCAATGCCATCATCACACCGGGAATAAAACCTGCTAAGAATAAACGCGCAACAGAAACACTGGTAATTGAACCGTAAAGTACAAAGGGAATACTAGGCGGAATGACTGGCCCAATAACTGAAGAAGCCGCCACTAATGTAGCAGAATCTGCGGGATCATAACCTTGATCGACCATTGCTTTGTGCTCTATCTGCCCTAACCCTGCAGCATCCGCTACTGCAGAACCTGACATACCAGAGAAAATAACACTCGCAACAATGTTCACTTGACCGATACCCCCCGCAATATGCCCAACCATAGATTGTGCAAAGCGGAAAATACGATCGGTAATGCCCCCCGTATTCATTAGGTTGCCGGCCAAGATAAAAAATGGAATAGCCAACAGTGTGAATCCTGTTGTACCGTAATACATACGATGAGGAAGCATGGCTAACAGACGTGCATCACCTAGGCCAATAAAAAAAACGACTGATGTCAGGCCAATTGCGACAACCACTGGAACATTAATCAATAGTAGGAATATAAGAGTGCCAAATATAGCTAAGGTCAACATACTGAGGGTCACCTATCAATAGTGCCAAAACGACTAAAAAGGTGATCATTGTTACTGCTTAAAATTATCTCTTACTGTGTTGTGAGGTAAAAATAACGTTGCAAAACAACGTATTTTTCTTTACTTAACATTGCCAGTAGAGAGTTTACTCAGTAAATATCTCGGCAGGTTATAACTCACGTTTTGTTAGTAATGATTTTTCTGGGTAACGTTTGATCACATCATTAATTGAATGGGTATAGTAACGAAAGATTTCGCCTCCAAGAGACGAAATCAAAGGTCATACAGAGTATAAACATCTGAAATTTAAATGACTTATTTAACTGACTTAGTCATTTCTATCCATTTATCAAAGTTAGCAGCACCCACTTTTTTCTTTATTTGCTCGTAAGCAGGGCCCATCATTGCTTGGAATGGTGCAAGATCAGGCTCATCAATCACAATACCTTTTGAACGCATATCTGCAATCTGCTTCAATTCTTCAGCACGTGTTAGCTTACGCATTAATAGACGAGCTGAATCAGATTCTTCACGAACAATAACTTGTTGTTCAGGCGTTAAACGAGCCCAAGCATCTTTAGAAACCACATGCACCATTGAACTGTATAAATAGTTGATGATGGAAATGTATTTTTGAGACTCATAAAGTTTCAAGTTATAAATCACACCAATTGGATTTTCCTGTCCATCAACTACACCTTGACGCATTGCCATCACTAACTCACTAAACGAGATAGTCTGTACATTTGCACCTATCGCTTGCATTGCAGCTTGATAAGTCATTGCAGGCGGTGTTCGAATTTTTAAGCCTTTAATATCATCAGGCGTTAAAATTGGACGAACAGAGTTAGTCAACTGACGAAATCCCCAATCCCAACTTGATAGATAAACAAGTCCTACTTTATCAAGTTCAGGAGCTGCCCACTCTTTAAACGGCCCATCTAAAACACGGTCGGCATGTTCTGCGTTACTCAATGAGAAAGGAATACTCACGGTATCAAATAAAGGAACATGTTTCGCAAGTTGATCTTGTCCTGAAAGACTCATATCAACCACCCCCATAATCACTTGTTCAAGTACTTCTGGTGGGCTACCTAACGCATTGTTAGGGTAAAGTTCAACTGTCACCTCCCCTTTAGTACGTGCTTCAACTTGTTTAGCAAACTGCATAGCAGCAATGTGAGAAGGATGATTTTCAGAACCAAAATGTCCAAGCTTAAACTCAACAGCAGAAAATGCTGAAGATGCCCAAGCAATGCATAAAGCCGACACTAATCCTTTTTTAAAACTCGAACGCATAGTTAACTCCTAATATATAATAAGTTTTCTTGCCTTGTTTTGAATGCTCATAAAATCACAAGCATTCACTATTAACATTTATTTCAACTGAAAAAATGTTGTTTTTTGCAGTGACTTCTCTAACCAACTAATTGGTTAAGATCCTATCTTCTCTTTCTATAAATCTAGCTAAAGCACTCAACATTATAAGCACTAAAAAACCAAATTTATGGACTAAGGTTTTTTTGAAATTGCTCGATAAATGAAACTTAAACGAAACAACAACACTTCAAATATACTTCCATGTATCAATAATCTGCCAAGCAATAAACACTTAAAAGGTAATATATTAATGAAGCTAACAAGCCGCTATAAAAGTTAATAAAAAATAATTTAAATAACTTTATTATTAAGATAAATATTAGATAATTGTCAATATTTACAGACACTAACAACTCAATTTAACCTTAATAAATTATCTAATTAAACCAGAGCTCTCTTCTTGTATTACAACAACATAACAATAAAGCAACCCTTAAAGCTCGGGGTCATGTCTCATTTTGGGTTTAAGTTATATTGCACAGTTATCAAAAAATCACATTACGCGGTAAAAACAGTGGAAAGTAGATATAAAAAGAAGAAACTAAAAATTCATACAATCAATTGAATAAGAGGAAAATAAAAATGGAGTAAGCATTTTCTTTGAATAAAAAAATAAGATTTTTTAACCAGATATCTACTATTTAACCGTACCTCTACTATTTAGTTACCATTCAAGTTTCTTCACACATTCTTTGCTATCAACTTGGTTATCATTCAGTTCTATCACACGACTTTTACCCAATACAAAGTGTGATTTAAATCACATTTATTGTTGTTTTGCCATTTGATAAGCAATATAATGTAGATCCAAGTCACATTAAATAGAGGTTCTTATGAAACAGAAAATCATTCAAACTAGTCTTGAAGTAACAGGATTACTTATGATGTTTGCTGCAGGTGCTACTTTTGTTTTACTACAAATGACAGCATGGATATAACCGAGTCATTGCTCGGTTATTTTTTCTACCTATAAAAGTTAATATGATTAATTACTTTACGTCGTTATCTGATATAGATATTCGAGATCGCAATGTAAATTAAACAAATAACACAGGCACTTACACTTTTATAAAAGTAAAAATATAAAAGAAAAAAAACACATAAAATCAAACCCTTGCAAATAGCTTTTAAATGCATCTTTTCTAGTCAAACATAAACTTCATACTGAAAAATTTATATTGTTATAATTTTTTATGGCATGCTTTCTTCTCCTTTACTCTTACTAGGAGATTACAATGATGAATAAATTATAGATAAAGCAATTAACCGCCTAATGCTCAGAACCACTTTTTATATAGATGAAATATAACGTTAATTATTATTAAAAACGGATGTTCGATAATATCTAACTTTATATACTCGTTACCCTTCATCCGTTTATAAACACGTTATAGTAATTATAATAATCGGATTTGATAAGCAATGAGAATCGAATCAAATGTAATACGACTCTCGGTCATCAATATCACTAATAAGCCCCTATCAAGAGCAATGCGATAAATAATATTAAACCTCCTTTCTTATTAGTACTTAATTAAATGTCTATCTACCTCATCATCAGTTAAAATAACCAATTATTAAAATAGAATGTAAAAGCTACTCCATGATCAACTAGTCAATGTTTAATCAATAATTTGGAGTATGTTATTAGTACATATCAGTCATGATATAAAATACCAAAGGCAGTAAAATCAAATGAGTAAAGCTAATATCCAGTGGTTTCCTGGGCACATGCACAAAGCACACAAACAAATTCAAGAAGTACTTCCACAAGTTGATATTATTATTGAAGTTGTTGATGCTCGTATCCCTTACAGCAGTGAAAATCCACTGATTGCAGCTATTCGTCAAAAAACGCCTTGTATTAAAGTATTAAACAAAGCTGACCTTGCTGACCCAGAAATCACCGCTAGATGGATTGAATATTTAGAGCAAGATCAAGATATAAAAGCAATTGCTATCACCACCAGCAAGCCGGAACAAGTACATCAAATCACTAAACTTTGTGAACAGTTGTTGCCGCATCGCTTAGGTCAAGATAAACAGATTCGCGCAATGATCATGGGTATTCCAAATGTTGGAAAATCAACCATCATTAATATTTTAGCAGATCGCATTATTGCTAAAACGGGTAATGAACCCGCAGTGACCAAAAACCAACAACGTATTCGCCTTCCAAGTGGCATTATGCTGTCTGATACACCTGGATTTTTATGGCCTAAAATTGAAAATGCTAACTCGGGTTATCGTTTAGCAGTAACAGGTGCGATTAAAGATACGGCTATTGAATATGAAGATATCGCTTATTACGCCGCTGAATATTTAATTAAACATTATTTACCACGCTTACAAGAACGATATGATTTCGAAGAAACACCACAATCAGACCATGAATTAATGGAATTGATTGCTAAACGTCGCGGTGCATTACGTGCTGGTGGTCATTTTGATATTTATAAAGTATCAACTATTCTGCTCAATGAATTACGTTCAGGCGCATTAGGTCCATTAAGTATTGAAATACCAGAAATGGTTGCCGTTGAAAAACTTGAAGTGGCTGAGATCATGAAAAATAAATTAGCTAAAAAGATTGAAGTGAAAGCAGCAAGAAGGAAAAGATACAAGAAGAATAGATAATAAAATTCTGTTTATGGGAAAAGGGAGTAATTCATTCATTTGAATTACTCCCTTTTTTATTTCTACTTATTTCTATTAAAAACAGCCCTGTTTAAACTTAACAAGGTATATCATCTGTAATCGCTTCGCCATACAAATGAACTTGATTGCTTTCCCATAATGGTGATATTTTTATGTTCATCACAAGCGCGTCCAGCAAGGCCATAACAAACATGCAATGGCAAAAAATGCTCTTCTCGTGGATGACAATAGCGGGCATATGGCGCTTTTTTCCACTGAGTTAGTCGTTGATGACGTTCACTTTCTAATAAGCCTTTATCACTTAAACTCGCCTTTAACCAATCATCAAATTGTTGATTTTTAAGTTGACCATCTTTAGCGTTTTGTTCACCTTTAAAAGCTTTCATATTGTGGAAAGAGAAACCTGAACCAATCACTAGTAAATTGTCATAATCAAGCGATTGTAAGGCTTTACCAATCGCTAAGTGCTGCTTGGCATCAAGATGATTCACTAATGAAAGTTGGATGGTTGGAATATCTGCTTCTGGATACATTAATGTTAAAGGCACATACAAACCATGATCATAACCTCGGTGATGATCCATTATTACTGGTATAGCGGCTTCTTTTAAGGCCTGTTGAATCTTTTCAGCTAGCACGGGTTCACCAGCACTTGGATATTGAACTTGATAAGCCGTCTCTGGAAAACCATAATAATCGTAAATCATCTTTGGTTTTACATTAGCTGTAACACGTACTTCTTTCTCTTCCCAATGAGCACTTATCACCAGAATCGCACTGGGTTTTGGCAATATAGACGCTAATGATTTTAAATAACGATTCATATCTCGATGTGCAGCATCATTAAACAAGGGCATTGGTCCGCCACCATGTGAAATAAATGCAATATTGAGATTATTCATATTCACTCCAAACCCAGTTTATAATATCAAATCATTTATATGAAATGAAAAAGACGACTAAACGACTAAACAGTTTAAAAAGATCATTATCGCTAGAGCCTAGCGATAATAATCAAGAACGATAAGATGAACTAAACTATTTACTCAATTTTTTGCTTAATACGTTATCTAAACTAAAACTACCACCACCTTGCACCGCTAACGCAACTAATGCCACTAACAATGTTAATGCGTACTCGTAACCGTTGTTATCCATAAATAAACCATTACTTATATGTACCGAGAATATCGCCACTACCATAGTAAACGCAGCAACTACTGCCGCTGGGCGTGTTAATAACCCTAACAATAATGCTAAACCGCCAAAAAATTCTGCACTTCCCGCTAATAAAGCCATTAAATATCCCGGAGTCATACCAATGCTAGCCATCCACTGCCCAGTACCTTCTAAACCGTAACCGCCAAACCAAGCAAATAATTTTTGTGATCCATGTGCAGCTAAAATTAAACCAATCGGCGCACGAAGTATTAATGCACCGATACCCGCTTTCGATGATAGTAGTTTGTTCAATAATGGTGAATTCATAAGTTATTCCTTTATAAAATAGTAATTAATAGTGTTGCCCCTGCTTATTGGGATGCAGGCACTTTACTATCAACAATACAAAAGAGTAATATGCAAAATATAGAATGATTAACAACAATATGTTGATAATATTCTTTTAAATAAAAGTATTTCAATCAAAGCATTAGTCAATAACCAAAACAGTTAATAAAGAATAGAGGTAATGATGGATAGAATTGATGCAATGCGAGCCTTTGTTGCCATCGTCACTGAAGGTAGTTTTAGTAACGCAGCTTCTACCCTGCAATTGTCCCCTCAGTTGGTGAGTAAATATGTGTCTAAATTAGAAGAGCAACTTGATGTACGATTATTACACCGTACAACACGTAAAGTCAGCTTGACTGAAGCGGGAACACATTATTATCAGCATGCGCAACAAATATTATTAAGCATTGACGAAATGGATTCACAACTTGGTGGTTTGCAACAAAATCCCAAGGGAACATTACGTATTAGCGCCCCTGTTTCATTTGCATTAAAACACATGGCCAAATTAGTGGCAGAATTCCAGTTACGTTATCCGTTAGTCAATGTAGATTTACAGCTCAATGACCGAAAAGTTGATATTGTGGATGAAGGGTTTGATGTAGCGATTCGTATTGGACAACTTAAAAGTTCATCATTAATCGCTAAAAATATTGCGCCAATTCGCGTTATTTTATGTGCTTCTCCAGATTACCTTAAGCAATACGGCACGCCTATTAAACCTGAAGATCTTAAAAGACATCGTTACTTACACTATAGCTACATGGAAATAGATGGTAAGGATGAAGTATTTCGATGGTTAAGAACACAGAACACGGGCAGTGCATTGCGTAGTAATAATGGAGATGTCTTAGTTGAAGCGGCTATTGCTGGCGCAGGTATCGTATTACAACCCACCTTTATTGCCAGTAAAGCACTACAAAGCGGAGCACTAGTTCAGGTATTACCTGACTTTGAACTTGATCCAATTGGTTTGTATGCGATGTATGCCAACAGAAAATTGTTACCTAATAAAGTCAGATGTTTTATTGATTTTATGGAAGGTTATTACGGCTCACCACCCTATTGGGACAATTTGATAGCAACATAAAATGTAATTTATAACGCTCTCACTACGCAGATCAATACAAGGAGACTATTAATCTTTAAATCGTAGCCTAGCAGTCAAAACACTTGTGACTGACAAAATGATTAACAATATATTTAACCTTAATTCTGGTTAATGAAAACGGAATTATATTTAAAATCAGAAAGTTGTATTTTTTACTAGTCAGTGCCGTTAGTTTTGCATAGTTCAAGGCGAATGATTTAAGCAATAACGGGTTACTGAGTGATAATTTAACGCAGAACCCCGTGGAAATAGTGTTGTTGTATCGCTTTGCTTATCCAGAACTGAGGTTATTTAGAAAGTGATTTAAAGCGCTAATGAGAACGGTAATTGACAAGATTAAATCATCATAAAACTATTTACTAGAGACAGAAAAGCCGTTTTAAAAAGAGAGTTAAACTCTCCATTTACTGAACTTCTATACTTAAAAGCCATCGACAATACATTTGAAATTTGCCGATAGCTTGCAGGTATACTATCAATTTAACGTTTTATTTTTACTTCGTTACTATTGAGTATTGCTAATAGAGGATTTGTGGAAAAAACTTGTTTTTTAATTAATAAGCCAATGACAAGACCAGCAATAAAGCCACCAATATGAGCCCAGTAAGCAACACCACCGCCACTTTCATCAGCAAAGTAAAGACCAATGACATTAATACCTAACCAAATAGCAAAGAAAACTAACGGACTCACTTTCTTTTGGTAGACAACAATCATTAATGTCAGGCTAGCATGTCTAAACCATAACAAGTACATTCCAAACAAACCGGCAATAGCACCACTTGCACCCACCATTGGAACAAATGAGTCAGGTTCTGCAAGAATCTGCGCAGCCGCTGCAGCAAGACCACAAAGCGTGTAATATAAAATAAATTTACCACGACCTAATGCATCTTCAAGATTGTCACCAATAATATACAAGAAGTACATATTACCAATCAGGTGCATTACCCCGCCATGCATATACATATGTGTAAGTAGAGTCCATAACTGATGGCCATGACTTACTTGATCAGAATGCAATGCAAAATTATTATAAGCAAAAGACTCTCCGACTAAACCTGTCGAATAACTAATAAAAATCAATAAGTTTAATAACAATAGAGAATATGTAACCCACGGAGTCGTTTTAGGCTTTAAATTATATTCTATTGGCATTTGAGATAAGAATTGAAACAACCATGTACGTTTTTGAATAGGTTTATCTAACTCTAATAATGCTTGAGCAATAGCTGGAGATTGAGTCACTTTTTCGATCTCTTCATTGTCTAACCACACACCAGAGCAGCTAGAACAAGTATCAACCTCAACCTCGAAACCTGACATTAAATGATAACGTGTTAATCCTTGGTCACATACATGACAATGACGTTTTGATGCACCAAGTTTATCTCCTAAGGTTTCCTCAAGGTACACTTGATCATTATCGTTATCAGCAATCGATAATGCGCTATCTAATTCACCCAGTTCAAGCCATATGCCATGACACTCTTGGCATTTATCAACTTCTTGTTGGTGAAACTCATATTTTCCCATGGAAACGCTAGCGCAGTTTGGGCAATTTTTCATTGTCATTTTCCTTAATGATTCTATAACGGACTAACATCAATACCGGCTTCAGTGAGTTCATGATGAAGTTTGGTATAATTATTAATAAGTTCTTTTAAAGCGCCATCTTTGGTTTTTTGATTAAGTACTGCAAGTAAATCGGCACCATATTTGGCACCAAATTGACGATTCTCTATTTTTTTAATGATTAATGCTGTTTCAGAGTTATAACGACGTATCGCAGAGAGAATTTGACTTGGAGTTTCCAATGCATTGGAAGAGTATTTCATGTTATCCCATACAAAAGAATCAATCATAGGATGGTATGCTTTTATATCGTAGGGCGATTTATCTTTAAGTAATTTAGCATAACCATCAAGTGTTATAACATTATCACCAAGTTCATCGGCTAACGCATGTTGCAGATAGAAGTTCTTTTCTTTACTGTTTAAATTTTCAAATAGCAGCGCTTGAGACAACCCTTCTTGTGCAGCTAAATAGACCCCCGCTACCGTCGCAATAACTAAAAATATTTGCCCAACCCAAAAACCACTTTTAATTAAATCAGAATTATCAAATCGGATGGCTTGACGCGGTTTCTTGTTGTTTTGTTGAAGAGGCTCAGTTTGGTTTGACGTTTCATCTTGGTCAGGGAGCTCAGAGTGCATAATGTCTATCTTCCATGGTTAATTTTTGAAAGATAATATCATACGTTTACTTTTACTTTATAACTTAAAGAAAAGATAATTACTTTTATTTGCTATAAATATCCATGGTAAAGAGAGCTAATTCATTAAGTTAAACAATCATACCAACCACTTTAAAAATCAACTGTTGCATTAATTGAACAAGATCATCAATATTTTCTTGTTTAAATTTCCTTGGTATAAACATTGTGCTCCCTTACTATGTTAATAACTTATATACCCATTACCATTGAAGGTGAAAAATTCAGCAAGTGGTGAAGTGAACAGATGCTAGGCAGAAAGAAAAATGTCTAATGGGTTATTCTAACAACGTAGATGATTGCTTCAAAGTTTGCCCTCTGGGTCGTTCGCTTGAACGGTCACGCGTATAAGCACGAAATAGCGTATTTACCAAATATAAAAAAGAATTGTCTAACAACTATGGTATTTTTATCAAATGTTATAATCAGTCTGATACCCTCTTAAATCATATACTAATCATTTATTAGTTGTTCTATAAAAACCATCATATCAAATCAAAATCGGCAGTTATATTACTTCTTCTGTTAATGCTTATCAGATTACCCTAAACAGCCATTTATCTGACTCGATCGCTGAGAATTAAAAATTAAGAATTAAGAATTGAAAGATTAAAGCAAATTACAAGAAAAAATATCAACCAAAAAAAAGGCCAATCATTTCTGATTGGCCTTTTCATTTTTAAAGCAATGTGAGGATTAAACGTTCGTTAGCGCTAATGTATCTTGTGCGATAACCCACTCTTCGTTGGTTTGAATTACCATTGAAATGGTGCTGCCTTGTTCAGTGATAATGCCTTGGTTAGAAGACTTACCGAAGCGATTTGCTAGGTTTTCTTGTTCGTTAACTTTAAAGCCTAATAAACCTAAGCGCTCTAATGTTAGTTGACGAATTGGCGCTGAGTTTTCACCGATACCACCAGTAAAGATAACCGCGTCTAAACGTCCATCTAGGGCTGCAGTGTAGCTTGCGATATATTTAGCAAGACGGTAGCAGTATAAATCCATTGCGCGTTTCGCGGCAGCATCTGTTTCGTAGTTATCTTCAACAAAACGACAATCTGAAGTTTGTTCTGTTAATCCTAATAGACCAGACTCTTTTGTTAGCATGTCATTGATTTCTGCCATGCTATAACCTAGCTCATCGTGTAAATGGAAGATGATTGCAGGGTCAACATCACCACAACGTGTCCCCATTACCAGGCCTTCTAATGGTGTCATTCCCATTGAAGTATCTACAGATACGCCATTTTTAATCGCACAAACAGAACCACCGTTACCTAAGTGACAGTTGATGATGTTTAACTCAGTCACAGGTTTTTGTAACACATCAGCGACTTGCAGGCTGATGTAGTAATGGCTTGTACCGTGCATACCGTAACGACGAATACCATTATCACGGTAAAGTTTATATGGTAGTGCGTATAAGTACGCTTCTTCTGGCATTGTTTGGTGGAACGCAGTATCGAATACCGCTACATTTGATAATGCAGGTAAAGCTTTTTGAGCCGCACGAATACCGATAAGGTGTGCAGGGTTATGTAATGGTGCTAATGAAATACAGTCTTCAATGCCTTTCATTACTTCGTCAGAGATAACCGCTGATTTAGTGAATTGCTCACCACCGTGAACAACACGATGTCCGATAGCAAATAGGTTTGCTTTTAATACTGGATTTAAAGAAAGAATTTCATCAACGATGTACGTTAATGCTTCTTCATGTGCAGCACCTGCACCTAAATCAGCTTTACCTTTAACGCCTTCTAAGTTCCATTTAATACTTGCATTATCTAACTGCAAACATTCAGAAAGACCTGAAAGTTTTTCATCGCCATTAGCAGCATCAATGATCGCAAACTTCAAAGAAGAGCTACCACAGTTAAGTACAAGAATCAGTTTGCTATCCATTTTTTAAATCCTATTTATCACAAAAACAAAGAGTTAGATCAATAAACAAGCCCAACTCTATAAAAGTTATATTCTTTGGCATTGTAAAGAAACAATAATCGATATAGCCCCTATGAATACTATCGCCAAATTAGAAGTGCGCAAGCATACACGTGAACGACAGAGATCACAAAACAGTTTTAAAAAGCTTATCTACCTTTGTTGATAAAAGATTATAGAGGGTATGTTAAAAAAAAGTGACGAAACGCACATTTATAACATTTTAACTAGTTGTTGATTATTATTTCACCAACAAAATAGCAACATTTAATTCACATTTGATACTTGTCATCGCCTAGAAAAAACACTCAAAAAATGACTTTTTAAACTACATAAACTCATTAATAGAAGTGGTTAACATAATGTGATTAAACTAGAAGTATTGGCAAAGTCCATTACGATGGCATAGCAGTTTTAGTCTCAATCAATGCATTAATACCAATCACACTAATTAACTGATCTATTTTACTTGTTAAAATAACTTATTTATTCGTTGTAAATTTCGTAAAGGGAACAGCCCTTTAGCTCAATTTCCGCCTTAAACTAAGTCATTTTTCCAGCGCAAAATTTAGATCACTTATTTAATGTAATCGGTATAACTTGATGACTCAAGAATTTGAACATTTGAAGATTTAGCCGTTTGAAAAAATACAGCTCTAACTACTTAGAAATTTAGTGACTTAAAGGTTTAAATACTTGGAGGTTTAGTTGCTTAAGGTGTTAGTTACTTTAGGTTTGAGTTACATAGAGGTTTAGTTAATTTGTAGTGGTACAGTGATTTTGTACCACTACAAATTAGATCTTTAATTACTCAATAGTTTAATGATTTAGCGGCTCAGCAATTTAATAAGCTAGCCACTAGATTGATGGTGTCACTTGTCCAATTCACTTCAATGACTAAAAAGACTCCCCTATTGCTAAATAACTTTCTCGAATATGATCGATTAACAAACGAATCTTAAGGGGAGCCTGACGTGTAAATGGATACACGGCATAAATGCCTAGTTTCTTACCCACCTGCTCTGGAAAAATATCAATTAAGTCGCCTTTCAAAATATCTTGATACACTAAGCAACGTGGTACATAAGCAATACCATTACCACCTAATGCTATTTTTCGTAATGATCCGGCATTATTAGTGGTGAAGTTGCCCGCCACTTTAATAATATAATTACCGTCCTTTCCTTTGAATTCCCACTCAGAAGCACCTGTTGTTTGATAAGCATATTGTAGGCAATTATGATTCACTAACTCTTCAGGGGTTGTTGGCCTTCCAAAGCGTTGGATATAAGCAGGCGCAACACAAATAACCCATTGTGAATCAATTAGGTGACGAGCGATTAAATTTGAGTCCCCCATGTCGCCGGTTCTGATCACTAAATCGTAACCACCTCCTACCAAATCAACAAAGGAATTCCTCATAGACATATCGACTGTGAGTCCAGGATGCATATTGCAAAACTCAGCAACGGTGTTCGCTAATAAAAGGTCACCAGAAATGGTAGGCACTGACATTTTAATATTTCCAACCATACTTTCGGCATATCCATATACCGCGTCAATCGCTTCCACTGCGGCCTCCTTCACATTTTTAGCACCTTGATAAAGTACTTTACCGGCTTCGCTAAGGGTTAATTTTCGCGTTGTTCGATATAAAAGTTGTACTCCAAGGTCTTCTTCTAATCTGGCTATATGTTTGCTAACCACTGAATTTGTAAGGGAATTAATCTCTGCTACTTTACTAAATGAACCGTGTTCTACCACTTGAACAAATAGAATCAAATCATCTATCTTTGTCATAATTATGCCAATTTTGGAAACAATGTTTATCATTATCTCTATATATAGAAAAAAAGCAAAGGAGTATCGTCACAATCCATTAACAAATGAATAACAACAAAAACAAAGAAAGACCGGTCAATGTCACTCTGTTTTTAATCATAGTTATGGGGACATAACAGTCGTATAGAAAAGGAAGAAGAGATGAATAGTACGTTACTTGCATTAATTGCATTTTTACCCATCGTGATGGCAGCTATCTTGTTGGTTGGGCTAAATTGGCCTGCTAAAAAAGCCATGCCCGTGGGCTTTGCATTAACAGCAATTATCGCTTTTTTTGTATGGGATATGTCAGCAACACGTATTCTCGCATCGTCTTTGCAGGGATTAACAATAACCGTCGCTGTATTATGGATCGTTTTTGGAGCTATTTTTTTATTGAATACATTGAAACATACTGGAGCAATTAATGTTATTCGTAACGGTTTCATTAATATTTCACCCGACCGCCGAATTCAAGCGATCATTATAGCTTGGTGTTTTGGGTCATTTATTGAAGGTGCTTCTGGATTTGGTACACCTGCTGCTATCGCAGCGCCACTTCTCGTTGCCATTGGTTTTCCCGCATTAGCAGCAGTGGTAATAGGTATGATGATTCAATCTACTCCGGTTTCATTTGGCGCGGTTGGAACCCCTATTATTGTTGGTGTGAATAAAGGACTTGATACTCACAATATATCTGAAATATTGGTTTCAGGAGGATCAACGTGGGACATTTATTTACAAGAAATAACCAATAACGTCGCTATCATTCATGCGGTTGTAGGTACGTTTATTCCAGTCTTAATGGCAATGATGCTAACCCGTTTTTTTGGTAAAAATAAAAGTTGGGCAGAGGCCTTAAACATATTACCTTTTGCCATTTTTGCAGGCTTAGCATTCACCGTACCTTATGCATTAACAGGTGTTTTCCTTGGCCCTGAATTCCCATCATTAATGGGAGGATTATTAAGCCTTACCATCGTCGTTGCAGCCGCTAAAAAAGGATTTCTTGTTCCTAAAAAAAGTTGGGATTTTGAAGATGAAGCAAAATGGCCTAAAGAATGGTTAGGCTCTCTAAAAATGGATTTAAAGGAAGGTATTAGTAACGTTGGTGGTAAGAAAGAGATGAGTCTTGCATTAGCTTGGCTACCTTATTTACTCCTCGCGATTATTTTAGTAATTAGCCGAGTTAGCACTGAATTTAAAGGTTTATTAAAAAGCTTAAGCCTATCATTTAATAATATTTTAGGTGAATCAGGTGTCAGTGCAGGTATTGAACCCTTGTATCTGCCAGGCGGTATTCTGGTTTTTGTCGCTTTACTTGCTGTTTTACTACAAGGGAGAAGCCTCAAGCCGCTAGGCAGCGCATTTAAAGAATCGAGCAAAACATTATTAGGAGCAGGTTTTGTATTAATATTTGCAATTCCTATGGTGCGTATCTTTATCAACTCCGGTATTAATGGCGCAGATTTAGCAAGTATGCCTGTTACTACAGCGAACTTTGCAGCCAATATTGTCGGTGACTTATTTCCAGCACTCAGTGCTTCTATCGGTGCATTAGGCGCATTTATTGCTGGTTCAAACACCATTTCAAATATGATGTTTAGTCAATTTCAATTTGAAGTTGCACAAACGTTAGCCGTCTCAAGTACAGCGATGGTTTCTCTGCAAGCGGTTGGTGCGGCTGCAGGTAACATGATTGCTATTCATAATGTGGTTGCAGCCTCTGCAACAGTTGGCTTATTAGGTAGAGAGGGCATCATTCTACGCAAAACTATTATCCCAACATTCTATTATGTTGCAGCTACCGGCATGATTGGTTTAATTATCATTTATGGTTTTAACATTAGTGATAGCTTGATGTCTGCTCAAGGTAAATAGTTAGTCGAACGGGTTTAGACACAAAACTAAACCCGTACAGTTTAACAATTCACAGATAATTATTTAATAATTTGCAATAGACCATTCAATTTTAATGATTGAATCTAAGTAAACAAGAAAATATACAATAACATACAACGAATATTGTCTTAATTTTACGTCTGTCTAATACCATCGACATTCAATAATCAATTATTTATGGCACACACCTTATTAGTCAATTCGTTGCAATTCACATTGAGGATCTATAATGAAAAACAGTCAACAACCCTACCAACAATTAGAAGAAATGTTGTTGCAGCATATCGACCAAGATAGAATTTTTACCGATCAAGCATTACGACTTGCCTACGGGACTGATGCCAGCTTTTACCGTTTAATTCCTAAGATGGTATTACGCTTAAAAAACATTGATGAAGTCATTTTTACCATTAAAGCCTGCGGCCAACTAAACATCGCCTGTACATTTCGTGCGGCGGGCACCAGCCTCTCAGGTCAAGCAGTATCAGACTCCGTATTAATTACCTTAACTGATGATTGGCGTGGACATGAAATACACGATGATGGACAAAAAATCACATTGCAACCCGGCGTAATTGGCGCTGATGCAAACAAATACCTTGCTTCATTTGGACGCAAAATAGGGCCAGATCCTGCTTCTATCAATGCTTGTAAAATCGGAGGTATTGCGGCTAATAATGCAAGTGGCATGTGTTGTGGTACCGCGCAAAACTCTTACCGTACGATTGATAGCATGCAGTTAGTTTTTTCAGATGGCACATTACTCGATACCGCTGATACAAACAGTGTTGACGCTTTCAAATTAAAACAACCCGCGTTAATCTCTGGTATTGAAGCGTTATGCGCAGATGTTGCCAATAATGCTGAATTAACACAACGTATTAATCATAAATATCGCCTCAAAAACACCACCGGATATTCACTCAACTCATTAGTCGACTACTCCGACCCTATCGAAGTGATCAAACATTTAATGATCGGCTCTGAAGGCACACTCGGTTTTATTGCTGAAATTACTTATAACACCGTGATTGAACATCCTCACAAAGCGTCAGCATTAATCGTATTTAATAATATTGAAGAAGCGAGTAAAGCGGTAACCGCGTTAACCAAAGAGCCCGTTTCAGCAGTAGAAATGATGGATGGCCGAGCAATGCGTTCAGTTGCAGATAAACCAGGTATGCCTAGTTTTCTTGAAACGTTAGATTTACAAGCTGGCACCCTATTAATAGAATCTCGAGCAAGTAATACAACGCAATTAGATCAACAATGTCTGGCCATAATGCAAACGGTCGCTCAATTTAACGTTATAGAGTCAGTCTCTTTTACCACCGATGCCAATATGGTGGCTACATTATGGGGAATTCGCAAAGGCATGTTCCCTGCCGTTGGCGCAGTAAGAGAAGTCGGCACCACCGTTATTATTGAAGATGTCGCTTTTCCCGTTGAACATTTAGCCGCAGGTGTACTTGATTTACAAACGCTATTTGAGCAGTTCAATTACAACGAAGCCATTATTTTTGGCCATGCGCTTGAAGGTAATTTACATTTTGTATTCACTCAAAGTTTCGACACGCCAGAAGAAATAAAACGTTATGGCAATTTCATGGATGCTGTGGCGCAATTAGTTGCTGTTAAATATCAAGGTTCATTAAAAGCAGAGCATGGTACAGGCCGTAATATGACGCCCTATGTTGAACTCGAGTGGGGTAAAGATGGCTATGCTTTAATGCAAAAAATAAAAGCATTGTTTGATCCTCATGGCATATTAAATCCAGGCGTAATTATCAATGATGACCCTATCGGACACCTTAAAAACCTAAAACCAATGCCTAAAGCAGATGACTTGATTGACCGTTGTATTGAATGTGGTTTTTGTGAACCTGTCTGTCCTTCCAGAACACTCAGCTTATCACCACGTCAACGTATTGTGTTATACCGAGAACTACAACGTAGAGAAAATAACAACGAGACTGAAGATGCTAAAGCGTTACGAGATGTTTTTGAATATCAAGGCATAGACACCTGCGCAGCAACGGGTTTATGTTCAGAACGTTGCCCAGTTGGCATTAACACGGGTGATTTAGTTAAAAAATTACGCACCAGTAAATATAAAAAATTCACGCCTATTGCCCGTTGGACGGCAGATCATTTCACCGTCACCACCAAAATGGCATCAATGGGACTTAAAGTCAGTAGTGTTGCTCAAAAAACCTTAGGCAATAAAACCGTCTCAAAAGTCACCAATAAAATGCGTAGTTTAAGCGCGGGGAAAACACCAATGTGGATCCCTGAAATGCCGACTGCTAACAACCATAAAGTGAGCAGTACTTTTAACCAAAATAAAGAAAATAAAAACAGCAAAAAAGTCGTTTATTTCCCATCATGTGCAGCTCGTACCATGGGGCAACAAGCTAATAATAACGATAGTCGTCCATTAACTGAAGTAACCGAGTCATTAATTAAAAAAGCGGGCTTTGATATTATCATTCCAGATTCTTTAACAGACCAATGTTGCGGAATGCCATACGACAGCAAAGGAATGAATGAACTTGCATTGCACAAGTCTCAGCAATTAGAAGCCGCACTATGGGAAGCCAGCGAGCAAGGTAAATGGCCAATTTTAATGGACACCAGCCCCTGTGCAAAACAAAGTATCGATAAGTTTACACATTCGATGGAAGTATTAGAACCGACTGGATTTGTGCTTAAATACTTATTGTCACACTTACAATTTGCACCTATCAAAGAAACGGTGATGTTGCATATTACTTGTAGTGCACAACGAATGGGATTAGAAAATAGCATGCTCACATTAGCTAAATCCTGTGCAAGTGATGTGGTTGTCCCAGAGCATATCCAATGCTGTGGATGGGCGGGAGACAAAGGATTCACCACGCCAGAGCTAAACGCAGCCGCAGTACACACACTCAAAGATCAAGTGCCAGAACATTGTAAACGAGGGTTTAGTAATAGCCGTACCTGTGAAATAGGCCTTTCACACCATAGCGGTATTCCTTATCAATCCATTTTATACCTAGTTGATGAGGCAACTCATTCGTCAGCGGTATAAGATAGTTGATTTACTTTATAGATAAAACAACTCACTGAGTGTTGATGGTTGATGGTTGATGGTTGATGGTTGATACCAGATAGCTAAAGAATGTGAAGTGAAAATTGAGCAAAAAGGTTAACTATTTAGCTCAGTTTTCATACCAATGGAATTAAATAAGTGATCAGAGATTGCGCAGGAAAAATTAACACTAATAAGGCGTGAGTTGTAGGAGATAGTTGTTCTCACTTCAAAACTCACAACGCAGTTAGGGGTGATTTTAACCAGCAAGAATGATCACCTTATTAATTCTTTTGGTATCACCATACAGTGAGTTGTTATTTCTATACAGAGTTAATATAAAAACCAATGAGGTAACTATAAAATTGGAAGTATTTTTTCTGTCGTAATTATCATGACGTAGCTACCTTAAGTAATTATTTATACAAACGGGTGACATAGACAAACTTTAATAGTCTTAGCTAATAAGTCCGATTTATCCAAAGAACTTAGTGTGTTTATAAAATGTATTTATATAATATTTTCAAATAGTGCATTGAAATAGTGCATTCAAAGAATTTACTCATCGATAGTTTTAACCTCATTAAAACTATTGATGATCCATAACAACAATGTCCTCACATACAACATGACGTAACTAAAGTGCATAAGAAATGCATAATAAATGTATAGTTGTCGCAAGTAGGCCTCAAAAACAGAAATCAGATTTCGATCAGTTTTATTAAAAACTAGCGTTCGCTACTCATCACTCTATCTAGTTTTTCCATACTTTGTTGAAAATAAGGATTGTAAGTTAAGCGAGCAAGCGTTTTACCTTCTTTGATCCAACCGTAAGAAGAAAACCAAACATCCTCGCCTTGTTCACAAGCCTGTTCTTGTTCTTTATTCTGTCCGTTATTACATATGATGATGGCGCCCTCTGCACCATATTCAACATTATCAGGAGAAAACAATAATCCCATGTGAGAGCCATTAATAATGTGTAAATCAGGACGTTCCATGCTGAACCGAGTAGTGTTAGGGATTGACAAATCATCCTCACCTAACCATATCAGCTGATTGTTTTCATTGGTAAATTGTTTTTGAAATACGTTGATGGGAAATACAGTGTCAATAACACTGTCACCTTCACTCATCATCATAAAAACTGGCTTGTTATAAGTAACGTCTTGCAAATCAGCTTGTACCGTTTTTACGGTATCGTAATAAACAGCAGCGCCATGCATTGGCAAAGAATTATAACGCGTATAATTGGTTTCAGGATCTTGATCTGCCCATGTCACCACATGACTGGCGAGATTAGCCCATTTTACAACTGATGATTCCGGTTTAAAGGCGGGAGAAAAGAGCAACAACCCTTCTATACTGTCATCATTTAATGCTTCAGATGTCACCAAGTTTGCGCCTGTGGAGTAACCACCTAACCAAAGCTTATTTGAGTTTGGTTTTAGTAGCGCAATATGATGATTAACTACCATTTGCCAATCTTCCTCTGTGGGCAACATTAAATCCCCTGCTTTACTACCGTGTCCGGGTAGTAACACCGTTCTAACAAGATAACCTTGTGAAGCTAAATGCTTCGCAACATCCGTAAACGAATAGGGAGAATCACCCAAACCATGCACTAACAGTACTGCATCTCCATTTGGGTTTTCAGGTATTAATTCAAAAGGAAGGTTCGCTTGTAATTCTTTTTCAATATCATCGCTTTTAAAGACTCGATTATCCAATAACCACTGTTTTGTTTCTTCAATGTATTGTTGAAAATTTTGTTGAGAATAACTGGGTAATGATGCTGACACTTGATAGTTAGGGTCAATATTTGATTGGCTACAAGCAGTTAAAAGTACAATAGAACTAATAAAAACATGACGAAAAAAAGGTAAAATCAACTTAAGATCCTATTAAAAATAAATGAATTTAGAAGAATAAAAATCGAGTTGTGTTCGGTAACTCTAATGTAATGACGCTCAGCAATAACAGGGAAATAAGTACATGTTCTGCATGGTTATCGAAGTTTGAGTTAAAAGCTAAACGTTAAGCACCTTAACTATATCGATAAAAGCACTTATTCATCTTGTAATATTCTCCAAGTTTAAATACGTATTCAAAACTTGAACGGATCAAAACACACATTAAACGATGCCAAGCTAGTCAGCGAAGAAATAGACAAATAGTTAAATAGTTAAAAGCTATCGTTTATTTAATGACATAGTGTGGGTATAAGTCTATGCCTAGAGTCGATTTTTAACACTAAAAAGCTATTTTAGAATGTTATGAACTCTATTTTGTAACACTGTTAAAACATCCGCTTCAAACCATGGATTCTTTTTTAACCAGATATTATTACGCGGACTTGGATGTGGAAGAGGCATAACTTGCTCTCCATAAGCAGCCCAGTTCCTGACTGTTTCGGTAAGATTTTTTTCTCGGTTTTTTAAATGCCATGCCAAAGCATATTGCCCGATGACAAGTGTGAGCTGAATATCTGGCATCGCTTCAAGTAGCTTGTTACGCCAAGTCTCTGCACATATTGGTGGCGGCGGTAAATCACCTGATTTACCCTTTCCTGGATAGCAAAAAGCCATGGGTAATATTGCGATTTTTTGTGAATTATAGAAAGTTTCTTTATCAATCCCCATCCATTCTCTTAATCGATCCCCACTCGGATCATCGAACGGAATGCCTGTCGCATGGACTTTTGAGCCAGGCGCTTGCCCAGCAATAAGAATTTTAGCATGCTGATTAACTTGCAAAACAGGACGAACACCCTCTTTCAAGTTAGGTTCGCAAATGGTGCAAGCACGCACCTCTGTTAATAATTGATTGAAATCGTTTGTTTTCATGGTTTTCCAGATTTACATAACTATATGATTTACATAACTATATGATTTGCATAACTACATTCAGTTTCTATGTAGTACCGATGCAGTACCAATGTAGTGCCTATGCAATTTCTTACATTAATCACAGTGCTAGGCAATGTAAGCGTAATGCAATTAAACAGATTAGGGATAGTTAATATTGGACCTAATCTATGATTGAATACAAACTATATTGTTAACACTGTATTGATTAAATTTCTCTCAAATAAACAAGAATAAGATTTATTCTCTATTTAATGACTGTTCCTTTTCTAAAATAGAAACAAGCTCTTTTAATGAGGTTTCATATTCATCTTGATTTGAATTCTTAAAGAGTAATAAATCATCAACGATATCTGGATTATCGATACTCAACGGGATAGAAAAATCAACGCCTTCAATATACTCGTCCCAGTTTTCCAACTTCCAAACATCTCTTGAAGAATTTCTTTCAGTCATACGACTTTTAACCACATCAACATCAGTCATTACCCAAACCACAGTCAAGCGCGCATTTTTTTCAATGAGTTGATTTTTTAGATTATCAATAAAAGCAGTATCTCTAATTTCACGGGTAAATGGCGCGTTAATCAATACAATATCGTCGTATTCAAGGGCTTCCATCGCGAGTGCTAGCACAGCGTCATACTCGTAATTACGAATATATTCTTCAAAAAAATCAGAGCTTCGATTCACTTCTTCATTCATCACTTTAAAAATCTGATGTGATAAAACAATCAAGGTATCTTTATCTAAATACACAACATGCTTGAGTGCTTTTGCTAACTTTTTAGAAATATAAGTTTTGCCACTTGCTGGCGGTGAGGTAACTAAAATAAGTCTTTTCATTATGAATCCTTAATAAACATGAGCTATTTGAGATGAAAAACATTTAAAAGGTCACCCATTATTTTTTCATAGTAACTTTCCCATTTTTTTGTATTTAATAACAATTACTTAATTAACGTGACTGCTATTATTAACGCATACTACGATACAAATTAACAATTTCTTTTAGCACTATGAGTTTAAAACTGATGTTATCCCTAACATTTTACTCCTAAAAAACTCAAATTTATCTTAAATTAAATTCATTACAGCATTTAAAAACATCAAAAACTTGACTCTTGACACGATGTAAATGAGGAGATAATCGTAACTAAAAATAATAAAAGCTAATGATATTAAAGATAAATGAACAAGCAAATATCCGTGACTCAAGAGTATTAGGTAATAGTTTTTACGAATACAGAACCTTTCATCCCAACGGCTTTTAATAGGTAAAAGCAACGTAATTAAAAATTTAAATTAGAAAATATAAGATGTCCAAATGCCTGTTAGCTGCATATTTTTAATAAAAAGAGAGCAAGTTTCAAAACAGCAATCAACAATATGTCAACAACATTAATTCAATAAAAAAACATCGATCACATTTATTGACTTATTTCCTGTTTTTAGTGAGTATGAAAGCGCCTTAAATTATGCAATTTGATCATTAATCATATTTGATAACTCTTAGCAAAGGAAAGCATTATGTCAATTACACGACCTACAGTTGAAGAAGTGAAAACAACGGCTTTAGAAATAGGCATTCATTTTACAGAGTCAGAAGCCACTACTTATCATAAATTAATGCAGGGACAACTTGATGCATTTGATCTTGTAGATAGCATGGATATTCAATTACCTGAAGTAAAATATCCTCGCCATTCAGGCATAAAACCTTCCTCAGAAAATAACCCTTATAATGCATGGGCAGTTAAAACAACAATTCAAGGAGCAAGTAACGGTAAACTTTCTGGTAAAACAATCGCAATAAAAGATAACGTATGTGTGGCAGGCGTACCAATGTCGAATGGTACTTCAATTTTAGAAGGTTATATACCTGATGTCGACGCTACTATTGTTCAACGGTTTCTAGATGAAGGAGGAACAATCCAAGGTAAATCTAATTGTGAATATTATTGTGCATCAGGAGGAAGCCACACTTCACATAATGGATATGTTGAAAATCCTACCGTGCCAGGGTTTAATGCTGGAGGCTCCTCGTCTGGTTCAAGCGCTTTGGTTGCAGCCGGCATAGTTGATATGGCAACGGGTGGAGATCAGGGTGGCTCAATTCGTATTCCCGCTTCTTACTGTGGCATTGTCGGCTTAAAACCTACACATGGCTTGGTGCCTTATACTGGGATTTTTGCCGTGGAGCTAACATTAGATCATGCAGGTCCAATAACACGTACCGTTGCAGATAATGCTTTAATGTTAGAAGTAATGGCTGGGGCTGACGGACTAGATCCTCGCCAAAAAGGGGCTGTATCTCAACCTTATAGCGAAGCCGTTAATAAAGGAGTTAAAGGCTTACGTGTAGGAATTGTACCTGAAGGCTTTGGTACACCCGGTGCTGAAATAGAAGTTGATGAGCGAGTAATGGAAGCCGCTAAAAAACTAGAAGCAGAAGGCGCTATTATCCACACTGTTTCTATACCATTACATGCTGTTGGTGCTGCGATATGGACACCTATTTTTCTTGAGGGAACTTATGATTTAATGATGCGAAATAATTCATACGGAACCAATATGAAAGGCCTTTTTGTAGAAGGTCTAATGGATGCGCAATCAAATTGGAAAGAAAAGGCTGATGAGTTATCGGAAACAATGAAACTAGGCATGCTAACCGGACATTTTACATCATCAAGAACGAAAGGACGCTATTACGGCAAAGCCCAAAACCTTAACCGTTTAATGACCGCCGATTATGATCGAGCCTTATCAGAAGTAGATGTATTATTAATGCCAACAACGCCAATGGCCGCAACACGTTTGCCGGAAAAAGATGCAGGAGTAGAGGAAATTATTGCACGAGCATTTGAAATGGTAGGGAATACAGCTCCAACTTGCGCAACAGGCCACCCCTCTATATCCGTTCCTGTAGGGAAAACCTCAGATGACCGCCCAATCGGCGCAATGCTAACTGCAAAATATCATGATGAAATGACACTATTCAGTGCCGCCCAAGTGCTTGAAGAATCATACAGTTAAAAATATATTGCTAAAAAACCAAGAATTAATACGATATTTTTATCGTATTAATTCTTAACTCTCAAGTAAGTAATACAATTTTACGCTATTTATAGATAGTCTAATTTCTTGATACCGCTTCATAAAAGCTAATATAGCTATATATTCTGATATTGAGCATATACCTCCAATCAATTAACTCAGAATTAATTAATGCAAAATGAAAGATCAAACTCTGTATTTCCTTCAATTAATAATTAATTTTTTACTAACGGTCTATCTCAGGACGTATTGCTAAACAACTTTATAACAATGGAATTAAATAAGTGATCAGAGATTGCGTAGGAAAAATTAACATTAATAAGGCGTGAGTTCTAGGAGATAGTTGTTCTCACTTCAAAACTCACAACGCAGTTAGGGATGATTTTAACCAGCAAGAATGATCACCTTATTAATTATTTTGGTATTATAAGGCATTAGCGCCCTTCCTGGTGTTTAGGTAATTCATCTTCTAATTTACACCAATTTGCTTTGTAGTCGGTATAAATATGAGCATCAATTACAACAGGAATGTCACTATCAAAAGTTGCAACTGCCAATTCTATTTCATTTAAAGAAGCACCATTTACACGGAACCCTAAACTAGAACCGCACTTAGAGCAAAATGTACGAACAGAACCATTTGGCGCGGTAAATTCTTTTAAATAATCTCTACCTGAAATCCAGTTCAAACCCGACACTCCGACTAATGTTCCATATGCAGCACCATGAAACTTACGGCACATTGTACAATGACAATTCGCAGCTTGATCATTAAAGCTATTAACAACAAAAATAACAGCGCCACACAAACAACTACCTTTATAAACATCACTCATATGAAATCACCACTAGTGCATAACGAGACGATAGAATAACTTATTTTCAATTCGTTTATTTAAATAAAAATGACAGAAGATTGCATTTACTTGAGATTAAATAGATTATTTTAACCTTATTAGCTAACTGATTAAATTGAATCATAAGTGGGATTAAAGGGCTAAAAATAAGGGATTTATTGAATTAAAATTTATAGGTGATGAGATGGACGCTCCCCAATACGGCGTCAATGCGCCAAACTAATGTAATATCAATAGTTAACTTAAGGAGCGTCCATCATGAAACTTAACACAATATCAATCGACCTAGCAAAGCATGTTTTTCAGGTAATGGGATTCACTAACACAGGTAAAACGTTATTCAATAAGCGTCTAAACAGACAACAATTGACAGAGTTTATACAGATGCAAAACAAGTGTCGTGTGGTGATGGAGGCTTGTTATTCATCTCATTATTGGGGGCGTACGTTTGAGTCTATGGAGCATAATGTTGGTTTAATACCGGCTCAACATGTCACTCCTTTTGTGCGCGGTAATAAGAATGACAGTAACGATACACTCGCTATTTTTGAAGCCTCTTGCCGTCCATTTATTCGTTTTGTTCCTATTAAAACCATGGCACAACAAGAAGTATTAATACTGCATCGTTTACGTGAAAGATTATTGGGCACTCGAATAGCAACAAGTAATCAGTTACGCGGCGTACTCACTGATTTTGGTATTATCTTCCCAGTAGGCCATAAGGGATTTAATGAAAAACTCATTGATTTATGCTCAGATGAATCATTATCAGCGACATTGAGATGGTTAGTTAACGATGTTTATAGCGAATACGCACTGTTAAATAATCGTATTAAAACAATTGAAAAGAAATTAAAGTCAGAAATAGAGCGACATCCTTTAGGTAAGATTGTACTAAGCATACCTGGTATCGGTTATCTCAATGCCTCTGCTTTTATTGCCTCAATCGGTAACGTGCAAGCCTTTGCTAGTGCGAAAGATTTTGCCGTGTGGTTAGGTCTTACACCGAAACAATTTGCCTCTGGTAATAAAAGCATCATGACTGGCATCAGTAAACGAGGTGACCAGTATTTACGAACATTATTAATTCATGGTGCGCGTGCGATGATTAACCATGCAGGTAAAAAGCAAGATGCATTAAACCAATGGGTTTGCCAATTAAGAGAGCGAAAAAGCTTCAATTGCACAGTGGTTGCCACAGCACATAAGCTAGCACGCATTATGTGGACGTTGCTTCAAAAAAACAGTTATTACACGCCACAAATAGCAAAAGAAATAACACAATGATTCACCCGTTTTACTCTCTAGCGAAACCTGTTGTGGACAAAGGCCATGAGCCTGAATGGGTGTTTAGGTCGCTAGAGAGTGCTTAATTAAAAAAGTATTAACTTCTCTCTAACCGTAGTTTAAAGATGAAAAGAAAAGGCTCACGCCAACCAGAATGAAACTAGCAAAGGACACGAACTTATAGTTCGCTTGGTTGTATTTTTTATCATTGGTATTCTGGTTCGCAACTCATCAGGAGCATGGTTTTAATCCATAGCTCGAATATATGTCAGAACGGTTTATTCAATAAACCCATTGAGTCAGTCATCGCAAGCGAGTTAATGATAAGTATTTAAGGTTATAAAGTCTGACGAATATGAAACTATTTTCGTGTTCTGTATTAACTCGTCTTGACTACGAGAGAGCGTCCATATATGTCCATAATCTTTTTCTTATGAGCACCTTTAAAATACAAACCTCAAATAATTGATTGTAATATCAACATTCAATCGTATTAATAGCCAATCCACCTTTAGATGTCTCTTTATATTTTGAAGACATATCTCGCCCAGTTATTTTCATTGTATTTATTACTTTATCTAAAGAGATAATATGATTTCCATCACCGCGCATTGCCATTTGCACTGCATTAATTGCTTTAATCGCACCAATAGCATTACGCTCGATACAAGGGACTTGTACTAAACCGCCAACGGGGTCACAGGTTAAACCTAGGTTATGCTCAAGTCCGATTTCAGCAGCATTTTCTAATTGCTCTGGCGTTGCACCTAGAATTTCAGCTAACCCAGCACTCGCCATCGCACATGCAGAGCCAACCTCACCTTGACATCCGACTTCAGCACCAGAAATTGACGCATTTTTTTTACAAAGGAGCCCTACTGCAGTGGCGCTTAAAAAGAAACGAACAATATCATCGTCATTTTTATCTTCTGAAGTGATCATATAATAATTAAGCACAGCAGGAATAATGCCAGAGGCACCATTTGTAGGGGCGGTTACCACTCGGCCACCAGCAGCATTTTCTTCATTTACAGCAAGCGCATATAGGTTCACCCACTCCATTGCGCTCAATGTTGAATTAATACTATTAGGTTTCTCTACAGATAATAATTTTTGATGTAACTCCCAAGCACGGCGACGTACATTTAATCCACCCGGCAAGATACCTCTATTATTCATCCCATTTGCAATACATTGTTGCATCACGGACCAAATGTGTAGAATGCCTTTTTTTATCTCTTCTTCCGTACGCCATGTTTTTTCATTCTCCATCATCAATTGACTGACTGATAAATTATCAGTTTTACATAACATGAGAAGCTGTGCTGCACTGTTAAAAGAGTAAGGAAGGATACTTTTATCTTCTGTTGTTCCCTTGGTCATTTCTGCTTCATTAAGCACAAATCCACCGCCTACCGAATAGAATGTATCAGACCACAATATTTCATCGCCTTTAGAAGCGCTAAGTGACATGGCATTCGCATGTAATGGTAGGATTTCGTCTGAAAAAATAATATCCCGTGCATAAACAAATCCGATCTGGTGGGTTCCAGATAATCGTATTGTTTCATCTTTTTGTATATTTTCAATAATACTCTTCGTGAGTTGAGTATCGACGGTTTCAGGATCATAACCCATCAACCCTAATTGGATCGCACTATCCGTATTATGCCCAATACCCGTAGCAGAAAGAGAACCATATAAAGTAATTGTTAATTGCTGAACGTCGTTTAACAATGACAGTTCAATTAATTTGTTTATAAATACGCTGGCAGCCCGCATTGGTCCAACTGTATGAGAACTAGAAGGGCCTATACCTACTTTAAATAAATCAAATACACTTAATTCCATTTTTTAACCACTCTATTATTTATAATACGGCTTTAAGACTTTTTTATTATTTGAATCTACATTTTAATCATATGCCTTAAATAATAGGTCAATATAGCCTGACAACTAAAATCTAAACAAGACAACAAAAATTATAAATTGTTGCCAAAAACAGAACATTAAAAGTGCCAAATTTACAATCTTAAATAAATGGAAAAGGTGAATGGAAATATATGATATTAAAATGAACTTTAGTTTGAAGAATATTCTATTTATAGAACAACAACACTGCAGGAATATCATATTTATGATAATTAGTTCAAATATCTATTAAGCTTATGTCTCTTCATGAAGACGGGAAAACAAAACCTTTATTTAAGATACGTTTAGGATAAAAACCGCTTCTATCATATTATACGTCGATAAAATGAGTAAAAGCGGCATGTAACATATTAACGATATGTTTTAAATTGTACATTTTCAAACCATTTATTTCTCTCTAATACAGTTAAAGGGGCAACACTTTCTATTACAGTACGGGTTAAATGAGGACAGATTTTTTCAATAAAATCATACATATATTTTTGTAAATAAATTTCTTTACTATAACAAATCCAAGCATCACATTCAGGAATCAACTCTTGTAATGAACGCACGACTATCGAATCATCAACTAAATTGGTTGAAACTGATGCCAGAATACCAATACCCACTCCCAGCTTGACGTATTCTTTGATAGTGCCGGCATCCATGGTAGTAATAATATAATTTGGCGTTAGGCCTTGCTGATTAAACGCCTCATCAATTGCTTCTCTGCCTGTAGATTTAGACTCATAACTAATTAACTTCTCATTAGCCAATTGCTCTAATGTTATTTTTTCTACTTTGGCTAAATAATGATCAGAAGGAACAATAAGGCTTAAAGACCATTTATATGCAGGTAATACAACAAATCCCGGTGAGTCGCTAATATCTTGTGCAACAATACAAAAATAATTACTTCCCTTGGGCAACGGGGTATTAGGCTCAACACCTATCATATTAAGAGAGACCTTAGGATACTTGTTAATAAAATATTGAATCGCTTCTGGTAATAAAAAATTAGCAATGGCATTCGTTGTATGAATGTTCATTGAACCTTGATCTGGTGAGGTTTCAGCATCGCACATATCTTTGATTCTATTTTTAATTTCGAGAAGCAAGTTTGCCTCTTGTATCACTTTAGCGCCAATCTCAGTTGCACCAAACAAATGCTTACCTTTCCTTTCAAAAATTTTAACGCCTAACTCATTCTCCAACAAACTAAGTTGTTTGCTTATACCAGGTTGAGATGTAAACAATTTATCTGAAGTTGCAGATATATTGTATCCACTGCGCTCAATTTCACAAATATATTCAAGTTGTTGCAATTTCATTTTTTTTCCTTAGTTTTACCAGTAATAAAAGAGATAAGTACTAGCATAGATGACCCGAGAAAGACATTTAATGTATTTATTAAATTAAATAATATAGTCAAAAACTGACGCGATTAGTACTTTATCTATCATACTTTTTAGATAACTTATTATATATTGAATTTCTAATTTCGATACTTTTTTAAAAACACTTAAATTTTCACATAATGAGATACGAAAAAGTCATTAGCACAGTCAAATATCAAAGATACAGAAGGATAAGGGAGGGTAATAAAGGCTTCTAAGTTTTCAGTACGTAGACAATAAATTATCAGTACTACCAGAGTAATTCAGTATTTTAAAAAGATAAAAGGCAAAAAGAAAAGTATGCTTAATATGGTATGGGTAAAAGGAGAATATAATTACTCTCCCTTTAATATTAGCTTTTAAAGAAAAGCTTCTGCAACTAACGCGGAACCAACATAGGTACCGGTAAAGACAAGAATTGAGATTAAAACAATCTTGAAACCTGATTTTTTAAAAAGTTTAATTTCTAAGTCTGCAACAGCCATAGCAGCATAAGCGAGTACAGGTGTTGTTAACGATAGAAAGTTGATGCTTTTTAGGTAACCTAACATGACATCAGAGTAAGGAACAAATGGAAGTGTTAACCCAACACTGACAAGTGATACCCATGCCACTGCCGGTAAAGGTCCCCCAATAAGAGCTTTAAGACCTAGACCAATAAGGATCATTGCAAAAATAATGACCATTCCAGGCAACGCAATAAGGAAATTATTACCCGTGCCAGCCCAGTTACTTATTAACGCAATACCACAAAAAAGAATAATTAAAATTATATTTTGTTTAAAGGATAATTTAGTTTCATCTTCTGCTGTTAAATTCATTTCATTAGTACTCATAAGTTATCCCTTTCTTAGTTTGTTTTAGAAGTGTTGTTAAAAGTGCCACGGATTTGATTTAGCTTTTTGTAATACCACTCAGCAAAAGGTAAAGCGATAAATATCGCAACATATAACCCCGTTGCATTGGTCAATAAATTACTTGCTCCTGCAAAAGCTAATATATCTTCCTTCATTGTGGGATGCACTTCAGCTAAGGTACCAGAACAAGCGGCAGTCATACTACCACTACCAACACCACACGCCATCGCTAAAGCTCGAATATCAATCCAGTCTGTCGATGCCAAAAACCCAGCCAGTAAAGAAAAGTAAAGAGTACCGAACATTGTCCCCATTACATAAACGCCCATAACACCGATACCTTCGCTACTTTTTAAACCATATTTATCAGAAATAACTGCGATATTAGGCTCTCGAGCAATAGAATACGTTGCACCAATGGCTTCTCGATTCATTTTTAAAAGTAAAACAGCAACAGGCATTGCAATTAACATCGTAGCTAAATTACCAAACTCTTGAAGTATCATTGCAGTACCAGAATCAAGGATATTTGGTATTGCAGGTCCAATAAGTGTTCCAAACTTAGCTATGAATGGCAGAATCCCAATAACAATAATATGAGATGCAACTTTAGCTTGTTTTTTAGAAATTAGTTTGTTGGATATTTTTGTAATATTGGGGTTAAAAAATAGACATAAAACAAAAACATAAAAGAGGGGAAGAAAAAGTACTTTTGCACTACCGATTGGGAGTGTTTGCACACCTATTAATTCAGCAATAATCGTCATGATGATGACAATACCGTGAAGTCTCCAGTTTAATAATTTTTTTAAAGAAGTATTTTCCATTACTGTTTCCTTGAGTTATTAGCATCCATTGCATACTTTGCAACATCTTTAAATGAATTTTAATTAAAGCACATCTAGTGTTCTCTTAATATCACTTTATCGTTACTTAAAAAGCAACGATGATTTTATTAGAAAAGTAAGTTAAAAAAATACAAATAAGATGCAAGATCTCAGGAAATAAGGGAGTTACATAAAGACAGTAGAATTAACAACATGCAATATTCAAAACTTTACTGCAAGCTTATAATTTTTTATTTATAGTAAAAAAGCATTATTAGAAATATGATAATAAAGGTGTATTTATAGCGAAAAGTATTGATAGAAAGGTACTCAAAAGACTTATTTATGATCAAGAGGCAACAATAAAAATATAACATAAAAGGGATTTTTATCCACTCACACTAAATTTATTTTTAGAGGAGGAACCACTAGATGTCATCGCTTTACCTTAACATGTGTTAACGGTGAAGCGATGAGTTACTAAGTTACTTTAAAAATAAACATCATTTAAAAATCACTTAAAATTAAAAGATAATAACTTATTTATAAAACAACAGTTACTTCAATAATTTTTCAACCAAACCACACCACATTTCAATCCCAACTTCGATAATATTATCATTGAAATCATAATAAGCATTATGCAGTGGTTTTGATGGGAACTCACTATCAGCGCCTAACCAAAAATATGCACCAGGGCATTTCTCTAACATGAAACAAAAGTCTTCCGAGGCCATTGATGATGGAAGATTCCAATGCACTCTACTTTCACCAAAACTATTTACAGCCACATCAAGAACGTGCTTTGCTTGCTCTTCATTATTTGTTGTTGCAATATAACCATCGAAGAACTCCATATTAAGCTCAACGCCATGCGTAGCACAAACACCACTGGAAATTTCGCCAATTAACATCTTAACTTTCTCTTGAACCTTTGTATCAAGACAACGATACGTACCTTCTAATACAACCGTTTCAGGCACGATATTAATTGCTTCACCTCCGTTAATTTGAGTTACGCTCACCACGGCTGAATCTAATGGAGATAGTCGTCTAGAAACAATCGATTGCAATGCAAGCACTAACTCTGAGCTACACACAATCGGATCGATTCCTCTTTCCGGCATAGCCGCGTGACAACTTTTGCCCGTTAAGGTTATTTTAAAAGTATCAAGTGATGCCATCATTGCACCATCGGAAACAGCGACATGCCCTTCAGGTAACCCCGGCCAATTATGAAGACCAAAAACACTAGACATTGGGTATTTCTCAAAAAGTCCTTCTTCTACCATCACTCTAGCCCCACCTAGATTCTCTTCAGCAGGCTGAAAGATAAAGTAGACAGTCCCTTTAAAATGTCTGTTTTCACTTAAGTATTTAGCCGTTGCGAGTAAAATGGCAGTATGACCATCATGTCCACAAGCATGCATTGCACCATGGTTACATGATTTATGACAAACATCACCTAGCTCATTCATTGGCAACGCATCCATGTCAGCTCGTAACCCTATCGAAGGCCCTTCTCCATTTTTTAACGTACCAATAACACCAGTACCTGCCATGCCAACATCAACACTTATACCAAAACTTTCAAGTAACTCTGCGACTCGACGAGAAGTTTTAACTTCTTGAAAACCTAATTCTGGATAGCGATGTAACTCTTTACGCCACTCGACTGCATTTTCTAATAATAATTTAGAAACCGACATACTTACCTCTCTACTGTTCCATAATTGAAATTAAAGCTAGGCGAATCTGATGTTTCAACCCAAACACTTTTAACTTCACTGTATTCTCTTAATGCATCTAGCCCTGATGAGCGACCATATCCACTTAACTTATAACCACCAAATGGTGAACTAACATGAATTGTTTTATAACTATTTATCCAAAATGTGCCTGCTTTTACCTGATCTGCAACACGATGAGCACGACCTACATTATTTGTCCAAACAGCACCAGCTAAACCAAAGCTACTTTCATTTGCAATACGGATAGCATCAGCCTCGTCTTTAAAAGGGATAGCAATAACCACTGGACCAAAAACTTCTTGTTGAGCAACTTGCATATCGTTATGCCCTTTTAAAACAGTAGGATTAATATAAAAACCTTGCTGCTCTGGGTTAGGTATTACATCACCAACAACGGATGCACCTTCTTTAATTGCAATATCTAACATATTAACAACGTGTTGGTATTGTTTAGCATTATTAATCGGTCCAATTTCATTCAATATATCTGTCGGATCGCCTACTGTTATTTTGTTAGCCGCTGTTGCAACAGTATTAACAAAATCATCAAAAATGCTTTCTTGCACTAAAAGACGAGAGCCAGAAACACAACTCTGCCCTGAACCTCCAAAAATAGCCGATAAAGCACCATTCACTGCGTTATTTAAATCCGCATCATCAAAAATAATATTGGCAGATTTTCCACCTAGTTCAAGCACACAAGGAATAATACGTTTCGCCGCAGCAACAGCAATATGAGATCCCGTCATTGGTGAACCGACAAAACAAATTTTATCTAATTCAGCTTGTTCAATAAACCTTTGCCCAATGGTATGCCCGTACCCAGAAATGATACTAACCAGCCCTTTAGGTAAACCCGCTCGTTCAATCAAAACACCGAGGATCAAAGAGCTAACAGGTGTTAACTCTGACGGTTTCAACACAACAGCATTACCTGCCGCAATCGCAGGTGCAATTTGCCAACCGGCAGTAAACAAAGGTGCATTCCAAGGCGTAATTTGTAACACAGTGCCTATCGCTTCATATTTTACATAGTTTAAGTGCGAACTCGGAACAGGAATGACCTCTCCATGTAATTTATCAGCCCAACCTGAATAATATTCAAACATTTCAGCAACCGCAATAATTTCACCTTTTGCATTACCTACAGGCTTATTCGCAGTAACACATTCAATCCATGCAAGCTCGTCGACTTCTTTACGTATTTCAGCTCCGATAGCATACATTAGTCTACCACGCTCTTTTGCGCTCAACTTCCACCAGTATTTTTGCGCAGACTTAGCTGCTTTATCGACTATATTAACAAGGTTACTACCGGCATCCTGATACGATAATAAAATCTTTTCATTATGGGCTTCAATGAGTTCAACTTGATCTCCTGTCCCGGGTACGATACTGCCATTTACCCAACTGCCCAGCTTTTCAGTGCCTAAATACTTAATGAGTGAGTTTTTTAATCTTTGATTAGTCATAATATCATTCCTTGATTAAAATAAAGTAGGGTCAGATGCCTTTACTATTGCATTAAAATCTTCTTGGTCAGTGATATCTTGGCTTTGTTGCCACATTTGAATAATTTGACGAGACAATGGAAGTGATAAATTTAGGTCATCTGCTAATTTTTTTGCCAACCCTACGTCTTTACGCATAAGACCCATACTAAATCCAGAATCGTAACCATTATTAAGGATCCATTTAGGAAAATTAACTTGGCTAACACCACTTCGGCCAGATCCTGCGTTAATGCCCTCTAATACTTTTTCAGGATCAACACCTGCTTTAACCGCTAAACTAACAACTTCAGCATTCGTAATAAGATGAGCAGCACAAAGTAAATTATTCGCAATCTTTGCAATATTACCAGCACCAACATCACCAATATGCACTTGAGTAACACTCATATCTTGTAATAAAGATAAAACAGACTCTACAACATCTTTTTCGCCACCGATGACCATACTCATAGTGCCAGAAGCAGCCCCTAAAGGACCACCAGATACAGGCGCATCAATGAATTTAATACCAGACGTTCGAAGACTACTAGCAACTTTACGACTAACATCTGCTTCAGAAGTTGTTGTATCAATAACAATCAAACCTGGCGAGGCTAATTTACCGATACCATTTTCACCAAGACACACAGCTTCTACATGCTCAGCTTTGGGAAGAGAGAGTACAATGATGTCACAAATGCTAGTGAGTTCTTTCAGAGTAGAAACAGGTTTCACTCCTTTATGTGATATTGCTTCTCGGGCAGATTTAGACGAGTCAAAGCCATAAACATCCCGCTTTTTCTTTGCTAATGTACTTGCCATACCAGCGCCCATATTACCTAAACCAACAATGCCTACTTTCATATTTCATCCTTAAATTATAGTTTATACAATAGTTATTGTGACTTTTTTATAGTATAAACAGAGCATGTGTTTCGAACAATGAAACGTTTTTTGTAATTTGTAACCTTTTAGGCAACACAGAGAGAAGTCAATAATATGAGCTTTTTACAAGAAAATAGACTCAAGTTTTTATATGAGGCTATCCAACATAGCAGTGTAAGAGCAGCTGCAGACTTTTTAAATATAGCCCCTTCAGCCGTCAGCAGACAGATCAGTCAATTAGAGCAAGAACTTGATACCGTACTTATTGAACGTCATCGAAGAGGGATCATTGCAACGGAAGCTGGTAATAAATTAATCATCTATTATAAACAATATTTGATTCAGCAAGAGATGGTATTAGATAGTCTGAAATCCTTACGTAAGCTCGAATCAGGTACCATTGAACTAGCCATTGGTGAGGGCTTTATTAATAAAGTGACAAAAGCGATGTGCTTATTTAATGAGGAATATCCTAAGATAAAAATTATTCTATCAACGAATAACAGTAACGATATTGTCAGAAAAGTGATTGATGATGACGTTCATATTGGAGTCATTTTCAACCCTCCACATCACCCTAAGATTCGAAGTCATTATGTTGCGCTCAGCCCAATGGTTGTCGCAGCGAATAAAAATCACCCTATCAATAATGAACCAGCGCCAATCAAAATGAGCACTCTTAGAAAGTATAATATTGCATTGCCTGAAATAGCACATGGTGTAAGACAACTAATAGAGAACGTTGAGAAAAACACTGGTATTACACTTACGCCTAATGTGATCAGTAATAGTCTTACGGCTTTATATTATTATGCTTCAAACGGAGGGGTAACAATGATTCCAGAGTTTATGCTGAAAAGCACTCCCAATTGGTCCGAGACCCTGAACAGTATTTTTTTAAGTAATAATAATTTAAATAGCATGGATACCGTTATATTTACTCGTTTAGGAAGACAATTAGCACCAGCACCGGCAGAATTTTTAAAATACTTAATATCTTCTTTTAAAAATGATATTGATTAAGAGAGGCATTTATAGAGGAAATCTGACTTTTAGCGTAAGAATCTTATAGGTATAATTTCAACGTATTATAAACAAAGGCACATTGATATATATATCGGGATAGAAATGCAAAAGTGCCTTATTTATAACAAGACGCTTATATTTCAATATTCAGCTATTTAAAAAATATTTTTACGTGTTTAAGTAATATGAGTTGAGCTTGAATAGAGATTTAAACACCGCATAAGACTATCTTTTACACGTACGTTAAAGCGGTTTTAGCTTACTTACGTTTATCAATGATCTGTTGAGTATGTTTATAGAGTTTTAAAAGTATTATATACTAAAAGTTAGCCTCTTCTACTCAAGTTAAATAGTTGTAATAAATGGATAGACTTCTCAATATTTTTATAATAAATAAATTATATTTAATGCCTGTATTGGAATGACTACAAAACAGTGACCAGATTTACTTGACCACTTGTATTTTAAATACGGAGCAAAATGCCAATAACCCATAATTAAGAATAATACCTAATATACATAAATACTTATGGTATAGATAACTTCGGTAGTTCTTAGCCTTTATCCTTCTCCTATTTTCTAAAAATATAAATATGAAAATTGACATGGCAATAAATGATATATAATTAAAATTTATATATCATTTATTGCCATACTCCTTATTCTTATCTTTTTTAATTTTAACTTATTAAGATAAAGATTTAGATCTTAGTTGAGGAGCTGGGCTTAATTTACTAATCACAAAGAAAAAAATCGAATTAATAATCAAACTAAAGAAACCTCCATTCCACCCCCAAGGGACACTTAAATCACTAAGCTGAAAAGCTAAAGTTAAAGCAGAACCTACAGCTAACCCAACAACAGCACCTTTAGTAGAAGCTTGATTCCACCAAAGAGCACCGATTAACATAGGCAAGAGTTGTACAATAACACCATAAGCACCCAATAATAGAGCAACTAAAGAATCAGGTTTAGATAAGGCTAATCCATACGCAGCTAATGAAACAATAACAACCCCAATCTTGGTCATTAGCAATAATTGTTTATCATTCATTTTTGAACCGACGGGTAAATGATAAAAAATATCACGAGTTAATATTGATGCACTAGAATGAGCTAAGTTCGCAGCTGTTGACATCGCAGCAGCTAATGCGCCAGATAAAACAACCCCGATCACCCAAGGAGAAAAGATATCTTGTTCCACTACAATTTTTAATAATACTTCATCTGCTTTTTCTAAAGGTTGGTCTTGAAATATTAATATTCCAGCAAAACCTATAAACAAAACAGGCACTAAAATATAGGCATATAATGGATAAAATACAAATACTCGCTTCAGCGTTTTAGAACTATCAGCACTATAGAACTTCATGAAAATATGAGGCCACATAACAATACCCAATGTACTAACCAAGATGGCCGTAGAAAAACTCCCCCATCCCATTCCTTGTGCGCCAGGCATAGTTAAATATTCAGGTGCATTGTCTTTAATCTGTAAAAACATTTCACCAACACCCCCGAAAAACTCATGAGTAATCGTTAAACCAAGGTACCATGCAATACAGATCATCATCAGCCCTTGCATTAAGTTAGTCCAACCAATACCACTCAAGCCACTAACATACACATAAATAGTAACAACTGCTGTTGCAGCTAGAGCTCCAAGCCAAAAAGGAACCTCACCACCTGTCGCACTATGAAAAAGAAGTCCAGCACCAGAAATCTGAATGGTAAGATATGGAACCATCGCCCCTAAGCTCACAATACCAATAATTATTGTTAAAACTTTGCTAGGGTAACGGTCATGGAGATATTCAGCTTGTGTTAAAAACCCTTTTCTACGTCCTGCATCTGCGATGCTAGGAGCCATTAACCACCAGACAACAACACCTAATGTTAAATAACTAAGTATGTATAGTGCAGGTACCCCTTTACTGTAAGACCAACCAGGTGCACCTAAAAAGGCAAAGGCTGAAAATATTTCGGCGCCAAAGATAAAAAACAACACTAAAAATCCCATATGACGTCCACCCGTCACATAATTTTCTAATGTAGATTTTTGACCTTTTTTAGCACAAATCCCAACAAATAAAACCAATAGCAAATAGCCCACAGTAATCGCTGTGATCAACATAGAGGATGAACTCATTACTTATCTCCTTCTTCAGTCTTATAACAAATAACGAGTCCAATGAAACAAACAAAGAACCACGCTAAATACCAAAAAATCATAAAGGGTAAACCTAAGATCATCGGTTCGATACGATTTGCAATAACAGCCCCTGGCCAAATTAAAGCTAAAGTGCAAACTACAAAATAAACCATCATTATTGGGTGCATCGGTATATTTTTTTTCATAATCTTCCCTAATTAAAATATGTATAAAATGGTTATTACTAATCTTGACTGAGTGACTTCAATCCGATAGATGCGAGCAGCTTGGCACCAATAGGAATAACATCATCATTAAAATCGAAATATGGACTATGCAAGGGTTCAGGGTTATCTCCTTTCCCACTACCAAGAAAAACATATGCACCAGGGCAAGCATTTAACATAAATGAGAAATCTTCACCTCCCATTGAAGGTTTAACTGTTTCATCGAGTGTGCCCTGAGGGAAAACGTCTTTGATCACATTTCGAACAAATACCGCTTTTTCTATGTTATTAACTGTCGCAGGAAAAATGCTTTGATAATCAACTATAATTTCAGTTCCAAAGCTATCTGCGACTCCAGCACAAATACGTTTGACAGCAAGTTGAATTTTATCGCGAACATCCTTAGAGAAAGTTCGAACAGTACCACTTAATTGAGCGGTATCAGGAATAACATTAAATGCCGATAACTGCCCTGCTTGAATGGAGCATAAACTCAAGACTGCGGGTTCTTGTGGATCGATTTCTCGACTAATAATCGAATGTAATGCAGGAATGAGAGTACCTGCAATACGTATCGGATCAGTAGTAAAATGAGGTGTAGCGCCACCGTGTCCGCCAACACCTTTAATTTCCAACCCAAGAATATCGACGGATGACATTGCAGGGCCATCTAATATAGCTATTTTTCCGGCATCAATATAAGGCCAATTATGCAAACCAAAAATGGCATCCATAGGAAACTGTTCAAAAAGCCCATTTTTAACCATTTCATTTCCGCCGCCACCACCTTCTTCAGCAGGCTGAAAAACTAAGTAGATAATGCCTGCGAAATCACGATGTGCAGCAAGATACTTCGCAACAGCAAGTAACATCGTAGTATGACCATCATGCCCACAAGCATGCATACACCCTTCAGTTTCTGAGCAATGATCATGACTTGATTTTTCATGCATTGGTAAAGCATCCATATCAGCCCTTAACCCAACTCGTCTGCCATTATCAGACAACCTACCTTCAACTGTAGCAACAATACCAGTGATGCCTAATCCAGTGACAAAAGGTAGATCTAACGAAGACAAAAATGCTTTAACTTTAGATGCTGTTCGATCTTCTTTAAACCCCAATTCGGGATTTTTATGAAAATCATGGCGTAATTTTTTAAACTCGTTTAAATGCTCAGAGAAAAACTCTTCCATAAAAACTCTCCTTGTATAATTTTTTAACCAAAAGACAAATAAAACAAATAAAACAAATATTACAATTTTAATTTAGCATTACTTAAGTTATGTTAGAAATATCAATTTGGAGTAGTATCCATACTTAAAAGGCATCGGAAAGTAGGAGGGTTAGATGGATTTAAAACAACTACGTTACTTTATTTCAGTCGTTAATGAGCAATCATTTTCGGAAGCAGCTCGACAGATTCATATAGCCCAACCAGCATTAACTCGTCAGGTGAAAGCGTTAGAGGAAGATTTAGGTGTAATATTATTAATAAGAAAATCAAGGGGGATTAAACTGACTGCTATTGGTCAAATATTTTATGAAGATGCATTACAAATATTAGAACAAGTTGCACGATCAAAACAAAAAATACATTTAATTAATGATGGCCATACAGGTGAATTAATTATAGGAATTACTGTAATGCATTTATGGATAGAGGAAATATCAAATTTTCTAACTATTTTTCGCCAAAAATTCCCAGAAGTGATGCTCAAAATAAATACAGTACTATCTGGCCCACAAGTTAATTCATTACAGCGCGGGCAACTAGACTTGGGTGTGATGTATTTTCCGCCATATGACTCTCGATTAAATTCTATCAAAGTCTATGATGATAAATTAGTATTAGTTACTAGAGTATGCTCAAAACTTGCTAAATTAAAGCCTAAAAAGTTATCAGATATTGGTAAAAGTCGGTTTGTTTGGTTTGATAGAAAAGATTCCGTTAGCTATCACGATAATTTGATTGACCATTTTTCTAAAAATAATTTTTTTCCTAATATTGTTGAACGCGGCAGTGATAATGGTGCAATGCTTTCTCTTGCGGCCTCTGGAGTTGGTTGCACCATTGTACCAAAAGCAATAACTCTAAATTTACCATCTAGCCTTATAGTCATTGAACTAGACGACCTAAACTTACCTCTGGAAATGAGATTAGTGTGGCGAAAAGATTTAACAAACCCTGCAGTTAAAAATTTTGTTAATGTCGCTATTAATTTTTTTAAAAAAAGGTAATTTATTGATACTTGCATTCAAATAATAAGTGAATAACTTGAATAGGTAGGAAAAATGATCAGCTGAATAGTTGCTAATCGCTTTTTCTCCGGCAAGAGATGCAACAATGAAAACATACAAACAACTAACCTACGGACAACGATGCAAGATTTCAGCCTTAAAGAAAATAGACATAAGTCAAAATAAAATTGCAGGACAATTAAATATTAGCCAGTCCACTGTTAGTAGGGAGTTTTCTCGTAACACAGGCAAAAAAGGTTATCGAATAAAACAAGCTCAATTGTTGGCAGATAATCGTCGCTCAGACTATCACAAAAATCTAAAAATGACCGAGAGTATGATTACACTCATCAAAACCAAACTCCAATTAAAATGGAGTCCTGAACAAATATCAGGATGGTTAAGAGAGGCGCATGGTTTACCAACCACGAAGTAAAGATAAACAAGTAGGTAGAGGCTTTATTAAAAACCGCGTCAGTATTGATGTTCGTTCATCAATTGTAGATGAAAAAAGTAGAGTTGGAGACTGGGAAATTGATTTAGTCATTGGTAAAGGCCATAGCGGCGCATTGTTCACGATTGTAGAGCGCAAGACGTGCTTTACGGTTTCTATGCGTGTTAATGATAAATCAGCTAGAGGCGTAACGGCTGCTACAATTGCTTTGTTAAAACCGTACAAAGAAGTTGTACATACGATCACAGCCGATAATGGTAAAGAATTTGCTTCTCATGGCGTGTTAACAGAGCACTTAAAGTGTGATGTTTATTTTGCAGATCCTTATTGTTCCTGGCAACGAGGTTTAAATGAAAATACGAATGGTTTATTACGCCAATACTGGCCGAAATCAACAGACTTCAAAAAGGTATCGCAATCATCAATTGAAAATGTGATAGTGAAATTAAATAACAGACCGAGAAAAAAGCTTAATTATAAAACGCCAGCCAAATTAATGGCTGAGTATATGGTAGCGTTAGCTGCTTAGCTGTTATGCACTTCAAGGTTGAAGGTGTCTTGTAAAGGCACCTCTAAATAATAACGAAACACAACAAACAAAAAAACCACTCTATTGAGTCAATGCCGTTCGGTTAAGAGATGTTAGGCTTATATCTTAACGGATACCTTGATGGTATATAAAACACTGAATGTGAAAACGTTCGGTGTTTTCTTTTTTTAGGCAAAATAAAATGCTTAACATCTTCTAGCATAAGTCGAAGTTTTTTGGGAATAGTGCCATCGCCTGATAAAGCGTAGCCACGGATTTGCATATCTATTATACAAATAGCTGAAGTAAAGCTAATACAAGTGGGTTCAACGTTTGCTTCTTGAGCTATATGTACCATCTCAAGCCTAATTAGATTATAACCAAGCACACTCCCCACAACTCTTGCTTTACCCCTTCTGGAAATCGACTTCGTAAGGTTATTTCGCCATTGAGTTGGTTATTTTTAAGTTCACCAAAGCTCTGCTCTATTTCCCAACGTTCCCAATAAACAGTTAACAATGCCTCCATGGTATAAAGCTCGGAATCAATGAGTGAAGTAATAAAACCTTTAATTTCCCCTTTGGGTTGCTTATAACAAATCATTCTAGCTTGCCAAGTTTCTGGTAATGTTGGATTTTTGGCACGTGCCTGGGGAGAAACAGGCATTTCAATCAATAAGTCATTATCTGCATATCGCTTAATAACTTCATACCTCATGCTCTTTTTTACGGGCGTTAACCAGTGAGCATTGATGCCAAATTGTTGCCAATTTAGCATTAAATCAGCTGAAAAATAACATCGGTCAAATAATGTTAAGGAGTCTTCGGGAATATCTGTAAGCAAGCGTTTTGCTAACGTTGTTTCTCCGATGTCACAACTATCAAAGGCAGCGCCAAGTAACATTCTTGTTTGTGTTGAATGTAAGGAAACCATACGTAATTGAGGGTATACAGGATGTTTTTTTGAAATAAAACCAAATTCAGCTCTATTTTCAGATGTGTCTTGAGCTCTAAATGTAGTGCCATCAACTGCGAGTAAATTTAGCCCTAATGAATGTGGCTTTGAAATAATGGCCTCATGCCATGCAGCGCACGTCGTACTAAAAAGATAACTCATTGGTGACTCACCTAAGCGTTTGCGACAGTCTGTTAATACACTAGGAGCAACATGGGAGTATGTTTCATCTGGGTTTATTTGCAGGGCAATATCTAAGGAGCCACAAACTTCTTTAATAGAATGGTTGCGCATCAAGCCCATCATAATGATGAGCCAGACAGCTTGCTCTGCTGGTAAACGACGACGTCGAATACTTGCTTTTTGTGTTTTAAATAATGCCTCTTCGATCCATTTTGTATCGATAGCAGTTAAAACATTATTGTATGAGTCTTGATTTTCAAATGACTCATAAACTAATTCCATTTCTTGATTATACCATTTCCGATAAATATGTGATCTAATTAAGCTTCTTACAAAGGAGTTAATATGAGTCAAAATTTTTCTGAATTAATTAATGCGCAACCAATGCGAGACAACGATTAAAATTACTCGCTGTCTCGCATTTCTTAGAAGGGAAAAGTAGAACTGATATTGCGACTTTTTTAAAGGTAAGCCGTAGAAGTGTCAACATTTGGATTAAAGCATACCTTCATTCTGGGTTAACAGGTCTGGAAGTAAAGCCCCGTAGCGGGAGGCCTCATCGACTCACGCCAGAGCAACTTGCTAACATAAAACAATATGTCATTGATAATGCGATAAAATCAGAAGGAGGCCGTCTGCAGGGGAAGGATATAAAAGAATATATTGAAACAACATTCGGGGTCACTTATCAAAAAACTAATATTTATCATTTACTCAACAAATTAAATCTAAGCTGGATAGCAACTCGCTCTAAGCACCCCAAACAATCAGAAGAAATCCAAGCATCTTTTAAAAAAATTCCAAATAAATACGATCCTTAAGATCCCTGGGCATGTTCATTTAAAAGATGTACATATTTGGTTTCAGGATGAGGCTAGGTTTGGTCAACGTAATACAACAACTAGGATATGGGCAAAAAAAGGAACCAGGCCAAGGGCCATTCAGCAGCAACAATTTGAGTATGCTTATTTATTTGGCGCGGTCTGTATCAATACAGGTCAAACCGAGGCATTAGTAATGCCTTACAGTAATAGTGAAGTGATGAAGGTTCATTTACGCTTAATTTCTGATGCAACCCCAAAGGGAAAATATGCCGTTGTAATAATGGATCGAGCCAGTTGGCACCAGTCGTATTTAGCTGAAGAGTTTACTAATTTAACGATCATTCACCTCCCTCCGTATTCTCCTGAATTGAATCCAATCGAACAAGTTTGGCATTGGATGCGGGATAATGGAATCGCGAATAGATGCTTTGACGGTTATAACGATATTGTCAATAAATGTTGTGATGCTTGGAATCGCTTCAGTGAAGATAAAAATAGAGTCATCTCACAATGTTATAGGGACTGGGTTAATCTGGAAACTTAATTATCGGAATTGGTATTAAACAAAAAAAATCCCCAACCTTTAATAAGATTGAGGATTATGATCTATCTGTAAGATCGTTCAAGTTTTCTTAACAGATCCTTAAACGATCGGCATTACTCTATTGAGTGGCTTTCTATTCGTTACATAAACTAGCTAATTGCTTATCAACTTAAAGATTAACCATTAATACGTTTATGTAACTCTTGTACTGAGTTAACTGTCGCTTCTGGTGCTGTTGGGTCAGCGGTATGAGCCTGACACGTTGCAAATGCACCGTTTAGTGTTGTTGTGTAGTCTACTTTGTAACGTAACGCAGCACGACGTAATTGACGAGAATCTTCAATCGCTACGCGCCCTTCTGTTGTGTTTACAATGTAGTTGTACTCACTGTTCTTAATACGGTCAAGAATATGCGGACGACCTTCTTGTACTTTATTAACCAGACGAGCATTGATGCCTGACTCTTGTAGTACGATCATAGTGCCGTGTGTCGCATCCAATTCGAAACCTAAATCAAGTAGTTTCTGTGCTAGTTTAGCAACACGCTTTTTATCACTGTTACGGACAGAGATTAATGCGCGGCCAACCGTTGCGACTTCTTTAGTCGAACCTAATTCAGCTTTAGCATAAGCTTCAGCAAAAGTAGCACCGGCACCCATTACTTCACCCGTTGAACGCATTTCAGGGCCTAAGATTGGATCTGAGCCTGGGAATTTGTTGAACGGTAATACCACTTCTTTAACAGAGTAGTATGGTGGAATAACTTCTTCAGTAATGCCTAGTTCTTTCAGCGTTTTGCCTGCCATGACACTTGCACCAATTTTAGCAATTGGCACACTTGTCGCTTTAGAAACGAACGGTACGGTACGTGCTGCACGCGGGTTTACTTCAATCATGTAAACTTCGTTATCTTTAACAGCAAGCTGTGTATTCATTAAACCAACAACACCTAGTTCTAACGCTAATGCTTTGATGTAGCCACGCATTTCGTCTTGAATTTCAGCACTTAGTGTATAAGCAGGTAATGAACATGCAGAGTCACCAGAGTGAACGCCAGCTTGCTCAATGTGCTCCATGATGCCACCGATAACCACATCAGTACCGTCACAGATGGCATCGATATCAACTTCGATTGCATCATCTAGGAAACGGTCAAGAAGTACTGGTGATTCATTTGAAACACTCACTGCTTCTTTAAAGTAACGACGTAAATCAATTTCGTCATATACAATTTCCATCGCACGACCACCTAGTACATACGAAGGACGTACGACTAATGGGTAACCAATACGTGTTGCTGACGTAACCGCTTGCTCAAGTGTGGTTACAGTATCGTTTTCAGGTTGTTTAAGGCCTAGACGCTCAACCACTTGTTGGAAACGTTCACGGTCTTCTGCGCGGTCAATGGCTTCTGGTGAAGTACCGATGATGGGTACGCCAGCAGCTTCAAGTGCACGTGCTAATTTAAGTGGTGTTTGACCACCGTATTGCACGATAACGCCTTTAGGCTTTTCAACACGTACGATTTCAAGTACGTCTTCAAGTGTAATTGATTCGAAGTATAAACGGTCAGAGGTATCGTAGTCCGTTGAAACGGTTTCAGGGTTACAGTTCACCATGATCGTTTCGTAACCGTCTGCACGCATTGCTTGCGCCGCGTGTACACAACAGTAATCGAATTCAATACCTTGACCGATACGGTTAGGGCCACCACCGATGATCATGATTTTTTCGTTATCTGTTGGGTTTGCTTCACACTCTTCGTCGTAGGTTGAGTACATGTAAGCAGTATCAGATGAGAACTCAGCAGCACAGGTATCTACACGCTTGTAAACTGGGTGTAATACAAATTTTTCACGTAGTTTGCGTACTTCAGTTTCTGAAATACCGACTACCGTTGCGATACGGCTATCGGCAAAACCTTTACGTTTAAGTCCACGTAAACGCGCTTCATCTAGAGAACGTAAACCGCCTTCTGCTAGTTTCTTCTCTTCTAAGATTAGATCTTCGATTTGAACGAGGAACCAGTTGTCGATCATGGTGATGTTATGAATTTCTTCCATCGTCATACCTAGACGGAATGCATCGCCGATGTACCAAATACGTTCAGCACCCGCTTCACGTAGTTCGTATAATACTTTGTCTTTTGCGCCAGCATCGTTTAAGTCAACCATTGGGCTGAAACCGTCAGCGCCCACTTCTAGACCACGAAGTGCTTTTTGTAATGATTCTTGTTGGTTACGGCCAATCGCCATGACTTCACCAACTGATTTCATTTGCGTTGTTAAACGAGAATTAGAGTTAGCGAATTTTTCAAAGTTAAAACGCGGGATCTTAGTGACAACGTAATCGATTGTTGGTTCGAACGATGCTGGTGTTTTACCGCCAGTGATATCGTTTTGTAATTCATCAAGCGTGTAACCGATGGCTAATTTTGCTGCGATTTTAGCAATTGGGAAACCCGTTGCTTTTGACGCGAGCGCAGATGAGCGAGATACACGTGGGTTCATCTCAATCAATACCATACGGCCGTCTGCAGGGTTGATACCAAACTGTACGTTTGAACCGCCTGTTTCAACACCAATTTCACGTAGTACTGCTAAAGAAGCATTACGCATTAGTTGGTATTCTTTGTCTGTTAGTGTTTGAGCTGGTGCAACGGTAATTGAGTCACCCGTATGAATACCCATTGGGTCAAAGTTTTCAATCGCACACACAATGATACAGTTATCATTTTTGTCGCGAACTACTTCCATTTCATACTCTTTCCAACCAATTAATGATTCATCAATCAATAATTCGCTTGTTGGAGAAAGGTCTAAACCGTTTGAACAAATATCGTCAAACTCTTCTTTGTTATACGCGATACCACCGCCTGTTCCACCCATCGTAAATGATGGACGGATAATACAAGGGAAGCCAACCATGTCTAATACACCGTAAGCTTCTTCCATTGTATGTGCGATACCTGCACGTGGACATTCAAGTCCAATTTTCTTCATTGCTGTATCAAAACGACTACGGTCTTCAGCTTTATCAATTGCATCCGCTGTTGCACCAATCATTTCAACGTTGTATTTCGCTAAAATACCTTTTTCTTCAAGCTCTAGTGCACAGTTAAGTGCCGTTTGGCCACCCATTGTTGGTAATACTGCACATGGGCGCTCTTTAGCGATAATTTTTTCTACTACTTGCCAGTGAATTGGTTCGATGTAAGTGGCATCGGCCATTTCTGGGTCAGTCATTATTGTTGCTGGATTAGAATTAACAAGTACAACACGGTACCCTTCTTCTCTTAACGCTTTACAAGCTTGTGCGCCTGAGTAATCGAATTCACAAGCTTGACCGATAACAATCGGACCTGCACCAATGATTAGGATAGTTTTTAAGTCATTACGTTTTGGCATCTGAAATTACCTTTTTATTTTTTGTTCTTTGATTAGGAATCGTTACAAAATAACTTGCGATAAATTGTTTCCAAAAAGCCTTAAATGACTGGCTATTTTAAAAACTAAACCGCAAGTAATGTTGAAGCCAATTCTTAACTAGGCGTTTTTGTACTGTTCAATCAATTCAATGAAGTGATCAAATAAAGGCGCTGCATCATGTGGACCCGGGCTAGCTTCTGGGTGACCTTGGAAACTAAATGCGGCTTTATCAGTACGGTGAATACCTTGTAATGAACCATCAAACAATGACACATGCGTTGCACGTAAGTTTGCCGGTAATGTAGATTCGTCAGCTGCAAAACCGTGGTTTTGACTAGTGATCATCACAACGTCACGCTCTAAATCTTTAACAGGATGGTTTGCACCGTGATGACCAAATTTCATCTTCACTGTTTTTGCGCCACTTGCTAGTGCAAGTAACTGGTGACCTAAACAAATACCGAATACTGGAATATCAGTTTTTAGGATTTCTTGGATAGCTTCAATCGCGTAAGTACATGGTTCTGGATCGCCAGGGCCATTAGATAGGAAGATACCATCTGGATTCATTGCTAACACTTCAGATGCAGGTGTTTGCGCTGGTACCACGGTTAATTTACAGTCACGGTCAGCTAACATACGTAAAATATTACGTTTAACACCGTAGTCATAAGCAACAACATGATATTTACAATCTGTTTTTGGTGCAGGTAAGCCGCCAGTTAATGTCCAGCTGCCTTCAGACCATTCAAATGATTCTTTTGTTGTTACTTCTTTCGCTAAGTCCATTCCTTTTAAACCGGGGAAGGCTTTAGCTTGTGCAAGTGCAGCAGCTTCATCAATGTTATCACCGGCGACGATACAACCAGATTGCGCACCTTTCTCACGTAAAATACGTGTTAACTTACGTGTATCAATATCAGCTATACCAACAACATTACGTGCTGTTAAGTATTCACTTAATGATGCTTGACTACGGAAGTTGCTTGCTAGAAGAGGTAAATCGCGGATAACGAGGCCACAAGCATGGATTGATGGAGATTCTTCATCTTCATCGTTTGTTCCAGTGTTGCCAATGTGAGGGTAAGTGAGTGTAATGATTTGTCTTGCGTATGATGGATCAGTCAGAATTTCTTGGTAGCCTGTCATTGAAGTGTTAAAAACAACCTCACCAACAGAGCTTCCGTGAGCGCCGATTGATACGCCTCTAAATACAGTCCCATCTTCCAATACCAGTATGGCAGAATGACTCAAGTTAACCTCCATGAAATAACAAATAAATAAAAATTTATATAATCTGAGTGAGGCCATGCAGAGCATTTTTTCACCAGAAAATAGTAAAATTTGGCAAATTCCGCGTATTTTATAGATCTTAAGCGCAATTGACCAATCAAATTTTTAATTTTATAAAAATAAATGTCTATTTTGGCAATTTATTTATATCTCGAAATATGTTAGCAATTGGTAGATAAGATACCGAGATCAAATTTCGTTTACTTGAGCGTTAAATCAATTAGAAATTAATGACATAAGAGGGAAAAAAGAGTAGCGTGGAGGGAGTAAATTCGGTTACCAATTATCATTAATGAAATTAGTAACCGATTGATTTTTAAGACAGTACTTTAATTAACGTTAAAGTAGCTGGCAAGGTTGGAATTAAAAACACAGCCAACAAACCAAGAAAATGACGTAGGCTATATGGGTCTTTAAAGTTTTCTTCTGACACGGTAACTTCCTTAACGTTTATTTTTATAAATTGATCTAGATCAATTACATAATAACGTAAAAGACTTGGAATTCAAACCAAGTAAAACTGAGGTTATTCTTCTTTTAAGCGGCAAAAGGCCTGTTTATGCAACAATTACAATCACTTCAAGCAGCTCCAGTTTGGTCATTCTTTGAAAAAATATGCGCAATCCCTCATCCTTCAAAGCATGAAGAGCAACTTACTCATTGGATTATTAATTGGGCAGCTAAAAAAAATATCGCCTGTGTTAAGGATAAAATAGGTAACTTAATGCTGACAAAATCAGCTTCCACCGGTTTTGAAGACAAAACTCCCGTTATATTGCAATGTCACCTTGATATGGTGCCGCAAAAAAACAATGATAAAGAGCATGATTTTGTTACTGACCCAATCACCCCTATTATTGATGGTGAATGGTTACGTGCAGATAATACAACGCTAGGGGCTGATAATGGTATCGGTATGGCGTCATGTTTAGCTATTTTAGATGATGACAGTATTGAACATGGTCCATTAGAAGTCCTGATCACTACCGATGAAGAAACGGGAATGACCGGTGCATTTGGTTTAGAAGCGGATGCTTTACAGGGCAAGATTTTAATCAACACCGACTCAGAACAAGAAGGCGAACTTTACGTGGGTTGTGCTGGCGGTGTGAATGTTAACGTACTGCTTCCTTTTGAAAAAATGGAATCTGACATCTCTGAATATGCCTATGAAATTACTATTTCAGGTTTAAAAGGCGGCCATTCTGGCGTTGATATTAACTTAGGCCGCGCAAATGCTGTTAAAGAGCTAGCCTCTGTATTAACTAACTTAGAGGGCACGCCTTTTTTAATCTCGTCACTTTCAGGTGGTAGTTTACGTAATGCTATTCCACGTGAAGCAAAAGCCGTCATTGTGTGTGATGAACAATATTACAATAGTATTAAAACCGTCATCAATACATTAGAAGTTAGCCTTAAAGATAAGTACAGAGCCAGTGAAAATAACTTTTCAGTAAACATCACTCCATGTTCGTTACCCGGCTCAGTATTAACCCACACAAGTCATAACAATCTATTAAACTCGTTAGAAAATTGTAGCAATGGTGTATTTGCAATGGATGACAACTTTCCTAATGTTGTTGAAACATCAAGTAACTTAGGCGTTATCACTCAACAAAGCGGCTCAATTAATCAGTTTGCTATTCAAGTATTAGTGCGCTCACAAGTTGATGCTGACAAACACGCTCAAGCAGATTTAATTGCAACTCACTTCAAACAATTTAATGGACGAGTAGCAAAAGAAGGTAACTACCCAGGCTGGACGCCGAATACAAACTCAGCAATATATAAAGTTATGGAAACACAATATGAAACGTTATTTGCTAATAAACCTAAAGCGATGGTGATCCACGCTGGATTAGAATGCGGCTTATTCAGTGATAAATACCCACACTGGGATATGATTTCATTTGGCCCGACTATTAAATTCCCACACAGTCCTGACGAAAAAGTACATATTGCATCCGTTGATAATTATTGGGCGCTTTTGAAAGCCACCTTAAAAGCAGTTGAGTAAGCATGTAAATGCCTTCGTGGTTAATCACTTTTAATTTTAAAAATCTTAAGTAACCACGAAGAGCACGAAGGAAAACCATCATTAATACTTTTATTAAGCTTTTGACCTAACCTTCTCCACCCTTCGTGCCTTCGTGGTTAATCGGCTTTTGATTTTAAAAATCTTAATAAACCACGAAGCGCTGCGCTACACGAAGAGCACGAAGAAAAACAAGCCCAAACAAAATAAGGTTGTTTAGTTTTAACACTTTTTGCTTTTGACCTAATCTTCTCCACCTTCGTGCCTTCGTGGTTAATCGGCTTTTGATTTTAAAAATCTTAATAAACCACGAAGCGCTGCGCTACACGAAGAGCACGAAGGAAAATAAGCCCAAACAAATAAGTTTGTTTAGTTTTTAACTTTTTGACACTAACCTCCCTGCCAATTCAATCAACGCAACAATTCAAATGTGTTAGGTGATTGGAGACACAACGCAAGTTAGTCGCGACAGCTATTAAGCAAAGCTTGATATTAGGGGCGCTGGCTTCAGCCTGCCAGTATGCGAGCCATCGCATACTGCTATTAGCTATAATGAGCGAAGTGAAAAAAAATCGATTATCAACATCAAAAACAACAATCAAAGTCAAAACAAGCAGGCTAAAGCCAGCGCCCCTTAAAAATGTTTCGTTTAATTGAAATGATCACACTAAACAGACTAAAAACAGGGTTCACAGAGCTCTTCCGCTCGTGACACTAACCTCCCTTCCAATTCAATCAACGCAACAATTCAAGTGTGTTAGGTGATTGGAGACACAACGCAAGTTAGTCGCGACAGCTATTAAGTAAAGCTTGATATTAGGGGCGCTGGCTTCAGCCTGCCAGTATGCGGTCCATCGCATACTGCTATTAGCTATAATGTGTGAAGTGAATAAAAATTGATTCTCAACATCAAAAACAACAATCAAAGTCAAAGTCAAAGTCAAAACAAGCAGGCTAAAGCCAGCACCCCTTAAAAATGTTTCGTAATTGACTAATATGAGCAATTTTCATAAAAACTTATCTCATCCACCTTTGCTAACCTACACAAACAAAAACGCCTCTGATAAAAGAGGCGCAATTATTTTAACTAGAGATCTAAAAAACAGTGAGCTGATTACCTCAGTTGCATTGCTGTATCTGAGCGATTCAATAAGGTTGCTACACCTTCACCAATTGACAACCCTAAGCTTTTAGTAAAACTTTCTAGTTTTGATGGTTTAATTGAATAATCAACAATTTCTTCAGCTTGAATAACATCCCTTGCTACGTAACCTGGGCTACCTAGCCCATCAATCAAACCAAGTGCTAAAGCTTGTTCGCCATTCCAGATTAAGCCTGAGTAAAGATCTTTATTACCTTTCACTAAGCGGTCGCCACGGCCTTCTTCTACTACTTTAATAAACTGTTTATGAGTACTGTCCAACACACCTTGCCAGAATAATGCTTCTTCTGTTTTAGCCGGTGAAAACGGGTCTAAGAAAGCTTTATGTTCACCGGATGTATAATGACGACGCTCAACACCGACCTTCTCCATTAAATCTACAAAACCAAAACCTGATGCGGTCACGCCAATTGAACCGACTAAACTCGATTTATCAGCATAAATGTCGTCCGCAGCAACGGCCATGTAATAACCCCCCGAAGCGCCTAACTCTGCAATCACCGCATACAATTTTTTCTCAGGGTAAATACCACGTAAACGTTTAATTTCATCATTTACGTAACCTGCTTGAACTGGACTACCGCCTGGACTATTGATAACCATCATCACTGCTTTTGAATGTTCATTCTTAAAAGCGGCTCTTAACGAACTGACGATACTATTTGCATTGGCTTCTTCATCAGCGGCGATAACACCATTTACCACGACCATTGCCGTATGCGCTTCTTGAGTTGACGTGTCTTTATCAAGTAAACCTGTGTTCATGAATAAAAACAAAGCAACAAATAAGTAGGTAAAGGTTAATAATTTAAAGACGATGCCCCAACGGCGTGTTCTTTTCTGCTCTCTAAACGTTTCTTTCATGAAACCAGACAGCCACTTTTCTTGATTACTTTCAGGCTCTTGCATAGGTATTTCTCAGTTATAAAATAGGCTCACCATTCAACCCGTAATTAATCTTAATATCAAGTATAAATATTAGCTTTGCTGTTGTAATAATATTGGCATCGTTCATACTTTCCTATTTAAACTCAGCTTGTAATAATAAAAGTGCAAACTCCGTTAACACTGACATTAGCGATAATGGCCGTGCTACCGCAATCACGTTTTATTTATTCATACCTGAGGCTATTTACTTAAGCACCACAAGGAACACAATTACATGCTAATTAAAGCAATTATTTTCGTCTTATTCAGTCTGCTTTCATCTTTCACTTGGGCCGATGTAGAAACGACTGATGAATCAGTAGCAGCGTCAGTTCAAGAACAAACCGCTGCAGCCGTCAGTAAAAAGACAAATGACATTGCAACAGCTAGCTTTGCAGAGAAACCTTTAGTTGAGCGTTATATTCTCGATGAACTAAAAGCGACGCGACATGATTTACAAGATTTAGAACGTAGATTAACCATTGAAATTACCGATAGAGAGCTGGATGTTGCTGAAAAATCACTAAGTTATGCAGAACAAACTGTTAACTTTTTCTTCTATGTGATTGCCGGTGTTGCATCATTAGTGGCTTTATTTGGTTGGAAATCACTGCATGAAATCCGTGTTAACACCACTAAGAAAGCTAATTCACAAATTAAAATGATCGCACAATCTTACGAAGAAAAGTTTCAAACGTTGGAAAAAGACTTACGTCGTAAAACATTACGTATTGCCGATAACCATATTGAAATCGAAAAAATTAATGAGATTCATAACCTCTGGTTACGTGCTCAAAAAAGCCAAACACCAGAACAAAAAATGGCCGCTTACGATGCTATTTTGAAAATTCGCCCTGGTGATTTAGAAGCGTTAACTTCAAAAGCGGATGCAGCAATGGAACTGAAAGAATTCCATTGGGCACTCAGCATTTGTAATCGTGTACTCGACATGGATGATACGAACCAAGATGCATTTTACCAACGAGCTTGTGCTTATGCGTGTTTAGGTGTGGAAGATCAAGCAATCAGTGACTTAGAAAAAGCTATTGAAGGCCGTTCGTCATTGAGAGAATTAGCAGCAGATGAAGATGACTTCGAAAACTTACGTGGTAATGATGCGTTCGATGCTCTATTGACCTGTACTGATAGTTAACTTGTACGATAGTTAATTGCTTTGATGGTTAATTAAACAGGCAGTTAACTTTTACTGGGAGTTGGTTTTAAATAATCAAGAGTTAAAAAGCACTCAATAAATAAGAGCCTATTAGCTATTAGGCTCTAAGCTTTTTTAAGTATAAAAGCTTAGATTTCAACTACTCTAAGTCAATGGCTCGTATGGCTTGTTTTAAAGCATTAACCTCAGTCATTAACACCTCTCGTTTACTTTGTGATTTTTGTGCTTGTAACCTACTTTCAATACCACTTATCTTTTGCACTAACCACCCTCTTATCATTAAATAATAGCGACTATCTGAGCCAAATTTAGAGATAGTTTGTAATGCATTGTCATCTGCAGGAGAGCTTATTGCGATTTGTAATTGTTGAACCATTTCGCCTATTACTTGTTGTTCTGTTTTCTTTTTACTAACGACTTCAGTGTCGAATGTGTTGTTTATTTCATTAGCCGGATTTAAGGTCAATACGATTAATGTGGTGAAACTCAACAAACAGGCAACACTGCCTGCAATAATACTACCTGTAACTAATTTCATGGTTTCGCCTCTTTTAAGTCTTTATTTGAACGTCTTATTCATGTATTTCAATTCTGAATCAAAGACTGTTCGACAATCAATAATGACTTTTGCTCAGTGAAAGTTAAAGAAAAATTAAAGAAAACATTCAACGCCCTATTTGTTATACTGCGCGCGATTTTTGGTATAGATTTGTTACACAGGATAAAAGATGATCATTGATAAGACATGGCGAGTATTAACCGTAGGAGATGGCGATTTATCCTTTTCAGCTTCGCTACTCACTCACCACCAGCCTGCGAGTTTAACAGCAACAGTGCTAGATACTAGCGAGGTTTTATTAAGTAAATATGCGCACAATGATTATCAAACCTTATTAAAACAAAACTGCCCTGTTTTGTGTGAATTTGATGTAACCAACCCAGACTCTTGGTCACAACTAGAGAAGCACAGCTTTGATGTCGTTATCTTTCAATTTCCACTTATTCCTGCTTTTAAATCACAGGCTGAGTTTCAAGAGAAATGCAAAGAAGTCCATATCAATACGTTAAATCGTCAATTGTTACGTTACTTTTTAATTCATTCTTTTAAGCATTTTTTAGACCCAAACGGTGCACGTTTATGCTATATCACTTCTAAAGATGTGAAGCCTTATAAAGAATGGAATATTGAAAATGCGCTACATAGAAATACAGATATTGACTATTTAGGCTGGCATGATTTCGATATTAACGCGTTCCCAGGTTATAAGGTGCGAAATGTTGACCGAGATAAACATGTTAAAGACACTAAAGGCATCACCTATGTGTGGAGTGATAACAAAGAGCATCAGCTCAAAGCGCAATTAAACGAGGCTTTATATCAAGGTGAACTGTATTGCCAATTATGTGCGACTGGCCCTTATAACAATGAGCAAGATAAACTAAAGCACCAAGCGACTAGAAAACACCTTAATATGGTGAATTATGAAGCGTTATGGCAATTGTTATTAGATAAAGAATAAACAAACGACTCATTAATACTAAACCCACAAAAGAGCGAGTCGTTGTAGCTATCAGACAGAGTCTAATTTAAGGGGCGCTGGCTTCAGCCTGCCAGTATGCGAGCCATCGCATACAACGATTGGATTCAATGAGTAAAATGAACAACACAATCAAAATAAGTAAGTGGTAGTTATTAGACAGAGTCTAATTTAAGGGGCGCTAGCTTCAGCCTGCCAGTATGCGGCCCATCGCATACAACGATTGGACTCAATGACCAAAGCGAACGAACAGCCATTATTTGATAACTAACAACACAATCAAAAAAGCAGGCTAAAGCCAGCGCCCCTTAGAAGATGTATCGTTTAATTGTGTTAATTTTACTAAGCTTGTAAAAAGGAATCGCAGAGATCTTCCGCTCGTGACACTAGCCTATCGGCACACACTCAAAAACATGTTTTGTATTTGACTTTAAAAACTCAATCAACCAAGAAGCGCTGCGCTACACGAAGAGCACGAAGGAAAACCAATAAAAACCTTAAATAATGCTTTTGACTTAACCTTCTCTACCCTTCGTGCCTTCGTGATTAATCAGCTTTTGACTTTAAAAACACAGTCGACCACGAAGCGCTGCGCTACACGAAGAGCACGAAGGAAAACCAATAAAAACCTTAAATAAGGCTTTTGACCTAACCTTCTCCACCCTTCATATCTTCGTGGTTAATCGGCTTTTGCTTTTAAAAAACTAAGCAACCACGAAGGGCACGAAAGCAAACCAAAACAAACTAATACTCTTATTCAATAAAGCTTTTTATCTAATCTTCTCTACTCTTCCTACCTTCGTGATTAATTGGCTTTTGATTTTAAAAAATTCAATCAACCACGAAGCGCTGCGCTACACGAAGAAAATCAAACCCAACCAATAAGGTTGTTTAGTTTTAACGCTTTTTGCCTAACCTTCCCCACCCTTCATATCTTCGTGGTTAATCGGCTTTTGATTTTAAAAAACCCAATCAACCACGAAGCGCTGGACTACACGAAGGACACGAAGAAAAAACATCATTAATATTTTTTTAAGCTTTTGATTTAACCTTCTTCACCCTTCGTGCCTTCGTGGTTAATTAGCTTTTGACCTAATCTTTTCTACCTTTCATACCTTCGTGGTTAATTAGCTTTTGCTTTTAAAAAAATCAATCAACCAATCTTTGGTAATGAATTATTTCTTAGGGTTTAATTGTTCAAACTTAGCCATCTGTTCAGGCGTTGCTGGTAATTGATGATTAGCCTTCCACTCGCTGTATGGCATACCATAAACATGTTCACGCGCTTGATCATGCGTCATGTCAATATCACGTTGTTCCGCTTCAGCTAACATCCATTTAGACAAACAATTACGACAAAATCCTGACGTATTCATTAACTCTATATTTTGCACATCTTTGCGGCTATCCAAATGTTTTAATAAACGGCGAAATGCAGCGGCTTCTAATTCAACTTGTTGTGCGTTATCCATAATTTTTTTACCCTATTCTGATAATGTAAGTAGCTTAGACTCAGTTTAATGCTCTGCGTTTTAATATTCAACGGTTGTCGTTCACCTAATCAATAATACCAATCTAAGTAATTATCTAGTCATTTATGCTTGTTAAAATGAATCCTAGCTTCGTTGTTGATTTTGTAATGAGAATAACTAGTTACTGCAATCAACTCCTTGCTATCATCCATTTTCCCTAACGCCTAAATAGACCATTTACTTATCCAGATTGGTATAAGCTGTTTTTGATTTATGCTAAGTAATCTATGCTCAATAATTTAGACTTTATTAACTTCTCTATAAAACAAAAAAGCACCATTAAGTCACGAAACTAAATGGTGCTTTTTACTAAACCAAGAAATTAAACCGCAAAGCCTTACTTATTAAAAGTAAAACTACTGCTACAGTTAACATTACGGTTAAACATGGTTATTTTGCTTTATTCTTTTCTAATCTTTTCTCCCAGAAAGTCGCTTCTTTAATACCTAGTTTAAGAGGATCAAAGCTGTACTCTTCTGGAGATGATTTTCGTTGTAGTTCGTAATCTTTTAAGGCTTTAATCGCAGGTTTACCCATGAAAAAAATAATCAATAAGCCAACAATATTTAACCAAGCCATTAAACCAACACCAACATCGCCTAGACCCCACGCTAAATTAGCGGTTTTAACTGTGCCATAAAAAGCAGCAGTGATTAGCACGACTTTTAAAATGAACGTAAAATCAGGCAATTTTAAGGTACGACGTAAATAAGCGACGTTGGTTTCAGCAATATAGTAATACGCTAAAATAGTCGTAAAAGAGAAGAAGAACAATGCCATTGCAATAAATGGCTTTCCGATACCCGGTAATACTTTTTCAACAGCTAGTTGTGTAAATGCAGGACCATTTGCCGCCATTTCAGCTGCCACGTTTTGTACTAAGAAGGAATCCCCTAGCCCATGAACGTTGTAAGCTCCGGTAATTAAAATGACAAACGCCGTTGCAGAACAAACTAATAACGTATCAATGTAAACTGAAAATGCTTGAACTAACCCTTGTTGTGCTGGATGTTCAACTTCGGCCGCCGCGGCAGCGTGTGGACCAGTACCTTGACCTGCTTCATTAGAGTAAACACCACGTTTAACCCCCCAACCAATAGCAGCACCGATACCCGCCATTGGGCTAAATGCATCACCAATAATCATCATAAATACAGACGGTAGTTCTGTAATATTTAAGGCAATAATAACAAAAACAACCAATACATAAGCAAAGGCCATAAAAGGCACAACCACTTGCGTAAAGTTTGCGATACGTTTAACGCCACCAAAGATAATGAAAGCCAGCATTAAAACAATTAGCAGACCTGTCATTATTTTAGCTTCACTCACTATGCCCATGCCTGTTTCAATTAACATCCCAGTGCCAAACGCTAATTCGACTCCGTTACCAATACTATTAGATTGAATACCCGGTAATAGAAACCCACAGGCTCCGATAGTTGCGATGGCAAAGGTGACCGCATACCAACGTTGACCGGTGACTTTCTCAAGATAGTAAGCTGGACCACCACGATATTGGCCTTGATCGACTTCTTTATAAATTTGCGCTAACGTTGATTCAATGTAAGCAGTGGCAGCACCTAAAAAGGCAACCATCCACATCCAAAATACAGCTCCAGGACCACCAAAACCGATCGCAGCAGCAACCCCCGCTATATTACCGGTTCCTACACGGCCAGATAATGAAACAGATAAAGCTTGAAACGATGAAATACCGTGCTTTGAATTTTTACCCGATAACAACAATGTGTACATTTCTTTAAACAGACGTACCTGTACAAATTTAGTTTGAATTGAATAGAATAACCCGGCAGCTAAGCACAAATAAATGAGTGCTGGACTCCATATAATACTGTTCAAAAAATCAATTACTTCCTGCATAAAACCTTTCCTTAAATTAAATAACCTAATGGGTAATTAGATTCCCATTCTAGAGAGTCAGACTAGTTGACTAACCTAGCACTGCGACAAAAAAAGTAAATAATTTAACGCTTCTATTATCTAAAAAATTTAAGATTTAATATTTTCTAACTCATTAATAATATTAATGTTAATTAAAAATTTAAAATTTGTTTGAAATTTAAGCAAAATAAAAATAGACAGATTATAAGAAGGATCTTGAACGATTTTGTATGACACATAATAAATAAGGAATAATTTGATTGAAAATTTAAGAGTCATGAGTGAAGTAATATTGAAGTGAAATAATCATGCAATATTAATAGACATCAATATTGCACTGTTTATAAGTTAAGTTACAAATGAAGTGAAGTTAACTTTATTTCTCTAATGGAGGTGACTACTTTTTCATTTTAGAGAGTAGATCAGCAAATGGATTATAAGTCGCCGTCGCTACGTTCTCATCTCCCGCTTCAACATGGCTACCGTACAAGTCAGCTTGCGTATATTTATCATGTTCGTGGTCATGACAATAAATACATAACAACTCCCAATTACTGCCATCAGAAGGGTTATTACTATGGTCGTGATCCATATGATGTACCGTTAGCTCTTTAAGGTTTGAGTAAACAAACTCACGAGTACATTTCCCACAAACCCAGGGAAATAACTTTAATGCTTTATCACGATAATCGTGTTCTAAACTTTTATAATTACTTGGAATATAAGCCATCACTACCTCTATGTATCAGTTTCAAGCACATGATATGTTTTCAATCACCATAAGTGAACACATTCAGTTTAAAATAGCGTATTAAAACACTGAAAATGCCTTGATACTTTCATTTAAGTAAACATTAATTTTAAGTTGCTGTAAGCTTGCACTGTAAATAATGTAATAGTAACCGCATTAATAACGACACGAACTAACACGATCTAAATAAGACACATAAACATGCAAACAAATGACCCTTTATACGGCATCAAACTGGCACAAATACTGACTGACCTGCAAACTAAACATTCATGGAAAGAGATGGGTGACAAGTTAGGTATTAAATGCTTTTTAAACAATCCAACTCAAAAATCGTGTTTGAAATTTTTACGTCAAACACCTTGGGCGAGAAGCCGCGTTGAGATTTTATATTTAAAGACTTTTTGCAGTAAACATCCAGAAACAACAAAGCTAATACGTAGCATATTAGCAGCTCAGGATAATACGCAAAACGCACCGATTGAAAAAAAGCCTAAAAAACCCTCTGTTATTAAAAGTAATGACGGATTTCAATGGGCTAAAATGAACAACAAATAAAGCTATCAATAAACCAGTTAATCTGTGTTATTATCGCGCGCCTAAAATAAACAACGTCTAAACTAGGAATAGCTCATGACTCAACAAAAAAAGTTCGATTACCAAATCAAACAGGACGCTAATACCTGGAGTGCAGAAATCACCCGTCGTGTTAGTGCTCGTAGAAGCAGTGTTTCAAAAAAACAAGATGGTTTTGTCACTGAAGCGTTAGCCATTGAATGGGCTACAGCTGAATTAGCAGGCTTTTTAGAGAAACAAAAACAAGCAAACGCACGTAAATCAGAACGTCGTACTGAACGTAATGCGTTAGCTGAAAAAGCAGCAGCAACAAAAGAAGCTTCAAATGCAGCATTCTTAGCTAAAAGAGCTGAATCTCGCGCACTAGCGTTAGCTGCAGCAGAAAGTGATGAAGATGATGACTTCGATTACGACGAAGAGTAATACTGATTCCTGTCGTTTCTGTTAATAGAAACGGCAATATAAAAAAGGCTAACCTGTGAAAATGGGTTAGCCTTTTTTGTTGGAAAAAATTTAAGTAATCAACACAGTTCTACATGAAAAAATGTTTAACAATGAATGTCTTTTTTTGGCTTTACCTTCTCTATCCTTCGTGTAGTCGTGGTTAAACTGCTTTTGGTTTTAAAGAACTTAATCAACCACGAAGCGCTACACGAAGGACATGAAGAAAAACCAAAACAAACGAATACTCTTATTAAATAAAGCTTTTGATCTAACTTTCTTTATCCTTCGTGCCTTCGTGGTTAATCAGCTTTTGACTTTAAAAACACAGTCGACCACGAAGCGCTACACGAAGGACATGAAGAAAAACCAAAACAAACGAATACTCTTATTAAATAACGCTTTTGATCTAACCTTCTTTATCCTTCGTGCCTTCGTGGTTAATCAGCTTTTGATTTTAAAAACATAAATAACCACGAAGCGCTGCGCTACACAAAGGACACGAAGAAAATCAAGCCCAACTAATAAGGTTGTTTAGTTTTAATGCTTTTTGCTTTTGACCTAACCCTCTCTGCCCTTCGTGCCTTCATGGTTAAACCGCTTTTGGTATTAAAGAACTTAATCAACCACGAAGCGCTGCGCTACACGAAGGACACGAAGAAAAACCAAATAAACAAATATTCTTATTAAATAAAGCTTTTGATCTAACCTTCTTTATCCTTCGTGCCTTCGTGGTTAATCGGGTTTTGATTTTAAAAACATAAATAACCACGAAGCGCGGCGCTTCACGAAGGACACGAAGAAAGCCTTTAAAATGAATATCTGCTTTTGACCTAACCTTCTCCACCCTTCGTGCCTTCGTGGTTAATCAGCTTTTGATTTTAAATAAATTAATCAACCACGAAGCGCTTCGCTACACGAAGGACACGAAGAAAACCTTTAAAAGTGAATTTATGCTTTTGACCTTAACTTCTCCACCCTTCGTGCCTTCGTGGTTAATACGCTTTTGACTTTAAAACACAGTCGGCCACGAAGCGCTACGCTACACAGAGAACACGAAGAAAAACCAAAACAAACGAATACTCTTATTAAATAACGCTTTTGACCTAACCTTCTCTACCCTTGTGCCTTCGTGGTAAATAAGCTTTTGATTTTAAAGATCTTAAGCAACCACGAGGCGCTACGCGAAGGACACGAAGAAAACCTTTAAAAGTGAATTTATGCTTTTGACCTTACCTTCTCGACCCTTCGTGGTTAATACGCTTTTGACTTTAAAGCAAAGCCGACCACGAAGCGCTACGCTACACAGAGAACACGAAGAAAAACCAAGGGTAAAATTAGTAGCAAAAAATACATTTTCATTACTTCCAATTCTTTTGATCTAACCTTCTCTGCTCTTCGTGCTTTCGTGGTTAATCAGCTTTTGATTTTAAAAACACAGTCGACCACAATTTTCAGATACAAAAAAGCCCGTCTAAAAGACAGGCTTAGCACATAAGCAAGACAGTTATTTAACTCTCTTGTGCTACAACTTCAACACCATCGTCATCAATGGCGTTACCATCTTCATTTACAAATAAATCACGTTTAGATTTAGTTAATACATAAACAGTAATAACAACGGTTGCTAAAATACCGATAATTGTTGACGTTTGCATCGCTAGGCCAAAACCTAATGATGAATTGTTTAAAATGAACGTAATAACAACAGCCGTCATAAACATCGCTGGCACAGTCGCAATCCAATGGAATTTATTATGGCGAGCTAAGTAAGCCGTTGCTGTCCATAACATCATTACCGCAGTTGTTTGATTTGCAAACCCAAAGTAGCGCCAGATAATACCGAAATCAACTTGCGTTAAGATGCCACCTAGAATGAATAATGGTAGTGCCATCAATAAACGGTTACGCATTGTTTTTTGATTCATATTGAAGTATTCAGCAAGAATCAAACGACTTGAACGGAACGCAGTATCGCCAGAAGTGATAGGTAAAATAACCACACCTAAGAAAGCAAGAATACCACCGAACACACCTAATAAACCAAATGATGCTTCGTATACCACGGCACCAGGACCGCCCGTTGCAACTACGTCAGACAATGCTTCAACCGAACCAAAGAATGATAACGCTAATGCACACCAGATAAGGGCGATAGCACCTTCACCAATCATTGCACCGTAAAATACAAAGCGACCGTTTTCTTCATTTTCAATACAACGCGCCATTAAAGGCGATTGTGTTGCATGGAAACCAGAGATAGCACCACAAGCAATCGTGATGAACAGTGCAGGCCATAATGGAAGATCATTTGGATTCATATTAACGAACATTTGGCTTAACTCGTAATCACCTAATAACGTATGCTCACTAGAGACAACCACTGCAGTGATTAAACCGACAGACATAAAGATTAACAACGCACCAAAGAATGGGTAGAAACGACCAATGATTTTATCAACCGGCACGATCGTTGCGACAACATAATAAGCGAAGATAATAGCAACCATCGACATTAACGACACATTCATATCTGTTTGTTCGTTAACTAAGTTCGTAATCATACCCGCTGGAGCTGATACAAATACCACACCAACTAACAGTAATAAAACTAACGCGAAGATATTCATGAAATGTTTCGCGTTATTACCAAGGTATTTACCCGTAATAGAAGGAACAGACGCCCCGCCGTTACGTACTGATAACATGCCAGAGAAGTAATCGTGAACACCACCAGCAAAGATACAACCGAATACAATCCATAACATAGCAGCGGGACCGTAAAGCGCGCCCATGATAGGGCCAAAGATAGGACCAACACCGGCAATATTCAGTAGCTGTACTAGGTAAACTTTAGGCGTCGACATGGCAACGTAATCTACGCCATCTTCTTTTTCGTAGGCAGGCGTTTGGCGTTGTTTCTTAATGCCAAATACTTTCTCAACAAATGTGCCGTAAATATAATAACCACCGAGTAACAACGCTAAACAGAATAGAAACCAAAGCATGGCCAAGTCCTTTTAAATGAGTGAATTTGATGGTGGCACTATAATCCTTCAACTCAAAATAGCAGTGAATGATTACGTGAGTGGTCAAATACGCATTTAAACGGTCGGTATATTTGTTAAGTGGTTTTAACAGTTTTTTAATATCGCCATAACTTTTTTAAAACAGCCTTTTCTATATAGATTTTGAGCGGTTTTAGACGACTTTTGTGACGACTGAACAAGCTGAATTAACAACATTAATGATCAAAGTCCTTTCAAAATATTTTCAATATTGGTCGCTTTACAACAAGCCAAAACGATCTTTAATCACTTTCAGGTATCGTCGACTAACGGGAGCATGATGGTTTGACTTAGTCACTATTTCTGCAGAGCCATTATCTAAGAGTTTAATTTCTCTAATGCACGTTGGATTAATTAAATACTGACGATGACAACGTATTAGGTCAGTTTTTTCCTCTAATACTTTAAGTGATAAGCTTGCCGTAAACTTGTCACTATCAGTTAATAGATGCACACCTGTTTGTTCAGACATCGCAATTTCGATGTTATTCGGCTCTAATAACAAAATACGATTAAACCCAGAACACGGGATTAACTCTAATTTCTGACTAATGATGGGTGAATAATTAGGTTGCTCCAACTTCTGTTCATTAATCAACTTAATGCGTTGTAAGGTTTTATGTAAACGAGAGCTTTCAACTGGCTTTAATAAATAATCAAAGGCATTATCTTCAAAGGCTTTGATAGCATATTCATCATAAGCTGTTACAAAAACCACTTTAGGCATACTCACAGGATCTAACATACTCAGCAGTTCTAGCCCTGTAATTTGCGGCATATGAATATCTAGAAAAATAACATCGGGCTTTAAACTGTTAATCGCTTTTAAACCCTCAATTGCATTGCTACATTGCGCAATCACTTCAACTTGTTGGCTTTCAACTAATAGCTCATTAAGCTCTTCACGCGCATATAACTCATCATCAATAACAATTGCTTTTAACATCATGCTTCCTGTCTACTGTGTAAAGGTAAAGTGATGGTCGCTTTACAATAGTGATTGGTTTCACAGGTCATCACTAAACCATATTGCTGCCCATATTGGTTCTTTATGCGTTTATCAACAATTTGCAAACCTAACCCAGTACTGCTACTCGGTTCACGGTAATTACCTGCATTATCAATCACCTCTAATACCACTAAAGTTTCTTTACCTTGCTCTAAAAAGTAACCTTTAATCGTTAACTTACCTTTACCAATTAATGTAGAAGTACCATGCTTTATAGCATTCTCAATCAGCGGTTGTAGTGTAAAGGTTGGAATTTTAAGCGATAACAAACGTTCGTCGATCTCTTCTTTTACCGTTAAACGATCGGCAAAACGAGCCAACTCTATCTCAAGGTAAGAATGGACATGTTCCAGCTCTTCTTTGACTGTTACCTGTTCAATATTTTGTTTTAGATTACTTCTGAAAAAATGCGATAAATGCTGAATCAATTCACGTGCTTTTTTTGGATCTTTACGCGTTACCGCACTGATCGTGTTTAACGTATTAAATAAAAAGTGTGGATTCACTTGTGCTTGTAATAAACGAATTTCAGATTGATTAATCAGATTTTTCTGCTGTATATAACGCCCTAATAGAATTTGATTAGAAATCAGTTTAGCTAAACCTTCGCCTAAACTACGATTCAGTGTAGAAAACAGTTTTTGCTTTGGCTCATACAATTTAACCGTTCCAAAGACACGCCCATCCGCTTCTAGTAAAGGGATAACCAGCACAGAACCTAGTTTACAACCGTCATTTAATGAACATTGATAACTTGTTGAATACCCATCAACATACATTATTTCGCCCTGTTCAATGGCTTGTAAAGTATAAGCAGATGAAATCACAGTACCGCATAAATGATGATCTTGACCGACCCCAACAAAAGCTAATATCTTCTCTTTATCCGTAATTGAGACTGCACCAACCGCAGTTTCTTGATAAATAATATCAGCAATTTTTTGACAACTTTTAGCATTAAAACCATGCTTGAATACACCGACGGCACGCTGTGCAATACGCAAAGCCGTAGTAGAAAAGGCATTATAGTTTTTTTCAAAAATGGCTTTTTTATCTTGAATAATACTCATGAATAAAGCCGCACCAAGAGAGTTAGCAATGATCATCGGTAATGCAATGGATTGAACTAATAACCACGCTTGATCAAAAGGTTCTGCGACGGCGAGTATGATCAGCATTTGTACTATTTCAGCAAACAACGTAATACCTAAGGCGATCATCGGTCTAAAGATCTGTTCGATTCGACCTTTACGGAGATAATAAAGATGAAGTAAACCACCAATCAAGCCTTCTGTGGTCGTTGAAATCATACAAGCGACATCGGTAAATCCGCCCATCGAATAACGATGTATTCCACCGGTTAAACCAACCGCGAGCCCAACTAAAGGACCACCCAGTAAGCCGCCCATGACCGCACCAATAGCACGAGTATTGGCTAATGCATTTTCAATGGAGAGACTGAAATAAGTGCCTAAAATACAAAAAGAACTAAACAATAGATAACAAGCGATACGGTGAGAGTTACGTCCGGAGATAAAAATAAGCGGCATAAACAGCGGTGTTTTACTCAATAAGTAAGTGATCACCAAATACACACTAAGCTGCTGTAACAATAATAAAGTAACTTCCACAACAACTCCTAATAAGCAAAGCCAATAACAACATAAAACGATAGAAGCGCATATTATAACAATGTCACAATACTGTCTTAACAATAATTAATTTTTTGACCTTACCTTCTCTACACTTCGTGCCTTCGTGGTTAATCCGCTTTGAGTTTAAAAATCTTAATCAACCACGAAGCGCTGCGCTACACGAAGAGCACGAAGAAAAACCTTTAAAAGTATAATGAGAACACAAAAAACAAAACAAGCAGGCTAAAGCATGCGCCCCAAAGTCAAAACATCTACCTTTGTGGTTAATCTGCTTTTGACTTTAAAAATCTTAATCAACCACGAAGCGCTGCGCTACACGAAGGACAAGAAGAAAAACCTTTAAAAGTTAATGACTGCTTTTGAGCTTACCTTTACTACTCTTCGTGCCTCCGCGGTTAATTCGCTTTGACTTTAAAAACACAACTAACCACGAAGCGCTGCGCTACACGAAGGACACGAAGAAAAACCTTTAAAATTGAATAGCTGTTTTTGACCTTATCTTCTCCACCCTTCGTGGTTAATTCGCTTTTGACTTTAAAGATCTTAATCAACCACGAAGCGCTTCGCTACACGAAGAGCACGAAGAAAACCTTTAAAAATGAGTTTCTAATTTTGGCCTTAACTTCTCTACCCTTCGTGCCTCCGCGGTTAATTCGCTTTGACTTTAAAAACACAACTAACCACGAAGCGCTGCGCTTCACGAAGAAAAACCATCATTAATATTTTTTTAAGCTTTTGACTTAACCTTCTCTACTCTTCGTGCCTTCGTGGTTAATCCGCTTTTGACTTTAAAAACATAACTAACCACGAAGCGCTTCGCTACACGAAGAGCACGAAGAAAAAACGACATGATTAAAATAATTGAATCTTCTCCGCCTTTCACACCTTAGTAGTTAAATAGCTTTGGTTATTAAGTTTTAAAACGCTTAATACCATTCTTCAAAAAAACAGTATTAAAATTAATTAACAGACCTGTCTTCACATTAGCTAATTTCATATAGGTTAATATTTGTGCTTCATGGATAGCTGTTAACTGACTTACACTTTTGAGTTCAATAATGATCTCATCAGCAACGAGTAGATCAATTCTATAGGCGCAATCAATCTCAATAGATTTATATCTTATAGGTAAGGAAAATTGTTGCTTGTATGGGATATTTAAATTGGATAATTCATAAGCTAAACATTTTTCATAACTCGACTCTAGTAATCCAGGACCTAAGTTTTTATGAACTTCAATAGCACAACCAATAACTTAAAAAGATAAATCATCAAACTCCATATTATTATCCTCAACTTCAAATATTAATTAGTATAGTTAACTAACTAAAATAATCTGTTAATGCTATTTAATCGTAAAGTTTTTGCTTTAAAAAGACTTAGCAAACCACGAAAAACACCTTTAAAAATGAATGTCTGCTTTTGAACTTACCTTCTCTACTCTTCGTGCCTTCGTGGTTAATTCGCTTTTGACTTTAAAAACACAACTAACCACGAAGCGCTGCGCTACACGAAGAAAAACCATCATTAATATTTTTTTAAGCTTTTGATTTAACCTTCTCTACTCTTCGTGCCTTCGTGGTTAATCCGCTTTTGAGTTTAAAGATCTTAATCAACCACGAAGCGCTTCGCTACACGAAGGGCACGAAGAAAAACCTTTAAAATTGAATAGCTGCTTTTGAGCTTACCTTCTCTACTCTTCGTGCCTTCGTGGTTAATTAGCTTTTGACTGTAAAGATCTTAAGCAACCACGAAGAGCACGAAGAAACACCAACATGATTAAAATATTTTTTGATTTAACCTTCTCCACCCTTCGTGCCTTCGTGGTCAAACTGCTTTTGATTTTAAAAACACAACTAACCACGAAGCGCTGCGCTTCACGAAGGACACGAAGAAACACCAACATGATTAAAATGTTTTTTGATTTAACCTTCTCCACCCTTCGTGCCTTCGTGGTTAATCGGCTTTTGACTTTAAAAAAAACAACTAACCACGAAGAACAGAACTACACGAAAGCCTCGAAGAAAGACCTTTAAAAGTGTAATGTGAACACAAAAAGCAAAACAAGCAGCCTGAAGCATGCGTCCCAAGGTCAAAATATCTACCCTTTGAGGCTAACCTATTTTTTAACTTATCCCCTATTTCCCCTTCGAGGTTAATCCATTTTTGAGTGTTAAATTAACGCTTACATTGCTTATTAATCGCTTTTTTCAACACGACAAGCTCTGCAATCAACACGCTTTTTTGCGATGATGTTAAACTGGCCTGATATTTTATTTGGTTATACAACGTAGCAAACTTTAGCAATGAAGGCTGCGCATTAACCTTAAGCTCGCCTAACGTTTTACAGTAATCTACAACTGTCTGTCCTTTGCTTCTTGTTAAATATTTTTCAGTTACTTTCTCATATAACTGATTAAACAGACGATCTTCAATAGATAATTTTTCAGATTGCCACGGTTTAAATATCCATAATGCAGTGATCGTTGCGCCTAAAAATAACAGTAGCAGAATCAACATTGATAAATTTAACCAAGGAATATTACTCAATAAACGTTTCAGTATTTCAAGTTGCTTCTGATTATCATAATTTATAACCCAAACCGCCCAAAAATAATCAGCTCTATCAAGAAAGTTAGTAAGTTGATTGAATAATTGATTATTTTGCCAATGACGAAGTGACAAGTATTGCCCTGATAAAAACTCACTTTGATCATCCAAGCTTTGCAAGATACCTTGCTCAACGCGTTCTGGTGAAACATAAGCCGTTGGGTCAACACGCACCCATTGCTTATCTTTCCAAATTTCAACCCAAGCATGAGCATCATATTGGCGTACGCTCAAAAACGCATTCGAGTTATCCCATTCCCCTCCTAAATAACCAGCGACCATACGTGCAGGCACATCCAATACCCTAGCCACATACAAATAAGTACTCGCGTAATGAACACAAAATCCTGCTTGTGATGAAAAGAGAAAATCATCAATTTGTTGCCCACCCAATAAAGGTGGTTTTAAGGTATAACGAAAATCACCTTTATTAAACATCGTTAACAATTGTTCTAATATCGTATATTTATCAATACCTGCAGCGAGCTTATTGTCTATCCACTCTCTTGTTTTAGGGTTATCTATTGCTGCAATCTTATTTGGTAACTGCGTATATTTTTGTAATGATTTAGCGGTATTAGCAAAACCATCAACTTGCTTATATTGCTCTATTTCAAAGGCTTGACGTTTATAAACAGGATCGATACTGCGTAAGCTAAAGTCACTTAACAAGGTACTGTCATTACTTGAATAGGCAAAATCTAGACTCGGTACGTAATGTTTATAATGAGGTTCTAGTATTAATTGATAACTACTTTGTTTATCAATTAATTCGTATTCAATCTGTTGTCCTCTTCTAACCCTTCGTTCTTCTCTTTTCAGGCTGCTACTCTGTGACCATGTTTTCCCATCAAACTCATCTAAAGTAAGCACTCGCCAATAACGCGCTTGCCCCTTCGGCGGCTCACCACTAAAACTCGCTCTAAACGCTAATGCAGAAGATTGACTTAACTCAGCAATACTGCCCGGGCTGACACTATCCGTTAACCCCGTCGTTGCTTTATTTTGTAATGGCATTTGCCACATAGAAGGTAGGCGAGGTAACACAAGGAAAAGAATAATCGCCAATGGCAAACTTAAGACTAATATCTTACTCAGTATTTTAAGTTGGGGTTTTGTGTTTAAAGCTGCACCGTGTATTGACAGTAAAATCATTAGCAGCAGACATGCCACAATGGCAGCTGCACTGGCCATCAATATAGTATGATTAAACACAAGGAAAACCGCGACGAGCACTAAACCTGTATTGACAAAAAAGTGCACATCTCGAACAGATTTTAATTCCAGAAACTTAAGACTAAACCCTAACAAAATGACATGTACTAATATATTTAGCACACCTAATTTATAAACCATCAACACAATAATCGCGATACAAACGACCGATATACTATTGGTAATAGCTTTATTTAATGCCGTCACTCGTCCAGTAAACAGTGCAATACGCCACGCAGCACAAAGCACACCAAAAATGATTAATAGTGCATTGACTTGATCAGCTAATAACACGAGAACTAATGCATAACTAAACACAATTAACGACAAGCTTTGACGTGTTAGAAACTCAGGCATGCTCATCTCCATATAACGCTAAGGCACGCAAACATAACTGTTGATGTTCCGCACCAGAGCCAACGTCAATAACCCTTGTTCCAAGATCTAATGCATAGCTAATGCCTTGCTGTTCATACGTTAACACTTGATAAGCTAACATGGATAACCGCTTTTCAGTGGGCACACCATTAAAAGCAGATAGCGATAAAAACACATCGCCACCTCGCTCTTCCTCAAACAACTTAGTAAAAGTCCCTTTGCCTTGAGCAACTTGTTTCCATGCGATCGATTTTAAGGACTCGCCCTGTTGAAATGGCTTTAAAGTACTAAACGTATCAAAACCAACTTTAGCTGCTTGGTTGCCTACATCAGTTTCTTCACCGCTTAGCACCACGTCATTTAATGCATTTTCAATGGGGCTTGGGTATAACAAGCTTGAGAAACCCAGATCGATATGTGACCACACTCTAAACAACCCAAAAGGATAATAAGACTGAACCGTGACTCGCCCAGGTTTAAACCAACCTCGTTTCGCACTTTTTGCAAACAAGGTTATATTTTGTTGTTCAGATAAAGGTTGCGCGATGCTCGAAGGGAAAGTTGAACTAGCCTGTTTAAAAGCAAAACTCGTTTGTTGGGCACGATTCGATTTGGCATTTCTTGGCAAGGTTAAACGAAGTGTGAATGTACAATTTTCATTAGCAAATTGATCTTCACTATTGGTCGCCGTCAACACAAGACCTGATAAGTTTTGATAACTTAATAGTAAACACGTGATCATAAAGCTTAATAAAAAGTATACTAAAAATAGAATTAAGTTGTTTTGATAATTAGTGCCAACCAAAAATAAAATAACACAGGTCGCCAAAAACATCAGGCCAAAACGAGATGGGAAAATAAAACTATTACCTCGATTTAAGGTAATACTATCAACCACGGGAATACGCTTAATAAGCCAACGGTCGAAGCGTTGATTTATCAGCGTCTTAAACTTATTAGTAATTTTTTTTGCGGTCATTCCGTTACCTTTACTCGATCTTTTTTGCTATTTCAGTTTCAGTGATGGTTTATAAAGATAATGTTTAGCAGTCGCTTTAGTCTGCATATGTAGTGATAGCTTGTGGTACCACCTTATAACAATGCCTTATAACAATACCTTTTACCTATAACAACGACTGATGGTGAAGTTCTTATAGCCTTTAAGTGAAAAACTATTGCAGAGGATCAACATTGTTTAACAGTGTTTGGCTCAACGCTTGACCGCCTTTCTTAAAACCATTCACTCCATTTAATCGGTGATCTGCCACAGCAGCAAACACCGCTTGAATATCTTCAGGCGTCACGTAATCACGCTGTTCAATAAAAGCCATTGCTTTAGCTGCACTTAACAACACTTTTGAGCAACGAGGAGACAAGGCATTGGTGTATTCAGCACCGTAACGGCTCTCTTCAATTAAACGGATCAGGTAATGTAATACCGCATCACTTGCTTGCACTGTTCGGACGGCTGCTTGCATTTCATTTAATTGTAGGCTGTCAATAATGGCTTCGGTTGATTGTGGCTGATATTGCCCTTTTAACATTAATAACTCAGCGTCCTTACTAGGAAAACCTAATTCGATACGCATCATAAAACGGTCTAACTGAGACTCAGGCAATGGGAACGTGCCAGCTTGATCCTGTGGATTTTGTGTCGCAATAACAAAAAAAGGGTCGCTTAACGGGTAGGTATGTTTATCAATAGATATTTTACGCTCTTCCATCGCTTCTAATAATGCACTTTGTGTTTTAGGACTGGCGCGGTTTATTTCATCGGCTAATAACACTTGTGTAAAAACAGGACCTTGATGAAAGGTGAATTGCTGCAATTGCTTATCAAAAATGGACACCCCTAAAATGTCGGCAGGCAACATATCACTGGTGAATTGTACGCGTTGATAATCTAACCCTAATGTTCGAGCCAATGCACCCGCTAACGTTGTTTTGCCCATCCCCGGTAAATCCTCAATCAACAGGTGACCATCGGCTAATAAACAAACCAGCGCCAGCTTAGTCTGTCGCTCTTTACCTAATAAAACAGCATTCAGCTGTGCCAATATTTTTGCAATCTTATTATGCATTGTCTGTTATTCCTCTAAGCAAGCACTAACACTTCAGTGATAGATATTATTGATAAACAACAGATTAGCTTAATTACATCCAGACAAGAAACAATTAAATAAAATACTTACAATACAATCAGTTTAACCACAAAACGGCGTTTATTTAATTAACGCTTTCTACAAGATGCGATCTTTAGTGAATTTACAACTATGTTGGCCAACCCCCATATCAAATATAAGCAACTTAATATCTATACGACAGCATAGCTCAAACATTAAAATACAAATCTAATGCTAAAAACTTAATTTTTTTAAGATGCATTTGCTTATATTTAATTTACTTCTACTCTCTTTGTCCATTCAAAATGAATAAAATAGTTAATAACTTAATTAATAAAACTACACACTACAACATAAGTTTTGGATCAATAATTGCTAATTTAAATAGTAATCACTTTTCGATAATATTTATAGTGTATATACTCCTTTATGGCTAACTCCTTCACTTTTTATATGAATCTAAGAAGGAATATTTAACAACTTCAGGAAATAGAAAATGAAAAAAACAATACTAATAGTAGTATTTGCAATGTTTGTTATTGCGGCAATTACTAGCATTGCTTCAACCTCTTATATTTCTAACCAAGAAATAGATAAAATAATTCTCAAAAAATCACAGCAACAGGCTTCTTTACTGGTTACCAATGTTGAATATATTCTAGAAAATCACCACAACCATTGGTCGACTTACAAAGTTTGGTCACTTCACTTAAAAATCGTCCTGATATTTCCTATGCCATTGTCATTAATAAACAAGTAAAAGCGGTTGCACACAGTGACAGAGAAAAGCTTAATAAAGTCTACGACGACAGTTATTCGGTAAAAGGTGCAAGCCAAGGGGTTTCTCAACACTCTAAATGGTATGCCGACGTACAAAAAGTGTGGGTTTACGACATCATGACTCCTATCTATGTCAACGGTGAGCTTTATGGAACGGTAGATATCGGTATTCCAATTACAGAAGTCAGCAAAGCGGCTGCTGACATATTAATGATTCAGTTAGTTGCAATCTCAGGGATATTTATTATCTGTATCTGTATTCTTATTTGGGTAATGAATCATCTTTTCAAACCCCTTTCAGGATTACAACTTGCATTAGAAGATATCTCTAAAGGTGACGGTGACCTTACCGTAAGATTGCCTATTAAAGGTAATGATGAAATCACGCGTATCTCGATCGCTTTCAATTCCTTTGCTAGCAATATTAATGAAATAGTGACTCAAGTTGTTAAAACAGGCGTGCAATTAGGTCTGTCAGCTACCGATGTTAGAGACCAAGCTTTACGTTCATTAACACGAGGTGAAGAACAAAGTGAGCAATCTATCTTAGTCGTCACCTCAATGAACGAAATGATCGCAACCATCAATGAAATTTCTTCAAATGCATCAGGTGCGGCTGATGCAGCACAAGATGTAAACAAAGAAACGCAAGAGGGTAATAAAATACTACAGGAGGCGACGAGCACCATCCAAAACCTATCTGAAGAAATCAACAATACTTCACTAGTGATTACGTCATTAGCCGATAGAACACAATCTATAGGATCAATTCTTGAAGTTATTAACAGTATTTCAGAACAAACTAATCTGCTTGCTTTAAATGCAGCCATTGAAGCAGCGCGCGCCGGAGAAGCCGGAAGAGGTTTTGCAGTAGTAGCCGATGAAGTCAGAAACCTAGCAACAAAAACTGCTAAATCAACGGGTGAAATCCAAAAAATGATTGACTACCTTCAAACTGAAGCTAAAAGTGCAGTAGAGGCAATGGACATCAGTAAATCGTTAACCTATGAAGGTTCAAAAGCCACTGAAGAAGCGCAACAAGCACTCGTCAAAATATCAAATCAAGTCATCGCAATATTAGATTTAAATACTCAAGTAGCCACTGCAACAGAGGAACAATCGAGTGTATCTAATGAAATTAACATGAATATGGATACAGTGAATAACTCAATAGTAGAAGGTGCAACTGCTAGTCAGGCATTAGAGGTCACCAGCAGAAACTTAACCGAACTTGCAGACACGTTAGATAAGCATGTAGGCTCTTTCAAAATATAAAGCGCATTTTGTAGATCAACTGACAGGTTATATTACAAATATAATCTGTCAGTAAATACAGCTAAAAATACTATTTTAAAATCAAACTTAACGTGTTCAGCTCCTCTACAATACGAAATAAACTACTCCTTAAACTACTCCTTAAACTACTTTCTAAATTTGAGTCCATGAAATGACTTTAAAACTAGGGGGACTCTGCATTACTTTAAATTACTTAATATGCTGATAATTCTTCATTTACATTAAAGTATTTCTCGAAAAAACATCTAATATTTGCTATATTCCACCACCCCTTTCCGGCGTTGCAGGTTTACTTTTAATTTGTTCGCCCTTTGAGAGGCTAATATTTACTAACCGGAGTGTTGCAATGAAAGTTCGTGCATCCGTTAAAAAGATCTGTCGTAACTGCAAAGTAATCAAGCGCCACGGTGTGGTGCGAGTTATCTGCGTAGAGCCAAAGCATAAACAACGCCAAGGCTAAAGTTTGGATATCAAAATCCTAGTGATTCAAGTTTGAATCGCATTTTATAATCATTATTTGTAGAGCATCCTTTCGGGCTTTTCGCAAATAAATCGTTAACTTTAAGGAGTGCATAGTGGCCCGTATCGCTGGCATTAACGTTCCTGATCATAAGCATGCAGTTATCGCATTAACTGCTATTTTTGGTATCGGCAAGACTCGTTCACAAATTATTTGTGCTGAGTCAGGTATTGCTGAAAATACTAAGCTTAAAGATCTGGATGAAACACAAATCGAAGCGCTTCGTACAGAAGTAGCTAAATTCGCCGTTGAAGGTGATTTACGTCGTGAAGTATCTATGAGCATCAAGCGTCTAATGGACCTTGGTTGTTACCGTGGACTTCGTCATCGTCGCAGCTTGCCTGTACGTGGACAGCGTTCTAAAACGAATGCTCGTACCCGTAAAGGTCCGCGCAAAGCAATTAAGAAATAGGGTAAGAGATCATGGCTAAAACACCAACTCGTGCTCGCAAGCGCGTTAAAAAGCAAGTGGCAGATGGTATGGCTCACATCCATGCTTCTTTCAACAACACAATCGTCACTATTACAGACCGTCAAGGTAATGCGCTTTCTTGGGCTACTGCAGGTGGTTCTGGTTTCCGTGGTTCTCGTAAATCTACTCCGTTCGCTGCACAGGTTGCTGCTGAACGTGCTGCTGAAGCAGCGAAAGAGTATGGCCTTAAAAACGTAGAAGTTTTTGTAAATGGACCAGGACCTGGTCGTGAATCTTCGATTCGCGCACTAAACGCGGCGGGTTTCCGTGTAACTAATATTACTGACGTTACACCGATCCCACATAATGGTTGTCGTCCACCAAAGAAACGTCGCGTTTAATCGCAACTTCTAAGGTAATTGGAGAAAGAACAATGGCAAGATATTTAGGTCCTAAGCTTAAGCTTAGCCGTCGCGAAGGTACTGATTTATTCTTAAAATCAGGCGTTCGAGCGATCGAATCTAAGTGTAAAATCGAAAACGCACCGGGTGTACACGGTGCGCGTAAACCACGTCTATCAGACTACGGTTTACAATTACGTGAAAAGCAAAAAGTACGTCGTATGTACGGTGTATTAGAAAAGCAATTCCGTAACTACTACAAAGAAGCTGCTCGTTTACAGGGCAACACTGGTGAAAACTTACTTCTTTTATTAGAAGGTCGTTTAGACAATGTTGTATACCGTATGGGTTTTGGCGCTACACGTGCTGAATCACGTCAACTAGTTAGCCATAAAGCTATCCTAGTGAACGGTAAAGTTGTAAATATCCCTTCATTCAACGTTAAACCTAGCGATGTTATCGCAATCCGTGAAAAAGCTAAAAAGCAAACACGTATTGGCGCTGCATTAGAAATCGCTGGTCAACGTGAAGCCCTTGCTTGGGTTGAAGTTGATACAACGAAGATGGAAGGCGAATTTAAGCGTCAACCTGAACGTTCAGATTTATCTGCTGAGATTAACGAACAGTTAATCATCGAGCTTTACTCTAAGTAAAGTTAACTGCTAAGAGAGGGCATAAATGCAGGGTTCTGTAATTGATTTTCTAAAACCAAGATTAGTTGATATCGAACAAATTTCAACAACTAGAGCTAAAGTGGTTCTTGAGCCACTAGAACGTGGTTTTGGCCACACTTTAGGTAATGCGCTTCGTCGTATTTTATTATCGTCTATGCCTGGCACAGCGGTAACTGAAGTCGAAATTGATGGTGTACAACATGAGTACAGCACCAAAGAAGGCGTGCAAGAAGATATCCTAGAGATTCTTCTTAACCTTAAAGGGCTAGCTGTAAAACTTGAAGGTAAAAACGAAGTTTTAGTTAGTTTAACTAAATCTGGCGCTGGTCCTGTTACTGCAGGCGACATCATTCATGATGGTGATGTAGAGATAGTCAACCCAGAACATGTGATCTGTAATTTAACGGGCAATGCTGAAATCAGCATGCGTATTAAAATTGAAGCAGGTCGCGGTTATGTTCCAGCTTCATCTCGTATTCATAGCGAAGAAGATGAGCGTCCAATTGGTCGTCTTTTAGTAGATGCGACTTTTAGCCCTGTTGAGCGTATTGCTTACAGTGTTGAATCAGCTCGTGTTGAACAACGTACCGATTTAGACAAACTTATTATCGATATGGAAACAGACGGTACTATTGAGCCTGAAGAAGCAATTCGTCGCGCAGCTACTATTTTAGCTGAGCAATTAGACGCATTTGTTGATTTACGAACAAAAGTACAAGTGCCAGTTGAAGAAGAAAAACCTGCATTTGATCCAATTCTTTTACGCCCAGTAGATGATTTAGAATTAACTGTTCGTTCTGCTAATTGTTTAAAAGCAGAGTCGATTTACTATATCGGTGATCTAGTACAATGTACTGAAGTTGCACTTCTAAAAACACCTAACTTAGGTAAGAAGTCTCTAACTGAAATCAAAGATGTACTTGCTTCACGTGGACTGTCTCTAGGCATGCGCTTAGAAAACTGGCCACCAGCAAGTTTAATCGAAGATTAGTCTAAAACCGATTTACGAATAATAAGGATTAGGTTATGCGCCATCGTCAAAGTGGACGTCAACTTAACCGAAACAGCAGCCACCGTCAGGCTATGTTTCGTAATATGGCAATCTCTATTGCTACGCATGAAGTTATTAAAACGACTGTGCCGAAAGCAAAAGAATTGCGTCGTGTAATTGAGCCATTAATTACACTAGCTAAAGTGGATAGCGTTGCTAACCGTCGTTTAGCGTTTGCTCGTCTTCGTGATGATGCAACAGTAGCAAAATTGTTTAATGAACTAGGTCCTCGCTACGCGACTCGTCCTGGTGGTTACACTAGTATCATTAAATGTGGTTTCCGTACTGGCGATAAAGCTCCAATGGCTTACATCCAGTTCGTAGACCGTCCAGTTGTAGCGGACGAAGAAGCGTAAGTTTCTTTATAGTTGCAAGAAAAAAGCCGAACTTATGTTCGGCTTTTTTGTTTTAATATTATGCTCTAATCTAAATTTTAAAATTAGAAAATTAGAAAATTAGAAAATGACAATGAAATCAGTCTATGCTTTTACAAAGCAACTTAAGTACAACACATCCAATCTGTTGGGCCAAAAAAGGTGGCACTGCATTACCTACTTGAACATATTGTTCTGTTCTATTTCCTTCAAAAATATAGTTATCAGGAAATGTTTGTAATCTAGCAGCCTCACGAACAGTAAGACTCCGGCATTGTTTAGGATCGTAATGAACGAAGTAGTATTCTGGTCTAATTGAACTGGACACTTTAATTTTGGATAATACTATCCACTATAGAGGTGAACATGAATACAAAACGTCAGTACAAAACTTATACCACAGAATTTAGAGCAGAAGCATTAGCGTTGGTCAGTGAACAAGGTTATACCGTTCAAGAAGCTGCATCTGCATTGGGCATTACGACTAGTCTACTTTACAGCTGGAAACAAAAAGTTGAAGAGCATGCAAATTCAACCGTAAATTCTGATGAACGGACTGAATTATTAGCGCTAAGAAAAGAAGTTAAAACCCTCCGAATGGAGAAAGAAATACTAAAAAAGGCCAGTGCCTTCTTCGCAAAAGAAATGAAGTAAAGTTTCGATATATTCGATCGTATCGCTCTAAATATCCCATAAAACTACTTTGTAATGTACTGCAAGTGAGTCGCAGTGCATTTTATGATTGGCTAGAACGACCGGCTAAAATTATCAGTGAAGAAGAATTGAATATGTACCGTACTGCACGACAGCTATTTAAACGTAGTCGTGGCAGTTTAGGCTCGCGGCAACTGTGTAAGAACTTAAGACTAGCAGGATTTAAAGTCGGCCGTCACCGTACGCGTAGCATCATGCGTAAGTTGAAATTCGTTGTTAAGCAACGCCAAGCATACAAAGTAACAACCAAACGGAAACACAGTGATAGCATTGCAGATAACTTACTGGCTCAGCAATTCAATCCTGCTCAAGCAAACTTAGTGTGGGCAGGTGATAAGAACGAATCAAGGCTGGATGTATTTAGCTATTGTGATGGACTTATACTCACGTAGGATCGTTGGCTGGTCAATATCAAAACCTATGACCGTTGATTTGGTTGAGCGAGCATTACAGATGGCGATTAATATTAAGCGACCAAAACCTGGCCTAATGTTCCATAGTGATCGAGGCTCTCAATATACGAGTGGACGATTTAGTGCGTTATTGAACAAATATAGAATAACCGCATCGATTAGTAGTGTTGGTGCTTGCTTAGATAACGCGGTTGTAGAGCAATTTTTTGGCAGTTTAAAGAATGAATGGTTATTCAATGTTGTTCATTTAACACGTGATGCAATGAAGATGGATATTGAAGAATATATCCGTTATTACAGCCATGAAAGACTGCATACTACACTTGGTGATTTAACACCGATTAATTATGAAAATTTACAAAGTCAGGTGTCCGGTTGGGCTTGACCAGAATACCCTAATAAGTTATTAAATTGATTCAAAAATAATGTTTAAAAACCCAAGAGATATTACCCGCAGGTATTAAAAAATGTATTCAGGTCGATTGATAAGTCATGGCTCTCCTGAGTTCGCATTTTGCCAAGTAAAATACCTTGATGTAACTGCACTTGACGTAAAAGAGGCAAGATTGTTTTTTCATCCCAAGTGAAATTGGCTAGTTAGTTTGTTTCAAGAGCCACATAACGCCCCTTCCTATTGCTTTAATAGTGCAAATAGAAACTTTATTCGATTCATGTTATGAGGCGAATAATTAATATAAATAATTGCCTCATTATGTGAATATTAAGACCTATCACTGATCTGACGTAAAATAACTAACAGTTAAAATGGCAGATCAATAAATCAATTTATTTGATTACACCAATGGAATCAAAATACCTATATCTATCAATAAACGCACTTCAATGAAATAGATAAAATAATATCAGCTTTGCACTTGTAGAAAACTTTATTTGAAACAGCAATAATATATTGATGCATATTAAGTCAACAACTTAAGTTTTGTAAATATTTGACTGTCTCGGATTAAAAAATTTATAAAATGCCAAATTAAAAAAGTCACTTCATAACTATTATATTAACTCCAAAGCTTATCAACAAAAGATAATCCAACTCTCGTTTGATTTGCTCCAAATTTTTGTAATAGATTCAATGCATATTCATAACGTAGTTCAGAAATGACTTCGACTTTAATTGGGGCCGTTAATTTTAGTTCATCCGGTCCTGTTGCTACTTGCTGTTTTTTATTTTTTATTCTGTTATTAAGCTTTATGGTTTTACCTTTTACAATTCTAAGATGTTGAAGTTTAAAACAATTAGCGTCATCAAACTTCCCATGTTGCACTGCATAAAAAGTTTCCCAAATTGGGCTCGCATTTTTATCTTTTTTAAATTTAAAACTAACTATTTCATTATTAATTGAAATAAAAACTCTCTCATTCGAATTAATTTCACTTTTTATTGTTCCATCACTTTCACCATCATTTTGCAATTTTATAGCTTGAAATGATAAATGATCATCACCAATTCTTTCAGACCATTTCCTTTGACTTTGTGAAGGCACCAAATCACAAGCAGGGGTTAAACATAACCAATATGTGTCCCTCCCATTATCAACTAAATTAAAAACAGTTCCGGTAGTTAAATGATGAGAAGAAATAGAACGAGTACAGGCATAAGCATTTAGATTAGTTAAAGCTTTAAATTCTTGATTAATACATTCAGGAAAATACAATTTAACAATATCTTTATCAGACTGGTTTGTAGCTTTCAATGCTTTTACTATACGTTTAGAAAAATCTACTAAGGAATTCTTCGAAACCACAGATAACTGCTCCCAGTGCCTATCTATTGCATCATAGTGCTTAGTCTGGTCACCATCAGAATTAGCTAAAAGATCAAACATCCACCCTGCTTGAGCAAAGCGATTTTTAATTATTTCACTAGCTTGACCTAACCCTTTATCATCTAGTTCACTTCGCATCAATAACATTAATAAAAACATTGGTGATGCATTTTGCATATTGAGTGCAGTACAAAGTTTTTCATGTAGCTTGACCGCAGGGTCTGTATTTTTCTTTCTAATCACAGATATAAAAATTCGACCTGTAGAAATATAATTCACCTCTGTTTCAAAATCCCATTCCCAAGCTAAATTATGAAATTCATCACCTTCAAATAAAGCCGAATATGGTTTTATTTTTTCTGAAATAATCCAATTCACAATAACTTCAACAGATAAACCAGTACCTTTGCTTATTTCATTAATTTCTGAGGTATTGGGAGACAAAAAATGTTTTGGATTTCTGACCTGAGTTATTTCTTTAGGCTCTGAAGAAGCTAAAAGTTTAACTAAACTTTTTACATCTACTTTATCTGAAATAAATTTATATTTTTCAAAATCAGGATCTTCTTCATCAAGCCATTCGTTAATTTTCTGTTTAGCTGAGTTTTCGAGACGTTCAAATTTTTGTAATTTTAAAAAGTCAGTTAAAATATCATTGTATACTTCCTGAATATCGTCATCATCCCCTTTTGTATGCACCAATATGAGGTTAAAGTGATTATTCTTAGCTAATGCCTTTAAAATTTTTCTTGAACGGCCACCATCATCTTCAGATGAATCTCCATCTAAATGATAATCTAAAATAAGCAAATCACTATGGTTAATATGCTCAGGTAGAACACTATTTTCACCAAGTTTAGGGGATTGCCCATCATATACATCGATACTCCATTTATAGTTATTGTTACACATATCTATAATGGACTTTAATCGCTCAATATTTTCAATTTTAAGCTGTTTTTCTAATGGTTCAGGTCCTATTTTTTCTTTTGCTTGCATGTTACTTTGAACATTTAAAAAGCTATTAAGAGTTGGATATTCATCGTCGATAACAGTCACAGTACGGATTGGTTTAACGAACGCTTCTCGAATTAAATCTGAATAAGTATCAACAGTGCTTAAAGTTACATTAGGCATTATTCATTCCTTTAAATTCAATCGCAAAGTTAGCCCCTAATAGTTTCTTATTTTCTGGTAATGTTTCGTAACGAATTTTATGCCCACCAGCCTGTAAGTTTTGTTTACAAAGATAAAGACCTATCCCTCTTCCACCTCGTTGTTTACGGGTAAAAAACAAGGTAAATAACTGCTCCAAATCATCTTTATCAACACCTGGTCCAGAGTCAGAAATAATAACCTCTTGATCTCTTACATCTAAATTAATTTGCTTTTCTGTAACTTCATTCCGCTCAACCCAGTACTGTGAGTTATTTATTAAATTGATAAAAACAGGATATATGTTGGAAGGCTTTTCCCAAATTGATAAAGACAAAAACTCGTTTGTAGCCGTAAAATTAATTTGTTGAGTTGTGAAGTGATCTTTAAAAAAAGTATTGGTATAAGAAAATATATCTTTACCACTTATTTGTTTACTTGTTTTATCTCCTGATAATTTCAAGGGAGAAAGGAATCTCCATTTATCACTTAACGACTGCTGTGCAACAATGACATCGTCACATGATTGCCTTTGTCTATCACTTAACTCACCACTTGCAATTAAATTAACCCCCCTTGAAATCGTCATGTCTAAACCTTCTATTTCATGGCCGATAATTTCTACTGTGATACCCAATTGAGCCAAAGCATGTAAGCGATTGATTTCCTGACGATATTTCATCGTTTCATTCATGCTATATATTGCTAAGCCCTCTAAATCTATTTGTTCATTTATCAAAGTAAGAGCGGTGACATACGGACTTAGCTTTTGACTATTTTCAATAACAATCTTTTCTTGGTCTTCGTCGAGCTTATCAAGTACTTCATTTAATGTTATTTTTTCTAATTTTAGGTCTTCTAAATACTCAAAAGTTGTAGCTTTATACCTCTCACGGCACTCTTTAATTAACGAATCAAATTCACCAGTTTGCTTTGCAAGCATAGCTTTACCATCACTTGCATACTTAGTAATACTTGCATTTATACTCGCAACTTTACTACGGTAAGCTTCTTGTGCTTTCTCTGTATCTGTTTTTTCTGTTGCTTCAGAAATTGCTTTATTTATGAAGAAACTAAGTTCGTTAGTATACTCTTTAGCTTGTAGTTCTTGTTTACGGTAAGCTCTGTAATCTTCTTCAAGCCTACCCAAGTTATTTGGGATTGGTGTTAAAGAGTAAGATCGTGTTTTATCAATTAAAATATCAATTTCAATTTTTAGCTTTTGTAATTCATCTAAACTATTAAGGCTTTCTCTCTGCGAATATGTATCGTAAATATTTTTTATGTTAGATACATGAGTTATTAGAGCCGTTGAATTTTTATCTATAGAAGAGCGTATACGTTTACGCTCTTTGGTTTGTAATGTTTTACGGTCAGCTTCAGCTTTAACAATTTCTTTTTGCTCTTTAATATCGTTTATCGTTTCTTTCCTATTTGGAGACTTTGTTCCTAAATGCTTATCTGCGACATCAAGAAGAATATTTTCCACTATCTCTCTAAATAGTTTTGAAGCCTTATTTTCTATAAACCCTTCACGACCTGCTTTATCTTTTAAATTAGGATTGCCTTCTCGCGTTATAGCTATACGACCAAACATGCGGCGATTAGCCCAAAAATAACGACCTGCATGTTTAGATCTTCGAAATTCGACTTCAAAATAATCACTATCAACTCGACCATATGGCATGACACGTAAACCATCTCTATATACACGAAATCCTGCATATTTTTCTGCTTGTTCAACGTAAGTTGAATGTAGATTATCTGGTAATGATGTACTCCCAATCTGAAGTTCAAAAGTGCCTAACCTGATATGAAACTCACCGAACGCTGAATCTCGACGTGTTTTATATGGTACTTTTGGTTTGACTAAATAATTTTCATACCATTCGCCAAATACTTTAACTCTACCTTTAAAATATCCATCTGCATCAACATGACCTTCTATGACATGTTCTAGTGATTCAAGAGTTGCGATATCAAACTCTCGAGCTTCATCAATAAGTGCTTTTGGGAATTTACCGTGCCAAGCAGTAACTGAATTTATAAAATCATATGATTGAGGTTCGTCCTCTTTTGAAAATGGGTCAGTGAAATTCGATAGTGTTTGAAAAAACCGATCACGAGCGAGTATTTCAGCACCATCTGCATCTTTTATAGGCGTTTTAGATAATTGATACTTTAAATCATCATTCAGATTAGCCATAAACATAGCTGTACCTTGAACTGTATCATTATTCCATAATGGCCATTTATCAAAATGCCTTTCACTAAAAACATCACTAATTAGCGTATTAACTATTTCATCTTTCGTTGATTTTTCTTTACCATCTAATGATTCTTGTTCTTCAAAACGCTTCCAAGCTTCGTTTAATCTTTTGTCTCGCCCTTCATCATCACCATCACCCCAAACGTTGCCCATTAACTGATCAAATAAGTTAGGTAATTCATCGATTAGATTATGACAAAGTTCAAAGTCAGTAATAGGAATTCTAATATCTTGTAATAGAAGGTATGGATTTTCAAACAAACGCCAATCGATCAACGCGGCAACAAACTTATGGTCAGTTCGTTTGGATACTATAAGAAGTAGAGAGCCAAGGGCGGCACTTGATAAACGCCCAATACCTTTTTGACCTTGTTTAGCTCTATGCTGAAGACCATTTCGGTCATCCAATGCGATTTCAAATTCAGAGGTTTTAGATTCGGTACCTATCGTTAGCCACTTACTTTCGAATTCATCACGACTCATTCCATGACCATCATCAACTAATGCTGCAACTGATATATCGCCATCAAACAGATGTAGCTCAACTTTTTGGGCATATGCATCGTATGCATTTTTCCATAGTTCTGATATTGCTGTTGGGCAATCAGCAATTTGTTCGCGACCTAAGTGATCTATTGTTCTTGCACGGGTTTGAAAAGAAACAGAAGAGCGCATATTATTTCCTAGTGATTAGCTAACTATGTGAATAATATGCTTTTTAATAAAATAAATATACCAGTATAAAGCTATCTACATCTCAGACGTAGTATCTAATATTTGACTTTTAATTGTTTTAATAAGCGATTTACCAAGTTTTATTGGAACCGCATTACCTATCTGTCTCGCCCTTTCTGTTGATGAACCTAAAAAATTAAAATCATCTGGAAAACTTTGAAGCCTAGCTGCATGCCTTAAAGTAATACCATGATCTAACCAAGGATGAACAAATCGACCTTTTGAAGGGTTATTACAGCCAGTAGTAACAGTATTTGATGGTGTATGAAAAAATACCCGCCCATAAACATCTTTATGGCCTCTGTAACCCTTACTGTGACATTTCAATCTAAAGGATATGTCTTCTCGACTACCATTAAGCGGAGTCTCCCTAAAGCGTTCACTTACTTCTGAAGTATGTTTCATATGAAGGTCACAAGGATCATTAGCTAAAAAAGGAGAACCAAATTCAAGATCATTAACAACCTTTTCAGCCTTACTTTTCTCAAATATTTTTTTTTCTACCAGTCTTTCTTTCAGTTTATCTAAAATTTCCTTAGGAGGTGTTTCAAAAACAGTTGATGCGGTTTTCCAGTGAGGTTTAGTTTTCAATCTAGGATCAAAGTGAGTCGCGACAGGAGGCCACTTTAATTTTTTAATGCAAATATCTTTTCGAACAGCAAGAATAAAAGCTCTTTTTCTATTTTGAGGGACACCATGATCTTTTGCATTAACAATAATCGGAGCATCATTAATAACTTGATAACCATGAGATTTAGCTAAGTTTAAAAATTTATTAAGATGTTCCTCATGTCTTTTCCATAAAAGACCAGGAACATTTTCTACAAGAAACACTTTAGGTAATAATGCTTTTACAAAATCAAAATATCTGATTAACAATTGATTACGGGGATCCGAAATCCCAGCACCTTTAATCCTATGAGTAGAAAAACCTTGGCAAGGTGGCCCACCAAGTAATAAATCAAGCTCTCCCTGTTTAATATTCTGATATTTCATTAAACTATGAACATCTACGTCGTTAATATCTTGATTGAAAACTTTTGTTCTTCCATCAACTTTATCCACTAAATTATGGCTATAAGTGCTAGAAGCTTTATCATCAAATTCAACTGCAGCTAATAATTCAAACCCTTGTTTTTGTGCGGCAAGCGAGAAACCTCCAGCCCCTGCAAAGAGATCAATTGCTGTTAAATTCGTAGACATAGTTCATAACACCTTTTTAGTTAGCGCCGGATTATATATCCTCCATTTTATTTAACCTAGAAGTTTAATATATTGGTTATAATTGATGGTCAATATCCTTTAAATAATTCATTTCTATGATGATCTAAATACTTCATATGGCCTTTATGCACATCGAAACGCATTCCATCCTTTAGACCTAATACTTGTGGTTTTTCTAGATGTTTTGAAAGTATTATTTCACCTGTATTTGCAAATGAAATAAAACCGAGATCAAATGCTTTATCTAAATTTGCTAATAATAATAAACCATTATATTTATCAAGCCGCTCTTCATTGTTTGATACATGCCAAGGCTTTATATGAGATGCCATTAATAACTGAGAATTTTTATAACCCGTTACAGCACAACCTTTCCACATATCTATAAGTTGCCTTCTAAAAGTTCCTTGCCCTATTCGAGCACTTATCATTATCGATCTTTCTGTTGCCGTGAGTTTATTATCTTGTACAATTTTTTGTATATCCGATTTAATATCTAATTGGGCTAAATCTTTTAAAAATTGTAAATATGAATTTAAAGCTGCCTTATACATCCCATGACCACGTGCATCGATAACTTTAAACTTATCAAGATTCTTTGCTTGCTCAGCTAATAAGTTAAATTTACTAAATGAATTAACACTAGTTAATGGAACTTGAATAACATTCGCCTCTATAAGCCAATTGGTAATTGAGCCTTGGATTGCTTGTAAATATTTTTTTATTGTATTATTTGATTTCCCAAGGTCTAACATCCATTGAACATACAATGTAGGTAAATCAGATAAATTTTCAAGCAATGCATCTTTAAGGTCATTACTCACAATACTACTTTTAAAATATTCAAATAAGTTATCATCTAAGTAGGCATGTGAAATTGATTTTGCTGAATATCGAGTAACCTTTTCAGAATCAACATTACTATTATAAGCTAGCCCCCAAAACCCCTCTGTTTGTAAATGATAAAAGGGAGTCTCTGGTTTGTCTTGATCATTACCTTGTTTTCTTTCATTAAAATGAAATGAAAATCGCTCTTTCAATACATCATTTAATTGAATTTTATTTGAATGAATATGTCCTGCTTGAATGAGATCCATTACTGATAGCAACATACAAACTTTATGAGGGCTATTTCGGCCACCTCGAGAGTTAGTGTTAAGATTCCGAAATTTTTCTAAATAAAAATCTAATGGCATTATTTTTACCTACTCTTAGATTCTAAATTGGTATGCAACACCACCGTTTGCCATGTTACTGACTCTCGTCCAATAACATCTGCATTTTTATCAGTGACCAATAATGGAGATAATCCAAACTCTTTACTCATGTGTAGTAACTGGTCACTGCACACATCAAGCATATTACGTTCATCGCCACTTGGGCCATGACGCAATGAGATAACTAATTTTCCACCGGGTTTAAGTAAGTTGGCTAATTTTCGTAACGAACGTGAGCGTTGTGTCTCGGGAATATGCATCCAGACAGCACTGAGTAAGATCAAGTCAAAACTGACTTCTTGTTTGGTGACTGTGGTTAAATCGGGTAAGGAGTCTTGCAACCAACGAACGTTTAAACCTTGGGTATGTTGTTTGCCTAGTTCGGCAAGCATTGCAGCAGGCTCTATCGCGGTAACTGAGATATTATTGCTAGCGCCTTGTTGCGCCATATATTTACTATCGCGCCCCGCGCCTGCCCCTAAATCTAACATGCGGGTATCGGGTTTGTTTAAGATGGGTGTTAGATATTCAAGCCATGGTTGATGCACCTGCTCAAAAGATTTTGATAAATACAATTCTACTAATTGCTTTGCATTTTTATTGTAAAAGCTCTCTGGCATTTTATTTACTCAGTTCCCTGCGCATTAATTTCATCTTGTTATTGAAAATATTTAAGGTTTGATTCTCAAAATAGGAAAAAGGAGCTTATTCCTTAATAGCTAAGTTCATTAGATAAGTTCAGCTATTAAATCAGTTTTATCACAAAAAAGTGATTTTAGGAATGATAAGAGTTTGAAATAGCTGATATTAATAAGAAAAACGATGAATATTGCTTATTATTCACTTTTTTAGAGTATTTCAATCTGAAACACTCTTTATTGATGAACAGTAGATTGGTTAATTAATGTTTTGAAATGGCTGATCAGTTTAGCGATTAAGGTATTATTGAGACGTTATTTCAATGTACTACACATAGTAATGAGCCTTCGTGCGAGGTGTTGTTCTGACACGTAAAGCACACCTTGATGGTTCATGTAGTTTGAATCGTGTCGATTTAAATCAAGCGGATTGCCGTGAATATCACTGACCCAAGTGTCTGTCGCGGTGGCTAAACAAGCTGTTGCACTGAAATCCCACAAACTGCCTCCGCCTAACTGAGGTTTAGGTAATTTAATATAACAAGCGGCATTATGTTGAGAGTTCCATTTTTCCATCACAGCACATTCAATCACGGAGATTGCATTCATTACCGCGCCTGCTTGTTCTTTTATCACGACTTTTTCATAACCTAACTCATGGGCTAATATTGTTAACTGCTTAATTAACAATGGATAGTGTTCACTAAACTGAAAGCTTCTGTCGCTGTAAAAAGTAAATGTGTTATTAACTTTCTTGAGGGTATTGATACCACTTGTGCTGCTTTCAGTTAATTTATTGAATGGCTGTTTATTTTTAAAACCTTGCGTCATACCCAATGTGGCTATCATTGTATGGTAAGTGGTATTGCTCGTAGGTTGATGAACAGCCGCCAATATGGGTTCGCCATTTGCTGCGACTAGTGCAATCGATACGGCATAACCATTTCCGCCTTCTATGAAGGGCAAGGTGCCATCCAGTGGATCGATACACCAAAAGTAGTCTTTTGTTAAACGTGGATGACTGTTTGTATTTTCTTCACACCTTTCTTTATTACCTTCTTGGTTAGTGCTTTCTAGATTAATAGCTTCTAGATTAATAGCTTCTAAATTAGTGCTATCTTCGCTTAGTTGTTTTTCGTTTACTTGTTCTTCACTAAGCAGTGCTAAATCGTACTGTTCACAGGTCGGTTGTAAAATGGTTAAGATAATATCTTGGCATGCAAAATCAACGTCTGTTACCACTTGTGCACTTTGACTACTGCCTGCTTCTTTAAAGTGTGTGGTTAATAACGCACGATCAAATTGACGGATATAATCACCGGCTTGCTCCGCTGCTTGAATGGCTAATAAGCTTAATTGATTGAGTATCTCTGTTGTTAATCGCACGGCTATTTGGCCTTATTTAGGGAATTGTATTAATGAATCAATCGCTTGTTTGGTTAACTGTTCAGTGTACTCATTAATCTTCCAATGGCTCGGTGACCACCCTTTTACAAAACGTTGAAAATCAGCCCAAGCAATGGCATATAAAGGTCGCCACGCTTGCTCTAGATGCATTGCATCAATATCTTGTCGTGTTTTTGAAACTGCTGTGGTTAAACATTTAAAGTAATGATCAATTAACGCCACTTGCAACTGTTCGCAATCTTCAGGAGAAATGGCACTGCTGATAAATAAGATCAGGTCTTTCATACCACAACCCTGCCCAACGTATTGAAAATCTACCGCTGCAACTTTTGTCGTATCATCAGAGAAACAAAAGTTAGCTAATTTAGCATCGCCATGCACTAATGTTTGAAAAGGTGATTGGCTCAATATGTGATCGATACGTTGTGCTGAATGTTTTAATTCACTGTCTTGCAAAGCGGCTAATTCATCGGGGCGAGTAGCCAAGTGCCAATAGGTACCCGTTGCCCATAAGTCATTGGCTTTTCTTTGAAGATGTAACGCATGAAAGTTAGCAAGCCATTTAATGCACGTTTTGGCTTGTTCGAGCGTTGCTTCCGTTTTAACGAGGGGATAACCGACTGCGGCCAAATCTTCTAATATCAATAAGCTTTGTTGTTGGTTACTTTGTACTGCAATACAGCGTGGTGAGTAGCAGTCATCATTATTTAAATCCGTGTAATGAGTATACCAATTTGCTTCGACTTGATAAGAGTGCAATTTACGCTGATGCGAAAGTGTAGTATTCCACCCTTTGGGATGCGAGCTAGGTTGTGGTGTATTCACTAATTTCACGACCACTGAGCTATTTTCACCACCTTGCAAACTTACTCTAAACAGTTCTCCATAACCGCCCCACACACTTTGAATTAACTGAACATCAGTTACCGCTTGCGCGCCAGTCAATGATAATAAGGTTGTTTTTAATGAAGATGAAATGGGCATAGTGGCTTCTTGTATGGAATAAATAATCTCAAAGTAGTTGATGGTACCGCACTCGGTCATGAATTCAATAATATGGGTAATGTTATTGGTTTAGATTGAGTTAAATGAGCAATAAGTAATGAATAATGAATAATGAATAATGAGAAAAATATAGATGGTAAAAGTATGGGATATAAAAATAGAGGGTTAACCTTGAGGTAAAACATACAAAATGCGGAGACAAAAAAAGCTTGTCTTCATTCCGTTATTTAATAAACGATACAAAGCCAAGCTATTGATGTTGCTTGTATTAATGATGTCTTTTATGGCGCAAAGCCTAGAAAGGCATTTTGAAGCCAGGTGGTAAATCCATACCACCTGTTAAGCCACTCATTTTAGATTTATTAACTTCTTCAACACGACGGACTGCATCGTTCATTGCGGCTGCTACTAGGTCTTCGATCATGTCTTTGTCGTCTTCAAATAAGCTTGGATCGATTTCAACTTTACGTACATTATGGTTACCTAATAAAGTAACTTTAACTAGGCCTGCACCTGATTCGCCAACGACTTCTGTGTTTGCAATTTCAGCTTGTGCTTTTTGCATATTCTCTTGCATTTCTTGGGCTTTTTTCATTAAGTCGCCCATTCCGCCTTTATTAAACATATTTTCTCTCTTTATATTAATTAGTTAATGAAACTATGCAGATTATAGCGGCACTACGCTATTTTCATAGACTTTTGCAGCATAATCTCGCACAAGTGTCTGTACAATTGGGTCGTTTTTAATCGATGCTTTGGCATTATCAAGATATTGTTGATATACAATCTGCTCTAGTTCCATTGGTGTGTGGCTCCCTTCTATTGAACCTTGCTCAATGGTAATAGTGTATTGCTGACCATAGTAATGACTCAGTTTATTTTTTAAGTCATCACACAAACTTTGATTATTTAATAGATGTGCTTGCGATTGATGTAATTTCAAGTCTATAGACTGATCTTTTTGCTGTATAACACAACTTTTTGCCAATAATTTTTCAAATCCCACTAACTCCATCGCTTTAATAGCTAAGAACCAAGGGTCTGTCATTTTATCTTCAACGTAAGCGGCAATATCAATTTCAGGATTTTGTAAGCTTGGATCATTCATTAGTTGTACTTCCGTACCGACTTCTGAATGATGTAATGCTGAAATATCATGATTTGCTATTGCAGATTTAGCCACTACTAATTGAGCGTTATTCGCTTGTACATTGGCTGATGCTTGAGGATCATTTTGACTAGAGTTACTTGAATTAGAACTACTTGAATTAGCAACACTTGAGTCAGAAGTACTTAAGTGGGTTGTATTTAAATGAGCAGCATCCACTTTCGCTGGCACAGATTTAGTGTCTTCGAAGTAATCATTTTGAGCATGATTGTCAGGTGCTGGAGGCGGAGGTGTAGCTGCATCAACACCTTCAGCATGATTATCAAAGTAGTCGTTATGTTCATTACTATAATCAGCATCGCCATAATCATCATAGCTATTTTGATTATGTGGTTGTTCTTGGTAGCTTGTTAAAGGCGGTAATTCTTGCTCGTTAGTTGAGCCTTCATTACTTTTTGCTTCAACTTTTCTTGTAGGCATCGGTGTTTTTTCTACTGATGCTGTCGTTATATTGGGCGCTGCATGATTGACAGTTGACGGTTCAACGACTTTCTTTTCTAGCGTGTCAACGCTTGGTGTTGCTTGGGCTGTTACTTCAGGTGCGGCAAACCGATCGTTTGCTTTTGGTGTCTGTTGCTCAGTTGCCGCTTCAATCTTTTTTAGTTCTTCTCGCTTTAAACGATGGCTGCGTAACATGTTACGTGAGTTTGTTGTCGCAGCAAGATCAAAGCTTGCAGGCGCAGGTTCGCTTTGCACTGGCGGTGTTGAAACCGGTTGTGCTGTTGTTTGTTCATATTGAGTCGGAGCAACATGTTGCTCTGGTGCACTGATATTTTCAGGGACATTTTCAAAACCAGCTTCAGGGGCCATTTCCGGTGTAGTATCTGGTTCCGGAGTCGTATCTGGCGCCGTAGCAGTATAAGCAGACGCTTGATGGCTAGGCGGCTCTGGAGTTAGTTGCTGTTCAGGCATAGTCTGCTGAGGTGCGCTCTGAGTTCCCGCTTTTATTGGGTTCACTTCTGGTTGAGCTGGCGCCGTCTGTACTGGAATGTCACTTGGCGCTTTCTGTGAAATAGGTGTGTTCTGTTTCTGTAAAATAGGTGTGTTCTGTTTCTGTAAAACGGGCGCAGGCTGTGAAACTGGCTCTGGTGTTGAAATTGTTGTCGGCGGCACTTGAGATGGCGCTTGAGATGCAACCGATTCAGGTTTTGATTGAGTCGATGTACTAACGTCTGGTCTTGCGGCAAGCGGTTGTTGCTCAGTATTAACTTCTGACACAACGGGCGCAATCGTTTCAACTTGTTGCGCTTTAGCTAGCATTGATTCATCAATATCAATGTAGTTTGCAGGTTTAAAAGCCAATAGACGCATTACAGTCATTTCTAATGCTACTTTTCCGTTTGGTGCATAGGCGTAATCTTTAAAACCTTGTACTGCAATTTGATAGAATAACTGCACTTCTTCTGGCGTTAAACGTTCTGCTAATAATTGCACGGTCGTTTTTTCAGTGACATTAGCGTTGAGTTGTAATTGCATTAACGCAATTTGGTGACATAAGCTTGCTAGCTCTTGATGTAACGCTGAGAAGTCAGCCCCTAAATGCACAAACTCTTGGATTTTTTCAAATACTTTTTGGCTATTACCCGATGCAATGAAATGTAATAAGTAATGTAAGTGCGATTGGTCAATCGTACCTAGCATTTTTAATACGGCTGCATATTTGATATTGCCTGCGCCAAACGCTAATGCTTGGTCAGTTAAGCTTAAGGCATCACGCATACTACCATCTGCTGCTTTGGCAATAACGCCTAACGCAGGTTGTTCGTATGTTGCTTTTTCATGATCTAAAATCGCAGCCAGTTGTTGTTCTATTTGCTCTGGCATGATGGCTTTTAAATGGAACTGTAAGCAACGCGATAAAACGGTAATAGGTAATTTTTGAGGATCGGTCGTTGCGAGTAAGAACTTCACATATTCTGGTGGCTCTTCTAGCGTTTTTAGCAGTGCGTTAAAACTGTGCTTGGATAACATGTGCACTTCATCAATCAAATAAACCTTATAACGCCCTTGCGCTGGTTTATATTGCACGTTATCCAATAGTTCACGTGTGTCATCAACTTTAGTACGAGAAGCCGCATCAATTTCTAATAGGTCAACGAATCGACCTTGATCGATTGCTTGGCAGTTAGCACAAACACCACAAGGAGTTGCTGTTACGCCAGTTTCACAATTTAAACTTTTTGCTAAAATACGCGCGATGGTTGTTTTACCAACACCACGGGTACCACTAAACAAATAAGCATGATGTACGCGATCTTGTGTTAACCCATTTTCTAATGCGGTTAATACATGCGGTTGACCGATGACTTCTTTAAAAGACTGTGGTCGCCACTTCCGTGCTAAAACTTGATAGCTCACTAATTATTCACCCGCGTATTCAATCAAAGAGAAAACAGGAACAGACATGGCTTTTAATTTATCTTCACCACGTAAGTCTGGTAATGAGATAACAAAAGCTGCTTCAATTACTTCACCGCCTAAGCGTTCGATAAGTTTAACTGATGCTTCTGCTGTGCCGCCTGTTGCTAGTAGATCATCCATCAATAAGACTTTTTCGCCTTTTTTGATAGCATCTTTGTGGATCTGTAAAATGTCGTTACCGTATTCTAATTCGTAACTTTCTTGGATCGTTTCACGCGGCAGTTTGTTAGGTTTACGAACTGGGATAAAGCCAGCGCCTAACGCTGCGGCTAATGGCGCACCAAAAATAAAACCACGTGCTTCTGTGCCAACTATCTTATCTATCTTTTGTGTTTTATAACGCTCTACGAACAAGTCAATTGTTGCGGCGAATGCTTCACCATTTTCAATCAGGCTGGTGACGTCACGAAAAACAATGCCTGGTAATGGGTAATCTTTAATGCTTTTAATACTATTCTTAATTAATGCTAATGATTCCATGCTCATCTTTTTTATCCTGTAATATCTAATATCATAGGGTAAATAGTTGCTTGCCGTAGTGCAAGTTGTGTTGTCATAAAGTGAGTAACTATTTTCATTTGTTGCATGAAAAATCGTCTGATTTACTTTTGTGGATGTATTGGAAGTTGAAGAAGTTCTATTTAGGGCTAAAAAGATGGTGAGTCATAGCTTAAAGATTATACAAGCAGCGGGAATAGATATTGATAATATGCTTTGGATTTAAAAGAATATTGGGCAACCACGAAGCGCTGCGCTACACGAAGAAAACTTAATAATAAACAGGTTATGTCATTACTTTCTTATTTGAATCCAAGCGTCAAGTCGGTGAAAGGAAATACAACAGTAAAAACAAGCAGGCTAAAGCATGCGCCCCAAGTTCAAAAGACAACTCATTTCTAAAACATATAGCGATACGATCTTTTGACTTAATCTTCTCTACCCTTCGTATCTTCGTGGTTAATCGATTTTGACTTTAAAAAAGACAGCCGACCACGAAGCGCTGCGCTACACGAAGGACACGAAGAAAAATAAATAATAAACATATGCAAGCTGAAGCATACGCCCCAAGTTCCAAAGATAACTAATTTCTAAAACATATAGCGATACGATCTTATGACTTAATCTTCTCTACCCTTCGTGTCTTCGTAGTTAATTGCTTTTGATTTTAAAAAAACACAGCCGACCACGAAGCGCTGCGCTTCACGAAGGACACGAAGAAAAATAAAGATAAAAACGTGTGCCTAGAGTCAGAAGATAATTCGCTTCAAAACATGTACCCAATAACGCTTTTGACTTAACCTTCTCTACCCTTCGTGGTTAATTGCTTTTGATTTTAAAAAAACACAGTCGACCACGAAGGGCACGAAGAAAAATAAATAATAAACATATGCAAGCTGAAGCATGCGTCCCAAGATCAAAACATTTTCATCTAGAGCAATAACAAACAATATGGTTGGTCATTAACGCTTTTGACCTAACCTTCTTTACCCTTCGTGTCTTCGTGGTGAATTGCTTTTGATTTTAAAAAACACAGCCGACCACGAAGCGCTGCGCTTCACTAAGGATACGAAAGAAAACCAATATAATTTAGTCATTAGCTCTTTTGACTTCACCTTCTCTACCCTTCATTCCTTCGTGGTTAATTGCTTTTGACTTTAAATACTCACAAAACTCCAACGAGAAATAAGGCATTTATTTCTGCTTATACTTATTTTTGCTTATCTTATATAAAGGGAGCAGGTATAATCCGCGCTCTTTAATTTCTCCATAACTATTTGAGAACATTCATGCATATAACGCTTGCTCCAATGGAAGGTGTGATGGACTTCCACATGCGCCAATTTTTAACCCAACTTGGCGGGATCGATCGTTGTGTTACTGAGTTTGTTCGTGTTGTTGAATTGCCTTTACCTTCGCGTGTTTTTTATCGCTTATGCCCTGAATTACATAATGCCAGCCGTACTGAATTTGGCACACCTGTTCGTGTTCAATTGCTCGGTCAAGACCCTCAATGTTTAGGAATGAATGCAGCACGTGCTATTAGACTAGGCTCTGACGGAATTGATTTAAACTTTGGTTGCCCGGCTAAAACAGTCAACAAAAGCCGTGGAGGTGCGGTGTTATTAAAAGATCCTGAAGCGTTATATCAAATAGTAAAAACGGTTCGTGAAGCAGTGCCTAGTGAGCATGTGGTCAGTGCTAAAATCCGTTTAGGTTATGAAGATAAAAGCTTAGCGATTGAAAATGCACAAGCGATTGCCGAAGCAGGCGCAAGCGAGTTAGCAGTCCATGCGCGTACTAAAGATGAAGGTTATAAGCCACCTGCTCATTGGCATTGGATTAAAAAAATAAAAGACGCTATCGATATTCCAGTAATTGCTAACGGTGATATTTTTAGTTTTGAAGATGCGCAGCGCTGTATTGAAATAAGTGGTTGTGATCATTTAATGCTTGGACGAGGTGCGATGGCGGTTCCTAATCTTGCTAATGCACTTAAAGGGTTAGAAGCACCTTATACTTGGCTGCAAAACTTACAAATGATGGAACAATATTATCAATGGTTACGGGTTATTGAAGATAAAGAAAAATTTATGCCTAGCCGTATTAAGCAGTGGTTGATGTTTATGAAAATGCAACATGTACAAGCTGACTCGTTTTTACAATCCGTAAGAGCCATTCGTAACCCTGATGAAATGTTAATGTCATTACAACAAGCACAACAAGTTGAGTCTGAAAAATAAGCGATAATACGAACAATAAAAGCTTAGCAATAAAGATCTGTCATAAAGCGATGCATAAAAGTGAGCAAGAAGTACCACTCTATTCTTTCATTAAACTCAGTACGACTGTAACACTAAGCCATTCTCTATTATCACTTAATTTTATAGAGATAATTGAGCAACACAGGCTTATTTTATGTAATCCATCGACTTTATTCTTTATGTTTTAAATCTACTTCTCAATAAATCTAAAAAAGCATTTAAAATCAGTTCTATTTTGTCATTATTAGCCTACTCTTATTGTAGTAGAAAAATGATACGTATTTTAAACTAGTGCAACCATCTCTGTGCCTTCGCACTATTGCAGACATATAATAGGAATAACATGCCTTTACCCATTTTAATTTGTGATGATTCTGCGTTAGCCAGAAAACAAATTGCTCGTTCATTACCCAAAGATTGGGACATTACCGTCAATTTTGCTGAGAATGGTAAAATTGGCTTAGAAGCTATTCGCCAAAAGAAAGGCGATATAGTATTCCTTGATTTGAATATGCCGATTATGGATGGATATCAAGTATTAGAAGAAATTCAACGAGATGATTTACCAGCGATTGTTATTGTTATCTCGGGAGATATTCAACCTGAAGCTCATCGTCGAGTAAAAGAATTAGGTGCGATGGATTTCATAGAAAAACCCATCAACAATCCCAAACTGATTGCAACCCTTGAGCAATATGGGATTTATAAGCCTGGCAGTCACAACTCACTTTCAAGCCCAGAAAGTTTAGAAAAAGTCAGCGTTCGCGAAGCACTGCAGGAAGTTGCTAATATTGCAATGGGTCGAGCGGGTGATTTATTAGGACGGCTATTAGATGTTTTTATTTTACTGCCAGTCCCTAATGTAAATACCTTTGAAAGCAGCGAGTTGCATATGGCGCTGACGAATATCGCAAAAGATAATACGGTTTCAGCCGTCACTCAGGGGTTTATTAGCTCTGGTATCAGCGGTGAAGCGATTGTTATTTTCCACGATTCAAATTTTGATGAAATGACTAAGTTACTTAAATATGAAAATATGATTAGTGACCATTTAGAACTTGAGGTCATGAATGATATTTCTAACATTTTGGTAGGTGCTTTTTTAAATGGTTTAGCAGAGCAGTTAGATATTCAATTTAGTCAAGGGCAGCCTAGTGTTTTAGGGCAACATGGAAAAGTAGAAGACTTGATTAAAAGCCGCCAAAAAGACTGGCAAAAAACGCTTACTATCGAAGTTAGTTATAGCATTCAAGATCACGACATCAAGTGTGACCTACTACTTTTATTTACTGAAGAATCAATCAAAGTTATTCAACATAAAATAGGATACCTCTTAGACTAATGAGTGCAACAATAGAATTAAAAGATATCCATTGGCTTATAGATATGGTGCATAGCATAGACGTAGGTATTGTGATCATCGATAAAGACTTCAATGTCAAAGTTTGGAATGGCTTCATGGAAAACCATTCTGGTTTTTTAACTGCGCACATGATGGATAAAAAAATTACCGATGTGTTTACCAGTATTCCTGAAGACTGGTTACAACAGAAAGTTAAAAGCGTCTGTTTATTAAAAAACAAAGCGTTTACGACTTGGGAGCAACGCCCTTATTTATTCAAATTTAAGAGCTACCGTCCTATTACTAGTAATGCCGAATTCATGTATCAAAATGTAACCTTTTTGCCACTTACCGACATAGTCGGTGTTGTAACGCAAATTTGTATGATTGTTCATGATGTGACTGATGTTGCGTTGTCTAAGCAGACCTCTCAAAAAGCAAATGCAAAGCTTACCCGTTTAAGCCAAACAGACACTTTAACTCAGCTCAATAACCAAGGTTATTGGCGAGAAAGATGCGCTAGTGAGTTCCTGATTCATAAAAAATCAGGACGCATAGCTTCAATGATAATTTTTGATATCGATCATTTCAAAATTGTTAATGATACCTATGGGCATACGTTTGGAGATGAAGTGCTTAAAGGCATTGCTGATGCAATACGAGATAATAGTAAAAAAGAAGATATCACAGGTCGATTTGGTGGTGAAGAATTTACATCAATATTAATTGATACGAATTTAGAGGGTGCAAAGTTAGTCGCAGAGCGTCTTCGCAAAGCTATTGAAGCAATACACTTTGAGTTTCAAGGAACCGTTGTTAAAGTGACTGCAAGCTTTGGGATCGCGCAAATGACAAGCTCTATTACTGGTCATGAAAAGTTAATTGAAGTGGCAGATTCAGGGTTATATATTGCGAAGAATAATGGTCGTAATCAAATTGGAGTTAGCAAACATTAAACGCAATAGTTTAGCGTGTCTAACAGAATAACTTACTGCATCGAATAAGATAGCTAATCATTAAAAACGTTAATCAAGCATCCTTCATTGGGTGCTTTTTAGTGTATGGATACTTATCTCAATTCCAGATAAGTAAATCGATACCGCATCATTGCTTCTGTGTGTTTCTGTGTTAAGCCATCCAAAATTAAGCCACAACATGATAACAATGGTTAGTCCTTATTACAGGTTACAAGCAGGGTTGGTTTTCAAACTAATATCAAAAGAATTAATAAGGTGATCATTCCATTGGTATAACGAGCCAGAGGACAAGCTTTAAAGCAAACACTTTCGTTGTTAGAAAGTGTCGATTTAACTCATTAAATCTTCCTCTTTCAACCTAGAATCTACTTGCTGAACTTTGCACCTTGAATGTTAACGGGCATATATTGATTTTAAAGGGTGACTTGTAAAAAATTTTTTAAATGCGATTAACCAGTTTTACTTCAAAGGACTTGGCTATCCATTTAGAAGAGACTTCATTAAGGTTATTCTGCTTCTAATCGCATCATCTTTCTAACCGAATTCTCTTTTTAACCGCATTACGTATCTAACCCATAAACAAAAACAGCGCTATTAAGCGCTGTTTTTATTATTTTTGACTAACTAACCATTTCCTAGGGAAATTATAGGCCTAGTTTAGCAAGCTCTTTTTCAACTACAGAAACGGGTAGTGGAATGTAACCATCTTTTGCAACAATTCCTTGACCTTGTTCAGATAACATCAATTTAATGAACTCAGCTTGTAATGGAGAAAGTGGTTTGTTTGGGTGCTTGTTTACGTAAACGTATAAGAAGCGAGATAATGGGTATTTACCAGAAATTGCATTATCCATTGTTGCTTCAATGAACGGACCGCCTTTCTTAGAAAGCGCAACCGCTTTAACACCAGCAACTTTATAACCAATACCAGAGTAACCGATAGAGTTTAGTGAAGATGATACAGACTGTACTACAGAAGCAGAACCAGGCTGTTCATTGACAGAGTTTTTAAAGTCACCTTTACAAAGTGCTTTTGATTTAAAGTAACCATAAGTGCCTGATACAGAGTTACGACCAAATAATTGGATATCTTTCTCCGCCCAGTTACCGTCCAGACCTACATCAGCCCAGCGAGTCGCATTTTTATCGTTACCACATTTGTGAGTTGAAGAGAAAATAGCATCTACTTGCTTAATTGATAAACCTTCAATTGGGTTATCTTTATTGACGAATACAGCAAGTGCATCGATAGCAACACGTACTTCGGTTGGTTTGTAACCGTAACGTTTCTCGAATGCTTCAATTTCTTTAGACTTCATTTGACGACTCATTGGGCCGAATTGAGAAGTACCTTCAGTAAGAGATGGTGGAGCAGTTGAAGAGCCTGCTGCTTGGATTTGAATGTTGATATTTGGGTATTGGCGTTTAAACTCTTCAGCCCAAAATGTCATCATGTTTGCTAATGTATCAGAACCAACAGATGAAAGATTACCAGAAATACCGCTTACTTTAGTGTAAGTCGGTAAAGCATGATCTGCTGCAAGAACAGGCGTTGAAATTAATGACGCAGTACCTAAAGTAACCGCTGCTGCTAACATTTTAAGTTTCATTCAAAACTCCATTTTCTACTAAGTTAATTTAATTTTTTGTATTTCATTAATTTGTAATTTAACAAAATATTCATTACGCTTCGTAGCGATGTTGCTTAATATGAAGCTTAAGTGTGACACTTTCATTACAAGTGAATTATTTTATTCATGTTTTTATTATAAAAATAAAAAAGGCTTATTACATCTAAGTAATAAGCCTTTTAAATCAGTCAGTTGATTATTTAAACAACCGTATTAATATTTATATTATTTATTGCTTTTAAATCGACGTATTAACATCAATGGTAAAGCGAATATCCATAACCAATAACTTGCACCGCCACTACGTTCAAAGCTTTGATCGCTATTGATCAATGCATCGGAGACCCAACAATTAGGGCTGTCATCAGGTGTAGAGTTTAAATCAGGCGTTAATTTTATAAATATACGCGTTGCACCAACCAAGTCAGTAAAGTCACTAATACTACCGTATTGAAAGCCTTCAGCTAGCACAACGCCATTATCATTAATCGCCGTTGCACTTTGTAAACGAATGAGTGGATGTGTTACTTCAACAACACCATCTTCATCTACAGTTTGAGTACACAGTAAGTCTTCTAAGAACCAGCTATCGCCAGTTGTATTATCATATAAAAATGCACTTTGATTACGAGCACTGCCACCTACGACAGGATCCGTTTCATCATATGCATCTGCTTTACCGACCACAAGACCGTTATTATTCATGTCATAACCACGACTATTTGCCCCCGTATTAGCAGCACTGGTCCCTGCTAAACGTTCTTTGGTTGTTAATACTTTTTTATCAAGAAATGGGAAAGTCACACTGTCATCATCAATATCATAAATAAACATTTCAATTGGTCTGTTGATATTTTTAGAAACAGCATACTGACGATTACCCATCACCACATTATCATCGGTAATGGTTTTAGCCCAAGTATTGTACAATGTATCATCTTGATTACTAACACCTGATGTCGCTTGTGTAAGCTCCGTTGGCACGCCATAACTGCCTTCATCATCAGGCGTCATGATAATCGCGCGTTGACGTGCACCTTCAACATTATCTGAATATTCAAATGATGAGACACCAACTGCAATACCAACATTGTTAATATCAAATGCCGCTGCGCTGTAAGTAACATCACTACCCGAGTCACGCTCTTCATTATCATCTAACCACTCAGTTGCTAATGTAAACCCTGTTAGTTCTGATTCTGTGAATAAATCCGTTCCACTATATTCCCAAGCCCATGCTTGTGTATCAAAACCAGGGCAATAAGTTAACTCGCTAAGCGTGTCAAGATCTTCAATATTTCCTTCGTTATAACAAGCATCGAAATAATCACTATCGCCACCAGCTAACGACACGCTTGAATTTCCTATGATTAATTTTTTTACAGTGCCATTATTGTAAGTGACCTCACGCATCTTATAAGCACTAGAAAAACCACCTTCTACACCCTCAGCTTCATCGCCGTCAAACTCAGGTAATAACGAAACTGACACAATGCTAGTACTTGGATCGGTTACAAAGCCACGTCGTACAAATTCACGCTCACCATCATTATAAGGCGCTGAGCCATAACCAACGGCAAATAGCTCATCATCGATTTTGACGACGTCAGTCATTTTAACTTCGGTGTCTTCGGCAAACCCTTCTATTTTAACATTACTCGTAGCACCTAATGTGTAGCTTTCAGGGTCAAGAACGCCTTGGTTAATATTCGCGGTCGCAGCGCGCCACGCTTGATAACCATTTTCAAAACTTAAATTAGAAGAATTTTCACTTCCTTCATAAACTTCATCACAGACTTCATCATCCAAGAAACACTCTTGATTAAATGTATAAGGCAAGCCAATATCGATATCTTGTTCAAGCCTTGCTTTTAATGCGTAGGCACTAAATGTGTTATCATCTTCAGTGATGCCAGAAGCATAAGGTCCATAATTACTGCCTGTTGTATCAGGTTCAATAATTTCATATTCATAATAAGAAGTTAGTGTAGTCGCATAAGCGCTACTAGCTGATAATAAGGCAGCCAATGAGATACTTTTAGTATATTTCATCTGAAAATCATTCTCCGTTTTGTAATTCGTCCAACTCTTCCCAACGCATAAAAGCAGTTTCTAGTTTTTGTTCTGCTTCTGCTAATTGCGCTAAAAATTGGTCAGCTTCTTTTTTGTCTTTAGTAAAAAATTCAGGTGTATTGATGGTTGCCTGTAAATTTTCTACTTGTTCTTCTAATTGTTCTAAAACAAGCGGTAAACCATCTAGTTCAAGTTGCACTTTATAAGATAACTTTTTCTTTTTAGGTGATTGAACTACCGATTTTTCAACTTTAGCAGGTGTTGGTTTATCTACTTTTATTGGCTGTGTTGACGCTTCACTTTGTTGCTTATGGCGAACAGCATCACTGTACCCACCAACAAATTGTTGAATATTACCATTGCCATCAAAGAACCAAGTATGCGTTACGGTATTATCAACGAAACTACGGTCATGACTTACTAGCAATAAAGTACCTTGGTAATTGGCTAATAATTCTTCCAATAACTCGAGTGTTTCGACATCCAAATCATTAGTCGGTTCATCTAAAATCAAGAAATTACTTGGCTTCAGGAATATTTTAGCTAATAAAAGACGGTTCTTTTCTCCACCCGATAGTGCTTTTACTGGCGTACGAGCACGATCTGGGTGAAATAAGAAGTCTTGTAAATAGCCTAAAACATGACGTTTATTACCATTAATTTCAACTTCTTGCTTACCTTCAGCAAGATTGTCTACCACTGTTTTTTCTGGATCTAATGCATCACGGTATTGATCGAAGTAAGCAACTTCTAATTTAGTACCACATTTAACAGTGCCTTGGTCAGGTTCAATATTACCTAGTAACAATTTAAGTAATGTACTTTTACCACAACCATTTCGGCCAACCAATGCAATTTTATCACCACGCATGATCGTTGTTGAAAAGTCACGTACAATTAATAAGTCATCGTAGCTATATGTTAATGCATCTGTTTCGAAAATAATTTTTCCTGAACGAGCGGCTTCATCAACAATAATTTTAGCTTTACCTTGAACATTGGTTCGCTCTGAACGTTCTTGACGCAATGATTTTAACGCACGAACACGTCCTTCATTACGTGTTCTACGAGCTTTAATACCTTGTCTTATCCAGGTTTCTTCAATCGCTAACTTACGGTCAAACTCAGCATTTTGCTCGTCTTCAACACGTAATGCCTCTTCTTTTGCAATAAGGTATTCTTCATATCCGCCCGGCCATGAACTTAATTTACCACGGTCAATATCAACAATACGTGTTGCTAATCGACGAATAAATTCACGGTCATGACTAATAAAGATGATTGAACCTTGAAATGAGATTAAGAACTGCTCAAGCCATTCGATAGTACCCACATCCAAATGGTTAGTCGGTTCATCAAGTAACAATAAATCTGGGTCGTTTACCAGCGCTTTAGCTAATGCCACTTTACGTAACCAACCACCAGACAACTGATCTAATGTTATTTCTGGGTCAATGCCTAAACGATCTAAGATTTGATTAATTTTAGAATCCAGTTGCCATGCATCTAACTGGTCAACTTGTTCTTGTAATTTTTGTAATTTATTCAGTTGTTTTTCACTGCAATCTTCTGCAATGATGCTTAATTGTTCGTGATATTGACTTAATACTTTACCCGCATTTTCCATACCAGAGGCGACAAAATCATAAGCACTCATTGTACTCGCCGTTGGGGGATCTTGCTCTAAACGAGCGACTTTTACGTCATTATTAATTAATAATGAGCCATCATCTAATTGAATACGACCGTCTAATACTTTTAATAGCGTTGATTTACCTGCGCCATTTCGGCCTACTAAACAAACACGTTCATTCGGTTCAACAACCATGTTAGATTTATTTAATAATGCACCGCCACCAAAGGCTAGTTCTGCGTTATGTAATGTTAATAATGCCACGTTGACTCACTCTTGTTTAATGTACATATTTTACTAAATTGTGGGTTAAATTAAGATTAAGATAAACCACATACTTCCTGTTATCTACAGGATAAAAATTGTTCAATTTTATAATAGTCAAAAGGCCAATCTAAGAATTGGCCTTTTTCATTTTCTAATACTGGAATACGCGTGCCAAATAAAGTTACCAAGTCTTGTTTAAAAACGATATCAACTAATTGATATTCAACTTGGCATTGCGCTAACAATGCCATTGCTTGGTTACAAAGATGACAACCATCAGTATGGTATAGAATGCATAAACTCATTGTTTATTGGTTCTTCTTTATACTTAATTCTTCTTTATCCATATTTGATTAAACCTAACTATGCTTAGTTAGCAACCAACATTGATGGATTTTTTCGTTACCTTTAAAGTCTTCAGGTATTGATGCTTTACTAATATCTTTAACATAAAACCCAAGTGCTTTAATCGCTTCAATATCTAATTTGAAACCACGTTTGTTATTAGAGAAAATAATCTCTCCATTAGGGTTAACACGTTCACTAGCTGACGTTAATAATGCTACATGATCATCCTGTACATCAAACACATCACTCATACGTTTTGAGTTTGAAAATGTTGGTGGATCAATGAAAATAAGATCATACATCTCATGTGCATGTTGCAACCACTTAATACAATCCTGTTGGATAAATTCATGATTACCTTTGATGCCATTTTCTGCAAAGTTCTCTTGGCCCCAACTTAAGTAGGTATTAGACATATCAACACTGGTAGTTGATTTAGCCCCGCCTAATGCAGCATGAATTGAAGCAGTTGCGGTGTAACAAAATAGATTTAGAAAGTCTTTGCCTTTCGCCATATTACCAATGCGTAAACGTGTTGGACGGTGATCTAAGAATAAGCCTGTATCTAAATAATCTTGTAAATTAACAATGATTTTTGCAGGCCCTTCTTGTACTACTAAACGTTGTTTTTTACTGTCTAATTTTTCGTACTGTTGACGCCCTTTTTGGCGCTCACGTACTTTAATGATTAACTGGTCATCAGTTAAATCTAATAAGTAGCGCGTAGTGGAAACAATATCTAAGAAACGACGACGTACTTTTTGTGCGTCTATTTCTTTAGGTGCACGATATTCTTGAATAATTAAATATTCATTGTAGCGATCAATCGCGACGTTATATTCAGGTAAATCAGCATCATATAAACGGTAACATTGAATGTTTTCACGTTTAGCCCATTTGTCTAAACGTTTCATGTTTTTTAATAAACGGTTAGCGAAATCTTCTGCATAAATAGCGGGTTTAATTTGCTTAACCGCTTTAAATACGATTTCTGATTCAGACTCTTCTGCCATTGGGAAGTCTTGAGTGGGTGTGATAGTGCCCCAAGGATTGTCATCTGTTGATTCAACATAAACCACTTCAGCTGCTTTAGTTTGTTTAGGTTGCTTAGGCTGTTTAATTGGCTTAGCTGCTTCTTCAACGATAGCCGCTCCTTCAACAAGGCGCTTAGGTGAGATTCTGTAATTTTTAAGAACACACTCAATCGGACCATTAAAGAATTTAAAGCTTTTACCTGCACGCATCCCTAAACAGCTTAATAATTCAGTATCCATTGCAAACATGCTCAGATTCCAACCTGCAAAAGCTTCTTTAAAGTGATGGCCTAATTCAGTATATAAACTGATGGTGTCACTGAAACCACCCAAACGTTCACCGTATGGAGGATTTGAAATTAACATACCTGTACTTAATTCTTCAGGTGGTAATACTTTTTTGGCATCTTGTACGCTGAATTCAATTAATTCCGCAACACCAGCACGTTGTGCATTTTGACGTGCAATCGCAATCATATCTTTGCTTAAATCTGATGCATAAAATCGAGCAGAACAATCTTTAACAGCACGTTTACCATAAACTTGTGCGGTTGTTTTTAATGTTTTCCACGTTTCAGCGTCGTGTTTTTTCCATTGTTCAAAACCGAACTTTTCACGTAAAGAACCCGGTGCGATATTCAATGACATCATCGCGGCTTCAATAATTAAGGTACCCGAACCACACATAGGATCTAATAAGGCTTCTCCGGCCCAACCACTGCGTTTAATAATACCTGCAGCTAATGTTTCACGTAATGGCGCTTCACCTGCAATAGTACGGTATCCACGAAGATGTAATGGCGACCCCGAAAGATCCAGATAGATTGATGCTTTATCTTTAAATAAACGACCATTAAAGCGGATATCTGCATCACGTTTTTCAACGTTAGGACGTTCATCAAACTTTTTACGGAAGCGATCCACAATGGCATCTTTAATTTTTAAGGCGCCAAACTGGGTATTACGAATTTCATCATTGCTACCAGAGAAATCAATTGAGAATGTTTTATCAACATCAAAATGAGTTTCCCATGGAATATTACTACACCCGAGGTATAAATCCATTGGGTCAATTACTTTGAATTCACTTAATTTAAGTAATACACGAGAGGCAAAACGAGACCATAAACAAACTTGGTAACCTTGCTCTAAAGAACCGTCAAAGCTAACACCACCAGCAATTTGCTTGGTATTTTCAATACCAAGATCTTTAAGTTCTACTTCTAATAAAGGCGCAAGCCCTTTGGCGGTGGGGATAAAATAACTGAACATAGACGCTCTCATGCAATTGTTGAATAAAAAATAGCACGTATTATACCTTGCAAAAGAGATTATCCCTATGGAATTTTCAGCTGTTTATCGTCTATTATTAATCTGTATATTTTGCTGGGTTTGTTTATTAATTTAATAATAAACAAACCCATTTTTCTTTATTTTTTATAAATAGTTTTTATACGTTGCTATAAAATAAGGTTTGATGCAGCTTCACCATGTCGCGCTTTTATGTCATCGATATCATTATCAATTAACAGTCCCATTTTAACTTTCCATTGACCCGCAACCATTACATAATCAGCTTTATGAGCACCACATAAAATTAATGCAGCCAATGGGTCATGTGATCCAGAAAAACGTAATTCATCAAGATTAAACAATGCAAGATCGGCTTGTTTTCCAACCGCTAATTCTCCTATGTCATCTCGACCTAATACTTGAGCAGAACCTTTTGTTGCCCAAAATAGAGCATCAAGATGAGTGACTTGATCCGCTTGATAACGTAAACGATTAATCATTAAGGCCTGACGAACTTCTTGGATCATATTAGAACCATCATTTGAAGCAGAGCCATCAACTGCGAGACCAACGTGTGCCCCCGCAGCTTCTAATTCTTTGGTTCGGCAAATGCCGGAAGCCAGTATCATATTAGAAGAAGGACAATGAGCTATTCCTACTTTTGCTGTACCTAATCGTTTAATTTCTTGGTCATTAAAATGGATACCATGTGCAAGCCACACATCAGAAGACAGCCAACCAACGGATTCTAAATAATCAAGCGGACGTAAACCAAAGGTGCTCAAGCAGAAATTATTTTCATCTTCCGTTTCCGCTAAATGTGTATGTAAGCGCACCCCATTTTCACGGGCAAGCTTAGCTGTTTCTTTCATTAAATCGGTGGTTACCGAAAAAGGAGAGCAAGGCGCTAATGCTAATTGCACCATAGCGCCCTCGCCCTCTTGGTGAAACTGAGTAATCACACGTTGACAGTCATCTAATATTTCAGCATCGCTTTGCACTGTAGATTGTGGCGGTAAACCGCCATCATCTTGCCCTAAACTCATTGAACCGCGGGTTAACATGACACGATTACCAATGAGTTTTGCTGCTGACACTTGGATATCAATCGCTTCAGTTAATGCTTCAGGAAAAAGGTAATGATGATCAGCAACGGTTGTGCAACCTGACAGTAATAATTCCGATAACCCTAACTCCGTTGCAGCATGTAACATATCAGGCTGTAATTTCGCCCACACTGGATACAGTGCCTGCAACCAAGGAAACAATCGTTTATTTAAAGAGGCGGGAAAAGCTCTGGTGAGTGTTTGGTAAAGATGGTGATGTGTATTGATTAAACCAGGTAAGATAACGTGTTGACTGGCATCGAAGATATCATCAATAGGCTGTATTGGTTCGCGATTACTCGCAACAAGCTCAATGATGACACCATTTTTAATAACAATGCCATTGCCTGCATCTTGTTGATTAGCTGTAAAAATTGAAAGTGGTTTTTTAATCCATAGACTGGTAGACATTTGTTCACCTATATAAAAATAGAGCGAACGATAGAAAGGGATTTAACAAGCAGTTAAAAAGGTCAATTACTCAGTCACCTTATATCGTCGCGATATAATAAATAGCAGTGACTTGCGTGTTAATCTGCTGAGAGAATTTAATTGTACCGATTTATTTCAAAATTTAAATAGCGGCTGACAAAGTTTTGAAGAAGCGTCAAAGTAAGAGTAAAGCTAAAGTAGAAGTAGAAGTAGAAGTAGAAACGCTTCAATACAAAAGCGTTTTTACTAAAACTGGAAAATAAATAATAATATTATTTATTTAATAAATATTTAATGCGTGTTTTTAAAATATCAGTAGCGATACGATTTTTACCACCACGAGGAATGATGATATCGGCATGTTGTTTTGACGGCTCAATAAATTGCAAGAACATCGGTCTTACTGTTTTTTTATACTGTGCCATCACTGAATCTAACGTTCTACCACGCTCCATAATATCGCGTGTTAAACGTCGCATTAAACAAATATCCAACGGTGTATCAATAAAGATACTGGCATCAATTTGTGAGCGCAATGTCGAATCTGTTAGTAATAAAATACCTTCAATGATAATAATTTTTTTAGGTGTTAAATTAATAACTTCATCAGTTCGAGTATGTTCAGTGTAACTATAAACAGGGATTTCAACAGATTGGTTATTTTGTAATGATTCTATATGTTGACTTAATAACTGATGGTCAAACGCTTTTGGGTGATCGTAATTGGTTTGTATACGCTCTTCCATTGGCATGTGTGACTGATTTTTATAATAAGCATCTTCGGAAATAATGCCTATTTGATCAGTCCCTAATTCTTGTCGAAGCTCATTACAAATTGTATGTGCAATTAAACTCTTTCCTGAGGCTGATGCCCCTGCAATTGCGATAACGACACAGTGATTTTTATTCAAAATTGACCTTCATAAAATAAATTAAATTTAAAAAAGGTTAATAGGTTAGAGAGCTGAAAATATTTTTAAGTCTATAAAAACTCTTAAAAAAACTTTCTAATCTATTAACACTTAATATAGATACGTTTAATAAGCTGGAAAAAAACGGTTAGTAACATAAGCTAACGTTGCGCCACAAGTAAGTCCGCCAATATTAGCTAACAAATCCAACCATTCACCATAACGGTTTTGGTAAGGTTGGATTAATTCGATAGCACCACTTAACATAGTAAATAAGATGACGATAACAACCCAATAATTTGGCTTCTTTAACATCAGTGGAAAAATTAAAGCACTATAAGCAATAAAGTGGTGACTTTTATCACTACCAGGTACATCGGGTAACTGTGCCATTGGCGTAAGTGATAAAAACGTAATTATTGTGGCTAATATTAATGATAATATGACCCAATAATCTCTTATTAACTGTAGTAGTAGCTTCATAAAATAATGTCCAATTATTTCTTAATTCATCGATTCTGCTAGTTCTGTGAGTAATTCATGCTGACGTTCAGTTAATTCTGTCGGTGTTGGAATGACAACAGTATAAATTAAATCGCCTACTTGATCGCTGTTCATGGCCTTAACACCACGTCCTTTAATTCTAAATTTTCGCCCTACTTGTGTGCCAGCAGGTATTTTCAAATTAATGTGCCCAGTAAACGTAGAGGCTTTAGCGGTACCTCCGACACTTGCAACAGGGAAAGAAGTGACTAAATCACAATATAGGTCATTGCCTTTACGCGTGAAGAAATCATGCTCTAATAACACGACTTCAACAAACAAATCACCACGAGGTGCGCCTAACGTACCAGGGTTACCTTGACCAGCAATACGAACACGCTGACCTTGATTAATACCCGCAGGAACAACGACTGCTAATGGATTTGTTGTATTAGGTAAACGTACTTCTTTGTTACAACCTTCCACACACTCTTCTAATGTTAATTCGATTTGTAGAATAATGTCTGAGCCTTTTTCCGGCTGTGGTTGATGTCGTGGAGGTTGCTGATGTTGTTGGCGTTGACCAAACATATCGCCAAACATGTCATTAAAGTCACCGCCGCCTTGTCCGAATCCACCACGGCCACGTGCTTGACCATTTTCAAATGCACTATGCCCAAAGTCATCGTATTGTTCGCGCTTTTCAGGATCATTTAAAATTTCATAAGCTGCTTTCACTTCACGAAATTTCTCTTGTGCAACAGGGTTATCAGGATTTCTATCAGGGTGATATTTCATCGCTAATTTTTTATAGGCTTTTTTAATTTCTTTTTCAGATGTTGTTTTAGTAACACCTAATACTTCATAACAATCACGTTTTGACATTCTTTTCTCAATAATTCAATTGTAGTTGCATATTGCACAGCAAAGCGCGCGAATTATAGCTTAACTAATTTAAAATCACATAAAAATTACTGAATGCAAAAATAAAAAAAGATAAATAAAGCCATCTTTATATTTATTTATGCTGTATTTTATTTTTTAATAATAATTCAGGAAGATGATGTTAATCAGCAATCTTAAAACGATGAATACAGACTTTAAATTGTATTGAAACTAATAGATTTAAATTTCATTGGCACTAGTAGATTAAGTTTATCAGGGATATTTAGTGCATAAAAGCGGCAATATAATGCAACTAACACAGCGATCTAAAATACATGGCCTTACTTACTTCCATAAATATCTATTCGTAATAAACTATTAACGCTTCTTATTTCATAATACATACCGCCTCTTTCTTTTCGTTAAGTAATTCTATGATCAAATAACTAAACAACTGATTAAAAAGATTATTAGTACTTATTTTTCCTTATAAATTAATTTGATAAATATATATCTTCAATACATAAAAACTATATAAAAACCACAATCAATCAGTTTTACCTATCAATAAGATTAGAATAAACGTTTTTTCTTTTCATGAGATTCCCCCTATTATCCTCATCACTTATTACAAACAACAAGTTAAAAGGGAATGAATATGAAATCTAAATTAAAGGTCCTAGTACCAGTATTAAGTCTTGCAACTGCTTTTAATGTTGGTGCTGAAGTACTTACAAAAGATAATGGTGCTGCTATCGGCGACAATCAAAATTCACTTACTGCCGGTCCAAATGGCAGTGTTTTATTAGAAGACGTTCATCTTATTCAGAAATTACAACGTTTTGCTCGTGAACGTATACCAGAGCGTGTTGTACATGCCCGCGGTACTGGTGCTCACGGTACATTTGTAGCCTCGACTGATTACAGCGATGTAACGACGGCAGCTCCTTTTGAAAGCAAAGGAAAAGAAACACCTGTATTCGTACGTTTCTCTTCAGTTATTCACCCGTTAGGTAGCCCTGAAACGTTGCGTGACCCAAGAGGTTTTGCCACTAAGTTTTACAGCGATGAAGGTAACTGGGATCTAGTAGGTATCAACTTACCCGTTTTCTTTATCCGAGATGCTATTAAGTTCCCAGACATGGTTCATTCATTGAAACCTTCTCCAGTGACTAATATTCAAGATCCAAATCGCTTTTTTGATTTCTTCTCAAATGAGCCAGGTTCAACAAGCATGTTAACACGCGTATTTAGTGATAACGGCACACCTGCTAGTTACCGTGAAATGGATGGATTTGGTGTTCATGCTTATAAAATGATCAATGATAACGGCGATGTTAACTATGTGAAATTCCATTGGAAGAGTCATCAAGGCATTAAAAACCTAGATGCAGATCAAGTTAAAGCAGTGCAATCAACAGATACACAACATATGACACGTGATTTATATGCAAACATCTCAGAAGGTAACTTCCCAAAATGGGATTTATACATCAAAACGATGAAACCTTCTGACCTTAATAAATTTGCTTATAACCCATTAGACGCAACTAAAGCTTGGACAAATATCAAAGAAACTAAAGTCGGTACAATGACTTTAAACAGAGTACCTGATAACTTTTTCCAAGAAACTGAGCAAGTTGCTATGGCACCGGCAAACCTTATCCCAGGTATTGAACCATCTGAAGATAGATTGCTACAAGGTCGTATGTTTTCATATGCAGATACACAGCTTTACCGTTTAGGTTCTAACCACCAGCAACTACCGATTAACCGTCCAAAAGTAGTTGTATTTAATTACAACCAAGGTGGCGTAGGTAATGTGGGTAATACTCAATCTGATATTAACTACCAACCAAACTATGAAGGTGTTACTGAAGATGTAAAAGCACGTCATAGCGAAACACCTCTAACAGGTACAGTGCAACAAAAAGCAATTCATAAAACGCTTGATTTTGCACAAGCAGGTGAAGTTTACCGCGCATTCTCTGAACAAGAGCGCACAAACTTAATCCGCAACTTATCTGGTGACTTAGGTGCTGTTACTAATAAAGAAACTCAACATAAAATGTTAAGTCACTTTTACAAAGCAGATACAGAATACGGTACACGTTTAACGAAAGCTGTGAACGGCGATATCGAAAAAGTGAAAGCAATAGCTAAAACGCTATAAATTCACACACTAATAAGTAGGTGAAGCCCCCTCACCTACTTTTATAACCTGATCATAAAGAGAGGAATAGATATGTTTACTATTAAGTCATTAATTTCGAACAATAGAACGACGAAAAAAAATTGGTTATTGGCGATTGTATTTCCTCTTTTTCTAATAGCGATAACGTCTCCATTCACCTTTGCTAATGCTAATGCTGACGAAGCCAATCAAGAAAAAGCCTATGAACAACTAATACCTTACTACTATGCTGCAGCACGTACTGGTGACAATGAAGTCATTAACGAGTTTTTAAATGCAGGTTTACCGATTGATGTTAAAAATCATAAAGGTTACACCGCATTAATGATTGCAACATACAATGGACAAAAAAATATTGTTAATACGTTAATTAAAGAAGGCGCTAATGTTTGTGCACAGGATAATAAAGGTAATACCGCTTTAATGGCCGCCGTATTTAGAGGTGAATTTAGTATTGCTAAAACATTAATGTCTGAAGATTGTGATGAAAACCAACAAAATAAAGCAGGTCAAACAGCCGTCATGTATGCAAGTTTGTTTGGTCGTGAAGAACTTCGTGAATTATTAGTTGAGCGCGGTGCGGATATTAACTTACAAGATAATAGCGGTAATTCAGCTACATCTATTGAACAACTTCAATAACCTTCTATTGGTTAGTATTACTTCAAAAAGCAGTGAATATTAAGTAATGTAAATAACCTCAGCTCAGGATAAGCAAAGCGATACAACACCGCTATTTCCGGGTATTCACTGTTAACTTATCACTGAACCTTCCCTCTTTTTAAAAACAAATCAGGGTCATTATTAAAACTGATGACACAAGCATTGCAAATACAAGATTTATTGGCAAGCTCAGCAGGCACTAACGTTAAAAGCTGGGCGGGTATTTTTATTACCTTACACCAACAACTATTAGCGACATCACATTGATTATCCTTCAAACAAAAAGGACAGGATTTATTATCTATATTTTGACTCATTTTATTGCCCTTAAAAGTAATTAATGGCTCATGTTTGATAAATAGACTCAATAAATAATGAGCAAAGCATCTATAAAAATAGCATTTAATTATTAGAATAAAACACTACTTTTATATTCAATACTTATTAATTCAGATTAATTTTATTGGTTATGCTTACAAGCTGTATCATTGCAGCACACTTCAACTTCAGTATGCTTATGATCATCTTCACTATGTGCTGTTGAATAAGCATTAAGAATCTCACTGCTAGGGCTGTAATCATCTTCATTACCAGCAATAAAACGAATGTGCTCCCAAGTTAACATATAGGCAAAAAACAGACGATGTTGACGTTTAACCTTAATAGATGTTTCATCAAATAATTGACTACCCGCATAACCTTGTAAAGATTCAATAATATTGACATAACGTAACCATGGCTGTGCACTTTTACTGGTAGGATTAAAGTTAACTTGGTTAAAAGCTAATAAAGCATTCCAAAAATGTTTGTTGGTATCTGCATTATGTGTTTTTTTAGCTTGTTCGATTAAAGAGAAAAAACTTCTTGGTAACGATTGATCAACATTTAAATAGTCTTTTAACTGAGTCACTAAATGAAGTTCTGCTTGATAAAAGAATGTAGCTAATGAGACTGGTTTTTGCTCTTTAAATTGACCAACAAAATTTTCAAAACTATTTTCCACGTGCCTTTCCTTATGATGTAATGAATACAGATGATTATAATCATCACTATTTAAACGAGTCTAGCTTAGAGCACGACTCTTGTTTAGGTAAAACTTAAGAGTTTAATATACAACCTTAACTTACAATCCTGATACAAAAAAAGAGATGAATAAATGGCTATTCATCTCTTTTTATTTTCAAGTCATAACACTAGGTTATTAGGCGTGATTATTTTTGCCATGCTCTTTTGCTACTATTATATGCTCAACCACACTTTAACAATAGCGAGTAAAACTAACCTAGTTTATTTTGTAAGTAACCAAATGCCGTTAACATTGCTTGCTCTTGGAACTTTTTAAGTCCTACTTCAATGGCAGTAGGTGTATTTTGTGCTTGCTTAAGACCTTGTTTAATATAATCAGATGAAATTACCTGCACTTCTACACTTTGCATTAATTGTAATGCACCTTCAATTTTAAAACTTAATGTATGACCAGCAAACTTGCCTTTTAATGCGCGCTCACGAATGATCACTTTATCTATTTGGTAATCTTTCATCAGTTGAGCAAAGTCAAATTGAAACTTCTTTAACGGCTCAGTATTAATTGGATCATTTAATGTTAGTTTTGTTGTACGCACAGGTGGCACATCATATAAACCATTTTTATACTGCATAATGGCAATCACTGCTTCATTACCTGTTAATTCAACACCACATACTCTCATTTTCTTTCCTCTTTTATTCGATAGCTTCTTTTAATTAACGCTAGTATATTCGTCAAAGTACAAAAGCCCTAATCAAAGATTAAGGCTTTTATTTTAAGAACCTAGTGATGGCTAGATTTTATTAGTTAACGATAACTTTTTAGCGTTAACTTTATTTATTATGCATACGCAAGTTGATCATGCGGATCGTTGCACCAATCCCGGCTAAGACCTGATTTGCATTAACACCACGGGTTGTAAAATGATCATCACCATCTTCCCAAGTAACAATACACTCGGTAAAGGCACTCGTTTGACCACCAGGTGGAATGCGTAATTCAAAATCAACTAATTCAGGGAATACAAACTGTTCATTATCTAACACTTTTTTCATCGCGCTAATAAAGGCATCAAAACCACCATTACCGCTGCCACTGGTTTTGTATATTTCATCATTAACACGAACACGAATACTAACCGTTGACTCTAAATCTAGACCTGAATTAATAGAACAGTTTAATAATTCAACATAGTTATAATCATTGCGCTCTAATAAATCAGCAATAATAAACGGTAAATCATCCGCAGTAATCGTCGCTTTTTGATCTGCCAAACGCACAATGCGTTTTAATAGTTTCTTTTGCTGACCTGCATCGAGTTCAATATCCATTGCTTCTAGGTTTTTAGCAATTGAAGCTTTGCCGCTCATTTTTCCTAATGCATAACTGCGTGAACGCGCAAAACGTTCAGGTGTTAACGCAGAGATATATAACCCCCCCTTTCTATCACCGTCAGCATGAATACCACTGGTTTGAGTAAATACATCTGCTCCCACAATCGGAGTATTATCAGCGATACGTTTACCTGAAAAATTCTCAACTAATTTGCTTAGATTATGAATTTCAGACTCGTCGATATTTACTTTTTTACCTAATTTATCTTTTAATACCACAGCTACTTCAGTTAAAGAAGCATTACCCGCTCGCTCACCTAAACAGTTCATGGTGCAATGAATAGAAGACACACCGGCTTTTACAGCATACATTGCATTCGCAGTTGCTAAGCCATAATCATTATGAGGGTGAAAATCAAATTTTAGTTTTGAAAAGCGTGTCACCATATCACTCAGACTTTTAAACACTTCATCAGGTGACATGACACCTAATGTGTCTGGTAACATAAAATGTGCAATGCCTACATCAGATAGTTTAGTGACCATATCGTAGACATATTCAGGGCTATTCTGATAACCATTAGACCAGTCTTCTAAATAGATATTGACCTTTAAGCCTTGCTTTTTTGCATATTCAATCGTTTGTTTAATATCATTAACATGCTCATCTAAGGTTTTTTTTAATTGCTCAGTACAATGCTTTAAACTACCTTTGGCTAATAAATTTAATACTTTACCGCCAGTATCAGTAATCCAATCAACACTTAAGGTGTGATCGACAAAGCCTAATACTTCAATACGGTCAACCAACCCTTCTTTTGCGGCCCACATATTTAACTTAGTAACACCTTCTTTTTCACCTTCTGATACTCGTGCAGAGGCAACTTCAATACGGTCAATTTTAAGCTTTTGTAATAGTGCTTTGGCAAGGCTAACTTTTTCAGCAGGAGAAAATGAAACAGCTTGAGTCTGTTCTCCATCGCGTAATGTTGTATCCATTAACTGTACAGTGACATTATCTTGAGTCATTGCTTACTCCACATGTAAAAATTTAAAATAAAAGCTTATTGCACTGAATTAATAAAAATAGTGTTAAATAACAATTCACTACAAACAATCCACTACAATAAGTTTTCGATAAAAAAGGTGCAACAAGTGCACCTTTTATTTGTGATAACAAACTACTACCAATTTAGTTTAATTGGCATCAAGCTTGATTAAGCGCTAGGCCATAACCACGGTAAACGTTTTCTTTGTGCAGCTTCATACGTAGAAATTTGCTCTTCATGCTTTAACGTCCAAGCGATATCATCAAGACCATCAAGTAATGATTCTTTGCGGAATGCATCTACTTCAAATGAGATTGAAAGACCACCTGGTGTCGTAACTTTTTGAGCTTCTAAATCAACAGTAAATTCAACACCTTCGTTACCTGCAATTTCAGCCATTAAGGCAGCAAGTTGCTCATCGGTTACGATAATTGGCAAAATACTATTTTTAAAACAGTTACTGTAGAAAATATCAGCAAAACTAGTTGAAATAACAGTATTAAAACCGTAATCAGCGATTGCCCATGGCGCATGCTCACGAGATGAACCACAACCAAAGTTTTCACCAGCAACTAATATTTTAGCGCCTTTAAAAGCAGGTTTGTTTAATTCAAACTCAGGGTTTGGTGTCACGTTATCCGCAAGGTAACGCCAGTTATGGAACAAATTAATACCAAAACCAGTACGTTCCACTTTTTTCATGAAGTTTTTTGGGATGATTTGATCCGTATCAACGTTACTACGATCCATTAACGCTGCGATACTTGTATGTTTAATATATGGTTGCATTATCTAGTCCCTATTTCCAATCTCGAATGTCTACAAAGTGACCTGCAACTGATGCTGCAGCAGCCATTGCTGGTGATACAAGGTGAGTACGACCACCTTTACCTTGACGACCTTCAAAATTACGGTTCGAAGTAGATGCACTACGTTGACCATCTTCTAATTCATCACCGTTCATTGCTAAACACATTGAACAGCCTGGATCACGCCATTCCCAACCAGCATCAACAAAGATCTTATCAAGACCTTCTTTTTCTGCTTGTACTTTAACAGGGAAAGAACCTGGTACAGCAAATGCTTGAACACCGTCAGCTACTTTTTTACCTTTCAGTAATTCAGCAGCGGCACGGAAATCTTCAATGCGGCCATTAGTACAAGAACCAATAAATACAACATCAATATGGATGTCTGTGATTTTTTGACCTGCTTCTAATGCCATGTATTTAAGTGCATTTGCACATGCTTGTGATTTAACTTCGTTAGTAAAGTCAGATGGAGCTGGAACCACACCGGTTACAGAAATAACTTGCTCTGGAGATGTACCCCAAGATACTTGCGGTGCAATATCTTCTGCTTTTAATTCAACAAGAGCATCAAACTCAGCGCCTTCATCAGAGACTAATGATTTCCAGTATTCAACAGCCATTGGCCATTCGTCGCCTTTTGGTGCGAACTCTTTACCTTCAAGATAGTCAAATGTCACTTGGTCTGGTGCAACAAGACCAGCACGAGCACCTGCTTCAATCGCCATGTTACATAGCGTCATACGACCTTCCATTGTAAGGTCTGTAATTGTATTACCAGCGAACTCCATTACATAACCCGTACCGCCAGCAGTACCTGTTTTAGCAATAATAGCTAATGCAATATCTTTAGCTGTTGAGAAAGCAGGTAGTTTACCTTCTACTTTCACTAGCATTGTTTTTGCTTTTTTCTGTTGTAATGTTTGTGTTGCCATTACATGTTCAACTTCACTAGTACCGATACCAAACGCTAACGCGCCGAATGCACCATGCGTTGCTGTATGGCTATCGCCACAACATACAACCATACCTGGATGAACAAAACCATGCTCAGGTACAACGATATGAATAACACCGTTTTGGTTACTGTCCATACCGTAAAGATTAATTTCATTCTCTTCACAGTTAGCAGTCATCGTTTCAACTTGTTTTTTTGCAATAACATCAACAATATTAAAACGGTCTTTAGTTGGTACACAGTGATCGATTGTCCCTAGAATACTATGCACGTTTCGCACTTTACGGTTTTGCAGGCGTAGGCCTTCAAAAGCTTGTGGACTTGTTACTTCATGCATTAGATGTCTGTCAACAAACAAAAGCGGAGATCCAGCTTCTGGTTCATGAACTAAGTTCGCATCCCAGATTTTTTCATACATTGTTCTAGTCATTGTTTCCCTTACCACACTATTACTTAAAATCTTTTTTCCGGCCTAAACATATTTAGATAATGCGAATGATTATCAATAAGCAGATCGCGGCGCATTTGTAAAGGTGTATTCTAATGGATCTGCAACAAACGCACAATAATAAGCACTTAAATTTGTTAGCCTTGCTTATATATTTATGCAATAAATCATACTTTTTATGCATTAAAATTTATTTTAAATAAAATTTAACTAATCAATATTTCAATAGAAAAAATACATCAATTTCCGTAAGATAAGAGAATATTACAATTCTATTTAGGTTATCAATTGATGCAATTTGAGATCATTTCCACACAAGAAAAATTATCTGAGTATATTGCTACATTAGATAACTCCCCTATCTCTTTAGATACTGAATTTGTTCGTACTCGTACTTTTTTCGCTAACCTAGGCTTATTACAAGTCTCTCAAAACGAAAGAATCGTTTTAATAGACCCTATCGAAATTGGCGACATTAGCGAATTTTGGCAAGCTATCAATAACAAAGATTGTATCTTACATGCCAGTAGTGAAGATTTAGAAATCATCAAACACCAGAAAGGCAACCTCAATATTAAGTTATTTGATACACAAGTTGCCTGTGCTTTTTTAAATCATGGCGGGTCGTTAGGTTACGCTAAAATGGTTGAATTGATTGAAGGTGTTGTATTGGATAAAGGTGAGTCTCGTACCGATTGGTGTGCTCGTCCATTAACAGAAAAGCAACAACATTACGCAGCAGCTGATGTCTTATATCTACAACCAAGTTTAGAAGTATTACAAGCGCAACTGGCTGAAAAAAACATGTCGACATTTTTTGAACAAGAGTGCCAAATGATTCTTGACCAAAAAATGAAACCAGTCGATCCAGACAAAGCTTATAAATCATTAGATAACCTTTCTCAATTAGACAGATACGGTTTAGCGCTTATTAAAGCACTTGCAAAATGGCGTTTAGAAACAGCACAAGCAAGAAATTTAGCACTTAACTTTGTGGTTAAAGCTGAACATTTATGGTTATTAGCTTATTACCAACCATCAACACATGCTGATTTGAAACGATTAAATTTACTACCGAATGAAATCCGTATTCACGGTGATAGTATTTTAGCCGTTATGGCAAAAGTAACAGCACAAGATCCAGAAACTTATCCACCATTGATTTCACGCTTAGTCGACTTTCCTACTTATAAGAAAACATTAAAGTCGATCAGAGACCAAGTTAAAAGCTGTGCTGAAAAATATGAATTGCCTGTTGAATTAATTGCTTCTAAACGTGTCATTAATGAGTATTTAAGCTGGTGTTGGAAATTAAATGATCAACAACGTTTAACGGCAGTAAAACCTAAAATATTAACAGGTTGGCGTTTTGAGTTGATCGGGCATCAATTAAAAAATTAATAATAATATCAATGACATTAAACTGCCCCACCATAAAAACTCATGGGGTAGTTTAAAAAATTCAATTAACTAAATAAGCAAACCGCTTAATTTTCATCCTTTTATTTTAGCGAGACCATCAACCTTTATCGAGTTAATTCTATGGCAACAGAAATATCACAACAAATAGATAAGCCGACTTGGTTAGAAAGTTGCAAAATTTATCTACAAAAACGTGTCGCAATTTTGTTCTTTTTCGGCTTTTCTGCCGGCTTACCTCTCTTACTCGTTTTTTCTACTCTCTCATTTTGGTTACGTGAAGCAGGTGTTAGTAGAGCAAGTATTGGCTTTTTCAGCTGGATAGCACTGGCTTATGCTTTTAAATGGATATGGTCACCTTTTGTAGACCGTTTATCGATACCATTATTAACCCCTTGGCTTGGGCGAAGACGATCTTGGCTGTTACTGTCGCAGCTATTTATTATTATTTCACTTATTGGCATGGCCATGAGCGATCCACAACAAAATTTAGTAATGTTTGCTGTTTGTGCTTTGGTGGTTGCTTATAGCTCTGCAACACAAGACATTGTTATTGATGCTTTTCGTATTGAATCTGCTCCAGAAAAATTTCAAGCAGCAATGGCGGCTGCTTACATGACGGGTTACCGCTTAGCGATGATTATGGCTGGAGCGGGATCCTTAGCAATTGCTGCTTGGTCGAGTAGTTCAGAGGCATATGAGCTTTCAGCTTGGTCAACGTCTTACTTTGTTATGGCTGCATGCATGGGTGTTGGCATAATCACAACATTCGTAGCGAAAGAACCTGATTATAAAGGGACGGAGTTACAACAACAGCAAGCAGCAATTTTGGAACAATTAAACGCAGCTGAAATCCCTACAAAAGCTGGACGCTTTATGGCCTGGTTAAATATGGCTGTGATTGCGCCTTTCACAGACTTTTTTAAACGTTACGGTAAACATGCCATCTTAATTTTATTATTGATTGGCACATACCGAATTTCCGATATTGTAATGGGTATTATGGCTAACCCATTCTATGTGGATATGGGATATACCAAAGGTGAAATTGCCGCGATATCAAAAATATTTGGTGTCACTATGACGTTATTAGGTGCTGCATTAGGTGGTATTTTATTAACTCGATACAGTACTTATTCAATCCTTTTTCTAGGTGGGTTATTAGTAGTTATCACTAACTTCATTTTTGCTATTCTCGCTTTTGTGGGGAAAGACTTAACATTATTAACGTTAATCATTTCTATGGATAACATCAGTGCAGGTATTGCGACAACGGCCTTTATTACCTATATTTCAAAACTGACTAATATTGAGTTTTCAGCTACACAATTTGCACTATTTAGTTCAATAATGTTGTTATTTCCAAAGTTTATTGCAGGATTCTCTGGTGTGTATGTTGATGATTTTGGTTATGTAAACTTCTTTATTGCCTCGGCCTTGATTGGTGTACCAGTGTTAGGATTGATTGTTGTATTAAAGAAAGTTATCGAAGAATAGGTTTAACGAGCGAACATTCTAATACTCATTAAAAAATTGTTAAAAAACATTTGTTAAAAAGTACTTTTTACAAGCTATTCTTACAAAGCAGTTGTTACGAAATGATTGTTTAATACCATGGTTGCTTTAATAGACAACGGTTCCTTTGATAGACAACAGTTCCTTTAATAGACAAAGGTTGCTTTAATAGACATTAAAAGAAAATAATAATAAAAAGCCCTACGTTAACATATTTTAACGTGGGGCTTTTTATTACAGGGAGATAAACTTAGGTAAAGCTAAAGAAGGTTAAGTAATTTAAATAACGTAAATTACTTAACAGATATTTCGCCAGATTCTGCTGCCTCACCTTGCATGATCATGATTTCAACACGACGGTTACGACGTTGTTCAGCAGGCGTATCACCTTCGACTAATGGTTTAGTATTAGCATAACCGACCACTAACATTTTTTTATCTCTAATCCCTTTTAACTTAAGCATTTCTTGAGCAACAGAAACAGCACGTTGCGCAGATAAATCTAAGTTAGAGCGATAGAGCTCTGATTGTATTGGTTCATTATCAGTATGCCCTGCAACAGTCACCACACCAGGTACATCAACTAATATTTTTGCTACTTTCGCAATCACGGGTCTAAAACGAGGCTGTAAAAAAGCAGAACCTGCAGGAAAAGCCCCTTTTTCTCTAACACGAATAATCAACTGCTGTCCTAAAGATTCTATTTCAATCGCACCATCTTCAATCTCTTCACGTAAATCTTCAGCTACTTTCTTGGTGAGTGCCTGTTGTGAAGCCGTGCTAGCACTAGCAGCCTGCTCAGTTTGCTCTAGTTGTTCTTCTGATTGTTCAGCAACTGATTTAGAAACCTCTGCAGATAAAACCTCTTTTGTTTCTTCATTTACTTGTAAAGAGGTTTCTCGAACAGGTACATCTTGTTGTCCACCAGAGCGGCTACTATCGCCCTCTTGAAAGTCCAAGGTTGTTTTAGTCACTTCCGAAGTACGCTGCATAATCACTTCGATAGGCGTTGGTTCAGGTTTACCAGGTCTAAATTCCTGTGCAATAACTGAGGTACCTTTAGGAATGTCTTTTACTTCTAATTGGTTTTGTACACCAAAAGCAAATGCCATTGATCCTGCTATTTGTTTGAACTTTAATACATCCATTTCTGAGAATGATAAAAGTAAAACGAAGAAACACATTAACAATGACATTAGATCTGCAAAGGTCCCCATCCATGCAGGTAATCCCTCGGGGGGACATTTACATTCTTCTTCCATTATTCAGCCCCACCATCATCAGCACTACCTCGTTTAGACTCAGGTAGGTAATTACGTAATACACCTTCAATAACACGTGGATTTTGACCATCTTGAATACCTAATACACCATCTAAAATAAGGCTACGATTCAGCTTCTCTTCTTGAGCTCTTAATTTTAATTTGTCTGAAATTGGTAAAGCAACCATGTTTGCCACTACCGCACCATATAAAGTAGTCAATAACGCAACAGCCATCGCTGGACCAATTGATTTTGGGTCATCCATATTTGATAACATAGCAACCAAACCAATTAAGGTACCAATCATGCCCATCGCAGGAGCCACATCACCAAAGTTTTTAAATATATCAGCACCAATTTCATGTCGCTCAGAGGTTAACCTAATATCATTTTGTAGGGTTTGACGAACCACGTCGGCATCATGACCGTCAACTAACATATCAACCCCTTTCTGCATGAAAGGATTACTAATTTCAGCTTCTTCAAGTGCTAAAAAACCACCTTTACGGGCAGCATCAGCCATTTCTACTGTTTTTACTATTAGCTCTTCAGGTGAGTCAGTTTTAAACATAAATGCTTTCATCGCAATTTTGACGGCACCAAAAAATTGCCCGATGTTATATTTCATCATTACAACGAATGCTGTACCACCGAACACGATCAAGATAGAAGTCACATCGACAAACATATCGATGGTTCCCCCCATCAGCATTGCCATTACGACAAAGCCAAAGGCGCCTATAATTCCAACGAGTGTTGCTAAATCCACAGATAAATCCTTTTTAATTTAATATTAATGCGTTGTTATGTAGATAGTATAGCTATTTATGGTTAGTTTGTAGCCATAAACTATTATTTAAAATAAAATATTTTACAAGTCACTAAACAGCTTACAACTTCACTCTTTCGAAATTATTTTTATACCTTAGTTTGACATCCTTAACAGGCACGGTAATCTTGCACAAATTATAGAAAAGAGATCTCCCATGGCCTTAAAAAAACCTGAAAATATGCAATATGAAGAAGCAATTACTGAACTTGAAAAAATTGTTCAACATTTAGAGGGTGGTGACTTGCCACTTGAGGATGCGTTAAAACAATTTGAACGAGGTATTTCACTAGCACGCAGTAATAGTCAAAAGCTGCAACATGCTCAGCAACAAGTCAGCATTTTAATGCAAAATGATGTACAAGCGCCTTTACAAAATTTTGAAGAATAACTTTTTGTCTTCCATTTCCAATACTAAGCAGCCTAGATGACACAATTAACTTCTACCATGCAACAATTTCAAGTGCGTGTAAATGAACAGCTTGAAAAACATATTAATTACTCGAGCCCTGCTTCAACAAAATTAAATGAAGCAATGACTTACGGTGCGTTACTAGGAGGGAAACGTGTCAGACCTTTCTTAGTTTATGCGGTTGGTCAAATGCTCGGCAGCAAACTTGAAACACTCGACCCAATTGCCGCGGCTATTGAATGCATTCATGCTTACTCTTTAATCCATGATGATTTACCTGCAATGGATGATGATGCACTGCGTCGTGGTCACCCGACTTGCCATATTAAATACGATGAAGCGACAGCTATTTTAGCAGGAGATGCATTACAAACATTAGCATTTGATATTCTATCTACAGACATTGAACATTTATTGCCTCAATCGCAATTGAAAATCATCAACACATTGGCGAAAGCTTCTGGTGAAAAAGGCATGTGTGCGGGACAAGTATTAGATATAGCGGCTGAAAATACGGCAATCTCTTTAATTGAACTAGAAACAATACATAATGCAAAAACCGGCGCACTCATATTAGCGGCAGTGCAAATGGGCGCATTAACTAAAGCAGATATTGCTCCGGAAGAGTTTGCATTATTGACTCGCTTTGCAACTGCGATAGGATTAGCTTTCCAAGTACAAGATGATATCCTAGATATTACTAGCGATACACAAACCTTAGGTAAACCGCAGGGTTCTGACCAAGCATTAAATAAATCGACCTACCCAGCTTTACTAGGTTTACCTGCTGCACAACAAAAAGCACAAGACTTATATAAAGAAGCGCTTCATGCTTTATCACAATTACCTTATAATACTCAGTTACTCGAGTTGTTCTCTCACTACATCATCAAACGTGATAAATAAATATGCCATTGGATTTAAAAAATTACCCGTTGCTCGCTGATATTAATTATCCAGAAGATCTGCGTCTATTAAAAAAACACCAGCTCCCTGCACTGTGCGAAGAATTACGTCAATTTTTATTAACCAGTGTTAGTCAAACTAGTGGTCACCTAGCTTCAGGCTTAGGTGTGGTCGAATTAACCGTCGCTTTACATTATGTTTACCATACACCGTTTGATCACCTAGTTTGGGATGTAGGCCATCAAGCCTATCCGCATAAAATCTTAACGGGCCGTCGCGATCAAATGGAAAATATCCGAATGTTTAAGGGGTTACACCCTTTCCCTTGGCGCGAAGAAAGTGAATACGATGTATTAAGTGTTGGCCACTCATCAACTTCTATTGGAGCCGCACTCGGTTTAGCTATCGCTGCAGGAAAAGAGAAAAAAGACAGAAAAGTGGTTGCCGTTATTGGTGATGGCGCCATTACTGCAGGCATGGCATTTGAAGCGTTAAATCATGCAGGTTCTTTGCATAACGATATGTTAGTCATTCTCAATGATAATGAAATGTCTATTTCAGAAAATGTTGGTGCTTTAAATAATCACCTCGCTAAGATACTGTCTGGTGATTTATATACTCAATTTCGTGAAAGCAGTAAAAAAGTATTATCTAATATTCCACCGATTAAAGAACTAGCTAAAAAGACTGAAGAACATCTGAAAGGTATGGTTTCACCAGGCACTATTTTTGAAGAGTTTGGTTTTAATTATATTGGCCCAATGGATGGACATAATGTGATTGCATTAGTCGATACATTACGCAATATGCGTTCTCATTCTGGCCCACAGTTTTTACATGTGATGACTAAAAAGGGTAAAGGCTACAAACAAGCTGAACTTGATCCGATCACTTATCATGCAGTACCCAAGTTTACACCCGATCAAGCATTACCTATTCCTAAACCGTCTGCACCGACTTTTTCTAAAATATTTGGTCAGTGGTTAAATGACATGGCAGATAAAGATCCTAAACTAACAGCAATTACCCCTGCTATGCGTGAAGGTTCTGGCATGGTTGAGTTTTCTAAACGTCACCCTGATAAATATTATGATGTTGCTATCGCAGAACAACATGCTGTGACATTAGCAGCAGGTATGGCGATTGCAGATTTAAATCCTATCGTTGCTATCTATTCAAGTTTTTTACAACGTGCCTACGATCAAGTAATACACGATGTAGCGATTCAGAACCTAGGTGTTTTGTTTGCGATTGATAGAGCGGGTATCGTTGGCGCTGATGGTCCTACACATCAAGGTGCTTACGACTTAAGCTTTTTACGTTGTGTGCCTAACATGACGGTCATGGCTCCTTCTGATGAGCAGGAATGTCGTGATATGTTATATACAGGACATTTGCTTAATACGCCAGCCGCAGTTCGTTACCCAAGAGGGAGTGGAACAGGTATAGCGGTTGAAGCAGTAATGACACAATTAGAAATTGGTAAAGCAAAAGTCGTTGTAGAAGGTAATAAACTTGCTATTTTATGTTTTGGTACGTTTTTACAAGCCGCGATGCCAGTGGCAGAAAAACTCAATGCAACGTTAGTCGATATGCGATTTGTAAAACCATTAGATCAATCATTATTAAAACAACTTGCTGGAACACATTCGCAAATAGTCACTATTGAAGAAAACAGCATTGCCGGTGGCGCAGGTTCTGCCGTTAGTGAATTTTTAATGACACAGCAATACACAGGTAAAATACAACATTTAGGCCTACCAGATTCATTCATTGAACAAGGTACGCAACAAGAAATTTATCACATGCTCAAACTTGATAGTGAAGGTATCGAAGAACAAATAGTAAACTTCTTTGCATAAGTATTGGGGGCTTTACAGGTAGGCTTTAAAAGCTACACTTTGTTAGTGTTTTCAGACAATCTTTGCTGACTAGTTTTTACTAGATAAGTTTAAGTGATATAACGAATTAAGCTTTTTGAAAAAATTTATTTAAAAAGCCTAATCAAACTGCAACATAATGAAGTAATTAACACCACTTCATTATGTTGCAGTTCTTATACCAATCACACTAATTAACTGGTCTATTTTACTGGTTAAAATAACTTATTGCTTCGTTGTAAATTTCGCAAAGGGAATAACAATTAATGAATTAACATGTTTTAGTTAATTCACCGACAGACGATTAACAAGTTAATCTTCGAAAGGCCTCTCTTTTCGCCTTAAACTAAGTCATTTTTTCTGCGCAAAATTTAGATCACTTATTTAATGTAATCAGTATTATATTATCCTTGGTTTTTCTCTTTCAACTTTAATAACGTCTCTTCATTTTTGGGTTTATCTTCAGTATTTTTTAATTTAAGTAATGACCAATATGGGATTCCGTTACTTGAAAATATTTCATCTAAATTAAATTTATTATTTTGAGCCCAAATTTTATCTTGATAAAACAATGGGATAACCCAGTTATCTTGCTGTAAGGTTTTAAAGTAAGCAGATTCCTGTTGAAAGTTATCCTTTAACCCCTGATCCTTAAACTTATCTTGTAAATAACCTGTTAAATAGCTTTGTAAAAATAAGTTTTCATACATATTATCTCGACTCATTAACTGAGTCTGCCAAGTAGAAACAGTTAAGTCATAGTATAAGTTAGTATTTTTCCATATTTCTTCAGAGCTAATTTCTTGCGTAGCAACAACAATACCAGCCCTCTTCAACATTTTACTTAATGCTTCAGCTACTTTTTTCGTATTCCCAACATCATCTAACATTACCAATAAAGACATTTGTTTTGGTAACTTCATTGCTTTGACTAACGCCTTAGATTTTTCTAAATCGTATTCAGGCATATCTTCTTTTATTTTATCTTGTTTCTCTGAAAACGTATTATCAGCTAAAGCCATAACAGAAGGATGCACTTGACCATTATCTTTTAAGATATATTTCAACATACCCGCTTGATTGATCGCTAGATGAATAGCATCACGTGCTTCATTATTTTTTAATACTGGTGATAATTTATCGTTAATCGTTAAAAAAATGACATTTGAAGACGGTACTTTAACTAAGTTTTTTGTAGTATTACTTTCAAGGTCTTCGGTACTTTTATTAGGGATTGCATAACTCACCTGTACATCATCGGCTAACAATGCAAATAAACGAGATTGGGGCTTATTAATACGCATAAAGCGAAAGAATTGAACCTTAGGAAAACCGTCCCAATAATTTGGATTTGCAACAACAACCATTCCTAAAACAGGATTATATTGTTGTATTAAATAAGGACCAGTCCCAGACATCGGTAAATTTCTTACCGGTGGGAGTATTATTGAAGGAGAGCTATTTAATACGTTTGTATTACTTTCATAGAACCTTGAGTCTAATATAAACACATTGGTTAAATAGTCTAACAGTTGGATATCACTGAGACTTGTCCTGATATCAAAGCTATTTTTATGATTAGCTTTAACCCAATCTAACTTACTTAAAAAATTACTATTAATTTGTTTCTTTGCTTGCTCAAAGGACCAAAGTACATCATTTGAAGTTAACAAATTACCCGTATGAAAATGTATATTGTCACGAAGAAAAAAACGCACCGTTCGTTTATCGACACGCTTCCAATTTTTGACCAAACGCGGTTCTATTTTTTGGTTTTTATCCCAGCGAAATAACGGATCAAATAGTAGATGTTTAAATTGCTGTCCCATTAATGCTTGATCAGAATAAGGGTTAAATGAAACAGGTGTTTTATCTATCGCAACAGTAATGGCCTGTGGGTTAAATATATTCTGGCTTTCTGCAATACTACCAGTTGTATAAAACGTTACAGTAAGAATAAGCCAACGTAATAACATATTTACCCCCAATATTGAATGATCAAAAACAATCCAATTGCAGCAAAGACTCCGGCAACGATATCGTCAATCATGATCCCAAAACCGCCATGCACTTTTCTATCTAACCAACTAATAGGAAAAGGCTTTAGTACATCAAAGAAACGAAACAAAGCAAAACCAACAACAACCCAAATAAAAGGAATATCCATGGTACTTTTAAGGTCCGGATAAAATAATAAAACAGGTAACATAGTAATCCAATAACCTACAAACTCATCCCATACAATCGCTTTATGGTCATGCACTCCCATCGCTGCACTAGTGACATGGCAAAACCAAAAGCCAGCAACGCTAGTGACCACTAAAACTGCGATATAGGATTCAATATTAAGCATGGCTAATAGATAAAATAAAGGTACCGCCGCCAGTGTACCAAAGGTACCAGGCGCTTTAGGTGCCAAACCACTACCAAAGCCAACGGCCGCTAAATGAATTGGATTCGATAACTTTAAGCCTTTTAAATCATCACGATTTAACATTTTATTACCTTATTTGAAATGATCCCAACCAGTACTATTTAAATCGACTAGTTGTTGTAGATGAGTGAATAATATCGAAGTTTCAGTAGATATTACTGTAGAGTCTTCACAATCAACTTGCTTGCGCTCTGTTATTTTTCCAATTTCATAACAAGCTAAATCGATACATTTTGATTGTGTATTTAGAAGTGTTTTAAATGCAGCGACTTTCTCCGCAGGCATGGTAAATAATAACTCATAGTCATCGCCACCATTAACCGCATATTGCCATGCCTGTGACAAGGAAAGGTGATCTAATTTAATTTCATTTAATATCGCGTCTGAAAAAGGTAAGTTTTCTAATGCAATTTCAGCACTACATTGAGATTTGTTAAGAACATGTGAGAGATCTTGACTTAGGCCATCAGAAATATCAATACAACTTGAGGCATAACCTACGAGTAATTTAGCTAAATGTAAGCGAGGCTCTGTTAACTCTAATGCATTGACAAAGGCTTGCTGATTATCTTTAGTAAACAATTCCGTTTCAGTGGCCAATAATTTAACCAGCAGACCTAAAGCGCCATCGCCTAAACAACCACTAACAAAAATGACATCACCAATCTTTGCATTATATCGTGTTAAAGCTTGCCCTGTTTTGACTAACCCTTTCGCTGAAACGGTAATCGAAAGAGGTCCTTTTGTGGTATCACCACCAATTAATTTAACGTTGTATTTATCAGCTAAAGCGAAAAAACCTCGGCAAAACTCAGCTAACCAAGTTTCATCTATTTTTGGCAAAGTAATGGCTAAAGAAACCCACTTAGCAGTTGCTCCCATTGCCGCTAAATCACTTAAATTAACAGCTAACGATTTATAACCTAAACGGTAGGCATCGACATCCTCAAAAAAATGAACTCCGCTCACTAAGCTATCTGTGGTAACAGCTAGTTGATGATCGCAAGGTACATCTAAAATTGCACAGTCGTCGCCTATACCAATCTCAACGCCATCAACTTTATTGGTTGAACGCTGAAAGTAACGTTTAATTATATCGAATTCACCTTGGCTCATTTTCTTTTTAATGACAACTTTGGTTTATTGGTTGTTGTACTTGGTTTTGCATTTTTATTGATAAATACTTTCTTGGCTTTAGGTGTACTTTTATTGTTTGTGCCGTATTTATCATTTCTATCGCTTTTTTCTACTTTTCCGCTTTTTTCTACTTTTCCATAGTAAGCACTAGCAGTGCTAGGCTCTGAAGATTGCTTTTGACGAGATAATTTATCACTATTTGTTTGGTCAGTCGTTCGTTGTTGTTTAGGTAGAGTAGTATTAACAGCTGTTTTTGAAGATCCTTCAACAGCTGTATTAATCTCTTCCATCTCTTTTTCAGAGAGATTTCGCCACTGCCCTACTTTTAAGTTATTTAACGTCACGTTCATGATACGCGTTCGCTGTAGGCGTGTAACTTCATAACCTAAATATTCACACATACGACGAATTTGGCGGTTTAAACCCTGCGTTAAAATAATAGTAAATACAAAACGACTTTCTACTTTAACAGTACAAGGCTTAGTAATGGTGTCTAGGATAGGTACGCCACGTTGCATGCGGTCAACAAAACGCTCGCTTAGTGGTTGATCGACTGTGACACGATATTCTTTATCATGTGCATTTTCAGCGCGTAAAATTTTATTAACGATGTCGCCATCACTAGTAAGAAAGATTAAACCTTCTGAAGGTTTATCTAAACGGCCGATAGGGAAAATACGTTCTTTGTGTCTAATAGCATCGATAATATTACCGTAAACATCACGTTCAGTGGTGCATGTAATACCTGTTGGTTTGTTATAAGCAATATAAATACGGTCTGATTTATTCTCTGCTATTTTATTAATACGCTTACCGTCAACAAACACTTCATCGCCAGGCTGTACTTTAGTTCCTAACTCTGGAACTTGCCCATTAATTTTAACGCGGTTTTGTTCAATTAACTTATCTGCTTCACGTCGAGAACAATGTCCCGAATCACTGATAAATTTATTAAGACGCTTCTCGATATCTTGACTCACAGTAAACCCCAATGCTATTTATTTAACGACTAACTAAGCGCCGTATTAAAGCATAATCAGGATGTTAACGGAAATGAAATGAAGTGATATCAATGATACACGGTGTGATTACTTGAAGATTTTCTTTTATAGCTGAATGCTTTTAATAATAGTGTGGATCTTATCTCAAACCTTATATACCCGTTACCATTCAAGGTGCAAAATTCAGCAAGCATTGAAGTGAACAGGTTTTAGGCAGAAAGAGCAAGATCTAACGGGTTAAATCGACACTTTCTAACAACGAAAATATTTACTTTTCCGCTTGTCCTCTGAGTCGTGAGCTTGAAAACTAACTTATGTTGCAACCTTTGATAAGGACTTCCCACTGACATCATGTCGCGTCTGATTTAGAGTCCAAGCTAACGACTAAACAAAGCATATAGAAGGTATAAATAACTAAATAATACTATCAATAATAAGCATTCTATTCAGTAAGGTTTTATTAGTGATACTCCACCTTACTTATACTTTTTATTATCTGAATCCAAGTGTTGAAAACAATGGGTAACGATACTTAACCATTAACTAACATTAACCATTAATATTTAAGTGATATTTTGACCAAGCTTTATCTGGCTTCCAATTCTCAGACCATTCTAATATATCAATAGCAGGCATTGGTCTTGCAATACCGTAACCCTGAGCTAAATAACAGCCTAACGCTAATAATGCGACTCCATGTTCAAGCGTTTCAACACCCTCTGCAATGATATTAAGTTCGAAAGCTTTAGATAACCCCATTACCCCTTCAACAATCGATAAATCTTCAGGATCATCCAACATACCAAAAATAAAGCTTTGATCTATTTTAATTAAGTTAACAGGTAAGCGTTTTAAATAAGTTAACGAACAATAGCCTGTACCAAAATCATCTAATGCAAAGCCAACACCTAACTCAATACATGCATGCATTATTTTTGCTACATCTTTAACATCAGCTAATTCACTTGTTTCTAATACTTCTAATTGAAGGGCACCTTTAGGTACATCAGGATGGGCAGCTAATAATGTAGATAATCGATCGACAAAAGACGCTTGCTGTAACTGTAGCGCATCGATATTAACACTGACAATAATATTGAGACCTAGTTTTTGCCAATGAGAAATTTGAGTAAGTGCAGTATCAATCACCCACTCTCCTACATTGATTGTCAATTCATGGCGCTCTATAACCGGTAGGAATTCAATCGGTGGCAATAAACCTCGCTCTGGATGCTGCCAACGAATCAATGCTTCCACCCCAATCAATTCACCTGTTACCATATTAACTTTAGGCTGGTAATAAAGTACAAACTCATTATCTTTTAATGCAGCTTCTATTCTAATTAATTTTTCATGCTGGCTTTTTAAGGCTATATCTTGGGCCATATCAAATAAATGATATCGATTTTTACCTTCTTGCTTGGCCGTATACATAGCTTGATCTGCATGACGTAACAATTGTTCTGCATCAACATTGTCATGGGGATAGATGGTGACACCAATACTTGCAGAAATATTAATAGCGACATGACCAATCATCAGAGGAGCTTTTACTACCGCAAGTAATTCTTCTAAAATAGGCTCACAATCATGGGCATCATCAAGGTTTCCTAATACGGCAACAAATTCGTCTCCGCCGAAACGAGCAAGAGTACCTTCACCCCCTAATGAAGCTTGTATCCGAGAAGCAATCTCTACTAATAATTTGTCTCCAACATTGTGGCCATGAGAGTCATTAATTTCTTTAAAGCCATCTAAATCAAGAAAAACAACCGCTAAAGATTGGTTTCTTTTTGTACAAAGCAACATTGCTTGCTTTAAACGATCAGCCAACAAGCTTCTGTTAGGTAAATTAGTCAACACATCATAGTGCGCAATACGTTCTAATTGACCTTGTTGTTCTTTTATTGCACTGATGTCAGTGTATAACGCAATATAATTTGTTATTTGTCCTGATGCATCGCAAATGGTACTGACAGTCAGTAATTGAGAAATAATCGTTCCATCTTTACATCTATTGCGGATTTCACCATTCCAATGACCTTTCTCTGAGACAACATCATATATTTCGTTATAAAGCTCATCAGACTCTAAGCCAGACTTAAACAGAGACGTTTTTTGGCCTATCGATTGGTCTTTTGAATAACCACTTATTTTTGTAAATGCGTCATTAACATCGATGATATTATTATTTTGGTCAGTAATCATAACGGCTTCTTTAGCATGAGTGAAAACACCAGCTGCTAGTTTTAATTTATCTTCAATTAACCTTCTTTCTGTTATATCGATACCAATCGCATAATACGTTCTATCTTCATTTGAGACAGTGCATGACCAATCAATTAAACGATATTCACCATCCTTGCTCATGCAGCGCGTTTCAAATGAAAGAAGATCTTGTTCTGTTTTTAATTTAGTCGTCACTATTTTAGATTTTTGAATATCATCTGAGTGCATTAAGGCTAATACATTAGTGCCAACCAGTTCATTTGAGGTATACCCAAGAATTGATTCCCACCCCTTGTTTACTTTAATAATTGATTTATCGAAATTAATGATGGCATGCAAATTCATCGGTAACTTAAAGAAATTATCTAACGTATCCTGATTACGTTTATCTTCTGTTATATCTTTAACTAATGTAGCGAATCCATTAATAATGCCCTCTTCATCAAGAATAAGGGTGTTATACCAATTACAATTAATGGTGCGACCATCTTTAGTTATATTCACACCTTTAAAGTTAGTTCCTCCTTCTTGCCTTAATAACAATCCATATTGTTCTATGAATTCAGTTTTTAAGTTAGGTGAAACGATTAAATCACTAATATCGGCACCAATAGCTTCACTCGATGAATAACCAAATATATGCTCAGCCGCACGATTCCACTCAGTACAAACAAAGTTTTTATCCCAAGTGATTGAACCAAGTGGTGTATTTTGTAAATGCCTAGATAATCTTGTTTCACTTTCTTGCAAAAACGCTTGGCTGTATTTAAGCTGCTGCTCTGCATACAACCTTGTTTTTGCCATTAAAGAAAAATGTTCTTGTAGATCAACAAGCTCTTTGGTTCCTTCCACAGAACTCACGTTTTCACTGAGGCCTAATTCAAGTTGTTTAGTAGAATTTTTAAGCGCTTTAAGTGGTTTTAGGACACTTTTATTAATAGCAAAAATAGCAAATAAGATGCTAATTAAAATAAAAATGATTAACAATGAGATGATTTTCAAGAGCCTTGAATCAACAAGCGCTAATTCATTTTCAAAAGGGATACCAACAGTAATATTGACCGCACCATCAGCATCACTCCCCTCGTTCATGCTTATCAATGCCCGACTCACAAAGATGCGCAAATAATTATTTGAATCTTCGATTAATTTTACTTTTTTATCTGACATTGATTTAACAGAATATTGAACACTATCTAAGGAAAGACCAAGTTGGGTTTTATTCTCAGGGTAAACAGCAATAATTTTATTATTAGAATCAGTAACATATGCAACTGATTTTTCAGGTAAGTTAGCATGTTCAAGTTGCTTGCTCCACCAATCAAGTGAAACAACAGCAACGGTAGCCCCAACAACCTCATCATTTAATGCATTGATAATAGGATAAGCAAAATTAATACTGGTTTTTTCAGCGGCTCGATCAAATTGAAATTGACCAATAGTAAACGCTCTTTTTGTTATTGCTTGTTGAATATAAGCTCGGTCAGACACATCAACCGGTTCGCTCAATGGTGTGGCACTACAAAGTAATTGTCCATCTGCACTGGGTGCACCTAAATTGACGTAATAATCTGTTAAATGATGAATATTAGCTAAAAACTGATGACATTCAATTGAACTAGGCTTTAATAAAATTGGAGATTGAGATAAACGTTGTAAAAAACTTTTTGTTTTTTCTATTATTTCTGTTTGTTCCCATGTGATGTTATCGACAGTCATCACAGCAAATTGCCGAGCACTTTTTATCGCATTATTACGCTCAGAAGTTGCTTGAAATAAAACAGCAACTAATCCTGGTAATGTAACAATAAAAATCAAAAACAGTAAACGAGATTTTAACGTATGGAAAAAGTCCATTATTTATCTATACCTTATCTAAGTCTAACGACTTCAAGCTAACGTGTAGCATCCAGTAATTGAGCTTTTCAGTCCTTGAACTCAAAAATCACATGAGGATTTATAATACTAATAATTATTACATCAAATTTAACTGAGTTACTCCAAAAGGTCTATAAAACAATAGCGTATATAGACCTATAATTTCAGATTTCAACACGACAGAGGCCTAAAGTGATTGAAAATTGAAATGTAACTTTTATACCTATTAGTAGGTTGGTAGAGTTTTATAGTAGGTTGGTAGAATTTTAGTAAGTTGGTAGTATTTATTTAAGAAATTAAAAATTTGTTAAATAAGCTAAGCATTATTTATACCAATGGAATTAAATAAGTGTTCAGAGATTGCGCAGGAAAAATTAACACTAATAAGGCGTGAGTTGTAGGAGATAGTTGTTCTCACTTCAAAACTCACAACGCAGTTAGGGGTGAGTTTAACCAGCAAGAATGATCACCTTATTAATTATTTTGGTATTATTTTACCTTAGTGCCCTTATCGATGGTATAGAGCATATGAAGTCACTTTAAGAAGAAAAATTCTATTTGAAGGATAAACCAATGTAAACATTGATTCTCTTAACAAAATTTATAATACCAATAACCATAAATTTTAGGCAAAAAAAAGCTTCGCAAATGCGAAGCTTTTTCTTAAAATTGGTGCCCGGAGACGGACTTGAACCGTCACGACCATAAGTCGAGGGATTTTAAATCCCTTGTGTCTACCGATTTCACCACCCGGGCGATTGCTTTAAAGCGTTCTCAAGCAAGTGAGGCGTATTATAGAGAAGTTAATTTTAACCACAACCCCTAAACAGTAATAAAATCAAAAATATGAACTGACTGTCGATAATTTCAACACTTTGATATTTAACAAGCAATTATTGTTTAAGATTCATACCCGACTTTGAATGTCAGACTCAAATATTATGTTGGTAATACTATCTTCATAAAGTATCTTCATAAAGTACCTTCACATTAAATGGCCTTTATTCTCTCTTTAACAAGCTTTCCTTTCTATTTTTACTATTGAGTAAATCACTTTAAAGCGGTGATTTAATAAAAGAGTAACAATAATAAGGTACAAATATGTCTAATTTATCCAAAATGACATGGAAGCCTTACGATGAAACATAATTTAATCACCAGTATGATTCTTTCTTCAACTATTTTCAGTTGTTCAACTATATCAGCTCAAGCAACAAAACAAGATCAACTATCCAATATTAAACTGGTTGAAGCAGGTCGATATCAATCCAATATTTTTGATCAAAGTGCAGCTGAAATTGTCGCCTTCGATAAGTTAACTCAACAAACATTCGTAGTGAATGCACAATCAGGGAAGATCGACGTACTTAATAGCAACAATATAGACTCCCCTACTTTAGCGAATAGTCTGAATATTAAAGCGGATATCAAACAACACTTAAATGAAGAAGCTGGCGCTGCCAATAGCGTAGATGTTTATAATGGATTGTTAGCCGTTGCGATTGAAGCAAAAAACAAAACTGATACAGGCTGGGTTGCCTTCTATGATACTTCAGACTTACACTTTTTATCTGCACATTATGTTGGTGCCTTGCCAGACATGCTAACGTTTACACCTAATGGAAAGCAGCTTGTTATTGCACTTGAAGGTGAGCCGAGTGTCGGGAATTACGCGGTCGATCCTGAAGGTGAAATAGCAATCTTAGATATTCGTTGGCAAAATAAACAACTCTCTACCAATGTTACTCATTTAAACTTCACTGATTTTAACGAAGGTGGTTCTCGACATAATGAACTGCCTAAAAATATCCTGTTAAATGGTTATCAAGCCAGTGTTGCTAAAGATATAGAACCAGAATATATCGCGATTAATCAAGACAGCAGTAAAGCTTACGTCGCTTTACAAGAAAATAATGCCATTGCAGTTGTCGATTTAGCAAATAAAAAAATCGAACGCATTATGTCCCTTGGCTTTAAAGACCATCTCATTAAAGGTAATGAGATTGATGGTAACGATAAAGATAAACAAGCATTGTTAAAAAATGAAGCATTATTGGGTATGTATCAGCCTGATACGGTAGCGACAGTAAAAATCAATGATATTGATTATTTACTGACGGCAAATGAAGGAGATGACAGAAGTGATTGGGTCACTGAGTTATCTCAAAATGAATGTGAACAAGGCCATTTTTATTATCATTTAGAAGATAAGAACTGCGCCGATGATCTTAAGTTAAAAAATGCTTTTTCGAGTGACATTTATTTACCTAAATCAACGTCTGCAACATTGGACTTATCAAACTTTAAACAAGGTGGTCCGCAACAATCAACCGTCGATAGAATAAAGTTTTCACACTCATTAACTAAAAAACATGGTGATTTAGACGGTGACGGTAAGATTGATCGTTTATTAACCTTTGGCGGTCGCTCTTTCTCGATTTGGAATATGAGCAATTTAAAAATGGTATTTGATTCAGGCAGTGATTTTGAACGAATAACAGCTGAAAAATACGGCAAAGATTTCAACCAAACACATAACAAATTAAAAGCAGAAGATCGTAGTGCTAAAAAAGGCCCTGAACCAGAAGCGCTCACTACGGGTGTGATTGATGGAAAAACCTATGCTTTTATCGGCTTAGAACGAATGGGTGGTATTATGGTTTATAATATTAGCCAACCTAGTAACGCGCAGTTTGTGCAATACTTAAATAGCCGCGATATGTCTGTTAACCCAAAAGATAATAAACAAAAAAATACAGATGGCATTAAAACCTATCAAGTCGATGCCGGAGATTTAGGGCCAGAAGGTTTTAAATTTGTTAGTGCGAAAGACAGCCATTCTGGAACACCTATTTTAATCGTAGGAAATGAAGTGAGTGGGACAACTCGTTTTTATCGAATTAATACGCAGGTAAAATAGCTCTGCTAGTGAATATGAAATGAGTAATGTGCAAGTTTCCTTACAAGTTAAACTATTTTGCTCATTTGAAATTGACAACTAAAAACAGTGCGAATACAATCCGCTCTGTTTTTAGTTAATTAAGTTAGTCATTTATTAAGCGATTGATTAACTAGGTTACCGAAAATAAATACAGCAATATAGTGGGGCTATAGCTCAGCTGGGAGAGCGCGACGCTGGCAGCGTTGAGGTCTGCGGTTCGATCCCGCATAGCTCCACCACTATATTGTTAAGTATTGTTTAGTTAAGTATTGTTTAGTTAAGTTTCTTTGCTTTTAAACACTTACCTTTAAAGTCTTACTTTTAAAAAATCAAATACTGTTTAGTCTTTACTTACTCACGCTATTGTCTTGTGGTGCGCCTGTTTGTGGAGCGGTTTTCAATTTACGGCGTTGTCGAATTAAACCTTCCTGAACTGTTGAAGCAACTAACTTACCCTCTCTAGTAAAAAACTTACCTGAGACTAAACCACGGCCATCAGAGGCGACCGAGCTTTCCACGGAATACAATAACCAATCATCTAAGCGAAAATCATGATGGAACCACATAGAATGGTCAATCGTCACCACTTGCATCCCTTCACTTAAAAAAGAAACACCGTGGGGTTGTAGTGCTGTCGGTAAAAAGTTGAAATCTGAAGCGTAAGCTAATAAATACCGATGAACACGCAAATCATCTGGCATATGCCCATCCGCTTTAAACCACACTAAACGTTGAGCAGGTTCAATTTCTGGTTCGATAGGGTTAACTAAGGAAACAGGCCTCATTTCAATAGGTTTTTCTGCCACTAACTTATCACGGATAAAAGCAGGCAATAAATCAGAATGTAACAACGCCATCTCTTGTTCTGAAATGAGATCTTCAGGTGCTGGTACATCAGGCATGACATCTTGATGCTCAAAGCCTTTTTCAGGGGCTTTAAATGAGGCTGTCATATAAAAGATTGGCTTACCATTTTGTATTGCTTTAATTCGTCGTGCTGACAGTGATTTACCGTCTCTTATTCGCTCGACATCATAAACAATGGGTTGGTCTGTTTTGCCAGGACGTAAGAAGTAAGAGTGAAAGGAATGTACTTGTTGTTGAGATTGCACCGTTTCTTTTGCAGCAGAAATGGCTTGCCCCATTACTTGTCCACCAAAAACAGCACCATAGCCTAGATCTTGGCTTTGGCCTCGAAATAAATTCTCTTCTAACTTCTCTAAACTTAACTGTTTTAAAAGATCGTTTAATACTTTGCCCATATTCTACTCCCAAAAAAGGGCGTCTAATACGCCCTTATCTAAAACTTAATAAATGGCTTATAAAGACATTAATAGTTCACGTACTTTTGCAAAATCAACCGGGAACTCTTTTGATAACAAAGGTAGCTCTGCACGTGATGCTAGCTCTTCAGGAATGAAAATTTCACGCCCTAAAATCCCTTCAACGCTTTCTCTGAATTTAGCAGGGTGCGCTGTACATAAGAATAAACCAGTTTCATTTTCTTTTAGTTGTTTAGTCAACTCATGGTAAGCAATAGCACCATGCGGTTCACATAAATAACCTAATTTATCCATGTCGATTAGAGTCTTTTTAGTCTCTTCGTCAGATAACTTACCGTAACCTAACTCAGATAAAGACCAACCTTTCACTTTGAATAACTCTTCAATACGTGGCCAGTTATTTGGTGCACTTACATCCATTGCATTTGACAGTGTTGCAACCGTCTTTTTAGGTGCCCAAGTACCTTCTTGTAAATAACGCGGTACCGTATCATTTTCATTGGTTGCAGCAATAAAGCGTTTAATCGGTAAACCGAGTGCTTTTGCTAATAAACCTGCAGTCAAATCACCAAAGTTACCACTTGGTACTGATACGACTAAGTTTTCACGTTGAGCAACTGATAACTGTGCAAAAGCTTCAAAGTAGTAGCAAATTTGCGCAACTAAACGGCTAATATTGATTGAGTTAGCAGAGTTTAGACCTACAGCTTGTTTTAATTCTTGATCATCAAACGCTTGTTTAACCATTGCCTGACAATCATCAAAATCACCTTCAATTGCCACAGTGGTAATGTTACCGCCTAATGTGCAAAATAGTTTTTCTTGTAACGGACTAATTTTACCTTTCGGGTAAAGTATAACCACGTTGATATTCTCCATGCCAAAAAAGGCATGTGCTACCGCAGCACCAGTATCACCAGATGTTGCAGTAAGAATCGTTATTTTCCCATCATCTTTAAATTGCGCTAAACATTGCGCCATAAAACGGCCACCAAAGTCTTTAAACGCCAATGTAGGTCCGTGGAATAACTCTAAGGCATTGATATCTTGAGTTACTTTTTTCACTGGAGCAGGGAAAGTAAATGCTTTAGATACGATATCAAATACGGCTTCTTTACTTAGCTCGTCACCAATTAAGTGCGATAAGATTTCAGTTGAGCGATCGACTAAATTCATTTCAAGTAATGCATCAATATTATCTAATTGGCGAATATTCTCAGGAAAAAACAAGCCTTGGCCACGTCCTAGTCCTTGTTTAACAGCTTGTTGAAAGTTTACTTGTTCGCTGTTGTCTGTGATGTTGTATAAATTCATAGTTCTTTTCCTAACACGCGTGCACCCTGTTCATCAAGGTGACAAATATGACAAAATCCTTCTTCATTTTGAAGGAAGTTTTCTGTTAACCAATTTTTTAATAATTCAGCTTGCGGTAAGTCAGTCATCACTGCAAATACCGTTGGCCCCGACCCAGAAATTCCCATCGCTAATGCACCACTTTGTTGTGCAAATAAACGCGCTTGGTCGAAACCTGGGATTAGCTGTGAACGATAAGGTTCTGCAATAACATCTTTTAACATAGAAGCAGCTAAAACTGGCTGATTACTATGACAAGCATGTACAAATGCACCTAAACGGCGACCGTAAGTCAATGCGTCAGATAGACGATATTGTGATGGTAAAATATCACGAGCAGCAGACGTAGAAATAGTAATGCCAGGATAAGCAACAACCCAGTACCACTCTTTAAATGAAGGAATCGTTTGGCTAATTTCGCCACCTTCATTAATCATCAACTGCATTCCACCAAGATAACATGGTGCAACATTATCATAGTGAACACTGCCACTAATTTTGCCTTCCATTTCACCCATAATCGTTAACATCGCATGTTCATCTAACAGATAATCATGCCATGCATTTAACGCTTCTAATGCCGCAACAATTGAGCTTGAACTAGATCCTAACCCACTGCCTACAGGCAAGTTTTTCTCTAGTGTCATTGCAACTGGTAATATTTCTTTGTTCAATTTTGCTATTGTTTCTTGATAAGCTAAATAACAGTCATAAACAATATTGCTTTTAAAATCATCTGGCAATTTATGTGAGTATGGACCAACACATTGTAACGAAAACCCATAATCACCTTTGGTGATTTTAACGCGGTCACCTAGTGGTGAACCATCAATCGGCGTAAGTGCTCCACCTAACACATCAAAACCTACACTCACGTTAGCTGTTGAGGCTGGAGCATAAACAACAATAGACATCTTAAAACTCCTGTTTCCAGTTCAACGTACGAAGTACATCAGCAAACACACCTGCAGCGGTTACTTCAGTACCCGCACCATATCCACGTAATACTAACGGGATTGGTTGGTAATATTGGCTATAAAATGCTAATGCATTTTCGCCATCTTTTACTTTATTTAACGGATCATTTTCATCAACCGCCATAATACTACATTTACATTTACCGTCTTCAATACTACCAATGTAACGTAAAACTTTGCCTTCTTCATTAGCTTTATCTTGTAACGCTTTGAAGTAAGCATCGGCTTCGGGTAAACGTGCCATAAACTCATCTGTTGTACCTGTATCATCAAAACCAGGTGGCAATGCTTGTTCAATTTCTACATCGTCTAAGTTTAACTCCATACCGGCTTCACGTGCTAAAATCAGTAATTTTCGCGCGACGTCAGTACCACTTAAATCATCACGTGGATCCGGTTCAGTAAAACCGATATTGCGTGCTTCAATTGTCACATCAGAAAATGATTTACCTTCATCTAACTTACCAAAAATAAATGATAATGAACCCGATAAAATACCATTAAACTTAACTAAACGGTCACCTGCATTAAACAGATTTTGCATGTTTTCAATAACCGGTAAACCAGCACCTACGTTAGTATCATATAAAAATTTACGACGCTTCATTAATGCTGTTAAACGTAACTGATGGTAGTAATCCATACTACTTGTGTTGGCTTTCTTATTCGCAGTAACCACATGGAAACCAGCACCTAAGAAATCGACATAGCGCGCTGCAATCCCATCGTTACTCGTACAGTCAACAATCACAGGGTTAATAATGTGAGAACCGTCGACTAGTGCTTTCATTGATACTAATGACAATTCATCCGTTGCATCTTTTAATAGGTCGCGCCAATTATTTAAATCAACACCTTCCACATCTAAGATCATTGCTCGGCTATTGGCTACACCACAAACACGGATAGCAATATTACGTTCAGCTAAATAGCTTTGTTGACGGTGAATTTGGTCAACTAAAGCACCACCAACACCACCACAACCAATCACAAATAAGTCGATAAATTGTGCTTTACTAAAGAAGCTATGGTGACAAGCAGTCACGGCTTCATTGGCTTTTTTCTCAGACACAACCGCAGAGATAGAGCGTTCAGAAGAGCCTTGTGCAATCGCTGTCACATTGATAGACGCATCTGTTAATGCCATTAAGAAACGCGCTGCAACCCCTTTTTCTTTTTTCATGCCATCGCCAACCAGTGAAATAATCGCCTGTTTATCGATGACATCAATCTCTTCTAATAAGTTATTTTCGAACTCTAATTTGAACTCTTCATTTAACGTATCAATGGCTTTTTGCGTATCATTTGAATAAATACAAAAGCTTAAGCTGTATTCTGACGAAGACTGCGTAATAAGGATAATAGAGACACCAGCACGGGAAATCGTCGTAAATATACGTCCAGCCATGCCAACAATGCCTTTCATGCCAGGGCCTGAAATGCTTAGCATACTCAAACCTTTCAGGTCTGAAATACCTTTTACGCGTAACTTTTGGTCACTTTTTTGTGCACTAATCAACGTACCTTCCGCTTGAGGATTATGTGTATTTTTAATTAAACAAGGAATATGATGCTGCGCAATCGGTGCAATTGTTTTTGGATGCAAAACTTTAGCACCAAAGTACGACAATTCCATTGCTTCTGCATAGCTCAGTGATGTTAATAATTTAGCATCTTTTACTAGACGAGGATCACAACTGTAAACACCGTCTACGTCAGTCCAAATTTCACAACATTCAGCTTTCAAACACGCGGCTAATACAGCGGCAGAGTAATCAGAACCATTACGGCCTAGTACTAATGTTTCACCTTCTTCATTACCAGCAGTAAAACCAGGCATTAGATAAATAGCATTACTAACAATCGCTTCTTTAGCAAATAACTCACGTGATGCTTTAATGTCAATTTGCGCTTCTAAATAACCCCCTTTGAAAGAGATTAATTTTTGCTGCGGAATGATCATTTCAACATCTTGGCCTTTAGCAATAAGGAGTTGCTTCATACAAGCAACACTTAATACTTCGCCTTTACTTAAAATACGCGCTTCAATACTAGGAGGACATTGACCTAATAAACGGACCCCCTCTAGCAATTGAGTCAATTCAGCAATTTCGTTTTCAAAGGTATTGCGCAACAATTCATCAGCTAATTCAACGTAGGTTTCTTTTAAGCCTTGAATTAATTCAGAAAATATTTTTTGAATTGCAATTAAATGTTCGTCAGCAGACAATCCTTGGCTGGTTTTTTCTACTACCGCAACTAAGTTATTGGTCACCCCAGATGGTGCCGATAATACTAGTGCAATTTGAGACTGTTGATGATTGTTAATAACAATATCAGCAACCTGATTGAAACGTTGAGCATTTGCTAATGAAGTGCCGCCAAATTTAAGTACGCGCATCGTACCCCCCTGCTTTAATACGAAAAAACCCGCCATCAATAGCGGGTTTTATGAATGTTGAACTTACTCTTTTACAAATAACAAAGAGCACTGCGCACAAAGCGCAGCACTTTTCTGTTTGAACTGAGAAAATGAAGTAAAATCCATGTGTGTTAATAGTTTCGTTAAATTTATATCGTTCGATTATATCAAAGCTTATTGCGTACTGGAACAAACAACCGAACTAGGTTGCAACTAATTAGCATAACAAATAACAAAATGTTAACTATAGTCATAGAAGCATTGATAAATATCAACTAGATAAGGTAAAAGTACCGTTTAGTGACAGAATAAGTTGTTATCTATATGTTAAGTAATTACACTTTGATTACTGAAAACTAAGATTTTTTAAACCGTATTCGCTTTCACTTACACATTTTGTTTAAAAAACAGCCAGCATTTAGTGCGGTAAAGAAGTTTCACTTAACCTTTTTAATGTTAAATCAGTTAGTTTTAAACTAAAAAATGTTAAATCAGGTTAAGAAAAGAATTATTAATTTTATAGGAGTCAATTCATGTCTAGCGCTAAAATTTTAGTTGTAGAAGATGAGTTAGTTACACGTAGCACATTGAAAAGTGTTTTCGAAGCCGAAGGTTATCAAGTTTTTGAAGCGAACGATGGCACAGAAATGCACCAAGTTTTAAATAATAATGACATCAACCTTATTATTATGGATATCAACTTACCAGGGAAAAATGGTCTTTTATTAGCACGTGAAATTCGCGAGCATAAACAGATTGCATTAATTTTCTTAACAGGTCGAGATAACGAAGTTGATAAAATTTTAGGATTAGAGATCGGTGCTGATGATTACATCACTAAACCGTTTAATCCACGCGAATTAACCATTAGAGCCCGCAACTTATTAACGCGTACTATGCAAGATACTTTGTATTTTGAAGAAATACGTCAAAAGGTTGAACATTATAAGTTCAGTGGTTGGACGTTGGAAATAGACAGTCGTTCATTAATCAGTCCAAATGGCCAAGTATTTAAATTACCGCGTAGTGAATTTCGTGCAATTTTACACTTTATTGAAAATCCAGGGAAAATTCAAACCCGTGCAGATTTATTAATGAAAATGACGGGTCGTGAATTGAAAACTCATGATCGTACTGTTGATGTGACCATTCGTCGTATCCGTAAACACTTTGAAACAGTACCTGAGTCAGCGGAAATCATTTCAACCATTCACGGTGAAGGTTACCGTTTTTGTGGTGAATTAGAATAATCTGTTTATAGGTTATAAGTTGAAATAATAAGCTGACTACCCCTAACATAGGGTGACAGACTTTTAGTTAAAAAGGCCTGCTATATTACTAGCAGGCCTTTTTCGTTTTACGCTATCACTTAAATTTCAGCTTCAATACTCACTTCACTTTTACTTCAAAATGAAAGCTCACTAATGAATATTTAGTAAATCCCCCAATAAACTAAGCATTAGCAACAATCCATTTTTTAAGCTCTTTGACATCTTCTAAATACAGATTCTTAATTAACTCATGCCAATCATCAATATTATCCCACCATGCAGGCAAATCTGGAGATTGCATTTTTTGTGCTAAGTTTTGAATACGTAACAGTCCAACAGAAGCTGCAGCCCCTTTTATTTTATGTGATTTATCAACAATCCCTAGTTCATTTTTAGCGACCATATGACTATCTAACACCGCTAAATATTCAGGCATTAGTTGCTCAAATAACGACACATTATCCAACATCACTGAAAGCGGTAAAAACTCCATTAACTCTTTTAACATAGGTTCGTTAAACAGGACTAACTCTTCGTCAATAGGCTCTACCTCTTGCACGTCCTCTTCAATGGTCGAGATCATAATACGGTCACTAAATTGACGTTCGACCATGGTATTAAATACCGATAAACTAAACGGTTTACCAATCGCATCATCCAAACCTTTGTTAACAAACTCTTGAGTATTGGAGAATACGTTCGCAGTTAACGCAACAATTGGAGGGAGTTTAGGATGTTTTTCACGTAAACGACGAGTCACTTCAAAACCGTCCATATCAGGCAATTGAATATCCATTAATATCAATTGATAGTCTGACGCCGCGACTTTATCAATCGCTTGTTGCCCATTCATTGCGACATCGACTTGATGTCCTTGTCTTTCTAGTAAGGCACGCGCAACGAGAATATTTAACTCAATATCTTCCACTAACAATATAGATAAAGGAGGAACGTTAAAGTCCCCTTTATGTTTTTTCTCAGGAGAACAGGTACTTGGTAAATCCAATGTAAAGATGCTCCCTTTACCTAATTGGCTGGTCACCGTTAATCGACCATTCATCGCTTTTACTATTTGGCTAGAAACAGATAATCCAATACCCGTTCCCGTTGCATGACGCTCACCTTTCACTTGATAATACATAGCAAATATTTTATCTAACTTGTCTTCAGGGATACCAACACCTGTATCCTCAACTTCAAAACATAGCCATTTTTTATTGCCTTCTCTACGATGACTACAACGGATATTCACCTGCCCTTGATCAGTAAACTTAACGGCGTTAGTGATTAAGTTCCATAATACTTGGCGTAGACGTGTTCCATCCGAATAAAGACATTTAGGTAAATCACCTTTCTGCTCAAACACTAACTTAAGCTTCTTTTGTTCCGTTTGAATATAAGCAAGACTTTGTAAGTCATTCATAAAATCATCAACGATAATACAATCATTTACTAAATTTAAGCGTCTTCTATCTAGTTTATCTAGATCGACAATATCATTAAAAATATTACCTAACGTAATCGCACTCATATGAATCGTTTTAAGATATTGAATTTGTTCTTTATTAAAACTTTCATCTAACAACATACGACTTAAGCCAACAATACCGTTAAGTGGTGTACGTAGCTCATGACTAATAGTTGAAATGAAAGTAGTTTTATCGCGACTGGCTTTTTCTAAAAATTCTTGATGTTTTTTACGTTCAGTAATATCGCGTCCAAAACCAATTAAGCCAACACATTCATTTTGACTATTAAATAAAGGTAACGCGCGAATTTCAAAATAACCTAACCGACCGTTCGGATATGACAACCAAGTTTCGTGAATTTGTTCACTGTGTGTTTTGATTACTTTTTGGTGGCGTAATGAGACTTCTGCTGAATATTCAAGGGAATAAATATCCTTAGGCTTTAATCCCACCAGCTCTTTTTCTGTTTTACCAGATAATATTTCCATTGCTTTGTTACAACTAACGAAACATTCATCTAAATCACGATGGAAGATTAAATCAGGAGAGGTATCAAAAAACGATCGTAATAAGCCAGTACCTTCACGTAACCTTTGTTGTGTTTTTTGATGTTCTACTATTTCTTTTTCTAGCAGTTTGGTTTTAGCTTTATCGTCTTTTAGAATGTTCTCTAACTTTTTAACCGTTAAAGCAAGGCGATGTCTCGCATTATCCAAATCTCCTACAACAACACTTAAAAAATAAACCGCCCAAGGCGTAATAATTAACCCTAAAATCACCGAGCGATAAATATCAGCGGTATCCAATTTTTCAGAAAAGACTTGGGCAATAATAATTTGCAAACAAGCATCAGCGAAAATAATGGCAAAAGCTAATAACAAACTAAATTTGATTGGTCCCAGTCGTTTCAATAAAGAAACATAATAATGAACCCAGGTTTTAAGATTAAATAAACTCACACATCCTCACAATAATAATGGCTGAATCACTATTTTTGCATTGTACCGACTTTTCAGTGATTAACATTGATTCAATCTCGATCAATCATTAAATAACTTAGTTTTAAGCTCATTTACCTCGCTATCCCCTATGATTTATAAAGTATAGGGATAAATTATCAATCACTTAGTTAAAACCTTTGTATTTCATGGTTTTTAATTTTTCATAACCCGTTTATAATGCGCGCTCAATTTCATAATCATCTATCCATGTAAAGCATGTTGAAGGGAGCCTTATTGAATGGCAATGCCAGATATCGCAAATAGCGCACAAGCTCAAACTGAAGGAACGCTCGATCGCGTTGGTATGAGTAATATTGAGTTACCATTGATGGTACAAACAGATAACTACCCTGCTCAACAAGTTAGTGCAAAGGTTGAGTTATTTGTAAACCTGGGTGACCCACAAGCAAAAGGCATTCACATGTCGCGTTTGTATTTGCAATTAGATCAGCTTTCTACGGAATCTGAATTAACACTGCAAACATTAACGATATTATTAAATGGATTTATTGAAAGCCACATTGACTTAAGTACAGAAGCTTTTGTAAAAGTTGAGTTCGATTATAACTTACGTCGTAAATCGTTAATCAGTGAAAAACGTGGCTGGAAAGCTTACCCAGTAGTGATTATTGGACGTTTAATTGATGGGGTATTCGACTTTGAACTACAAGTAGATGTACCTTATTCTTCAACTTGTCCATGTTCAGCGGCATTAGCGCGTCAACTAATCCAAGAAGCATTTAGCAAGCAATATGAACAACAAGAAAATGTTGCGAAAGAAGACATTTTAACTTGGTTAGGCTCTACACAAGGTATTGTGGCGACACCACATAGCCAACGTAGTGTTGCTCAAGTTAAAGCAAAACTAAATGAGTCTGCAGATAACTTTCCAATTATTGCATTAATTGACTTAATTGAAGCAACATTGAAAACACCAGTACAAGCAGCCGTTAAACGTGAAGATGAGCAAGAATTTGCACGTCTAAATGGTCAAAACTTAATGTTCTGTGAAGATGCGGCACGTCAATTACAATACGCATTGAATCAACAAACACAGTTCTCTGACTTTTGGTTACGTGTAAACCATTACGAAAGTTTACATGCTCATGATGCAGTATCAGTGACAACTAAAGGTATTAAAGACGGTTACAAAGCTTAAGATTAAATTCACAATAAGCCTTCGTTTTTTATACGTTTTATAGTTCTGCATAGCACTGAATAAAACAATAAAAAAGCCCTTAATCAGCAATGACTAAGGGCTTTTTATTGTCTATAAAATCAGTGTACTGCCTGATGACTTCACTGTCTAATATGCAAGCTCATTAGTATATGAGTAAATATTGTATAAAATAGTGAATACTTTATTTCAAAATAAAAGCGTTTATTGACCGTTTACAGGCGTTATAAAAGGCACATCCGTTTTAAAGCATATCGTCTTTTTAGTATATGGATGTTGAATAGATATTTTGCTCGCATGTAATAGCAAACGAGGAGACAAGGCTAATGCCACTGGATCAGCATAAAAGTCATCACCTAAAATAGGATGTCCGATCGCCATCATATGTAAACGTAATTGATGAGTACGGCCAGTGACTGGCATTAATTTAACTAATGTACTTTGCTCTCCGTAACTCACCACCTCATAAAATGTTTTACAAAGTTTACCTGCTTTTAAGTCAACCTTATGTTTAGGCGGATTATCTGTATCTTTGATTAATGGGAAATCGATACATCCTTTCTCTTCTTTAACATGACCCAATACACGAGCGTAATATGTTTTCTTTGTTTCACGTTCTTGAAATTGTATTTTCAACGCCCTTTCTGCATCTTTACGTAATGCAAAAATAATAACGCCAGACGTCGCTAAATCTAAGCGATGTACCGTATGACTATCAGGATGTAATGTTAGCAAACGACTGTACATACTATCATGACGTTCAATATCTCGCCCTGGTACAGACAAAATCCCTGCAGGTTTATTAAACACAATCATATCTTTATCTTTATAGATCGTATCTAACCAAGGTTCAGTAGGAGGATTATACAAGAAGTCATTCATCGGCTTGTCAGTTAGTTGTTTAAACAAGTGGCAAAGATACCTATTTACTAATAATTTTTCAATGGATGAAACGCCCATTTGTGGGATAGTTGTGGGGATAGTTGTGGGGATAGTTATCAGCATAATCATAACCCAGCTTATTCAATTGCTAATGAGATATTAAATTAAAAAAACAACACATGTTATAGTCAATAATTTAGGCAGCTAAATGGCAATATCACCATATCCTTCAAAACTGAGTTTGCCTATCGTCAACCCAGGCATCACTACAGTATTTGAATACCTGCTTATAAAATTCCCTTATGTTAAACCGAGCGTTTGGCAACAGCGTATTCATGATGGCAAAGTGCATTATCATGATGGCTCTCTAGTCTCGATGCAATCACCCTTTCAATCACAACAACGTATTTACTATTACAGAGAAGTTGAAAACGAACCTCTCATCCCTTTTTCGGAAACCATATTATTTCAAGATCAGCACATTCTAATCGCCTATAAACCGCACTTTCTTGCTGTTACGCCAGGCGGTGTTTATGTCAATGAGTGTTTACAAAATCGTTTACGTCGACGCACTGGCATTGAATCCTTACAAGCATTACATCGTTTAGACAGAGTCACAGCAGGATTAGTGATGTTCTCAGTGAACCCTGACTCGCGAGCGCTTTACCATGATTTATTTGAAAATAGAAGAATACATAAAACCTATCAAGCCGTGGCGAATATTACAAAAGGTCAGGTTTTAATCGATAAAGAATGGCAAGTCCACAATCGTATAGAAACCAGTAAACCACGTTTTACAATGCGCATCACTGAAGGAGAAGCTAACAGTCACTCTATGATAAAATGCATACAACAAACGACTCAACAGGCCTTATTTGAACTAACCCCCGTCACAGGTAAAACCCATCAGTTACGAGTCCACATGCAATCATTGGGTTGGCCGATAGTAAATGATAAATACTACCCACATTTACAGCCATTATCGGAAGATAATTATTCAACCCCATTGCAGTTATTGGCTAAAAAACTCAAATTCATAGATCCACTTACCCAGCAACCGAGGCACTTTCAATATGAGGGTAATTTATCATTGCTTTAAGTGTGCTATTAAATGACGTATTAATTAAGAGTCGAATGAAGTACTTAAAAATAGTTATATCAATGGAATTAAATAAGTGATCAGAGATTGCGCAGGAAAAATTAACACTAATAAGGCGTGAGTTGTAGGAGATAGTTGTTCTCACTTCAAAACTCACAACGCAGTTAGGGGTGATTTTAACCAGCAAGAATGATCACCTTATTAATTCTTTTGGTATTAGTACTCAACTATCAACTTATCATTTGCCAACTTATCATTCATCAATTTAACATCCATCATCACATACTTGAGTTAAACCTATCGGACTTAGACTAAATAGAGAGTGGCTCTCTATACTTTAACCTTTTGCTTTCATATACTTCTGCCTATTAACTTACAAAAACCTATTTATCTATCGATTAAATAAACCATTATCTATACCTAGGAACAACGATGTCGACAATCATATTCATATTCCTCGTTATCCTTCTAGGCTTTTTAACGGGACAAATTCTATATCGTAAAGCCACGATCAATTTAGATAAAATCAAGCTGTTCACCACCTTTCTGGCAATGCGCTTTACTATCCCGTTATCCGTCATGCTCGCAATATGGCAATTAGAACTACAAAGCTGGAGCTTAATCTGGCTCCCTATTATTGGTTCTGCCATCTTATTGTCAGGATTTTTAATTGGCTGGTTAGTGTCAAAATCCTTTCGATTACCTGGCATACAACGTGCCGTTGTTGCACCCGCAGGAGCCTTTACCAATATAGGAGCGATAGGTTCACTAGTAGTGTTTGTCTACCTTGGAGAATCAGCTTTTGCACTAGTACCCTTATTTAAATTATTAGAAGAGTTTATTTATTTTGGCTTCCTATTCCCCTACGCAGAACGTTTTTCAACATTAAAAACAATAAAGAAACGAGCACTTTGGAAAGATCCGACCTTGCAAGCCATGTTTGCAGCCTTAACCTTAGGTGCCATATTAAACTTCACAGAAGTGGTTCGTCCAGATTGGTTTAAAGATGTTACATCGGTTTTAATACCGTTAGGCACATTCTCTATGATGATAACAGTTGGTTTAGTATTTCGATTCAATGCCATCTTACAACACTGGAAAATTGCATTGGCATTATCACTTTCTAAACAGATGCTCTTACCGGTTATCGCCTATTTATTAGTGGTATTAACAGGGCAAGCAGACGCTTATGATGGTTTAGTTCTACAAATCGCCGTGCTCATAGCCACCATGCCAATCGCATTTATTGTTATTTTACCCGCTTCTATCTACAAATTAGATCAAGGCTTAGCCAATTCATGTTGGGTAATGAGCTCATTGGTATTTCTGGTTATGTTGCCTTTCTACTCAACGTTTTTAGTGTAGATATAGCTTAATTAAAAGGAATGAAATAGTTTGTTACATTTACAGAGAAACTATTCATTATATGACTGGGTTTGACAGTAAAAACAGCAGTTTTACCTGAAGGCTTGAGAGCCACTAAATACTTAAAATTTTCTAAAAAAACAGAGTGGGAGCATGTTGTACCTGCAGAAAATTTTGGACGCTCTTTTATAGAGTGGCGTGATGGCGATGACTCATGCTTAGACAGCAAAGGTAAAAGCGTTACAGGGTGTAAGTCCGCCAGTAAATAAATCGTTATATGCAATCAGATTGTACAATCTCTGCCCTACTGCTGGAGCAGTTAATTCATTAAAAAGTAATTACAATTAACTATGATACCAAGTGAAAAAGCGACTTTGGCTCTTATTCGATGAAAATTGAGAATAAAAAAGTAGAGCTACCAGAATCAGCTCGAGGCCGAATAGCTAGAGCACACTTGTATATGGAAGAATCATATAGTCGTTACAAAATGAGTAAGGCGCAAAAACAACCAATGGATACTTGGGATAAAATGTATTCGGTTTATAATAGAGTTTGAAGACCGCTTGAAAAACCATCTGTAAAAATGGTAATTATACAGAATTATTTACAGGGTCTAATTTTCCAATATCAATTAACGGCAATTTTAACATTGTTAACGCAATCAATTAAGAACTAGATGCACATATTGGCTTTCAGAGTATAATTTCATTTATTGTAAATAATACTTTCTCTTAATATTTTTATTAAAGACATTTAAAACAAATTTCATATAAGAAAAAACTTCTTTTTTTATCTCTGATAATTCGTCAAATGTATAATTTCTGCCACAATCACTAAATGAAACATCCCCATGTGCTAAATTGTTTCTTTGTGTTTTGACAGTAAGAAGTTTTCCAGCAGGCTTAGTCATTATCGCTTTTGATGTTAATCCATATGCTTTTACGCATTCTTTAATTTTTTTACCATCAACATTTCCAGAAATTCCAATACCATCTAGAGTCCTTGGGATTGTCAGGACATAATTGGTAAGATCATTGATAATTGAATATACATGATCTAATTTCTTAGACTGCTTCGGCTTTTTAGTAAAATATTCAGACTCATATTCAAGCCACATTTTTTTAACTTCAGGGATCAAATTATCATAGGATGTTTCCGAATTATTTATTTCGTCACAAAGTGATTCAAGAGTGCTCTTGAATGACGATTCAATTAAATTATATAAAAGTATAAATGAGTTTGCTTTTAGTATTTTCTGAATTTCTCCATCAATTTTTTTAACTTTCCGTCTTTTCCTATCCTTAAAATATAATGACGCTTCATCTTTAATCACATTTTCAACAAAAGAAAAATATCTATCTATTTCTTTGGTTCGTTCGGTGAACTCTAAAATAATATTTTCCATATTATTTTTTGCCTAATAAATGTAATTTAACAAAATCAATACGACCAACAAGATTCGATTTATTATTTGCAGCATCCGAACGAGTGACTGCTCTAAACTCATCTGAATCAATCCAACTAGTGTTTACAGTCACCAAAGTAGGAACTTCCTCTAATGCTTTAGCCACTCCAATTGCAATAGCTTCAAATCTAACTCTAGGTGTGGAATTTGCTTTTTCAGCTTTCTTAAAGCCCAAAGGAAAGTTATTATTAACAAAAGTAAGCATTGATTCAAATTTTAGCTTTAATTCTATTTCAACATCACTATTGAATGTTTTTATTGAATTTTTCATATATTTGTCTAAAAATAACGTCACTCGACCGTTATACCCATTTAATGTATCAGAGTATGCAAAAAACCTTAATACACGCTCAGTTCCCTCTGCCCTCAAACCAACTTTATCGCTAATAGGGCAAAGTTTCTTAAATAAACTATTTTCAGAACATTCTTTAATAAAATCCCAGAATGGACCAGCATAAGCCCCTTTCCTTATTTCGGCAGATTTAAGTTCATCACTACCAGTATTTATCCTTTCAAATAAATCATGTCTTGCTGCCCCATCTGTATTTTCACCCAGAAAGATAGCTTTTAAGCCTTTATTTAGAAATCGACGTTTACGTATAGGTGGTAAATCCCAAAATGTCATTTTATTGAGAAGAGTTAACTTTTCAAGCCCTTTAAGCTTTAGTTTTCCACTTTGAAACTCTTCAAGAGTTCTAATCCTCTGAGAACCATCAACGACTTCCATTCTTCCCAATATATCTGCGAAAAAGAAATATGGAATAGGAATGCCAAGTAATATTGACTCAATAAACTTGGATTTCCTTTCAACATCCCAGATAAACTCTCTTTGGTAATCAGGGATATAAATTATACTATCTTCGATTTCCTCCCCTTCAATATAATTAGTTGCTAGGCTTTTTCTATATTTATCTATTATAACTTCTATAGGGAACTCTAATGTATCAAAATCGAATAATGTAATATTTTGTTTGATTTGCTCTTCAATTTCATGACTATCTGTAAATTCATTTACCTTTTCCATGTCAAAGTTCCTGTAAGGATAATAAGTATAAGTCAACTAGCATAGCACTAATTTTTGGAGGAACTGCATTTGCAATCATCAGGTGTAAATTACCTCTTGTTTTATATTCTGTAAAACTAAAGAAATCAGGAAAACCTTGAATACGCGCAGCTTCATGTGGTGTTAATGTTCTACGTCTTAATGGATGTACAAAACGCCCCTGTCCCATGGTGCTAAATCCACGAGTAATTGTTGTTGATGGTTTATCCCAACTTAAACGACCGTAAGACGTTGGATAAGTATGGCTTTTATTCTTGTGACAATCAGGTCTTAAATCGTTAGGCAAATCATACATATTATTATCAAAGAGGTAATCAATTCTTTCTGTATGTTTCGTTTTAGAAGGTGTTTCAAAGGTGTCTTTAGAATTTTCACAATTATCAATAATGTCTGCAATTACATCCGAAAGCACTGATTTTGATTTATAAGATACTAAAGAAAGATCTAGTTGTCTGAGGCTTGCTACTTGTATATGGCGCACTCGTTTTTGTGCTATGCCGAACTCAGCTGTTTTAACCACTAAATTGTCAACTGTGTAACCTATTCCCTTTAAAAAATCTGCGCTTGTAGTTAATACATCATCAGAGTCATGCTTAATGTTTAACACATTTTCTATGATCACAAATTGAGGTTTGCACAGCTCTACAAAGCGAATAACTTTTAAGTATAATTTATTACGGGGATCTTTTGAGCGAGTATGATTATTCAACCTTGAATGTCCTTGACAAGGAGGTCCAGCTAAAAGCACATCGATGTTTGTATTTTCAGACTGTAGTTTCATCTCTGCTTCAGACAATTGATCACCAGGATAATTACTAATTAATTCTCCGATATCACCTTTAAAAATTGACGATAAGCTATGAGAAAAATTTTTTTCGTAAGTACTTGCTGCTTGTGGGTTTAATTCAACGGCAAGCTTAATATTACTTGATAACTGATGCTTTTTAGCAGCCTCAATCGCTCCGAGAGTTAAGCCACCACATCCCGAGAATAAATCCACAATATTTAATGCATTAGGAAACTGTTTATAATTAGGGGTGTCCCTCTCAGTTAACCATTCATTGTTACAAATTTCATTGCTCATAAAATCACTTACACAATACTAACTAAAAATAAAAAAAGGATAATATCAAAATAGTTTGTCTTTATTGATTAAATTAATTATGAATAAAGAAGACCACTCATCTTTTATTTATAATTACCTTACTGACAAATTAACCTCATTTACAAGGCCAATACTCCTCACTAATTACTGTTTATTTAAACAGCCCGATTGTAATCTAAATTCCAATGAACAAATACTTCTATATAGTTATTTAAAACCATTAACTCCTTTTAATGAATAACAGCAATTAAAAAATGGAGCACGTATTTTCATAAATTAAGTTAATTGGGGTAAGTCTGCTGAAGCCTACTTTTTTAAAGTCTTAAAAATAGTAAATTAATTCAATAAATTAAAAAACTATAACGTAACATAATATATAAAATTTACATGACTACGAGGTAGGACTAAAATTATCAGGCATAAAAAAAGCCCGTAATATCAATTGGTGATTGACGTTACGAGCTTTAGTCGATTCCTAATATTTTAGAATCTAGTAGGTGGTGGAGATGGGGGGAGTCGAACCCCCGTCCGAAAAACCTACATCCTCGGTACTACATGCTTAGTCAGTTATTTGGTTAACTCGTTAATCTCCAACTGACAGGATATTAAAAAGCGAGTCCGATACTATTTCGCGGTTCACCCTCGAACAAGGTTCCCTCGCTATCCGATGTAAATGACCTTCCGAATCCCTACCCATTGGAAAAGCGCGGGTGGAAGGCTAGCTAGCCTAAGCTGCTAGAGAGTAGTTAGAGTCGTTTGCAACTATAACGTTGGCGGCTTTTTACGAGGCCAACCGCCACCTCGGCATGCACCTTGGGTTTCAAGAATCTCGTCGAGTCCTAAATCATCCCCACAGTGGTTAGTGATAAATCACCAACAAGTTAAGTCTAACAAAGCTAAGTGATGCAAGATAGTATTATCTTGCATGTTGTTTGCTAACTGCTTGTTTATCGAACGCTATGCTTCATCATACGTTCTTTTTGAACTTGCCATTCACGATCTTTAACATCACTACGTTTGTCGTGATCTTGTTTACCTTTTGCTAAAGCAAACGAGATTTTTACCCACGCATGTTTCCAATAGAGTGAAATTGGAATAATAGAGTAACCCTGTCGTTCAACTTTACCGACTAAGTTATCAAGCTCACGGCGTTTAAGTAATAATTTACGATAACGTAAAGGATCACAAACTACGTGTGATGATGCTGCGAGCAATGGTGGAAATGTTGCATTAAGTAAGAAAGCCTCTCCATTTTTTAAGAAGATATAACTATCTGCAATATTTGCTTTACCTGCGCGTAAAGATTTTACTTCCCAACCTTGTAACTCAATTCCCGCTTCAAAGCGTTCCTCTAAGTGGTATTCATGAGAAGCACGTTTGTTACGTGCAATCGTATTGTCGTTATTTTTTGGTTTTGAGTTTTTTTTAGCCATAACCTGCATTATACCCTTTATCATTCAAGGTGGAAAGTTCAGCAAGCATTGAAATGAACAGGATCTAGGCAGAAAGTTGGAGATATAACGGGTTAAATTATAACTTTCTAACCACTAAGATGCTTACTTCATAATTTGCTTTATGCGTCGCTAGCTGAGAATCAACTTTGTAATACAATACTGAGTAATGATCAACTATTATCATCACCTTATGATCTTGATTTTAATCGACAAGCTAGTGACGGAGTAAAGCATGTTAATGACTGAACTGTCACTAACATTTGTTGTTAAATGATTATTTTATTTGTTGGAAAGTCACTCATTTATCAGCATTTTTTTGCTATTTTTTTTCAGTTCACGCATCGCATCGTGTAAGATACCCTTTTTCAAACGAGGTAAGACATGGCTCAAGTATCACGTAGCGCATTGTTGATGTATAGCGCACAAGAAATGTATCAACTAGTGAATGATGTGGATGCTTATCCTGAGTTTTTGCCTGGTTGTAGTGAAACGTCTGTATTAGTCGACCAAGCTAATTTAATGAAAGCGTCTATTAAAGTCTCTAAAGCAGGTATTAGCCAAACCTTTGTTACTGAGAATGCACTTGTACCAGGGAAGTCGATTGCAATGAATTTGGTTGAAGGCCCTTTTAAGCATTTAACAGGTGGTTGGACTTTTACTGAATTAGATGAACAAGCATGTAAAGTGAGTTTAGATTTAGAGTTTGAGTTTAGTAACTCTCTTATTGAGTTAGCTTTTGGTCGTATTTTTCATGAGTTGATCGGTTCTATGGTGAAATCATTTTCTAGTAGAGCTAAAACAGTTTACGGTAGCCGTTAATTTTCATTTTAGTTAAGTCTAAAGTTGAGTATTAAAATTAAGTGTTAAAATTAAGCGTTAAAGTTGAGAGTTAAAATAGATGAATCAGTTAATTGATATAGAGGTCGTTTACGGCCTCCCTCATAAACAAGTGTTATTGTCCTTAAAAGTACCTAGCGGCACGACTATTGAAAACTGTATTAAGCTATCGGGTATTGTTAAACACTTTCCAGAAATTATCCCAAGTAAAGCGGTTGTTGGTATTTTTAGTAAACCAGATAAATTAGAAAACACTGTCAAACAAGGTGATCGTATTGAAATTTATCGCCCATTAACAGCAGATCCGAAAGAAATGCGTAAGTTACGCGCTGAAAAAGCCAAACAAGCTAAAAACAACTAACTGATTACTGCAACTCACTTATTATGCGAATTTAGAATTTAGGTTAGTAATAATTTGTATTTCTATTGCTAATAAAAAAGCGCCCTTCGGCGCTTTTTTTCTTGATTTAATAAACGTTATTAATAGTAACGTAACAGAGCCTAAAATTCGTGGCTATATTGTACCGCTACTAATAATGCATCAGCATGTGTTGTACCGGTGATAGATGATAATGCAGTGCTTTCTGAAACAGATACGTTTTTACCTAACAAATAAGTAGCACCAAAATCCACATTGCTGCTTTCAGAGAAGTGATAAGTAAAGCCGCCTGAGAACCATTGGCGATCTGAGTCAGGTACTGAGATTGAAGTCACCTCATCTTGAGCGCTCATGTCGTACATATAGCCTGTACGTAATGTCCAAGTTTCATTTAAGTAATAAGTGCCACCAATTGAAAAGTGCATTGTATCTTTCCACTTATAAGTACTCACTGTACCTGTAGCGTCAGACTCTAATGTGTCGAATGAAGACCAACCAATCCATTGAACACTATAATGAACCGCATATTTGGTATCTGTAATACGGTGGTAACCAGAAAATTCAGCCATATCAGGCAATCCTAAATATAAAGAATCATTTTCAGTGGTTACATTATTACGAGTAACATCCCCCTCTACTTCTAACTCAGGGCTATAATGATAAGACAATCCAAAACGATTATTTTTATTTAATTCAAATACGGCACCTAAATTAAAACCTACAGCAAAGCCATCAACATCAGCATCTAAGGCAGTAATTTCAGCAACTCCAATATCTAGGGTTCGTTTTAACTCCCCTACTCCATAAATAATATCGATCCCAGCACCAACACTCCATTGTTGGTTGATACGGTAAGAAGCGGCTAACCCTAAATTCAAACTTTTAACATCGGTCAATCCACCAAACTCTGAACCTGTAAAGGAATCATCAAAATCCGTTCGAGTACCAAAATTACTATACAAATTAGCGCCAATAGCAAACTTATCGTTAATTGGAAAAATAACGTGAATATTAGGTGAAACAGAAACACCACCTGCATCATCATAATTTGAACTTGTTCCACTAGGAGCTGTTGGTCCTGTATAGACACCATCTGATATTGAAATATCAGTCTTTAAAAAGTTAACACCTAAAGATACCGCTGTTTTATCAAACAATGCCATTGCTGCTGCATTACGAGCCATAACTGACGCATTATCAGCAATAACAGCATCACCTGCAAAAGCACGACCTAACCCTGTTGCAGATTGTGAATTTAATTGAAAGCCCGCTGCATTGACTTGCAAAGCAGAAAGAGAAAGAGCACTAACGAGTAGTGTTTTTTTAAATAAATGAAGTCCTTGCATCCGAGTGCGCATATTATCATCCTTGGTATTTGGTGTAGTGAGTCCGAAGTGTTACAACATCACTTAATATTAAATAAGAAGAGCATAATTCAGAAAAAATAATTAGATTTAGTTATGCTCTGAAATCGTGATCCGGTGCAAATGCTTTCCATTAATTTATCGAAAATAGCTAAGTTGGGTATGGATTTCACAATTTTAATGGGTCTCTATAGTATTAAATTCAATAGTAAAATCGATAAGAATTAATACTATAGAGTAAAGAAAGTACGAATAATTAGTAGACGAGATGCACTAAATTATTGTCTGATAAAAAAGTATCATCGGTTACGCTTAGTTTGTTATAACGAATTAAACTACGAAGTCCGTCGATATAAGCTTGACCACGTTCAGAATATTTGATCAAGGTACCAGCCAATAATAAACCGGAAAAAGTTTTATTAGCAGCCACTTGTTTAGCGCGTAAATTACGCAGTGACTTATAAGCAGAAGTAGTATTAATGTTTAACATGTACCCTTCCACTGAGCCTAAAGGACTATCAAAACGAGCAATGCCGTAATTACCTAATTCAGTACGTTGTTGTTTTGGTTTAATGCCATTGCCGCTAAAATCCCATTGCCCAAAAAACGCATTTCCCTCAAGTGCAAATCGTGAAGTTCCCCATGCACTCTCTTCCGCCGCTTGTGCTAACGCTAAAGAAGGTGGAATAATATTAACGCGCTTCAATAATGTTTGTTTGTTTGCATTGGTTAAAGCCGTTATTTCATCTTCAATAACTTCATATTTAAGCGCAATAGAAATCAGTTCAGGAGAGATTAATTTAGCGGTTTTAACGATTTCTCGTTCACGCAAAATATTTTCATTTGAGACTAAAACTAACGGTAATATTAAACGTAGAAAAATACTTTTTTTATTTTCTACGGGTAGATTTTTAGAGATTTCTTGCCATTTTGGACTAACACTTTCAAACGTTAATCGAGGTACTTCTTTCACTCCATTTTCCCAATCTTCAGGGGTGTAATGTAGTTTTTTGAATACCGCATTGAGATCATCTAATGAGGTGATTTTTATTTCAGTTGGATTAGCCATTAGTTTTTCAGAGGTCGACAGATTCTCCGTACAGGCAGACAAAAACAACACACTAAGTAATGTAAAAATGATGATTTTTTTCATAAAGAGTAATTTCCAGAAAATAGTTAATGACACCTATTTTTATAATATTGGTATAACAGGTAATAAGTTAATTTCATTTACATGTTAAGGAAGTTGATGACATATTAAGATAATTGATGGGTTAAATAATGCGATAAGAAACATTCAATAAGTAAATAATATGGTTATGATCGTTGTATTATAGGCAACAAAAGAAGAAGTTAGTTAGTAAACTAATTATAAAATAAATATAGAAATTAAGTTTTAAGGGATGTTAATTGAAGTTTGCATCAAAATAAAAGTAAAGGTAACAAGCAGTTGTATTGTTATTACCTTTTTCAATTATCACTCATATAATGCTAGATAGTCGATTTTATTGACTTTAAGAGCCAATATTTATTATTCCAAACATAGTTAACAAATGGATAACAGGTAGCATTAACATACATACCAATGCTAACCACATCAACCAACCAATGAATCCATTACCCGTCATTGTTTTTAGAATACTACTACCATGTATTTTACCTACAAAGTACAAAAGACCATACTGAATAAGCATCACACCTATAACGATCGGCATTGCAGGCAAACCTACTGAATTAATAGCAGCAGGAATAGTTAATAATGACATATACGCAACAGCGATAATAATGATAAATGCCTTGGGTTTAAACCCTGTGAGCTCTTCGAGAACTGAATTACCCGGTTTAGAACCGTTGCTATCCATGTTTACCTCTTTCTATAAAATTTAAGTTAGCTATAAAAGTCTAAGTGTTTAAAAGTGCAATAATACCCTGTTAAAAACTAAATGCTTGTTCCTTATTTAGATTGTGTGATAGTAATTGTATGATGAATGAAATTCATACAATTACCTCCCCTACTTTTACCATTAAAAGTAGCCCATCTAAACAACATCATTATTTTCACTTAATATTATAGATATACCTTTAATTATGAACGATTAAGACAATTCGCTTGTTCTTTAAGCAACTAGCATCTCATTTGCTTAGATACACCAAATAACGCTTGCAATATAATGTGATCTCTATATCATTCGCCGCACTTAAACGGACGCGAGATGGAGCAGTCTGGTAGCTCGTCGGGCTCATAACCCGAAGGTCGTAGGTTCAAATCCTGCTCTCGCAACCAATTCTTCTTAAGAAGAAAAAGTTGTCGTTTAAGTGTTTATTAAATCCGGACGCGAGATGGAGCAGTCTGGTAGCTCGTCGGGCTCATAACCCGAAGGTCGTAGGTTCAAATCCTGCTCTCGCAACCAATTCTTCCTTCAAGAAGAAAAGAAAGTTTAATAGTAAAAAAGTTACAAATATATCGGACGCGAGATGGAGCAGTCTGGTAGCTCGTCGGGCTCATAACCCGAAGGTCGTAGGTTCAAATCCTGCTCTCGCAACCAATTCTTCCTTCAAGAAGAAAAGAAAGTTTAATAATAAAAATGTTACAAATATATCGGACGCGAGATGGAGCAGTCTGGTAGCTCGTCGGGCTCATAACCCGAAGGTCGTAGGTTCAAATCCTGCTCTCGCAACCAATTTTAGAACGTTACAATAGTAGAAAAAAGAAACATCAATTCCGGACGCGAGATGGAGCAGTCTGGTAGCTCGTCGGGCTCATAACCCGAAGGTCGTAGGTTCAAATCCTGCTCTCGCAACCAACTTCTAATAACTTTAGAAGTTCTTTAGTTACTCAATCAACACATAGGTAATACCCTACCAAAAACTAATATCTATTTTACGTTTATGCGAAAAGACCTAATCGATAAAATATATTGTATTCAAAGTAGAAAAACCTGGTAGCTCGTCGGGCTCAATTCTCTATAAACAATGGCGAAGGTCATAGGCTCAAATCCAGCTCTCGCAACCAACTTCTAAACTCTTTAAAAGCTCTTTAGTTATTCAATCAACACATACCCAATACCTTACCAAAAAACTAATATCTACTATATGCTTATGCTTATGCTTATGCGAAAAATCTAATCGTTAAAATATATTGTATTCAAAATGGAACAATCTGGTAGCTCGTCGGGCTCAATTCTCTATAAACAATGGCGAAGGTCGTAGGTTCAAATCCTGCTCTCGCAACCAACTTCTAACCTCTTTAGAAGTTCTTTAGTTACTCAATCAACACATAGGTAATACCCTACCAAAAACTAATATCTATTTTACGTTTATGCGAAAAGACCTAATCGATAAAATATATTGTATTCAAAGTAGAAAAACCTGGTAGCTCGTCGGGCTCAATTCTCTATAAACAATGGCGAAGGTCGTAGGTTCAAATTCTGCTCTCGCAACCAACTTCTAAACTATTTAGAAGTTCTAAAGTTTACATTTTAAATACCCCAAATAGTTAATATCTACGTTATTTTTAAATAAAATAGTTTGATCATTAGAAAACATCTCTTATGTAAGATGAATCAATCTGGTAGCTCGTCGGGCTCAATTCTCTATAAACAATGACGAAGGTCGTAGGTTCAACCCCTGCTCTCGCAACCAACTTCTAAACTCTTTAGAAGTTCTAAAGTTTTCATTTTAAATACCCGAATAGTTAATATCTACGTTATTTTTAAATAAAATAGTTTGATCATTAGAAAACATCTCTTATGTAAGATGAATCAATCTGGTAGCTCGTCGGACTCAATTCTCTATAAACAATGGCGAAGGCGTAGGTTCAAATCATGCTCTCGCAACCAGCTTCTAAACTCTTTAGAAGTTCTTTAATTATTCAATTAACACATAGAATATACTCTGCAAAAAAATTAATATATTCTTTACGTTTATGTAAAACAATCTAATCGATAAAAGAATATTGTATCCAAGATGGAGCAGTCTAGTAGCTCATCGGGCTCAATTCTCTATAAACAATGGCGAAGATCGTAGCTTCAAATCCTGCTCTCGCAACCAACTTCCAAACTCTTTAGAAGTTCTAAAGTTTTCATTTTAAACACCCCAAATAGTTGATATCTAAATTATTTTTAAATAAAAAATTGCTCGTTAGAAAACATCTCTTATGTAAGATGAATCAATCTGGTAGCTCGTCGGGCTCAATTCTCTATAAACAATGGCGAAGATCGTAGCTTCAAATCCTGCTCTCGCAACCAACTTCTAATAACTTTAGAAGTTCTTTAGTTACTCAATCAACACATAGGTAATACCCTACCAAAAACTAATATCTATTTTACGTTTATGCGAAAAGACCTAATCGATAAAAAATATTGTATCCAATATGGAGCAGTCTGGTAGCTCGTCGGGCTCAATTCTCTATAAACAATGGCGAAGGTCGTAGGTTCAAATCCTGCTCTCGCAACCAACTTCTAAACTCTTTAGAAGTTCTAAAGTTTTCATTTTAAATACCCCGAATAGTTAATATCTACATTATTTTTAAATAAAATAGTTTGATCATTAGAAAACATCTCTTATGTAAGATGAATCAATCTGGTAGCTCGTCGGACTCAATTCTCTATAAACGATGGCGAAGATCGTAGCTTAAAATCCTGCTCTCGCAACCAACTTCTAAACTCTTTAGAAGTTCTAAAGTTTTCATTTTAAATACCCAAAATAGTTAATATCTACGTTATTTTTAAATAAAATAGTTTGATCATTAGAAAACATCTCTTATGTAAGATGAACCAATCTGGTAGCTCGTCGGGCTCAATTCTCTATAAACAATGACGAAGCTCATTGGTTTACATCTAGTTCTCACAATCAATCTTTTGTTGAAAGAAATGCTCACGACTGAACACCCTACAAATAAAATCGTAAATTTAAACTCTGATTTTGCAACTAACGAGTCATAGACTAAAAAATAGTTAGTAGATTATTTTAAGAAATCACCACTTTCAGGTTTTTCTAGCCTTAAAAACAAGCCCTATTTGAAGACTTTTTTCATTTATTTTCTCATTATATTTGTAAATTTTTTTATTGCTATAGCGAACTTTTGATTAAAAAATCACACTAAACCTATCTAATAAGTATTAATAAAGATGACAGTTCACGTATACTATGCTCGTAAAACATAACTACACGTTTCGTTTCTGAAACCATAAATCACATGTAAGTATAAATAGTAATAAGTATTAGTTACTATATATACTCACAAAGATATAAAGCTTATTTCACTGCTTATCTTTATGTTTGCTCATTTTTTAAACTAGATTGGAAGAACTAATTTGAATAACCAAAGGCAAGTCGTTATTGTTGATGATCAATCAACAGGCAGAATGATTTTAGAAAAGATTATCCAGCAAATAGCTGATGATATTAAAGTCATTGATTTTTCAGACCCTAAAAAAGCCCTTAAATGGTTAAGCAATAACAAAGTAGATCTTATCGTAACCGATTATAGAATGCCTGGTTTAAATGGTGTTGAGTTTATTAAAGAAGTTCGTAAAACAAGCAGTGGCGAACATATTCCGATTATGATGATAACAGTTGTTAATGATAAAAAGGTCAGATATGAAGCATTGGATGTAGGTGCAACCGCCTTTTTAACAAGACCCATTGATCAAATTGAATGTCGTACAACTTGTAGAAATTTACTCAAATTACATAGCCAACACGTTATTATCCAAAATAGAGCCGATTGGTTAAGCGAACAAGTCCAACTAGCCACAGAACAAATCCTTCAACGGGAACAAGAAACTATTTTAAAGCTTGCTAAAGCAGGTGAATATAGAGATGAAGATACTGGTAACCATGTTATTAGAATGGCAAAGTACTCTAAAGAAATTGCAAAACAATTAGGGCTAAATGAGCTCGAATGTGATGATATTGAACATGCCGCACAGATGCATGATATTGGTAAAATTGGCATTCCCGATCGTGTTTTATTAAAGCCAGGTAGATTTGAACCTGAAGAATGGGCAATAATGCAAACTCATACCACTATCGGCTATGAAATACTTTCTGGAAGCAATTCAAAATATATGCAAATGGGCGCTATTATTGCCCTTAATCACCATGAAAGATTTGATGGTACTGGCTACCCAAATAAATTAGCAGGTACAGATATCCCATTAATCGCTCGTATCGTTTCTGTCGCAGATGTATTTGACGCCTTGTTATCGGTTCGTCCTTATAAAAAAGCTTGGCCGCTTGAAGATGTAATTTCATTTTTAAAAAAGAACTCAGGTACTCAATTTGATCCAAAATGTGTAGATGCATTTTGTAAATGCTTAGATAAAATAGAACAAATTCAATTTCAATACCCAGATGTTCAGTAAAACAATTAAATGGATTAGATGTCTTAATGAACATATTTCTAGAAAAGCTGAGAATAGCTAAAAGTTGCATAAAAAAAAATAATGACCCAGAAGCTGAACAAGCATTAGTACGTGTATTTATAGGGCTATCATTAATTATTTATTTCTGTATTCCTTGGGGTTTTGAAGAAAACTTCATTGTCCTAATAAATTCAAAAATTAGTATTATCATTTTAACAGGCACTATATTCGCTGTTTTGATTTTGGCTGCAATCATAATTTGGCCCCAAATTAGTATTTCAAGACGAATCGTAGGTATATTACTGGACCTAGTAGCCCTTTCACTTCTTATGGAAACGGCTGCAGATGAGGCAGTATATTTATTTGTTTTTTATCTATGGGTTATTTTGGGTAATGGCTTTAGATATGGGGTTAATTACTTATATGTATCACTAATTGTTGGCTTTACAGGATTTTTGATTGCAATTAATTACGGTGAATATTGGCAACAAAATATACCTATTGCAATTAGTTTATTACTTATTATTACATTAATTCCTTTATATTCGATCTTTTTAATTAATAAGCTTTATGCTGCAATAAATATGGCAGAGAAAGCCAATCAAGCTAAAAGTAGATTCTTAGCGAACATGTCACATGAATTAAGAACACCATTAAATGGTGTATTAGGTTTGGGTGATTTATTGAGAGAAACTGAACTTGAACAAGAACAACGTAATCTTGTTAATACAATGCAAGGATCAGCTAAAATTCTATTAGGGTTAATAGAAAAAGTACTCGATATATCCAAAATTGAAGCGGGGAAAATTGTTATTGCACAAGAGCCTCTCGACTTGCATTCAGTTATTAATTCAGTAATGGCAACACAAAAAGTAATAGCTAAAACTAAATCATTAAATATCACTTCTAATATCAATTCTAATGTCCCTTTTTTATTGAAAGGGGATCAACAATATCTACGACAGATTTTAGTTAATCTTATTGGTAATGCTATAAAATTTACAGATCATGGCTCTATAAATTTAAATATTTATGAAATATCTCAAAAAGAGAATTCTACTCTACTTCGCTTTGAAATTAAGGATACTGGGATTGGCATTGAAAAAAACTTACTCTTTAGTGTATTTGATGACTTCACTCAAGTAGGTATAGCTACAACTCGCCATATTGGTGGGTCAGGCTTAGGTACAACGATATCGAAAGAGTTAGTCGAATTAATGGGGGGAAACATTGGAGTAGAAAGTGAACTAGGTCAAGGTTCTACATTTTGGTTTGAACTTCCTTTTACTATACAACCTAACCCTCTAATAGATATTAGCCAAAACTGTTTATTAATTTTAGCGACTGAAAACACAAAAAAAGCAATCCAACCTTTTCTGAATACATGGAGTTTAACAGCGGACTTTATACTGTCAGAAGAACATGCTATCGCTATGTTAAAAAAAGATTTATCTAAAAATCTAGCTTATAAAACAATGATGATCGATAATTTAAGTTTTTCTGAATTAAAACTTCAAAGTTTTGTTAAACGCTTAAAATCGGAAGAGTTATTAAATGATTTATCTTTAATTTTACTAAACCCTAAACCTATGGGCTTGGAAGATAATAATAAGATTGAGTGTTTTTTCTCATCTATAATCGAAGATCTAAAAGATAAACGCGCATTATTTAACGCTCTACATCAACCTAAAAACTTAGAAGAAAATAATGCCAAAATAATTTCTTTAAGTGAATTTTATACAGCTCAAACCGGTTCGAAGCATTTAAATATATTGATAGCAGAAGATAACAAAGTAAACCAACAGGTACTTTCAGGTATATTGAGACGAGCAGGACACTCTGTAATAATCACCAACGACGGTGAACAAGCGCTGGATGTTTTAGTCAAGGACTTTGATCAAATAGATTTACTTATTGTAGACAAGAATATGCCCAAAAGATCTGGCGATGAAGTTATACAAGCTCTACGTTTTATCGATACAACCCATAGCCTACCTATTATTATGTTGACCGCAGACGCAACAACAGAAGCTAAAGAACTAGGTGTGACATTAGGTATTGATCAATTTCTAACTAAGCCAGTGGACTCTCATGATCTGTTAGAAAAAATTGCAGTTATCTCCAAATCTATTGATAAAAAAATCAGCAATAAATCACCTTTGTCATCCAAAAACAAATTTTCAACTTTTTCAATTGATATAACTGAAGTAAACAATCCATGGTGTAATGGTGAAATTATTAACGCTCTTTATTCATTAGATAACGATATTCAATTTATAGAAAAATTGATTGAAGCCTTTATTAAGGATGGGGATAAACACATCAAACTACTTAATGAAACCGTTTCAAATGATTATTTACAATTTCGAGAATCATTACATGCATTAAAAGGTGCGGCTTCTGAACTTGGTGCTGATAAATTATCTGAAATATGTTCTAAAGGAGAAACTTATAAACCTTACGATATTGGTACAAATAAGCTAACATTTTTATTAAAGGATATTGAAAATACTTATAGTAAAACTGTAGAGACTCTTCACAAAATATTAAATAAAGCCTCCACAGGTAAAAATTAATAATTTATTTAATGGTTATATTAGATATTTTTAGCTGTTTGACGTAACACTAATTTTTCCATCATACGAAGATCTTTATTAGTAAGTTTCAACGCTGCTTCAACCCAAACATTTGTTATACTTAACAACTCCTCATAAGGAATTGGATTACAAATATCTTTTACTTTTCTCATCGCCTGATAACTGTTAGCTTTACGGTTTGAAATATTAATATACCTGTAAACCTCCATTTCTCCCTCTCCTTTTTCAGCTAAAATATCAACGACACCTAAATCATATAACTCTTCAGCAGAGTACAATTTACCACTTAAAATTATCTCTTCTGCTTTTGATGCTCCTACTTTACGAGTCAATAATGAATAAGCTCCCATTCCTGGGAACAAATTAAATAATACTTCAGGAAGTCCTAATTTAGTCCCTCTTTCCGCAATTAATATGTTACTTGATAAAGCACCTTCAAACCCACCTCCTAATGCATCCCCCTGTACTAATGCAATAGTAGTAAGTTCACAATCAAGATGGGTAATATTATGGTACAAAACATTAATACACTTAATTGCGTAAGTAAGTAATGCGTCACGATCTGCTGCTTTAATAAACTGTAAAAAAACAGCTAGATCCCCCCCTAAATTAAAAACATTTTCAACCTTAGAAGCTAATATCAAATAATCATATTTATCATTGTTACTATTTTTCATCTCAGTTTTAATGTTACAAGCATAATCATTTAGTTCATCTAGTAAAGTAGAGGTAAAGCAAGGACGAGGTTGTGCATGCATATAATACCAACCTGCTTTATATTTTTCGTCATAGTGAGTAGTTAGTTGTGAGTATTGAATATTAGATTTTTTTTCTTGTTCTACAACAACATCTAATTTAGTAACTCTAGCAAAATTATTCATTATATTTATATCCTTTAAGTATTTATGTTCATTAGTAATATGAAACATTTGATTAGTAGATATCCACATAGATATCTACCCTTAAAGTGTAACAATATAAGGTTAACTACAACCTAACTCTGTAAAACTTAAGCTTTTTCAATATATAAGAAAAAACTTTAATTGAAAAAATTTTATTAAATTAAAGTTCTCATAATAATAAGTCAATAAGATATAACAAAACAACTCTAAATAAGTATTCACTAAATATCATTAAGGAAAATTCATATTATTCTATAAGTTTAAATTCTTTCTAGGGGCAAGTAATCAGTATGAGTAAATGTAGTAGTAATATAAGACCTATAATAAGCATTTGATAGATTCGTGGTTTGATTGATAGTAAAAAGGGTCTAACGTACTAAAAATCACAAAAATATTCATTTATGATTCAAAATTAATATGAAGAGTCTAATTTAACCTAGGTATAGTCGATATGAATAATACGTCACCACTATTGCTATTTTGCAGTGGTACAGTGATGACGTTAATGTAGAGAATAGTCGTTTTAACTAATGTTAGCTTTTCTCTAACTTTATTTCTTTTTCTGCGAGTTCATTATCTGAATTAGCATTAACTACCATCCCATTACCTGAACTGGGCTGGTCGCTTAAGATATCAGCAAGTGTTGAACGTGATAAATAACCTTTCACTTCACCTTCTGCGTTTAATACAGGTAGCTCATGTATATTATCTAACATTTCAGGGATAACACTTTCTAATAAAGCATCACTTTGAACTGATGGAACATCTTCAAGTAACGATGAATTAATACTATTACTATGATCGCTCTCTTCCACATTTTCCAATGTTTCCTGTGTGATAACACCGCGATACCCTTCATCATTCACAACATAGCCGTAATCTTGTTTAGATTGTCGCATTTGAATTAAGGCTTCACCAATAGTGTCACTAGAGATGCGACAAATTTGTGGTTGCATAACTGTTTCAACTGTTAATGCACGCGCTCTGTTAACGTCTTTTACAAAGGCTTCAACATAATCATCAACTGGGTTTAGCAAGATATCGACAGGTTCGCCCTGCTGTACCAAAATACCATCACGAAGGATCGCAATTTTATCACCGATACGTAACGCTTCATCAAGGTCATGTGTAATAAAGACAATGGTTTTGTGCAGCTTATCTTGTAGTTCAATTAACTGATCTTGCATCTCACTACGTATCAGAGGGTCTAACGCAGAAAAGGCTTCATCCATTAATAGGATATCGGCATCAGTACATAAAGCACGCGCTAATCCGACACGTTGTTGTTGACCACCAGAAAGTTGTGATGGGTATTGATTTGCATAACCATCAAGTCCAACCGTTTCTAACCATTCTCTTCCACGTACTTCTCGTTCTTTTTTACTAATGCCCTGCACTTGCAAACCATAAGTAATATTTTGTAAAACAGTACGATGTGGCATTAAACCAAAACGTTGAAATACCATCGCCATTTTCTGACGACGAAATTCTTGTAGTTCTTTACTGTCTAACTTCATTACATCGCTACCAGCGATTTCAATTTCGCCAGAAGTCGGTTCAATTAAGCGATTAAAGTGACGAATAAGTGTCGATTTACCTGAACCAGACAGCCCCATTATCACGAAAATTTCACCAGGATAAATATCTAAATTAATATCAGACAAGCCAACTGTATGGCCAGTCTCTGCTAAAATAGTCTCCTTTGATTTCCCAGCGATAACTTGCTCAAGTACCTTTTTCTCATTTTTGCCAAATACTTTATATAGCTTTTTAATACGTATTAAAGGTTGTTTATTGTCTTTGTTACTCATCTTAGTGACCTCCAAAATCTTGCAGTGTACGTTTCGCGTAACTTTGAGATAGACGGTCAAAAATAATAGCGATGGCCACAATTGCCAGACCATTTAATAAACCCAGTGTGAAATATTGATTTGTAATTGCTTTTAATACCGGCTGACCTAAGCCTTTCACACCAATCATTGATGCGATAACCACCATTGAAAGTGCCATCATAATAGTTTGGTTAATACCCGCCATAATATTAGGCATCGCTAAAGGAATTTGAACACCAAATAGTCGCTGCATTGAGCTTGCACCGTACGCTGTAGCGGCTTCTAATACTTCTTTGTCTACAAGTCGGATACCCAAATTCGTTAAGCGAATAACAGGCGGAATTGCATAGATAATCACGGCAATGACGCCTGGTATTTTACCAATACCTAATAACATAACTACGGGTATTAAATACACAAAGGCAGGCATGGTTTGCATGACATCGAGAATCGGTGTAACGATGGATTGAACGCGATTCGAACGTGCCATTGAAACGCCAATAGGGACACCTAATATAATGGCGAGCATGGTCGAGACGGTAATAATACTCATGGTACGCATGGTATTTTCCCACATACCTAAGAAACCAATCAAGAAAAAGGCAAGCACAACACCGACTGTTAACTTCCAAGAACGGCTAATCGCGTAAGCAAAAACCGCTAATACAGCGATCACTAACCACCAAGGTGTCGCTAATAATAATTTTTCGAACCAGATAAGAAAGCTAAGAAGAGGATCAAAGAAAGATTCGATGCTGTCTCCGTACTCTCGAGAGAAGCTGCGGTAGGCACCATCTAGTGTTTTTCTAAAGTCTAATAATTGGTGGCGATCAAGTTGCGGAATTTCCGACAACCATGATTTGTCTGACATGTTATTTGTCTCCTAAAATGAAAAAGCCCAGATAAACTGGGCTTGGGGAGTTATGTAATTAAAGTGCTGCTAATGCTTTTTTAATTTTTGATGCTGTTGGCGCGTCAACCCACTGCGTCCAAGTACTTTCGTAATTTGTTAAAAAGTGCTCAACAGTGTATTCCCCATCAGCTTGTTGATCTTCCATCCAAGCTAATAATACGTTCATTTGTGCATTTTTAAATTCACGTTTTGCAAGGTATTCCATTACTTCAGGCGCTCTTTTAGCAAAGCTTTCAGTCACAACTGACTCAACGATTGAAGGTGGGTACATAGTCACTTTTGGATCTAAACAATCTTCTTGCGTAATACAATTTTTGAAATGTTCTTCATCAATACCTGAACCTAAGTCAACTTTAACCATTTTGTATTTACCTAGCACAGAGGTTGGTGCCCAGTAGTAACCAAACCACCCTTCACCACGTTCGTACGCTTTAGCAATCGAACCAGAAAGGCCGGCACCTGAACCTGGATCTAACAATTCAAAACCAGCTTCTTCAAGATTCATTGCTTCATATAGATTTTTTGTTGAAATTTGACAATTCCAGCCAGCTGGACAGCCCATGAAACCTGATTTTGTTGGATCTTCTGGATGTTTAAATAGCTTAGCATTGGCTTTAACACCAGCGAGTGTGGCTAATGTTGGATCTTTTTCTACCATGTAAGCTGGAACCCAAAATGCTTCTTCACCGCCATCTGTTAATGTGGTACCTGCATAACGAATACGGCCTTCTTCGACACCTTTATTCAATGCTTCACGCATTGCGTTACTCCAGAATTCAGGAGCAAGGTCTGGTTGACCTTTTTCAATCATCGATGCACCTGTTGCTTGTGTGTCACCAGGTACTAATTCTGCGTCACAGTCGAAACCATGCTCAAGGATAAAACGGTCTACATTAGCGATTAATGTTGCAGAACTCCAACTCATGTCAGCGATGGTGACTTTGCCACATTCACTTGCGACAGCCGGCATAGTGAAAGAAGCACATGCCAATAGAATAGAAGACGAGATAATCTTACGCATATTAATATCCTTATTAATTGTTAAATTTATTATGAATCATTTAGTTAAAACGATTCTATACTACACTAAATAGCTACTTATATGAAATCAAGCTAAAGTATAGGCCTAAAAACGTTAATCAACGCATTCACAACTCACGTTCGATATCCCCTCTTTTAGCCTCAATTTTCGTCACTAAATAAATAACCTCAGTTCTGGATAAGCAAAGCGATGCAATACCGCTATTTCTGCGAATTTCTGTGTTACATTATTTTTCAATAGCCCGTTATTGCTTCAATAATTCGCTTTGAACGACGCAAAACTAACGGCACTGATTAGTAAAAAATAGCACTTTATGACTTTAAATATAATTCCGCTTTCATTAACCAGAATTGAGGTTAAATACTAAAATTGACACTTATCACTTATTTATTACAAATACTTATGACAGAATAAACCACCTCCTCGATCATCAATCTGGCAAATCTAATGATAAATATTATAAATTTAGAACATGACAAGTTAACAATTAATCACTGGCAATTACTTGAAAATGAAAGCTGGTGTGTTTTAGGCAGAAATGGTTCTGGGAAACAATACCTAGATCAATTGCTAACAGGTACTTTCAAGCCTACCCAATTTAAGCAATTAACCTTACCTGATGAAAAAAAAATAGGGATGATTTCCTTTGAGGCACAACAAAAGACCTATGAAAACGCGTTACATGCAGAAGCACCTGATTATGTAGAAGTTAATGAGGCAGCCACTAAAGCCAAAGACTTTCTACCTAAAGATAAATGGAATGATCCACTTATCCATGAGTTTGGTCTAAGCCATCGTCTAGATACTGGTTATTTACAACTCAGTACAGGTGAAAGCCGTAAGTTACTCATCCTGCAAGCCATTTTTAGCGGTATTGAACTTTTAGTGTGTGATAATCCTTTTGATAGTTTAGATGTTGCTTCCTGCGAGGCGCTGTCTATTGCTCTAGAACGTCTCTCTAAAAATGGTGTTAGCATTTTATTGATGTTAAGTAATCGACAAGATATTCCAAAATGGTGTAATAACATTGCATTTATTGAACGTGGTCGATTTGATGTTATCGGCCAACTTGAAGATGCTGAAACAAAAAAACAATTAGATGCTTTATTAAGCCCAGTACCCGATGAAACAGACTGGCCTGAAAATATGCATGAGTTATCCGATTTCGATCATCCTTACTTAGTTAAGTTAAACAAAGGGACTGTTCATTATAATGGTGTGAATGTCTTTAAAAACTTAGATGTAGAAATAAAACCACTGCAACATACTTTGATCACCGGCCCTAATGGCAGTGGCAAATCGACCTTAATGCAATTAATTACCGGTGATTGCCCTCAATGTTATAGCAACGATATTAACGTATTGGGTTTTAAAAGAGGCTCTGGTGAAACAATTTGGCAAGTTAAAGAACATATGGGAATTGTTAGCTCAGAGTTACATCGTCAATACCGTGTCAGTAGTGATTTATTAACTGTAGTTGTATCTGGCTTTTATGATTCAATCGGCATGTATCAGCAGCCTAGCCCGTACCATATTAAAATTGCACGCCAATGGTTAGATAAAATAGGATTACTCGCACAGCAAAAAAGCGCATTTCAAAGTTTAAGTTACGGAGAGCAACGACTAGCGTTAATTGCGAGAGCATTAGTTAAGTCACCTTATTTGTTAATCTTAGATGAACCAACACAGGGATTAGATGAATTAAACAGGCATAGAGTGCTTAACTTTTTAGAGCATTTAGCCAGCCAACAACATAGTACTATGTTATTAGTAAGCCATCGTAAAGATGAGTTTTTATCGATATTTAACCAGCATATTAAGCTTTAACGTAACTGAAAATACATAATTAAGAGTACGTAACTGATTGCCTCAGAGATGTACTCTTAATTTAAATTATCGCTTCAACTTTTATATTTTAAACTGACCAACAAGTCCTTCTAACTTACCACCTTCAGAAAGTACATCACTGGCTATTTTTTCAGCTTCAATACTGCTTGAGGTTAATGAGTTAACAATATTTTGAATCTCATAAACATTACGGGTTATCTCTTCTGTAACAGAACTTTGCTCTGTGGTCGCTGTCGCAATTTGAGTACTCATGTCATTAATTGAAGTAATAGATGAGGTTACTGAAAGTAAGCTTTGTGAAATGGTTTTCGATGAATCTACAGAACGTACACTTCGTTCTTGGCTTAACGACATAGCATTCACTGACAATCCAACTAATCGATGTAATTCTTCAAGCATTTCATTGATTTCAAGTGTACTTTTTTGGGTACGACTTGCTAAACTTCTGACTTCATCCGCAACGACGGCAAATCCCCTGCCTTGCTCACCAGCTCGTGCCGCTTCAATCGCAGCATTTAATGCTAATAAGTTAGTTTGATCGGCAATAGCACCAATCACAGTTAAGACTTGGTTAATTTTCTGAGACTGCTCACTTAAAGCATTCATACTTGTTACCGCACCATTTATTTCTTCTACTAGCGCAGATACTTCAGTTAATGAGGTTTCAACACATTCTTGAGCATGCATTACATCTATTGATACCGCTTGAGTGGCTTCTGCAACTTGGTTTGTATTGCTCGCCACTTCGCTCGCTGTAGATGACATTTCAGTCACTGCAGATACAACCTGATCCGTTTGATCGTTATGGTGGTGAAGTTGTGACGCAATCTCAGTGCTTTGATGATTCATATCGAGACCTGCTTTATTAATCCCGGTTGTTGCGATACTGATATCAGCAATCGTATTTCTTAATTTATCAACAAATAGATTAAACGATCTACCTAATTGCGATATTTCATCATGGCCATGTATATCAAGTCGTTGCGTTAAATCTCCTTCGCCTTGTGCAATATCATTTAAGTTATCGGCCATACGTTTAATAGGTTTAACCATTCGCGCTGCAACGAAGAATATAATCACAGTAGTAAGGATAATTAAAGCAATTGAAATTGATAAAATTAACCATATTTTTTCATTAAAGCTTTTTGTTACTGAAGCTGAATATTCATTAATTGATTCTTCGATATCATCGATATAAGCACCTGTACCGATCATCCAATTTGTATTAGGGATCATGGCTGCAAAACCTAACTTTTCAAACTGGGTTGAAGAGCCTGGTTTTTGGAAATAAAAGGAATAAACACCATCTCCTTTTTGCGCCGCATCCAATAAGCCCACAATAATGTTATTACCCTTGGTATCTTTCAAATCAATTAAATTTTTACCTTGTAATGCAGGTTTCACGGCGTGAAAAATATTCTTTCCGCTTGTGTCATAAATATAAAAATACCCTGCCACACCAAAACGGATATCGCGTAAAGCTCCTTCTATATCACCTTGATTAGGTAACGACATTTGGTACGAAACAATTCCAGAAGCAACTTCAGTGATTTCTTTTAACTCTCGCTTTCTTTCTTTCAATAGAGCCTGACGAAATTCAGATATATTATTAGTGAGTCCTTCTTTTTCTAGAGAATAAGAGATAGATGACAGTAAAGTTAATATGAAGATCAGTGGTAATAAGGTGAGTAATAACAATTTTTGAAGTAAATTTAATTTATTCATATATATCTTAATTCCTTGATATAGGTTGCACTAGTAAATATTGCAGTCTGCTAAGTATATTTACTTAATTGATTGCCGCCTTCTTAATTAGCGAAATAATTGTAAAGTTAAAAGCAAATAATTATATTATTAAAGTTAAAGAATTAGATTACTTCTTAACTATAAAAATCAACTACATTAATAACCGTAAGGTATATCAAAGCTTTCAGAGGATCTCGACTATGTAAGATTTAAAATCTATACCATTCTAGGTAAATTATCTCTTTCCATCCTAACACTTACTTTTTAAAAAACACAAAAAAGCTAACCATAAATGGTTAGCTTTTGTTAGAAGTGAGACTTTGCTAGAAATAAATCTTTTAAGTTTAAAAAACTATGAGATTAACCCGAAGAATCGAGGAAGGAATAAACTAATTTCAGGAATGAATGTAATTAGCAATAAAGTCACTATCAAGACAGCACAAAATGGCATAATACTTCTTATTACATCTTCAATCTTAGACCCGCTGACACTACAACCCACAAATAACGCAGTGCCCACTGGTGGTGTCGCTATTCCGATACATAGATTAAATATAAGCATCATTGCAAAGTGAATAGGATCCATACCTAATGTTGTTGCGATAGGCATAAAGATTGGTGTAAAAATCAGTACCGCTGGTGTTAAGTCCATAAACATACCAATAATCAACAAAATCACATTCATCAGAATGAAGATAATAATAGGATTATCAGAGATGGATAACATCCAATCACTGATCATTGTTGGTAAACCAGTAAAGGCCATTGCCCATGACATGATGGTTGATGCGCCAATCAAGAACAGCATAATACCGGTGATCTGTGTTGTTTCTTTGCAAATGATTGAAAAGTGTGACCATTTAAGTGTTCGGTAACAGAGTGACAAAGCAAAAGAATACAAAACAGCGATACATGCTCCTTCTGTTGCAGTAAATACACCGCCAATAATACCGCCAATAACAACAAAAATAAGTCCTAAACTTGGCGTGGCTTGCCAAACAATTCTCAATACATCTTTAATAGTGTAACCATCATTAGCACTTGTTTTGTAGCCTTTCTTTTTAGCGATAAAATAAGCAACAACCATACAGCTTAATCCCATTAGAATACCTGGTACATAACCTGCGATAAATAGTGCCGCAACAGATGTTCCACCCGATACAACTGAGAATACGATTAATGAGTTACTTGGTGGAATAAGCAGACCAGCAGGACATGAAGCAACATTAACGGCTGTCGCTAAGTTTTTATCATAACCTTCTTTTTCGAGTTCTGGACCTAATGTCTTACCAACCGCAGCAGCAGCAGCGACGGCTGAACCAGAAACTGCACCAAACATCATATTAGCGAAGATGTTAACGTGTAAAAGCGAACCAGGGATCCAACCAACCATGAGTTTTGCAAGGTTGATAAGTCGACCAGCGATACCGCCCACATTCATTATATTCCCTGCAAGAATAAAGAAAGGGATCGCCAATAAACTGAAACTATCAATACCGGTAATGATTTTTTGACCCGCAGTAATACTTGCCACATCAAACGGTAAAATGAAATACATGATAGTCAAAGATGACATTGCAATGGCAATGGCAATCGGCATGCTTATCGCAATCATGAATAAAAATAGGCCTAGCAGCCAAACACCAATGGACAAGTCCATAATAAAAGTCCTTTTAAAATTTATTTTTTGTTCGATTTACAAAAAAGTTCAAGCGTATTTAATGCCAAATAAATGAGAATAATAACGGCTGAAATAGGTAATATTGAATAAACGGTAGACATTGGTAATTGCAATGCAGGAGATAATTGTTGTGTGGTTCTTCCCATCAGTGCAAGCCCACCTTTAAGCATTGCTAAAGAAACAAATGTAAAAGAGATCCCGTTAATGAGTAATTGTAATGCTATATTTGCTTTTCCCTTAAGGTAACCATCTAATAACGTTATCGCTAAGTGCCCTTTAATACCAAACAAATAACTGGCACCTAATAATCCAAGCCATACCATCGCATAGCGAGCAAGTTCATCAGTCCAGCTACTTGGGTCATTTAACACATAACGACTAAAAACTTGCCAAGTGACAGTGGCGACCAACAACATTAATGCAAAGGAAGAAATAAATAGAATCGACTTATCAAGTAGGTTTCTAAAAGATGTTAACATGCAGTTATACCTCAAAAAATTTTGCCCTAGCAAGGCCAGAGCAAAATTATATTTTTACTAATACTAATTAAAGTGCTTCAATTTTCTCAATGAAAGGCGCTAATTTAGAATCTTTTTTAGCTTCATCAATCATAGGTTTAACAGCTGCTCGGAATGGGGCTTTATCCACTTCAACAAATGTTACGCCAGCTTTGATGCCTTTTTCTTTGTTCATGTTGTCAGTTTCGTCCCAGATTTTGATTTGCTCATCAAGAGACTCTGCTGCCGCTTCTTTTAATATTTTTTGCTCTTCTGGTGTTAGTGAATTAAATGCATTTTCTGAAATAATAATGACATCAGGTGTCATTAAATGCTGATCCATTGAGTAAAATTTAGCAACTTCGCTGTGTTTCATTTCAACTAAACTAGAAATATTATTCTCTGCACCATCAATTACGCCTTGCTGCAAAGCAGTGTAAACTTCATTGAATGGAACAGGCGTCGCTTTACCACCTAATAAATTTACCATTTCCATCATTGTTGGAGACCCTGGAACACGTATTTTCATTCCTGCTAAGTCAGCTGGTGAATTAATTGCTTTTTTAGCATAAAAACTACGTGTACCTGAATCATAAAATGTAAGGCCAATAAACCCCTTACCTTTACTTGAAACTAGCATCTCTTCAGCTATGTCACTTTTCATGAATTTTCTCATGTGTGCAACATCACGGAATAAGAAAGGCAGTGCATTAACCTTAAACGTTGGTTCGAAAGATTCTGCTAAACCACCGTTGATTTTAGCCATATCAATTGCTCCCGTCACCACTTGCTCAGCTTGATCACGTTCAGAACCAAGTTGGCCATTCGGGAAAATACGGATAGTTAAATCACCGTTAGACTTCTCCTTCACTTTATCAGCCATAATCACCATGCCTTGGTGAGCAGCACTTTCTAATGACATAGCATGACCAAGATTCAACGTTTTTGCATACACGCTTGGTGTGAGAAGTAATGTAGTCAATAAAGGTATTAATATCTTTTTCATTATTTTCATTTCCTTAATAAAATATCTATTTTACAACAATCGGTTTAATCGTTAATCGCGATAACGGCTATTGCAATACTGAGTGAAAACTGTTCAATGATCTGTAACAACAAGAGCATCTTACAAAGTGTATTAAGTATTACAATAATAAAGTATTTCAGTATGACACTGCTCACGCTTACTGATATAAAAATCAGACCTTTATCACTTTTACTTAAATTTATAATGAAGAAGCAGTCATTTAATTAATTGAACATAATAAAAAACAAGTTAACGGCTGCTAGCCTTGAGATTGATAAAGCATCTATTTTAAATAAGGCTATTCACCTCATTTACTCCCATAAACATCAGCCATTACAGAAAATTAATAAAACGATTTTAATAGCGATTAAAGTTAAAAAGTAACGATATGTATGACAATAAATTAAAAGAAGAAGTGAAATAAACACGTATTCTCGATAAATTAAAAGTTAAAAAATGACGTTAAATGTAAACTATTTAATAAAATATTTTACATTATGTGAAGTATGTCCGAATTAATTCGTGTCAAATTTCGCTGAACTGCTACGCAGTCATCATATCTACTTAAAGCAAGTTAGGTTTTATATTGGTAGTGATATCATTTTGTGACTAACAACAACTTATAGGTAAATTCATGTTAAATAAAAGCACATTTGCTACTGTAAATAATAAGGTTTTTAAACTAGCTGCATTAGCTTGCTCTTTTGCTTTATTAGGCTGTGCGAATACAGCTTCTGACAACGCACAATCTATACAATCTAAGGCAGCCTCTCCTGCAAGCCAGTTTGATTTATTAGGTTGGACAATCAGTGTCCCTGTCGATGCAGATGGCAACGGAAAGTCAGATCAAATAAAAGAAAAAGCCTTAGCCGGTGGTTATTCTGATGAAAACTTCTTCTACCTAGCTCAAGATGGCGGCATGGTTTTTAAGTCTCCAGTTAAAGGTGCTAAAACCTCAAAAAACACAAAATACACACGATCAGAATTACGTGAAATGATGCGCCGTGGTAATACGTCTTACAATACAAAAGGCGTTGGCGGTAATAACTGGGTATTTTCAACAGCGCCAACATCAGACCAAGAAAATGCAGGTGGCGTTGATGGCACATTAGAAGCAACATTAGCGGTTAATCACGTAACGACAACCGGTGTTAGCTGGCAACAAGGGCGAGTGATCATTGGTCAAATTCATGCAAATGATGATGAACCAGTACGTCTTTATTACCGTAAACTGCCTAACCATCAAAAAGGGTCAATTTACTTTGCTCATGAACCTAATAGTGAAGCAGATGAACAATGGGTTGATATCATTGGTAACTCATTACCTAATTATTGGAATCAAGATGCAACACCAGCAGAACCAGAAGATGGTATTGAGCTAGGTGAGAAATTTAGTTACCGTATTAAAGTAACTGGCCATGAACTAGCCGTCACTATTATGCGTCCAGGTAAAGCTGATACGACTAAAACAGTTGATATGTCTAACAGTAAATATGATGTAGGTGGTCAATACATGTACTTCAAAGCGGGTGTATACAACCAAAACAAAACCGGTGATGCAAAAGATTACGTTCAAGCAACATTTTACGACTTGAAAGTAACGCACTAGATATATCAATAAGAGTTATTAACTTTTTACAATAAAATATATATGAATTTCATTGTAAAATATCAGTATAAAGACATCCTAAGCACTATCAAACATCACATTGATAGTGCTTTTTTATTAGCGGTTTTTTATTTAAAAGTTCTTGTGTATTTAAAGTACTTTTGTATTTAAAGCACCTATCTAAAAATACCTCGCCAACATAAGATAAACCAATGGCTTACCATCTAAGCAATCAAAAGTGTTTTGAAATAGATATATAAGCACATCACAACAGCGTAGGATGCACCTATAACTCCTTAAGTAATATGAGCATTCAATGTCAATCGCGACCACAGAAGATACAACGACCCGCGCCCTGCTAATTTCTATCCGTACACCTAATGTCACTCAGCAAGAAGTAGATGAATCATTGTCTGAATTGGGCCGCTTAGTGAATACTTTAGGCTTTTCTGTTGTCGGTAGTAAAACACAACGTCAACGATCCACTAAACAGTTATCTGTATTAGGATCAGGAAAATTGGAAGAGCTGGCTGCACTAACCAATGATGATGAACTACCGGAGCAAAATGAAACAACAGATAAGTTCGAATCAGTTGACTTTGACCAAGATGAATTAAATGACTTAATAACATCGTCAGAGATTAAAGAACAAGCTAACGTGGTCGTTTTTGACTGTGAATTAAGTCCAAATCAACTGCATAACGTGCAAGCCGCATTAGGTGTAGAAGTTTACGATCGTACGCGTATCATTATCGAAATTTTTAGTAAACATGCACGTACTCGAACAGCAAAGTTACAAGTAGAAATAGCACGTCTTAATTACTTAACACCAAGAGTACGCGATGAAAACAGCGGTGATAGAGAACGTCAAAAAGGTCGTTGGATAGGGGAAACCGCTTTTGAGATTAATCGTCGTCGTATTCGCGATAAAATAGCCGATATAAAAAAAGAAATTCAAAAGCTACAAAAAGAAATGCAAGGCAGACGTAGTGGTCGTATTGAACAATTGTGTGTTGCATTAGTTGGTTACACTAATGCTGGTAAATCTTCTTTAATGCGCGCCCTAACAGATTCTGATGTACTAGTTGAAGATAAGCTCTTTGCAACATTAGACACCACGGTTCGTACCTTACAACCCGCTACTCAACCGCGAATTTTAATTTCTGATACTGTCGGTTTTATTAAAAAATTACCACATGATTTAGTGGCCTCGTTTCACTCTACACTAGAAGAAGCAAAAGAAGCTTCTTTATTGCTTTATGTTGTTGATGCTTCTGATCCAAATTTTGTTTCTCAACTTGCTGTCGTTGATCAAGTCCTAGGCGAACTCAATGTAGATTTCAATAATAAATTATTAATATTGAATAAAGTTGATTGCTTAACAGAAGAGCAACAATTGACATTATTAGAGCAATACCCTGATGCGCTACAAATAAGCACTCGAGATAAAAATGATGTGGCCATGGTCCACCAGCAAATTCAAGTGTTTTTAGAGAAAAAAATGTGTTCAGCTTGTTTTAATATCCCTTATACAGCTAGTGGGATTATGGGTGAAATACACAGTAAAATGCAGGTTATCGATGAGCAATATAAAGAGGATGGTGTTCTACTGACTTTAAAGGCGAGCCCTATTGCTTTAGAGCGCTTACATAAGATGCTATTAACCTCTTCTTTTTAAAGTCCACTTTTTAAAAACTCATTAGAAAAGTAATACCGATTACATTAAATAAGTGTTCTAAATTTTGTGCAGGAAAAATGACTTAGTTTAAGGCGTAAATTGAGGCCTTTCGAAGATTAACTAAAAGATGTTAATTCGTGTGATTGGTATAATCACAACAATTTCAAAAATAATCTCTATTCGTTAAAAAGCAAAAAGCCTAATATTTTACATTAGGCTTTTTGCGATCAGCTTGAACTTAGATATAACCTAAGTCACCATTAATTATTTTTCAAACTCAAACTTTCTTAATGTACTCTTCCTAAGCGCTGACTTTTCTTGTGGAGACTTTTTGTACCATTTTCCACCACCATAAACAGCCGCTTCCCATGCACCATAAATTGGATTAGGTAATACAATGAACTTATCACCAAAACTCATTTTATGAGTTTCAACAGCTTTACTTCTACCTTCCATTGTATCGCCATCAAAAGCAGCATCGAAATCCGCTAGGTTATCGCCCATTAACAACACAATTTTATAGCCCATTCCTGTCACACTATCACGTCGTTCTTGTTTTTTTGATGTGCCTGTTCTAAGCATCATATGCTTCTCGTCAACCTGTGGAAAACCTAATGCTTTTAAGTTTTCCATCGTTGATTGTTTCAGGTCCATATTTTTTTCAGGCATCGATTTTCTGTTAGTAACATAAAAAACATCACCACCTGTTTCAACGACATAATTCAAAAAATCCACAGCGCCAGGCATTGCTGTTGCACTTTTATCTTCACTCCACGCTTTCCACGTATCACCACTATAACCATAGTCTTTATCAATTAAACCACCGTTGTATGGGCTGTTATCAATGATAGTTTCATCAACATCAACAACAATCGCTTTTTTGCCTTCTTGCTTATCCATATCCCATCTTAATTTAGCAAGGTTAAATGCTTGGTAAGAAAGCGCTGTAAATTCAGCTGAATTTTGTACCCATGAAAGCGCTAATACTGACTCTTGATTTAAGTCTTTAGTTGTAAATTGTTTCTCAGATGCAAAAGATGTTGAGCTAAGTGCAACCACCATTGCAAGACCTAAAAGGCTTTTAGAAAGGTTCTTCATTTTTTCTCCGGAATAGTTTAATTGAAGAGATATAAGGTATAAGCTTTAAATATTAACATGTTACATCTCTATTACTTGATCTTTATTGATTAAGAGAGTTGCCTTTAAATAAAGGTAACTCCCTTACAATGAGATTAATCAGCCCAAATTTCATTAACATATTCAGGGTGGTCAATAAATGGATTACGATTTCCTTGGAACTCATAAGCCGCTTCATTACGATCTAACTCTTTTTGACTCACAGGATCATTCTCGTTCCAGGTTTTCAGCATAGTAATAACCCATTCCTCAAACACATAATCAGAACTACTATCTAACACAGCATCTGCAGAATCAGAGTTAACTTCCCATGTCGAAATGATATCTTCATAACGTGTTGCCATGTAGAAATAAGCACGAGCAAAATCACCTTTAAACTCATCAATCGGCTCAAATACGGTACCAGAGTAACCTAAATCACTACTTGCAGAGCCAACTTTACTGCCATTGTCTGATACAAATGTACTTGTACCAACAACACCATAAGGGTAATTACTACGTTTACCGTTCACATAACCATCCGTTGCAAAAAGGTGGTGGATATCTGTGTACATTGGGTATTGGTCATCAAACCAACTTTTCGGGAAAGAGTGTTCACGGTTATAACAGCTACCTTCACCAGAGTAATTACCACACTGATCTGTAACAGGTGTATAGTTATAAGTATCTGAGCTTGATGGGTTTTCAGAGTACATATCTAAAATAGTGCCATCATTTTCATAGTAAACATCTAATGAATTGGTGCTCATAAAGTCCCATAAGTTACTATAGGTTTTCGTCGTATGGTCTTTAATAATATTATACAGTGCTGTTTTTAATTCAAGGCCCGTTAAATCAGCAGCACTTGCATAGTAAGTACTCGTATCTGAACTAGAGTTCGAGTCAGCAATGACTGAGAAACCGTCAATATATACAATTTCAGGATCAATATAACCAGTTTGATCATAAAAACGAATTCCAGCTTCGATACTTTCACTAGCAGTCGCAGTGTAACTATAAGTCACCTCTTGCCACCCACTTAACACAGTATTATCTGAATAAGTTCCATAATCACCACCGATGTATAAACGCGCTTTTATTAAGCCATCGGTGTGGTAAACCGACGTTGAAAAGGTATAAGTTGTTCCTTCAGTAACATCAATATATTGACGAAGGTCAGTACTACCTTGTGTGCCACTATTGACAGATATTTCTGCAGAAGATGAACCTTCATTATAAATAGTCGTATTTTGTGAAACACTAATATCACTGTCGATAGTTGTCCAATCATCAGGTAAAGATGTAGACCAACTTTCAAAGTCACCATTAACTAACAAATTACCATCAGATTCCTCTGTGACGGTCTCATCTGTTGTCTCTTCTTCAGCGACTACTTCTGATGCTTCTTCTTCCTCTATTATTTCTTCTTCTGCAGTCTCATCAGTCGTTGTTTCGACCGTATCAGATGAAAATGAGAAATTATCTACGTAAACAATTTCTTCACCATCAAACCCAGTTTGATCATAAAAACGTAAGCCAACTTCAATACTTTTATCTTCATCAGCAGCGTAGCTATAAGTCACCTCTTGCCACTGATTAACTAAATCTGCATCAGAATACCCTTGGTAACCATCAACATATAATCGAGCACTGATCATGCCTTCCGTATGATATATCCATGTGCTAAATAGGTAGGTTGTACCAGAAACGACATCAATTGATTGACGGAAATCAGTATCGCCTTGTGTTTCAGTTGTCACTGTTATTGCTGCTGAATTTTCACCAATAGCAAAAGTTGAAGTTTCATCTGTATAGTAAATAGTCGTACTCTGTGCAACACTAATCCCATCATCAATGATGGTCCAACCGTCAGGTAATCCATCTGTCCAACTTTCAAAATCACTATTCAGTAATAAATTACCTTCTGTGACTACTGAATCAGTATCTTCGCTTAGATCTTCTACCGTTTCTTCAACTTCTTGAACTACGGTTATATAATCGTTACTAGAAACCGTTGATGAATCATCACTATTACAGGCAGTAAGGCTTCCTAGCACCAATAAACATAGTGCTGTTTTTTTTAATTTATTATCCATTATATCTCTCTTTAAATTCCATTTAATCATTCATCGTTAATCATCATAAAAACAACAGCACTTACAACAAGCGTATTTTAAACTAATGTAAAAGCGCAATGAATGTAAGTACCATCGTTATAATGATTAGATTCGAATTTAGTTATAGCTGCGCTTTAAAGCGACGTAAGAAACCCAAGCCTAATAATGAGATAAGGCCAAATATACCGAATGAGCCACCACCAGAACCATCGTACTGTTCAGCAGGTGCAACATTTGCAGTCGAGGAATCTTTAGAAGCCGCTTCAAATGACATCGTTTTTGTAAATTCAGACATCACTTCTGCATCACGTGTTAATGTCATTTTTGCAGTGTAAGTTCCTGCATCTAGACCATAAACTTCAATTTCAACTAATGACTGATTATCTTCAGTAATAATCACATTTGGTAGAACCACATCACTCATATCGGTTGATGAAGATAATTGAATTTGTGCAACATCACCAATTAAAGCACCTTCTTCAAGCACATAAGGCACATCGACCGCACTGCTGCTAATTGTAAGGTAAACAGGCTCGCCTTCTCCCACTTCTCCATATTCGTAGCTTAATGACATAATTGCTGAATCGTGATCCGATGAACGGTACTCGTCATCAACATAGAAATTCTCATAATCATCACCTTTATATTCAGTGTTATAGTCGTATAGAGAGGATTCAGGTGCATTAATGTGCCAGTCAACTGCGTCTATTAAGCGTGTTTCTAATGAAGGACTAATTAATATATGGTCAAGAGAACCAATTTCATCATTGTAAGAATAACTCCAACTTGATTGACCTTTTTCTGCATCTTTTAAGGTAATAGTATTGATGTAACTATAGGTTTTAGTTATTTTTTGAGGGGTACCAGCCACTGTAAACTGAGGTTTATCACCAATGAACGTATCACGAGCAGTAGTAATGGTTTTGCCTGTTGTATTTTCAGTTAGCACTAAAAGAGGATCTTCTTGACCGTAAGAATTTAAGTCACCAACAATAATACGGTCACCACCTAGCCCTTCAAGCTCTTCACCTAGCTGTACAGCTGCGGCAACACGTAGGTTTTCACAAGCACCTTGTAAATCTTCATCAGGTGCATCATCTGACCATGTGCTTTCATCACCAAATTCAACACCATCCCACTCTTCCCAACAAGTTGAACCTTTAGATTTAAAGTGGTTAACAGCAACCGTTAATGTTTTGCCTGTATTGTTAACTTTAAAGGTAGCTGCGATTGTTTCTCGTTGATAGTTATCACCACTTTCAAGTACGGCACCACTGCTATCTTTCATTACCGTATTAGCACTATTCACCACAACTGGTGCGTGCTGTTCTGGCATAGAGATAACTCTCATACTTTCAATGCTGACTTTAGATGGACGATATAATAACCCCGTCGTGATAGCATCTGAACCTAAAGAATCAGACTCATCAAGTACTAAGTCACCGTTAGAGTCATATCCAACAAAAACGTAACGGTTACTTGTAGATACCGCACTATCTTCATCTTTAGGGTCTTCATCGTAATATTCTTCATTAATCGCATCAACAAATGCTTGAATAGCACTGTCGTTGCCAAAACCATTATTCTCAATTTCCATCAAGCCTACAATATCAGCGTCAAGACCTGTAATAGCTGATACTAACTTAGCTAATTGTTTTTGATATTCAGCTTCGTCATCTGCACCACGGTTTTCACCATGTGAGTTAGTCTCTCCACCGTATGGCGAGTTAAATAGGTTTAAAACATTTTTTGTTCCAACTGTAATAGAGAAATGACCATTTTCAGTCGTTGTACTTAAATCTGGTGATGAGCGTCTATCTGTATTATGTACAAAGTTGTTGCTATATAACTCATTGGTAACCACTAGGTTAAAATTACTGAAACTATAAGTAATAACACCCTCCATACCAATAACACTATCGTCAACACGGATGTAGTTATTAGCAGGATCTGAACTGAAAGTTGAATAGTAAGGAATTTCTCCATCAGCTGCTTTGGTACTACTTTCTATCACCAAACGATAATCATTATTTTCAGCAATGGCGGCCAAAATATCCTCACTTCCAGGAACATTTTCTTGTGTAGGATTTAAATTAGGTCGTTGATAAGATAGACTCATATCGTTACGGAATGTATCGTAATTAAAACCAAATGTTTTTGAGACGCGCATGTCTTGATTACCACTAGTATTGACATCAATATCTTCAGGTAAATTAACTAACATGCCTTCATAACGTTCTAATGTTGCATTAAATGAATCACCATCGGCAGCAATCATTTCGATATCCGTTGCCGCTGGTACCGATGATGTTGCATCAACGGTATCCCACTCATCAGTTTCAAGCTGCGTTAAATTATAAGATTCAGTTACTGTGCTCGTTACACAAACGGTAGTGCCGATCATGTCATCGCTTGCGTTAGCAGTGCTAACAAAGATGCCATCAGAGGTCAGTTCATCTCCATCTGGCGCAACATCTTGCATATAAAACCCTTTTTCAGGGTAAGTCGTTACAGCCGTCACAATACCCGTGATATTGTAAGATTCTGCAGTGGTAAAGCCACTTGTGATCAATGGAGAAGATGTGCCTGTACCTTGCACTTCTGCAATTGTTGTTTGCGTATCTAACGAACATGTAGAAGCAACGACTTCTTGATATTCTGAGTAACTTGCCGTTCCAAGATCATCATATACATCTTCACCGAAGTCTTCCCAATCTGCTGCTTTGTAAATTGCAGATTGAGTCGGTATTGAATTCCCCTCTACAAATCTACGACGCAATGTTTGCCCAGAGCCCCAATAAGTTCCATCTATACCGATAATATCGTAGGTAGTATTAGTATCAGTATTGATAAGAGAAACTTTATCATCACCATTAAAACTTAAACTATTAAATGATTGTTCATCGTACGTCGCAGCGATAACACTTGTTGCACTGCTTGCAATGGCTTCTGATAATGCGGTATCTGACCCACTATTATAAATAACTAATGTTGAATTAGCAGGAATCGTGACACCTTCAAGTACATTATCACCAGCAGGATTACGAACTTGATTATTATAAGAACTATATTGCAATTCGATATTGCTTGGAAAGGTGTAGTTACTTGTGCCAGTATTCGTTAATTCTATCGCTTTATTATCACCCGAACCTTCTAAATATTCACTGATAATAATATCGGTTATTGCAGCGCTAGCATGGCTCGATAAAATACCGCTTATCACTAATGCTAATAGACTTTTATTTAAATTCTTATTCATTATTTGATCCTTCAATTTTCTTTTATTTTTTAAGTTTTATAGCTAATTAGAAATATACTCGAGCGTATGCGTAAGCATCTTGTGCTGCTTCACCAAAGTTACCTTCCAATGCAAAAATAACAGAACTTGTTGGTTTGAAATTAATACCTAACGTCCCCCAAATTCGCTCTTTACCCCATGAGTACTCATCATCAGGTGAAACACCATAAGCACTGTTGATATCCCAAGTCTCGTATTCTTCGTAATTTAATGACCCAGTAAATTCAACTTTTTTATTTAAAGTGTAACGAGCCGAAATTAATGCTCCTTGGTTTTTAAGTGTTTGGTAATCGTTATAAGAACTTGTTTCTTCAAAGTCATTACTAATAGAAATAACCGTGCTCGTTTGTGCAATATCTTCATTTTCAATATAACCATTTAAACCGATAGCGAAATCATCCGTAATGTAAGCACGTAGGCCTAAGGAGAAAAGTGTTTGCTCTCCGTACTTCGACATACCTTCTGAGCCACTGCGTGTTTCAGCTCCAATCACCACATCAACATAATCACTAAAGTAACCAACATACCCATTAATAATGTCGCCTAATTCAGAACCAGATGAACTTTCACCTTCATAAGAATAAGAGAGTCCCATTTTAAAATCAGAAAAAGAACCTTCATATTTGATCGTATTTTCTTGATCGCCTGCTTCGCCAGTTTCAACCGTTGTATCGAAAGTAAAGTCACCAAATTTATCGTAATCATCCAGAGCGGTATCAGTTAATCCGACCTCAATTGCATGATTTTTGTAAAACTTATAACCGATAAATAATTTATCTATTGTCAATTCCAGGTCACCAGAACCGTATGCCCAATTTTCACGTTCATAATCAAGCTCAAGGCGGTAATAAATATCCTCGTATTCACCTTTAAGGCCCAGTGTTGCAAAACTGTCATCGATATATGATTTATCATCCGTATAAAATTCACCATATTCATAATCGGCACCAATATGTCCACCGACACCGACTTCACCATAGACTTTCAGATTATCGCCATTTTCTTTTTCATAAAGGGTTGCAGCTTGTGCCGTAGCCCCCGCCAAAATGGTTGATAATGCGATGCATAGCGTTGATTTTTTTAACATTTTATAATCCTTAATTGAATGTTATTTGTCTTAATGTATTACTATATTTATATATTACTAATAAGTTAAATGTACTTTTAAATTTCCATAATCATAATGCGCATGAAACTATCATGCGTTTATGGCAGTTATATGTAACTTATTAATCGGTACTTTTTATTGTGAAATATTGATTAGAATTTATCTTTATTAAATAAATTATTCATTTTTAGGGATGAAATCAGCAATATTAATCGGTGAGTTTTTCTGGATAAAATCCTTTAAAACTTCCGCATCGACATAACCGGTATTAACATAAGAGGGATGCTCAGAGAGCTTTGGATAACCATCACCACCAGCAGCATTAAATGATGGAACGGTAAAACGATAAGTACGATTTAAATCAATCGGTTTATCACCAATAACAATATTGCTAACCTGCATGTCAGCAACCGTCATTGTAATACCTGAGAATTGTGGATAAGCACCTGAGTCTTTGCTTTTTGTTGCCACTTGATTAAGATAAGCAACGACTTCAACTCCTGTCATATCGACATAAGTGATCGTATTGGCAAACGGCTGTACCGTTAAAACACTTTTATAAGAAATATCACCCGCTTCAATCGAAGCACGAATGCCGCCAGAATTCATAACAGAAAAATCAGCTTGAGCGCGTTGCATATGTGCTGTGGCAATCAAACGGCCTAAGTTAGTTTGATTATTACGAACAACTTTTCGCTCACCTTGTAACAATCCATTACTATGTCCAATCACAAAATTTAAAGCTGCTTGACCTTGTTCTTGAAATGGTTTTAATGTGTTAAATACCACTTCATCTTGTTTGATTTCATCTTGAATAAAGACACGCGTTTTATTACCGTTGGCATCTTGTACTTTCTTCTTCAAATTCACTGGAATTAGGTTGTAAGCTTGTAGTTCAAGCTCTCCATTTTTAAATGTGTAATCAGCACGCCCTACATATTTACCCCATTCATGTGCTTGTACAATATAGGTGCCATTTTGAATATCCGGTTTACAAGCTTGTCCTGCTTTAAAGTCAGCATATTCATTAACACCTTCCATACAAACAGGTTCTTGAGAATGACCACCCACAATCATATCAAGAGAGCCTTCATCAAGATAACGTGCTAATTGAACATCACCGGGTGCGTTAGAACCGTTGTCACCATTTAAATAATGCCCCATGTGTGTAGCAGCAATAATGATATCGGGGTTATATTTGGCTTTTACTTCAGCAATGACTAATTTTGCCTCTACTTTAGGATCTGTAAATAGCACGTCTTTAATAAATTCTGGATTACCAATTTTAGCTGTATCTTCTGTCGTTAAACCTATAACCGCAACTTTAACGCCATCTTTATCAAAGATTTTGTAAGCTTCAAACATACGCTTGCCATCTTTGTATATGTTAGCGGCAAGAAAAGGAAAGTTTGCCCAATCAGCTTGTTTAGCTAGGACATCAAGAGGATTATCAAATTCATGGTTGCCTATAGCCATCGCATCATAACCAATCATATTCATACCAATAAAATCAGGTTGTGCATCTAAAAGATCAGATTCAGGTACTCCAGTATTAATATCTCCACCAGAAAGTAACAATACAGAACCACCAGCAGACTCGACTTCTGCACGAATATGATTAACTAACGTTGCACGGGCAGCCATGCCACGTTCACCATATTGATTCTGCCAAAAGTGTCCGTGGTTATCATTGGTATGAAGAATAGTTAGAGTATATTCTTTATCTTGTAACCATTTTTGTTGGCTTGTATTAGGTGAAGTAAGAGTTGAACATCCGGTCAACATTAGTGACGTAATGCCTGCCACAATGAAGTGTTTGTTATTCATAGATCTAATCCTTTAAATTCAATAAATAGTCTTGTAACTTTAAATTTTTATATGTGTTTTGCTATTAGAAAAATCCATTTACTCTCTACACCATCTAATAAATGACAGTGAATATCAATAGCCAACATCCTTATTTTACAATATTTCCACGCTCCTTTTTGGTGCTAATAATGCCCTTATTTGAGGATTTGTTATTATTTTAAAATATCATTTCGTTTATTGGACAAGTGTAATCAAAGGCTGTGCTTTGATTGAATACTGACCAAAAGGTCAATACATGCTCTATATTGGTGCCGTTCTTCTGTTTAACTTATTATAAAAACAATAAAAAATGACTTTTAATTTACCAAAATAATGAAATTTAATTCGAAAACTAATAACCGAATTGATAATCAACAAGAATCTATCAAAGCTTGTTAAATACTAAAAGTGAATAATAAGCGTCTTTTTGAAGGCTAAAATGCAAGGCGGTAAGGAATCGATAAAACACAAAAACGACTATAAATGAAAGGATAAGAACCTGATTTATGATGTACTGAGCGACATACTAAATAAACAATAATATAAACCTTTAAAAAATCAGGACGAATAACAAACGACCTTAAAATTAAAATGATAGATATTTTAAAATAGAGTAAATTTCAAGCCATCACATATAAGCGAGCTTTAAAAGTTATTATAAGATTGAGCGATATTAAACAGTAAAGTAATTAGTGTCCTTTTTCAGCGTTTTAGACAATGTTTCCAATAACTCTGCTTGAGTCACATTGTTTTTAAGTGTCTCACTTGTTTCTTTAGACATCACAGAGATTTCTTCCATTCCATTTGATACATCATAAATCGTAGCAACTTGCTCATTGGTTGCACTAACAACTTCTAATACTTTAATCAAAGAATCGTCAGCTTGTCGCTGTATATCACTAAGTAACTCATTAGCTTGGTGAGTTAACGTCAAGCCTTTTTCAACTTGAGGCACAGTCGTTTCCATTGCTGTAACAGAAGCTTGCGTATCTACTTGGACTTGATTGATCATTGCTTCGATTTCACCAGTTGCATCGCCGGTACGAATAGCAAGTTGACGAACCTCATCAGCGACAACCGCAAAGCCTCTACCCGTTTCACCTGCTCGAGCGGCTTCAATAGCAGCATTTAACGCTAACAAATTTGTTTGATCTGAAATACTTCTGATCACGTTAATGATTTCACCAATTTCACGGGTTCTTTGTTGTAGGATATTGATTTGCGCTACAGTAGCATTGACTGTTGTCGCAATTTTTTCGATTTCTGTTGCCACATTCAAAACAGCATTTCTACCGCGTTGAGATAACTCTACCGTTGCTTTTGAATTATCTTCAGTCTGTCTCACCGTCTCAACAACAGCATCAATACTATTACTCATTGAGTCTAAATGATGTTTAGCATCATTGGTTTGAACTACCTGTCTATCCGCTGCATTAAGTGCCAGTAAGGAACCCGCAGTTACTGAGATCGCACGTTCAGATAATTCAGCAGAAGAGGACATAATATTGTTCACTGTGGTTTTTAATTGCTGTTGCATAACATTGATTGATGCCATCATACTTTCAGGACAGCAGGAAATAACTTCACCTGTTAGGTCACCTTGAGAAATTTTAGAAACAACCTTGGCTGCTTCTTGAGGATCACCACCAACAGATTGTTTTACTTGAAAACTGATCCTATAAGTCACCAATAATCCAATAATAATCGCTAAACTTGTTAAACTAATCATCCAACTTTGAAATGAACTCGCTACAAATCGTACTTCTTTTGTCGCTTTTTGATTGACAACTTCTTGGTAATCAATAAATTGATTGATTGATGCTAACCATTGAACAAATGTAGGTTTAGCCTGATTAAATAAAATATCGTTTGCTAATTTAATGTTATTAGCTCGTTTAGCCTCAATGATCAGATCCACTAATGGTAAGGTTTGGGACTCAATATTGTTTATTTTTGAATAAATACGCTTCTCTTCAGCAGTCATCACAATGCCAGATGACATAATTTTATTCATATCAACAACTGACCTTTGATAATCCTCACCCAAATCTTTCATATCTTGAATTGCACTATCAAGTTCCCCTTGGGTTCTTGCTAATGAGATATCGCGTAATGTAATAGCGCGATCATGAACGCTACCCCGAAAATTAATAGCATGTCTTTGTTTAACAGAGTTTTGATCGGTTATTTCTGTGATTGTAGAATCAATAAAGTTAACACGGTGAATACTAATGAAGTTAAGGGTAAGCATCATTAAAATGACTACACCAAAACCAATAACCAAACGTAAGTTAATCGTCATATTTTTTGCTCAAGATTAAATGGATGAAAAAACGTTATTTAATCTTGTAGACTAGTAGCAAAGCAATGAATAATCCATTTAAAAATCAAATAAATACTTACATTGATATAGATTTAATAAAATATAGTAAATAGAGGGATTATGAGTAAATTATAAAAAAGGAATTCATGACGTGTATAGCTTGTATTTTATTAAGAATAAGTAACCGATACATACTAGAAGTTTTCAAGCTTAAATCATTTTAAAGTGAACATGATTGCACTTGATTAATCACAAGTGCAATTTAGCAGTGTTTCTATTCACTTTTAGCAGGTAAAAAGTCTTTTATAATTTCATACAAGCGAGGACGTTTTATCGCAATATCTTCTGCCGATAGCCCTTCTAATGAATGAGGATATTTCAACCAAGCATCGGTTTCGTGTAGATAATAATCAGGTATGCGATCGGTTTGATTACGTGTTGGTTTATAATAAGGCACTGCAATCCTGACATCTTCCGGCATATTTAATCTGGTTTTTCTATGCAGCTCTTTAATAATAGCTTCGATAGAACGACCAGTATCATAGACATCATCGACTAACAGTAATTTATCATGGTGCTGAAGGTTTTTAACCAAGTAGTTTAAGCCATGCACTTTAACTTCTTTCTGTTGTTGGTCGATTGCAGCAGCGTAAGAAGAAGTTCGAATCGCAATATGGTCAGATTGAATACCATGAACGGCTAGGAACTCCTGCACCGCAATACCAATCGGAGCACCACCACGCCAAACAGCAACAATAAAAGTCGGTTTAAAGTCACTATCGAGAATATTGCGAGCTAAAGCATAAGAGTCTTCTAATAGGTTTTGCGCAGTTAGGTATTGTTTGTCAGCCATGTTAGTTCCAAGTAAAAACATTAAAGATAGTGCCACTAAAGATTGAATAAAAATCTTCTTTATGTTCTAATTTTTTGATTCAAAATCCTGCAAACATAACACATTAAATGGGTGATTTCTTGGCTAAATATAGTGAAAAAATATTTTTAGATGAAGACACGTTAATCGAAGAGTCATTTCAGCTAGCAACACAAATTATGGCCAGTGATTTTAAACCAACTTTTATTGTTGGATTATGGCGTGGTGGTAGTTCAGTTGGTATTTACGTACAAGAATGTTTACAAACCTTAGGTGTACAAACTGACCATATCTCTATTAGAACCTCCTACGGTGGCTACGATAGTTATCATCAACAGGCTGATGGCGATCAACCTATTCATGTACACGGTTTAACTTATTTAGTTAAAAAGTTAAATGCCGAAGATAAATTATTAATTGTTGATGACATGTACCGTTCTGGAAAAAATGCAGATGCTGTCATTAAAGAACTAAAAGTAAGACTTAAACGAAATATGCCAGCTGATGTGAGAATAGCAACCGTTTGGAAGAAAGCATCATTACCGAAGAATACTGGACCAGACTATTTTGTTAATGCGACTGATGATTGGGTGGTTTTCCCCTATGAATTACAAGGTTTATCGCTTGAAGAGATCAAGCAACATAAATCTTTTGCCTATCCTTCTATTAATCCAGAATTATTTACAAAGAGTGAATAATTAACAAAGTAAAAGCTGGTTGTCACTCGACTATTCAAGTGCATTGCCAGCAATACGAACGATGTTATTGATTACTATCAACTGAATAATCTCAAGAATAAAATATTAATTACTCCGTAAGACTTTCTATCTTTAACTATTTTAAAAATTCAGGTAAGGCTCACTCGCTTTTATTTCTTGTATGTTTATATTCATACATTTGAGCATCTGCATCAGCTAATAAAGCTTCAATCGAATCGTGCTGTTCGTGATTAAACTCTGCAATGCCATAAGAAAATGAGACATCTAATAAAGGTTCTTTCTGCTCTAGGTAGGAATGTAAAGTTATTTCAAATTCATCAATAACTCTCGCAGCTTCTGTGATTGAAGTACTACTAAGCAAAACCATAAACTCATCACCACCTAACCTTGCAATAATGTCTGACTCTCTAAAAGAGTCACTTAACAGGTTTGAAAATGTTTTTAAAACAATATCTCCAGTCGCATGACCAAAATTATCATTAATGGCTTTAAATTTATCTAAATCTAAATAAGCGAGTGTTACTGGAAAGTCATTTCTCACACTTAGGCTTAATGTATTATGTGCAATAGAAAGGAAACCTCGTCTATTTAAGACGCCTGTTAATTCATCATGTGTCGCTATTTGTACTGCTGAAAGTTCCAATTCTATAGTTGCAGCAAGATCTTTTAAAGCGGCGATATCTTCACGATCAAAAGTTCGTGCAATATTATCAACAATGCATAATGTACCTATGCGATAACCATTCACTTTTAATGGGCAGCCAGCATAAAACTCAACATATGGTGCTTCAATAACCATTGGATTATCTGCGAAACGCTCATCTTTACTGGCAGCTGGAATAATAAAAACGTCATCTCCTAATATGGCATGACCACAAAAAGAAATATCGCGAGAGGCTTCTTGAATAGCGAGTCCAACACAAGATTTAAACCATTGACGATTTTCATCAACTAATGAAACTAAAGCAATAGGGACATTAAACATTCTTTTCGCCATACGCGTCACACGATCAAAGCGCTCTTCAGCTAATGTATCGAGAACATCAAGAGATTTAAGCGTTTTGATACGGTCTTTTTCATTTAATGGAATATCTGCTTGTTTCATAAATAGTCCTGAAAATAATTTAAGTATTAGTTTAATCACAATGTATAAAAAACATGTTAAAATCAAAATAAATCACAAAAAGTAATCACAAAGTATTACTTTTGTGATTTTACTCTAAAATAAAAGTAATGTAATAACCATAGCATTTCTATTTCATGATTGTGAGTTAGGTATTAATAATCTACTAAAATGAATAGTGTCCGTTCACATTAATCTACCGAAAATTCCCCTATATCGGCAAAAAAGAACATAATAAAAACAATTATATATCCATATAATAATTTTTTATAAATCACCTTAATAAACTATAAAGTCTTATATTCCACTATTTTCCTAAAAATAGTTTCTATTTAAAACTTTCATTTAAAACTTTCATTTAAAACAAGGAATAATGCATGGAAGACATTAATTTCCCATTTCTTAAGCATATGGGAGCATCGTTAAAAAGCTTTTCTAAAGGTGAAGCAGAGGTAGAGTTACATGTAAAACCTTACCATCTACAACATAAAGGCTTTGTACATGGGGGCGTAATATCGACGCTAATGGATAATACCGGTTGGTATGCTGCTGTATCAGGGCTTGAGAATGGCTTTACAGCGGTTACTATGGAAATAAAAATCAATTACTTAAAGCCTGCTTTAGGAAAGTATCTACTCGCGTCAGCATCAATTAAACGCCAAGGTCGCACGACTTCATTTGTCACCATCGAATTACACGATGAAGGTTCACTTATTGCTTATGCAACAGGTACTTATGCAATTATTAACGATGAATAATGTGAATATAATTCAGAGAAAGAGATATAAATAAAGCAGTAAAAATAAAGTTCAACATTGTTAAGCTAGCTATATTAACACTTACCTTCCTATACCTTTATAGTTTTTCCTATGCTGCTATGGGTGTTGTTTACTGTGATTGTTAGCCGTGCTTTTTACAGTGATGATGTATCGCTTCTATAAAGCAATACTGCAGATATTACGCTGCAGTATTGGCATTAAATATTGATATACTACATTGTTATAAAGACAAACTACTTAAAGCGGATCACTACATCCATTTTTGTCGACATAGTCGCACTCAAGGTTTGCTTTTTATCTGTTGCTAAAATCACCATACCGTTATGTTTAGCGATATTTTTAAATAGATTATTTAAGTTAAATCCATTATCACGTTCATGTGAGTTCTTGACTTCGGTTTTTTTGTCAAATAATAAATCTGAATTCTCAAAAAGTAATATATTTCGACTATTACGTACATCCGTAAACAACTCATCAACAGTGCTTTCAGGTGCTTTATCAATGATGGCAGTTGTATGTTGTACGGTACTTTTTGTATACGATGTTAAATCAGCAGTGGCTGCAGCTAAATCACTTTCATTAGCACCATTACACGTAATCAAAAAACGTGTTTTATGGTTTGCAATTTGTGGCATATCATTTAAAAATCGGTGATAACTCTTGCTTTGGTAATCTACTATTAACATTTATTTTCCTATTTAACCCCATTGTTTCTTCTGCCTGTATTCTAGCAGTTTATTATGTGAAAGGTTCAAAACTCTTTTACATTAATAGATTTATATACCGGATATTAAGATCTATTTTTAACTGAGAATACTTTTGCAATAATTCAATTAATAGATCCATCACCTTTATCTTTGTTCACTTACTTAAATGATGTTCAAAGAATTTAATACAAATAACAATAAGTTGTCTGTTATCATCTCCCGTCTTTTTTAATTGTGGAATATTGTGATGAATTCAATTTCGCCGACTCGCTCCCTGTTTGCCTCCATCATTTTAATTTTAGGTATTTTACTAATAGCAGCCAATTTACGAGGACCAATCACCGGTATTGGCCCAGTATTAGATCAAGTCATCGACAGTTTCCAACTTACCTCCTCTCAGGCCGGTATGTTAACCACATTACCACTACTTGCTTTTGCTATCGCCTCTCCGATGGCAACAACTTTAGCCAAAAAACAAGGACTTGAAATATCTTTGTTTATTGCACTGGTATTGATTGGTTTAGGGCTAAGCACTCGTTTGATTGATTCAGTAATTATCCTTTATCTCGGCACTGCAGTAATCGGTGTCGGTATTGCAATTGGTAATGTTTTATTACCCAGTTTAATTAAACGAGATTTCCCACATAAAGTCGCAGTCATGACTTCCGCGTATGTTTTAGCGATGGGTATATTTGCAGGCAGTTATTCGGCTTTACTTATTCCATTAGCCGCGTATCAGAATATCGGATGGCAAATTGCCTTAGCTAGTTACGGCTTAATCACTCTCTTCAGCCTTATTATTTGGCTACCACAGTTAAAATTACATACAAAACCAACTAAAGATCTAACACAATCTCATACTCAAGGTAAAATTTGGCATCATGCTATAGCATGGCATGTCACTTTGTGTCTTGGCCTCAACTCATTTTTTACTTATATCATGATAGCTTGGTTACCCAATATATTAATAGAAGGTGGACACGATGCTCAACAAGCTGGTGTCTTACACGGTGCATTCCAAATGGCTTCAGCTGTGCCAGGCATTATATTAATACCGTTGCTATCTAAGCTAAAAGATCAACGAATATTGGCGTTATCATTAGCAATTTTAGGCTTTATTTGTGCGTTGGGATTATTATACTTTCCTCACTTTGCTTTTATATGGTCAACGACCTTAGGTTTTTGTGCTGGGGCTATTTTTATTTTAGGTTTATCTTACATAAGCTTACGAACTCATCATTCAAGACAAGCCGCTTCATTATCAGGTATGGCTCAATGTGTAGGTTATTTATTAGCAGCTATTGGGCCAATGTTTGCTGGTGCTTTGCATTCACACTTTGATAGCTGGGCACCTGTATTGTGGCTATGTGCTTTAGCAAGCTTGTTATGTGGAGTCTTTGGTTATTTAGGTGGCCGAAATGTTAGTCTAAATGAGGATGCCTAAGCGTCTTACGTCAATGATAAGTATCGAAAATAGCTAAGGTTAATGCTTAGCTATTTTAATTTAAAGTCATTAAAAATAAATAGTCATAGAAAGTAAAATTATTTAACGATTTAACGATTTAACGATTTAACGATTTAACGATTATTTTACAGGTGGCGCCTTATCAAATGCAGTAATATTACTTAATTTTTTAAGCCATGGAACAGCAGAACAACACCATATTTGTATTTTAGGTGTTAACTGTTCACGTTGTTTGATAGCACCGATGCGTAAGCCATATACTTTGTCACTATCATCGACAGATGTGGCATAAAGTGTTGTTCCACAATTCCCACAAAAACCCTGTGCTCTCTTGTTACCACTTTCAGCGATTTTTACATATTCTTTAGGCTTACCAGCACTAAAAATAACGCTATTAGGTAAAGAGATAACCGCACTACGAAAAGGCCCACTAGACATTTCTTGACAATCTGAGCAATGGCAACTCACTACTTTAGTTTCATCTATTTCAGCTGTGTAAACGATATCACCACAATGGCATTGACCATTAACTTTCATAAAAATCCTAATTAGTTTAATGATTAACTACTTTACTTAAGTTAGCTTTTAACAACTGTTTCTTAATAACTATTCCTTAATAAAACAAACCGTGTACACCTGCAACACCGGCAAAAACAGCAAGTAGACTAATTGATAATAAAATCGAATGCATAAGTTGTAAATAATGGAATGCTCTTTCACTATTCTTCTGTGCTTGTTGATGAAACCATTTATGCAGAAATAAAGGCTCAAGAACAAACAAAACCAACATAAATAGAGTCCAAATAAACAGCATTAAATGTACCCACCATTGCATTGATGCCCATCCATTTAAAACGTACAACATATAAAAACCAGAGAGCCCTGTGATTAATGTTGTTAATTTAGCTTGAAAACCAAACTTATGCTCCAAGGTTTCAAATAAAGCTAACCTATTTTCAGTGGATGGCATTTTTCTAATCGCAGGAATTAACACCGTACTCACAAAAGCGACACCGCCAATCCAAAGCACAACTGCAACGACATGTAATGCACGTGCAATAACAAAGTAACTATGTTCCATACTAAGCTCCTTATATCGGGTATAAAAGCCATTATGTTTTGATCTGTAGTTGAATAATTAAATCAAATAAACCGCTTATGAACCCTAACAAAATCAATAAAATAAAAGTTATAAGAAAAGGTCGAATGTCTACATTAACCTCACTTCTACTATATTAAGCTTTATTTTATACTGAGCTTTGTTCTACATTAACTTTTGTTGTTTAAGCCACTCCATAACTTTAATTGATCCAAGTGAGCAGAGTGATTTATTTTCATAATCAATGAATTGAATTTCTTCTATTTCTGCTGCAGGGGATAAACGCCCTTTGAACTCCGCAAAATAACACGTTAACTTAACAATAACGTCTTCACTTTGACCATCAGCCTTCGCTTTAAAGGTAACTGCATATTTAATTGACTCAGGTATTAAATCAATAGATATCTCTTCTTTAATTTCGCGTATAAGTGCGGCCTCATCTGACTCACCTAACTCACGTTTTCCACCTGGAAGGTAAAAAAGCGTTTTATTTATTGATCGCGCATTTAATAATTTTCCCTCATAAATATACAACCAAGCTAACTTATCAATTTCTTTTTTCATTATTACTCCAAAACATAACAAACAAGTCTAAGCATCCTTATTAACTTAGCTTTTCCTACTCATTCCTGCAGATATTGCTAAAGCACTCCCTAAAATAACAAACACGCTACCAACAGTGCGATTCACCAACATCATTGTGTTAGGTTTTGTAAGTAGTGGACTTATTTTTGAGCCTAATCCTGCATACATAAACATTGAAGAACAGTCTATAAAAAACCAAGTGCAAGCGAGCACCGCATATTGTTCAACTTGTGGTAAATCTGCATTCATAAAACTAGGGAATAGTGCAATAAAAAATAATAGATCTTTAGGGTTACTGATGCCCACCATAAAACCTTTTCGAAACAATGAATAAGCAGAATAATGGCTAAGCTGATGATGTCTCTGAACTTTAACTACAGATTCTGTAGGTTTTGTCTCAGGTGTACTATCTAATGCACCTTCTCTCCAAGCACTCCAGCCTAAATATAATAAATACCCTGCTCCAAATATTTTGAGCACAAAGAAAAGTGTTTCAGAAGCCGTTAATATAGCGCCAAGGCCAACAGCAGAAACGGTCATTAGCATTAATGCAGCAATCGCACCACCGATGATGGTAGGAATCGTTTTTTTATTACCAAACTTAACGCCATCAGAGATACATAAAAGAGCGGAAGGACCCGGGCTAAATATTAACACGCTAATAACACTGACATAAACTAGCCAAGTACTTAATTCCATTTAACTAATCCCACTTATTAAACTCCATTTACCTAATTTTTTCTGTCGTTTTATTACTAATTTAATATTACTTTTGAAAATGATTGAGCAGTAGAACATAAATAATATTGTTTATGTTCTACTGCGAAGTATATGAGAATAAAAGACTTCGCATTAAAAATCTATGAATAAACCTTACAAGCAATGTTTATCTGTCAATCCTTATCTAGCAATTGGCAGATACAATGATTAAGAATAAGTACCACGTATCGGGTAATCATTTTCTGGTGCTTTGATAAATTCAAGTCCACCAGCTAGTATGCCAATTTCAGGGCGAGCAAGCGGGCCATTAGATATATCAATTACTTGTACTTGGCCTTTTTCATTGATAACAAATAAGCCAGGTTCAGCAAATAAATGATCCGTTTCTTTCTCAGAGCGAGGGTTAGAAATATAAAGACCTAAAGCTTGCATTTGCTCAACAGTTAAACCGTAATAGATAGGAAAACTGATTTCTAGATCTGCTAAATGCATTTCAAGTTGTGCTTTACTATCTGCAGATACCGCTACAATTTCAACACCATTAGCCGTAATTTTCTCTTTGAATGTTTCAAGTAAATTAAGATATTTAGTACATAATGGGCAATGTTTGCCACGATAAACAACGACCATTTTCCAATCTGCATTATCTGATATGGTGCTAAGATCTACACTGGCTCCATCAAGGTCTTTAACTAATAGGCTCGGAAAAGGTGAACCTGCTGCAATGGCTGAGTGTGTCATTATATTTACTCCTGATTTATATTAAAAAATTAAAATAAAAGTCTTTATCTAATTAAAAAACATTATTTAAAATGCGTTTAATTTAAAACTGCTTTTATTGATTAAAAATGAGATTAAATGTAACTGGTACAGCATTACTGATTGATGGAAGCGCAGCAATATTTCTTAGCTGTTCAATACCTTTTTCTAAACCATAGTCACTTGCATTAATAACTATCGGCATAAGTGAAGTCACTAATAATCTTTCACCACTTAATTTAGTCACTTGAACATCACTTGTAACTTGATTTGAGATACCGTGAAGCGATAGGTTGAATTGAACAGATTCTGTATAAGTATCACCTACGTTCAAACTCGCCACTTTCTCTACGTCAACAAATCCAGATAGTTTTGCATCTGCAAACTTTGCCGTATCAAACAACATGCTTTTCACTCTGTCATTACGAATACCAATATTGGTTTCAACACTACTGAGGTCGATATTGAGCTTCACCTGACCAGAGTCGTTAATTGTCCCGGTTAGCTTTTGGAAACTATGTACTTCTCCAACTTTTAAACTTTTAACGCTTACGAAATTGAGTGAGGAATTATCACTAGACAAATCCCATTGGGCAAATGCACTTGGTGATAAAAAAGCAAATAACAGGGCAACTCCAGAGAGTGCTTTCATAAAAATCTCCATTAATTTTTAGTTAACTTAAAAAAACCTACAAGTACCAACGTCTTAACATCTTGTTAAATACAATAACTCCGTATTTACGGTGGATAGATAGCTTTAATATTAAAGCTATCACACAATATCAAACGTAATTATTTAATCAATAAGTTAACGAAGGTTTAATCATAAGAAACAAGGTATATGAAATAATCAGGAAGGGAAAAGCATTATTTAATCAAAAAGTTATCGGTTAATAATAAGGCTTAAGAATTTAGCTAGATGTTCAGCGCTTAAATATTCAATACAAAAAGTGACTTATACCAATGGAATTAAATAAGTGTTCAGGGGTTGCGCAGGAAAAATTAACACTAATAAGGCGTGAGTTGTAGGAGATAGTTGCTCTCACTTCAAAACTCACAACGCAGTTAGGGGTGATTTTAACCAGCAAGAATGATCACCTTATTAATTCTTTTGGTATTATCTGCTTTTAATCTACTCAGGAGACTTGAAATCGTTTGCTTTAAAGAAAAAACAAAAAGAATGCATTCCTGAAAAACCCAAATATGAAGCAATTATTGTTTTGATTGTCCATATTTAATAATGTTTATAATTTCAGTCATATGTTTAATTTGCACAGAGGCAAGTGGATGTTTTTCTTCTAACGTAGGGGCATAATAAACACTTTTCATTTTTGCACCGTTAGCGGCCTGTAAGCCAACGAGACTATCTTCAACAACATAACATTGGGCAGGTTCAACGTTCATTTTTTTAGCGGCATGTAAGAAAATACCAGGTTCAGGTTTCCAGGAGTCAATTTCATAAGAGCTGAATATATTACCGTTAAAATACTGAGCTAACCCTGTCACTTGAAGCGCTTGCTCAATTTTATCTCTAGGCGCAGAAGAGGCAACACAGAAAGGAACTTTTAACGACGCTAATAAATCTTTAACACCTTCATTCGCTTTTAAATGTTGTTCGAAAAGGTGTTTTACTTTAAGACGATAATCAGGAATAAAAGAGTCTGGAAAACGAGTATCAAACTCAGACTCTAAACTAGTAAGTATGACATTGAGTTTAACACCTCGATATAATGCCATTAACTCTTCCGCATCTGAATCAATACCAAGCTCAGCAAGTTGTTGTTGTAACGCTAAATTACAAAGGTACTCACTATCAACTAACGTACCATCACAATCGAAAATGATTAAATCCATCATGTCCTCCTACATAAAGCATCATTTAACAGCCTCATCAAACAATTCCATTAAATAATGTAATTGAAAAAGTATTGGTTATTTACACTACCAAACATAACCAGTTAATTAAGCTAGCGAATCTCTTTTAGTTTACAGGCTCTAACTCTCATTAAAAAGCGCAGCAAAAGCGCTTTATGAAAATATTTGACTTTTAGATGTGCAAATTAATGTGCAAAACCTTATAGATAAAAGTATCAAAATAATTAAAAAAATGATTTATAAAGCACATGAAAATCAGCAAAAACATAGATAACTGACTCTGAAATAAAAAATTATGAATTCGTTTATCGCTTTTATAAATGAACTAACAATGTCTATTTTCAGTATCTATTTATTATTGAGTAAAGAAGATTAAGTAAAAGAAGTTAAGTAGAAATCTCATCTGCCCACAGTGTTGACTCGACAGAGGAATTAATAATTTCAGCTTCAGTAATGTTTAAGGTTTTACTTAATTCATCAACTTTAGTCCAATTTGAGTTCTCTACTGCTTCTGCTAATTTAATCAGATCTTGAAGTCTGCCCTCTTCACCTAAAAGCGCATCTTTAATTTCTTGATTAATATTAAGAGGTTTCACAATAACGGACATATCAGAATCGAGTAAAGCATCAATAACAGACAGCATTCCACAAAGATAACCTATCTCTTTTTTATGATGTAATCCCATTGAAGACAGTATCATTTCAAAGAATTTTGCTCGCTGTAAAGACATGTTAGAAAGTATACTTGGTTTGTCCGCATTTAACGTTTTAATAACAGCATAGGTTATAAACTTACGTACACGATCTTCACCAAGATAAACAAGTGCCTGTTGTAGGGATTTTATTGGCGATCGAACCATCGAGTATTCGTTTACAAAATTTAATAATTTGAATGATAATCCAGGATTACTTGCGATAATTTTTTCAATTAAATGAAGATCTAAATCCTGACTAGATACGGCAACTGATAACTGTATTTTTGAGTTAAGTGATGAGTCTAATATTTTATTGTAGATCATCTCTGGCTTACTAAAAAAGTAGCCTTGAAAAAGTTCAAAACCATATTCCTTTGCAGTATGAAACTCTTCATAGGTCTCTACTTTCTCTGCTAAAAATTGAATATTGTAGTTGGATAATGCTTTGATATAAGCAGCCGCTTGTAGGAGAGAATAAGTGGTTATATCGAATTTTATAATATGAATGTGCTTATAAAAGCGTTCCCACTCTTTATTCGGCACAAAATCATCTAAAGCAATCGTGTAGCCTTTATTTTTTAACTCAATAACAATATTGTACAACTCATCAGTTGGCGGGCAATCTTCTAAAATTTCTATTACATAATTTTGATTTGGAAAATCAAATGGAAGTCTATCAATGAGGCTTTCATAACCAAAATTGACAAATCCTTTTTTCCCATCAAGAATACGCTTTTGATGCACTAATGTTTGATTAACCAAGATGCTTTTAGTTGCGAAGTCTGAGCTTACATTTGGGAATGAATTTTCTTTCCCGTCACGATAAAGTAATTCAAAAGCAATGGTTTTTTTGTTTCTATCGACAATTGGTTGTCGAGCGACATAAGAAGACATATTCCTACCTAATCGTAATAAGTAAAATGGATTGTTTATTAGAAAACCCATCTAAAATAATAAGAGCACTGAACAACTTCATTATATACGTTTTACAATATGGCTATTATATTTTGAAGTTGAGAAGTAAAAAGTTGAAAAGTAACTACAAACCACAATGACAGGTTTATAGCTTAAATAATATAATTAAAATAGAAAACAAAAGAACTTACATAACAAAGTGTGAAGCAATTATCTTTTGCCCTTTTTATGTCGTTATTTTAACAAATAATTGATCTTGGTCATTACTAATGAGAGTAAAAATACCTACATTTAAATACCACCGTAATGTAAAATGATACCCACACCAAATTTAACGACTTTTTTAAATAATAATCGCTAACCTCATTTTTTGTGCTTTGCTAAAGTGGCTTATACAGTGAATACGTAACGATTGATGCTCAACATTTGATGTTATTATCAGATCACGTATCGATGAGAGAAAGAGCTGCTATTTAGTGAAGTTTACTGAAAGGCGTTTAGAGTGTTAGTTGATTTAGGTAAATTACAAAAAGAACAAACCGCATTAATTCATACCGATGTCAGTGAATAATCTATTCTAAAATGAAACGAAAATATAGGTAAGCTTGTCTTATGAGTTGAATCTGCCCTATTAAAAAATGCTGAATATTTTTTTTAGTTTGTTAATGCCATGTTCAACCAATATAATTAATTTATTAGCAACTCTACTTATAGCAACGCAACTTAAATTATGAAAAAACAATTTAAGAAACAACAAGTCAATGACAATTAAACAAGGCTACAAATGAACCCAATTATTGCAATTTTAAAAAAACACAATGTAAGTGACGAAAAAATAAAATCACTTTTTGAAGCACTAACTGATAATCCAATGATGGCAATGAGCCTTGTACAACAATTAGGTATCCCACCAGAAGAGCTGAAAAAAATGATGGGCACTATAATGACACAACCTCAATTAATTAAAGAAGCAACAGATGAATTAGGTTTAGACTTCGCTAAAGTACAAGAAGCAAAAGATAAACTAAATAAGTAGTTAAACAGTTCTTTTCCAGTCCAAAATATCACTATGACTTAGTCTATCAATCATAAAATGAGTAACTTAATAACGTGACTCATTTTATGATAACTCAGTATAAAAATATTAAAGTATTTGGTTTTATTTATTGACTATCCTGCCCACTCTTTCTTATTAGTCATTTGTTTAAATGCATAATTTGCTTATGTTAACACCCATCTAATAGTTTGGTTTTCAATAAAAAACATGATCCTTTTTCTATGGTTAATTTATTCCATAATGATTGGAATTTATGCCTCTTTTTAACCTAGTCCACCCAAGGCAAAATACCCCTATCAGCACAATACACACACATAAAGTAAAGAGGTACTGAAAATGAAAGCCATTGGATATCAACAAAATTTACCTATAGAAAATGAATTATCTCTACAAGATATAATATTAGATACACCTATTGCACAAGGCCATGATATTTTAGTTGAGGTCAAAGCAATATCTGTCAATCCAGTTGATTTTAAAGTTCGTCAAACAGCTCCAGCTACTGAAAATGAATACAAAGTATTAGGTTATGATGCGGCAGGCATTGTTAAGTCTGTTGGTGAAAATGTCACATTATTTAAACCAGGTGATAAAGTATGGTACGCCGGTGATATTACTCGCTCAGGTAGCAATGCACAGTTTCAATTAGTTGATGAACGCATTGTTGGTTATATGCCAAATACATTATCGTATGGTGAAGCCGCAGCATTACCATTAACCAGTCTCACTGCATGGGAATTATTATTTGATCGCCTTAATATAGTCAAAGATGATGCTTCTAAACGTATTTTAGTGATTGGGGCAGCTGGCGGAGTAGGATCCATCATGGTGCAATTACTAAAAAAACTCACTAAACTTGATATTATTGCGACTGCATCACGCCCAGAAACAGTCTCTTGGTTAGAAGATTTAGGTGCTGATACCATCATTAATCACCGTCATCCATTAAGCGAAGAATTCGCAGCCAAAAACTTAAAAGATGTTGATTATGTAGTCAGTTTAAATAGCACAGAGCAACATTTACCTGAAATTATAAAAATCATTAAACCACAGGGTAAATTTGGATTGATTGATGACCCCACTACCTTGGATATTAAACCTTTTAAAACAAAAGCGGTTTCAGTTCACTGGGAATTAATGTTTACTCGTTCATTATTTAAAACAGATGATATGCAAGAACAACATGACATTTTAAATAACGTTGCCAATATGATTGATAATGGATCCATTAAAACTACTGTCGGTGACAATTTAGGTGTTATTAATGCGACGAATCTACGTAAAGCACATCAGTATTTAGAATCACAAACCGCTAAAGGTAAAGTGGTATTAGAAGGGTTTTAATAACAATTTTTCTTTCTTAATTTTATTGAAAAAAGAGCTAAATAGTCGCTCTTTTTTCTTTTTCTATTAATAATTAATGAGGCGGCTTTATTGATACATCTGTTTATAATTGGGCACATGTTTAACCCAAAAAGCTGGCGTTCCTATATATTCCTGAACTGTTTTTATAAACTCACTGACTAGAGGTGTTTGTTTTCGGTGTGGGTAAAGCGCATAGATTCCAGTATCCATCGTCGACAGTTTATAATCGGTTAATAGTGTTAATAATCCCATTTCTTCTATTGGTTTTTCTAAGTTAAATAAATCAATAATCGCATAGCCTACTCCTGCTTGTACTGCATCCATCATCGCGCGTACATCACTGACTTTATAATTTCCTTTTATCTTAAAGGTTTTCATTAGTTCGCCATGTGGTTGTTCACTCACTTTTATTTGATCCAGACTGACATCTCCATTTCCGTAAATAATAGCAGGTAAAGCAATCAACTCTTCTGGTGTTGTAGGTAATCCATATTGAGCAACAAAATCATGTGAAGCAATTAACGCAAAATGTGCATTAGCGATTTTCTTAACCATTAAATTTGAATCATTTAATTTACCGATTCGAAAAGCTAAATCAAAATGGTCTCCAATAATATCGCTTCTTTTATCATCTAACATAAGTGTTATTTTTACATGCGGATACTGTTGCATAAATTGATTAATAGCAGGCTGAATATACTGCTGTCCAAAAAATATACCAGAAGTAATACGCAACATACCTTTTGGTTGAGATTGATAAGAATCAGCCGTACTTTTAATGTCATTAAGCGTATCGACTAAGGTATGCGCCTGAATTAATATTTCTTCGCCCGCCGAGGTTAAAGAAAATGAACGCGTAGAACGGTTAAGTAATTGTACCCCTAATGTCGTTTCTAACTTTTTAATTTGCTTAGATAATGATGAGTTATCCATATCGTGAATGGCGGCAGCTTTAGCAAATGATCCTTGCTGTACAACATCTATAAATAACATTAACTGATTAGTAATCGACACAAGTTGCTCCAATAAATACTCTTTGATACAGAAATAAGTCGCCTTATAGGCAATAGATTAAACAGACTCACTGAGCCAAATTAAAGACGATTAAATTATAAAACTTAATTTATAATTATTGATGATTTTGACCATAATACACTTAATTAATTTACTAGGATAAAACCATTTTTAAGAAAGTTCAGATCGATGAGATGGTAAGTCGGCATATCAATAAATGAGTAAACAAGCTATTTTCAAATACACTTGATAAGTAAATATTTTATTGCCAGATAGTGATGGTTTATGGCTAAAAATGTGGTTATACCAACCACATTAATTAAATAACTCAAATATAAGCGAATCAGAAAATAAGAAGGCTCCTTGTAAAAGCGCTTTCTTAATAAATGCTTTTTCGCTTATTTAGAGGACTAATTTATTGTATGAATTTATTGTAAGATGTTAGCGAGTGACTAGCTTCCAAGTTTTAAAACCTCCCGTCATATTTTTCACCATATAACCTAAGTTAGTTAATAATCGTGCAGCAACATGTCCTCGGACACCAACTTGACAATAGACTAAAATTTCTTTGCTTTGATCGAGTTTATATAAATTTGAACGAAGTTCATCGACTGGAATGTTAATCGCTCCTGGAATCAAGCCCATTTTCGTCACCTCTGCTTCAGTACGAACATCCAGTAAAATCTGTTGTTCAGAAAGACAATTTAAGGATTCAGTATGAAAAATAAATTCATCGCCTTTCATCACATTAGATGCCACTAAGCCAGCCTGATTGACAACATCACGCGCAGAGCCAAAAGGTGGCGCATAACATAACTCAAGATCTTGAAGATCAAAGACACTTAACCCCGCTCTTTGTGCGACAGAAATAACATCAATACGTTTGTCAATCCCCTCTTTTCCTACCGCTTGAGCACCTAAAATAGCGCCTGTATCAGGATTAAATAATAATTTTAACGTAACAGGATGCGCACCTGGGTAGTAACCAGCATGACTGGCTGCATGGACATACACTTTTTCATAGACTATTCCTTTACGTATTAAGGTTTTTTCATTTAACCCTGTAGAAGCAACGGCTAAATCAAATACCTTACAAATCGCTGTACCTTGTGTTTTTTTATAGGTTTCCGTGGATCCAAATATAACATTAGCCGCTAAACGACCTTGTCGATTGGCAGGTCCAGCTAACGGCGCGAGCATTGCTTCACCTGTTACAAAGTCCAGAGTTTCAATAGCATCACCTACCGCAAAAATACAAGGATCACTGCTACGCATATACTCATCGACTCTGATACCACCTAATTCACCAATCTCTAACCCTGCTTTCATTGCTAAAGAGGTCTCAGGTTTTACGCCTACCGCCATAATCAACAAGTCAGTTTGAAACTGGGTGCCATCATTTAATGTTAAAGATAAAGTGCGATCAGTTTCTTCGCATAAAGCGACTTCTTTTAAGGCCTTACCTAGTTTTAACTCAACATGATGAGCCTCTAATTCATCATGTAACATATTCGCTATTTCAATATCAACCGGTGCCATCACTTGAGGAGCAAGTTCAACTAATGTGACGTCAATTTTACGGTGGCGAAGTGCTTCTGCCATTTCTAAACCAATAAAACCACCACCGCAAACGGTCGCATGTTGAGGTTTATTCTGTGCAATTGAAGCCATAATGGCATCCATGTCAGGTATATTTCTCAAAGAATGCGTTAGGTGGTTATTAATCCCTGAAATAGGTGGAATAAAAGGACTCGCCCCAGGACTTAAAATAAGCACATCATAAGTTTCAGTATATTGTTCATTTGTCAGAGTATTCTGAATATGAATAAATTTTTCTTCTTTATTAATCGCTAAGACTTCATTTTGTACACGGACATCTACATTAAATCGCTTCTTAAAACTTTTCGGGGTCTGTAAAAGTAACGCTTCTCTTAATTCAATCTCCCCACTGATATGATACGGCAGACCACAATTAGCGAATGAAATATGTGGCCCTCGTTCTAATATAATGATTTCAGCGGTTTCATCTAAACGACGTGCTCTTGCAGCAGCGGAAGCGCCACCAGCAACACCACCAATAATTAGTATTTTTTTAGACATATTGACTCCAAATTAATATAAAAATGGCACCCCAGTGCCGTTCTTGATTCAATTTCAAAATAAGAACAACACATTAAAAAATAACTTAATGTGTTCCTATAAATGACTAATTAAAACCATAACAAACTAAATTAGATAAATCTAATACATAAAAAACTAATTTACCCACACCTAATATAACTAAAACTAATAAAGAAAAATCTAAATTATATTTGATAAGATGAAAAATGAATGTAATATCATCATTATTAAAGAGGATTAAAACATGAAAAATAAATTAGCAATGATTCATGAAAATGCGGGTGAAGCAAGTGCTCTGCTTAAATTAATGGCTCACAAAGACCGAATGGTCGTGTTGTGTTTATTATCTGAAGGTGAGATGGGTGTCGCTGAGTTACGCGAACATACCCAATTAAGCCAGTCAGCATTCTCTCAACATTTAAGTGTTTTAAGAAAAAATGAGTTAGTTAAAGTGAGAAAAGAATCGCAACTAGTCTTTTATTCACTAGCAGATGAACGCGTGAATATATTATTAAAAGCAATGCAACAAGCCTTCTGCCCTAGTTTATCGTCTGATTATCAACCAGAAGAATGATTTATTGTGATTAATGTATGGAGTCAGTGATATGGAAAATTTTACCCCTTGGACATCTTTAATGGGCGGTGCTTTATTAGGCCTATCCGCTACATTATTAATGTTGTTTTCAGGAAAAGTCGCAGGGATAAGTGGTATTTTAAACGGATTACTAACACCAAAAAAAGGTGATTTTTTATGGCGTTTATTTTTTATAATAGGGATGGCGTCGAGTATTTTATTGTTAAGTCCTTTTTCCATTGAATTACCTGAGTTATCAGGCCAACCATTAGTCTTTATTATTGCAGGGTTATTAGTTGGCTTTGGCACCCGCTTAGGAAATGGTTGTACAAGTGGCCATGGTATTGTTGGTATTGGCCGCTTTTCTACACGTTCAATTATTGCAACCTGCGTTTTTATCGGCGTCGCAGCATTTGTTGTTTTTCTTCGTTTACATGTGGGAGTTTAATCATGCTTAAAACTATCATCTCTTTAATTTCAGGAATATTATTTGGTACAGGGATGATTATTTCGAATATGGTAGACCCGACTAAAGTCATCGGATTTTTGGACGTGATGGGTTCTTGGGATCCTAGCCTCGCATTAGTTATTATTGGTGCTCTAGCCGTATTTACACCTTGTTATCATTTTTTTATTAAACAACGCAGTCATGCAATAAATGGGGAAAAATTTAACTGGTCAAATAATACTAAGGTTGACGGAAATTTACTAATAGGGGCAACCATTTTTGGTATTGGTTGGGGTTTGGTTGGTATCTGCCCTGGTCCGGCAATGAGCAGTATTGGCAGTGGTTCTTTATCTCTTTATTTGTTTATCGTGAGTATGCTTTGTGGGATGGCGATCGCTAACACAACACTTTTCAATAAAAGATGTTAATTTAAGTTCATAAAGCTAGTTTACAATAGTCAATTAATGAATGAATCTTCTTTTAGTGCAGTACATTTTACACTTTTTACATAATGCGCTAAAGGCTTAGGTCGACCATGAAAATAACCTTGCTGTATATTAAAGCCTAAAGAAAACAAAATGTTAGCGTGTTCCTCAGTTTCAATACCTTCTATTAAACTTTTCATACCAAGGGTGCTAACTATTCGGTTAATACATTCACGAGTGACAGTGTTATTATTGATACTTTCGAGGAATGATTTATCTACTTTTACGGTTGTAGCCGGAATATTGTGTAAATATGCAAGCGATGAGAAGCCCGTTCCAAAATCATCAATACTGATATTAATGTCATTTTCTACGAGTCTTCTTAATGAATTATTTTGGTCTTTTATCTCAGTAAAGAGTACTCTTTCAGTCAGCTCTATATTAATGTCTTTAGGTTGCAGATTATGCTCGTTAAGTTGTTGTAATATAGTATCGACAAGATTTGGATCTTGATAAAGATAAACCAGAAAAATGACAAAATGCTTGAACCTCTTCTCCTTTAGGATGAAATCACCAGAGTTCGTTAATCACACCCCCCTCCTTGAAATACAAGCTTATAAATTAATAGATTCTCTTTTATTACCTCTGACTGGCCAGTTTTAAATTTCTATTTAATAATTCATCGAGACATGGACTATTCCATAATTTAAGTGAAGCAATATTTGCCCAAACAATTTTTGATTGGTCAATGTAATACACCCAAATAGACGTTAAAAACCTTTTTTCTTTAATTTTTAACGTGCTCAATTTAATACCAATCACACTAATTAATTGTTCTATTTTACTGGTTAAAATAACTTATTGCTTCGTTGTAAATTTCGCAAAGGGAGCAACCATTAAAGCATCAAACTCTTTTGGTTAATTCTCCGATAGACGATTAACGAAGTTAATCTTCAAAAGGCTCAATTTACGCCTTAATCTAAGCTATTTTTCCTGTGCAAAATGTAGATCTCTTATTTAATATAATCGGTATAACAATTCAAAAAGCTATTTATAAATTGAACATAGTTAAAATCACTAAAATTAACAAAAGTTATAAGTGACTAAGATCACATTTAGAATTAACATGCAGTCTTTATTTCATCATTACTATTAACATTCTAATATTTGAGTTCGGCACAATACGCCCTATCGATAAATGAATGTCCTAAGTAATAATCCCGTTTAAAGGATAATTATGACGTCAGATCACTTACCTCAACCAACAAACCGCGTCGCGATTATGTTTGTCTTAGCATTAGGGACTTTCATTTTAGGCCTGACTGAATTTTCAATGATGCCTATGCTACCTCTAATCAGTGACACATTTAACGTGACACCAACACAGTCAGGCTATGCTATTAGCGCTTATGCTATGGGGGTTGTTGTAGGTGCCCCTATTTTAATGCTGACCACCGCGAATATGCGTAAACGTAAAGCATTATTAATATTTTTAACGTTAATGTTTATTGCTAATGGTTTAAGTGCCCTTTCAAACTCGTTAAATCAATTGATTTTATTTCGTTTTTTAAGTGGGTTACCTCACGGCGCCTACTTTGGTGCAGCAATTCTTTTAGCAGCTGATATTGCTCCAAAAGGAAAACGATCTGCATTTATGTCTAAAATTTTTATGGGGTTAACCATCGCCACTATTGTTGGAGTACCTATAGTAACTTTAGTTGGACAAAACCTCAGCTGGCGTTATTGCTTAGCAGGGGCGTCTATTTTATCACTTATTGCTTTAGTCTTTGTTTATAAAATAGTTCCAAATATTGATAACAGAAAACCATCTAACCTACTTAATGAATTTAGTGTATTAAAAGATAAACTTGTTTGGTCGATTTTAGGCATAGTGATCATTGGTTTTGGTGGCGTATTTTGTATTTATACTTATATCGCAGACACTATTTTAGATGTCACACAAACGCCCGCTTATACCATCTCAATTGCCATGGTCATGTTTGGCATTGGCTGTACTTTAGGCAATTATTTTTTAGGTAAGGCAGCTGATGTATCGGCAATTAAAGCGACAGGTATTTGTTTAATTTGTACCATTATATTTGCTATCGCTTACGTTAATGCAAGCCATAATATTTGGTTGCTATATGCCGTTATTTTCTTAATCGGCTGTAGCATTGGTTTAGCCACCTTAATCCAAACATTATTAATGGATGTTTCACCAGATGGTCACGCGATGATCGGTGCATTGGTTCAATGTGCTTTTAATGTAGCCAATGCAATTGGACCTTGGGTTGGTGGAATGGCAATTGCACAAGGAGCACAACCTAACCAAACGGGTTATGTCGCCGCAGTTTTATTCTTCGGTGGCTTCATAATGTGGGTATTAAGCTATATGCAGTTAAATGCAAAAAAGAAATTAACTGTTCCAGCATAAACTTTCCTGTAAAAAATAGTGGTGCAGAGTTAAATTTAGCACCACTCACCCGCCTGAATGAAAAGATGATAGTTTTCAAAAAGTACTTAAATATCCATTTTACAAACTAACGTCCTTCCTTTAAAAATTGATGTAATCAAATACACTGTTAAAGACTTTTTGTTATCAGTGCTATTTCCAAGATCGACAACTTATTGTCATTTAACTTTATTCAGCGTTATTATGACCGTTCAACAAATTCTATTGAAAGAGAAAACCAATGTTATTTAGAGGAACAGTTCCGTTTTTATCTCAGTTAATTAAACTGATAATAGCCGTTAATATAGTGCTTACTTTCAACGTCAATGCATCAGTCAATGTCACCTCACTGGAAACAAATGGTATTAATAGCTGGGAAAGTGAATCATTTGAAGGTGAGTCAACTTATAACCTTGTTGAATATGATAATCGTAAAGTTTTAAAGGCTCAAAGTAATAACTCAGCATCAGGATTGGTGTTAAAAAAGAAAATAGATTTATTAAAAACGCCTTATATCAATTGGACTTGGCTAACCAAAAATAAATTCACTGGATTAGATGAAAAAAGTAAAAGTGGTGATGATTACGTCGCACGGGTTTATGTTGTTATTGACGGTGGGTTTAAAATTTGGAACAGTAAATGTTTAAGCTATGTCTGGTCAAGTAACCAAAGTGAAGGTGAAGTTTGGGATAATGCTTTCATAGGCGACAAAGTAAAAATGGTTGCGGTGCGAGGCAAACAAGCAAAAGTAGATCATTGGTATAATGAAAAACGCAACGTATTCCAGGACCTAGTTGAGCAATTTGGCGATAAAGGCAGCGACAAAAAAAACCTAGCGGCCTACCAATATATTGATGTGATCGCCATTATGACTGATACCGACAACAGTGCTGGAAAAGCAGAATCTTATTACGGAGATATCATCTTCACTGCTGAATAATAATTCACCGATCATTTACACAAACACATTACACAAGGGATCAATATGAAAGATAAAGTTGTTTTATTCAAAAAAATACCAAACCAACAGCAACAATTATTAAGTGAATATTTTAACCTTGTGTGTTTTGATAAAATTGATGCCAATAATATGGATGCTTTTATCCATGAAATCAAAGATGCAGATGGATTAATTGGCGCAGGTGTAAAACTAACCACAGAAATCTTAGATAACGCGATTCAATTAAAAGTTATCTCAACCATTTCAGTTGGCTTTGATCACTTTGATCTCGATTACTTAAATAAACGTAATATTGCATTAACCAACACACCTGATGTATTAACCAATACCACCGCTGACACTATTTTCACGCTAATAATGTGTGCCGCTAGACGCACCACAGAGCTAAATAATATGGTCACATCAGGGCAATGGACTAACAACTTAAAAGACCAATACTTTGGTGTTGATATTCATGGTAAAACCTTAGGGATATTAGGTATGGGTCGTATCGGTTATGCCGTTGCTAAGCGAGCACACCATGGTTTTGATATGAAAATTAATTACTATAATCGTAGTGCCAACAAACAAGCTGAACAAGATGTTAACGCACATAAATTAGCACTAGACGAGCTATTAGCAACATCTGATTTTGTATGCTCTATTTTACCTGCAAATGAACAGACTGACCTGCTGATCGGACAACGTGAATTAGACTTAATGAAACCTTCTGCTATTTTCATTAATGGAGGCAGAGGTAATGTTATAGATGAACAAGCGCTTGCAATGGCACTTAAAAATCGAACCATTAGAGCAGCGGGTTTAGATGTTTATCAAGTAGAGCCTTTGCCAACATCATCACTTTTAATGTCTTTAGATAATGTCACTCTATTTCCACATATTGGCTCTGCAACAGCAGAAACCAGACTCGCTATGATTTGCAGCGCAATAGATAGTCTTCAAGCCGCTTGTTCTGGAGATTTAACAAAAAACTGCGTTAATGCAGAAAATATAACTCGATAACTTTCCTCCTGCTTTAAGGGATAGTATTTAATAAAGGTGCTCGAAAATCGCAATGTTTGCGAGTAGGTTTGTAAATAACCTCAATTCTAGTTAATGAAAGCTGAATGATATTTAAAATCAGAAAGTTGTATTTTTCACTAGGCAGATTCAAGCTATCAGTGCCGTTAGTTTTGCGTAGTTCAAGACGAATTATTGAAGTAATAATGGGTTATTGAGAGATGATTTAACGCAGAAATCCGCGGAAATAGCAGTCTTGTATCACTTTGCTTATCCAGAACTGAGGTTAAATAGGTTTGTGTGTAGATTTTCGAGCATATTTACGCCAAACAAGCCCAGCCTGCTTAATGGGTAAAGAGTAATGAGTAAAGAGTGACAATATTAACTGAATTATTTACAGGGTAACAAATTTTACTGATCTCATTTCTACACGTCCATCTCATTACCACTATTGCATAAAGAAATTCGACAGTTTATTCTCCGTTACCTTTTTTACTTATTAAGAATGGATTCCCCATGATCAAAACAATCACTAACCTATTCCCTGTGTGGGCTATTTTATTATCATTATTAGCTTTTTTTCAGCCATTATTATTCACTTCTTTAAAAACATTAATAGTCCCTTTGTTAACACTTATCATGCTAGCTATGGGACTGACATTAACACCTAAAGATTTCGCGAATGTCAGTAAAAATATTAAAGCGGTCTCAGTAGGCGTTATATTACAATTTACTGTCATGCCGATAGTTGCATTGGTCATCGCAACATTAATGAACTTTGATGCAAACTTAACCGTTGGCTTAGTATTAGTTGGTGCGGTAGCTGGAGGAACAAGCAGTAATGTAATGTGTTTCTTGGCTAAAGGTGATGTTGCTTTATCGATTTCAATGACCGCTATTAGTACATTATTAAGTGTCATATTCACTCCTTTACTCGTTGAGTTACTAGCGGGTAAAAGTATTGATATCCCTGTGACGGGCATGATTATCAGCCTCATAAAAATTGTGTTAGTGCCTGTCGTAATGGGTATCGTACTCAATACTTTATTGCATAAACCAATCAAAATAATAGCACCAGTTTTACCACTTATATCAATGGCAGCCATTGTTATTATCATTGCAATTGTCGTCGCACTTAATGCAGAAAAGTTAGTAGAAGTGGGTTCAATGGTCGCGATCGCCGTTATCTTACACAACTCTTTTGGTTTACTAGCGGGTTACTGGATCACTAAAAAGCTAGGCTTTGAAGAAAAGGTTTGTAGAACTATCGCATTTGAAGTTGGTTTACAAAACTCAGGTTTAGCCACTGCATTGGCAATGAAGTTCTTTGCTCCAACTGCAGCAATTGCAGGTACTATTTTTTCTATCTGGCATAACATCAGTGGTTCTATATTAGCGGGATACTGGTCTCGTACAGCAAATGAAATCGATACGAATAAAATAACAAGTAAATAACAACTTAAAACTATAAATGATGTCATCTATACCCTCTCCATAGACGACATCATAGCTCATGTGCTTAAAAGTATTATCAAAAATAAAACTAGAATTTACTCCTCCCTATTAACCATTAACTATCATTAGCATGGTAAAAATAATGTACATTCACCGTATAACACTTAGAAAATAACTAATGACAACCAATCATTTATAATCACTACCAAACCTAACATTCCTTTCAATTAAGTTTAATTTACCTCATCCATTTCCTCATTATTTACACATTTCGTCTATATGATGCACTAGTATTTATTAACAGATTAATTTACCTAGGAGTAAACGATGGGTTTATCAACAATGGTAGTACCAAAAAAGTTATCACTAATAACCAGCGTTGCTATTAGCACAATAGCCTTAACAGGATGTGATTTATTATCTACTGACTCTCCTTCTTCTAAAGAAACTAAAGTCCCTGTTCAGTCAGCCACTCCTAAAGGAATCGATCTTTCATTATTTGCTAATGGTGCATTTACTAAAACACCTAAAATTGTTGATTGTGAAACTTCTGACGGTACAAAAACCAGTTGTTATGAAATAACCACAACAGGTACGCCAGCAGGAAGAGAACCAGGCCCATTTTGCCCAAGAACAACGAGTGATGGTCCAGAAGCCGGTGGAGCTTGGTTTAGTAAAGAAGGATCAGGTGATTTAGTTGATATTACGGGTGAGTTCATTTTAAAACTTAGTGATTATTATGGCGATGAAAAATGGGTCGTTTACGATACAAAAACAAATAAAGTTCGCTATACAGCAACTAAAGCAGCTTGTTTAGGTGCTGCTCGTCCAGATGTTGAAGAGCAATACAAGCAAAATTGTATAGAATGCCAACTATCCTATCTTGATGACGATTTTTCATTAACGTATCTTATTCCTGTCACCCCAATCCCGGCAGATAAACCAGGCCGAGTTAGAACGGTTGGTATTGCTTTAGATGGAGCAGAGCTTTCAGGTCCAGCACCAATAGGCGCTATTTTAGGAAGTTATACCATTGCAGCCTTCGATGATTGTGGTGGGCATATCAATGTACACCAAGGCTATCACTATCATTCAACAACAGGCTGTACCGATACAAATGATAAAACTGATGACGGTCACGCTGCATTAATTGGTTACGCAGTAGACGGTTATGGCATCTATGCAATGAAAAATGCGAAAGGTAAAGAAGAGTTATTAGATGAATGCCGTGGAACAACTGATGATATTAGGGGCTATCATTATCACGCAGCAAGCCCAAGTGAAAACATGTTTATTGGATGCATGCATGGAAAAACTGTAAAAACAGCGGGCGGACCTCCAGATGGCGGACCTGATGGACATCGTGGACCACCACCAAACGGCAATAAACCACCAATGGCAGAATAATAGGAGTTGCAACAATAATGTCTACATTGCTTTTAAAAAGAAGGTTATTAATAACTATATTTTTATTATTAACAACAGGTTACCTACAAGCCCATTCTGGACCATTAAATCAGATTGCACTTAAAGCTTGTGATGTTAAATCTCGTTCTCAATCTTGTCAGTATGAAGCTGGTCATCAAAGTTTATACATCGGTACTTGCCAATATATGTCAGAAGTTTTGATGTGTGTTAGAAATCAACCGATTCAAAAAATTGAAGCTAACAATAATGAGAGCACTACAGAAGAACATAAACATGACTAAATATTAAACATCATGATCTGGTATATCTGCTAATAATTATTTACATATCAAAAAACAAAATAAAACACCCATTTAGCAATACACAGTAAGTTAAAATATAAAATTACACTTAGTTATAAGTGATTATGATCACTAGAATAAGTGTTATTTAAAATGAATGCTGGATGTATTTGACATTTTTCGGTACATTGTCAATTTTATGTACGTACAAACTAAGGATAGTAAAATGAACCCAGAAGAGATGGTAAATTCGGTAACGGATATAGCCCTAGTATATGGACCTAAATTGATCGCAGCAGTGGTCGTTTGGATTGTTGGTTCGTGGATTATTAAGTTGCTTTTAAGCGGCTTAAATAAAGTCATGACTAAAAGTAATGTTGACGCATCATTAAGACCATTTTTAAATAGTCTTACTGGTATGATACTGAAAGTAATGTTAGGTATTACTGTACTTGGCATGTTAGGTATCGAAATGACTTCGTTCGTTGCGATTTTAGCAGCAGCTGGTTTAGCAATAGGTATGGCATTATCTGGCACACTGCAAAACTTTGCAGGTGGTGTAATGATCTTGTTATTCAAACCTTTCAAAGTAGGTGATTTCATTGAAGCTCAAGGCCATGCTGGTTCAGTTAAAGAAATTCAAATCTTTAATACCATTTTAAAAACAGGTGATAACAAAACTATCATTCTACCAAATGGCGGTTTATCAACAGGTTCAATGACTAATTTTTCAACGGAAGAAAAACGTCGTGTAGATTGGACTATTGGTATTGCATACGGTGATGATATCGATAAAGCTCGCGCTGTAATCAAAAAAATGTGTGATGCAGATGCTCGTATATTAAAAGATCCAGAAGTAGTTATTGTAGTTTCAGCTCTTGCTGACAGCTCTGTTAACTTTACTGTTCGTGCATGGGTACAAGCACCAGATTACTGGAGTGTATTCTTTGCGATGAATGAAAATGTATACAAAACATTTGCGACTGAAGGACTTAGTATTCCTTTCCCACAAATGGATGTTCATTTACATAAATAAGCTAATTTAAACGCTTATTAATAAGGTCGAATATTAAATATTCGGCCTTTTTTTATGCCTAAAATAAAACCAATTATCTTTAATTGAAACAAAATTAGCTTAATAATATCTGCTTATCTTACTTTGTTAGCTCTCCCCTCTTAAATGCACCTACCAGTATTCAAAAAATTAAGGTGTAATACCAATCTGGATAAATAAATGTTCTATTTAGGTGTTAGGGAAAATGAATGATAGCAAGGTATTGATTGCAGTAACTAGTTATTCTCATTACCAAAATCACCATACAAACGTTAATTTTTTAACCTGTAAAATAACTTATTTATTCGCTGTAAATTTCGTAAAGGGAACAGCCATTAATGAATTAACCTGTTTTAGTTATACCAATGGAATTAAATAAGTGATCAGAGATTGCGCAGGAAAAATTAACACTAATAAGGTGTGAGTTGTAGGAGATAGTTGTTCTCACTTCAAAACTCACAACGCAGTTAGGGGGGATTTTAACCAGCAAGAATGATCACCTTATTAATTCTTTTGGTATTAATTAACCGATAGACGATTAACGAAGTTAATCTTCGAAAGGCCTCAATTTACGCCTTAAACTAAGTCATTTTTCCAGCGTAAAATTTAGATCACTTATTTAATGTAATCGGTATAAAAAATAGAATGATTAAATTAAAAAATAAGCAGAATGTCAGGGTCAGAAATTGCTCATTAAAGACAGATAATTAAAGGTAGAAAATTAAGGACTGGTAATTAACGGTTACTGATGGTTAGTGGTTAGTGGTTAGTGGTTAGTGATTAGTGATTAGTGGTCAGTGATTAACATTTTGAAGTAATAGGAGCACTTGTCTTTACATGAAATACTCATATGATTAGCCAGAATGACTGACAACGTCAAACAGGCTAATCTTTAATAATTTAAACAATTATTAAAGCGTGATACATTTTTCTGATGATGGAGAATCACCTGCGCTATTCGACGCACTAATACGGTAACAATAAGTTTCACCTGCTTGAACATCTAAGTCATCGTATGATGTGATATTTTCAGCAACATAAAAAGTTGCATCATAATCTACTTCAGACTCCATGCGGCGCTCAATTATGAATTCAACTTCATTGTCAGAATTATCGTCCCATGTAATATTCAAGTTTACAATTTCGTCTTCGCTTTCATCTTCATCAACAGGCGTAGAAACCAGCTCCTCATCTGATGAGGACTCTGAATTAGTGTCATCAGGTATCACTAACTCTTCTTCCAATGATTCCCCCGTTGGAATAGAGACAAAAATATCATCAATATCAACATCCGCTTCATCTGTAATAACGTTATCTTCTTCTACAATTTCATCTGAAGGAGCAGCGACTATTTCTTCATCGATAATAACTTCTTCGACACTAGATTCCTCAGATGTTTTTTCCTCTGTGCTAACTGAGCTACTAGAGCCAGAAGATCCACCACAAGCGAATAAAAAAGTAGTGCAAAGTAGTAGCGAAGTTCTAAGTAACAGGTGTTTGAAAATCATCAGTTTTGTCTCCAACAAAATTGATGATTCAGAAATTTTTATATAACAGAAGAAAAATAAAGAGAGGTATAAAATGTACCATTGCCTCGGTAACTCCGCTGCCATTGACGTTAATCTACAGGTCGGTGGTTTTGCGTATTAAGGTTTCCCCTAACTTGCCTTTTTCTAGCTAATAATATTGTAATTACTGAATCAAGTGCATAATTGCGTTAGTGCATTAGATTATTTATAAATCAGTTAACTCAGATTATAGAGCTTGAATTTGAAAATACAAAGAATAAGTTCAATTTATAATCAAAAAGTAGTATAAAAAGAAAACAAATATCATAAAAAGTACAATATTTACTTCCCCTTAAAGACTATTTTATTTTCTTTTCATTAAGGTAATGATTAAGCAATAATGCAACTAACATGATGCAAGCACCAACACTAAGCCTTAACAAATCTGCCTCTTTATTCCAAATAATTACATTGACCACTATACCGGCAGGGATCAGTAAATTATTCATCACAGCGAGTGTCCCAATATTCACTAAAGTTGCCCCTTTATTCCACCCAAAATAGCCTAAGCCCGAGGCAATCGTTCCTAAGTATATAAGCACTCCCCACTGTGTACTGGTTGTTGGTAACTTATCTGCGTTACCAAATAAAAGATAACAAAGCGTTGCCACGCAGAGAGCACCGACAAAGAACCAACCAAATACCGTTTTATGGTCAATAGTGCTGTTAATCATTAAACGACTATAAGTCACCTGCCCTATTGCAAAGCAAATATTCGCTCCTTGTACTAATAACAAACCAAACCAAAAATCCGAGTTAATGTTTTCATAGCGTATCGCAACAGCACCAAATACCGCAATAACAGCCACAAGCAAACATTGAGGATTAAAACGTTTACTCATCGCATCATTTAACAAAGTCACATAAATTGGCGTCATGACAGTAAACAGCAAGACTTCAGGAACAGACAAATACAAAAAAGAATGATAATAAAAAATATACATCATCCCCAATTGAACAGCGCCGATAAGCATGATTTTTACTGCCATTGAGCATGGTATTTTTTTAATTTTAAGGAAAGGTAAGAACAATAAAGTTGCCAGTGCAATTCGTATAAACACACTAAACCAAGCATCTACTTGGCCCGCTAAATAAACGCCAATCAAGCTAAATGAGAAAGCCCAAAGCAATGTCACTGATAATAAATAACCCATATAAAATCCATTTTAAATAATTAGGCCGCACAGTTTACCGCATATATTGAAAACAGCTAGCGTATTGAAATAGAGGATTTAAGCAAGTTATAAAATCAATCTATAGAGGGGGCAACGCTGATGCTAACAAAGTTAAATAAACGCTAACTTTAATTTAAACTGGATCAATTTCATTCAAAGGTAAAATAGCGATCAGTTTACTGGCATTATCTGCAAATATACTCTTATATGATGGTTGTTAGTTATATTAACAAAGGGGACAATCATAGTGACCGGCCATTGACGAAGCACAGCAAAATGAAGCAACGTATAAATGGTCGGATACCCTAACGAGTTAAACGTGCTGATATTAGTCTTAACTGCTTATAACCATCGCAATAAACAATACAACACTCAAAGAAGTAGAAACGATGGTTAACTGACGTAGCTTTGGCAATTGCAAAGCAAGAATAAAACCTGAAATAAGTATTAATAGTAACCCAATAGCGAAGGCAGTAGCGTACACTTTAAAGGGAGTTCCGCCTTTTGCTTTATGTAATTGTACAAATTGTCGATACCAACTAGTCTCTTCTATTGTTAGTGTGGCAATTAATGGTTGAAATGTAGGCGCTAAAATAACATTAATATCTGAACCGCTCCATTCGAGCTGAAAGGCTGAACCCATTTTTTTGATTTTAGCTTTACCCGATGGCATAGCCACATTTTGTCTTTTCAATTCGTTTTTTGCTAATACCATGAGCTCTGTCAGCTCTCCTTGGATTGGCCTTTTAAGATGTAATTCCTGAGTAACTGTCTCATAGCCACCTTTTATACCCCAAGTATAAAGCGCGCCAGTCACAAAAAACATAATTGCCACTGGTAAGATAAAGGCGGCTAGCAATGCATGAATTTTAATTAATAAAGAACGATTTATTTTTTCCATTAGTCATTTCCTCTGCTTCTTTTTATTGTTGTCTAATATGGCTGTAGAATAACTCATTTGCAGCCTACTGATTTAAATCAGCGGGCACAGTAATTTACATTTGCTTGATATTCAATGAGTTTTATTATTTTTAATAGGAGATTGAATAAATAGAATTATAAATGGTTTGTTGGGAATAATGTGAGAAGGTTTATCGATGTGATAGTGTCGACCTTGAGTTAAGGGAAATAGTTGCTTAACTCAACTATTCGCTAACTTAATTGGTCCTGAAAAATGAATAAGGTACTCTATTTACCATGGCGTATTTACGTTTTGCTAAAAACTAAAAAAAGTATTTAATACCGATTACATTAAATATGTTATCTACATTTTGCGCTGAAAAAACAATTCAATTCAAGGCGTAAATTGAGTCTTTCAAAGATTAACTTCGTTAATCGTCTATCGGAGAATTAACCAAAAGAGGTTAATGCTTTAATGGCCGTTCCCTTTACGAAATTTACAACGAGGAAGTGGGCTGTTTTAACCAGTAAAATAGATAAGCTATTTATTTTACTGCTATAACATGAATTAATATCATTACAGTGCCTACCATTAAGTTTCCCTAACGGTTAATTTTAGACAATAAAAAATCCTTATTTGTATTCAACAAACAAGGGCTAGACATTCGAACACTCAATGAATAGAAATTTCGCCATTAAACCTTAGCTAGGAAAAGCGAAATTTGCACCTTCTCTAACACCACTTGATGGCCAGCGTTGTGTGATGGTTTTACGTTTAGTGTAAAACTTAACTCCATCAGGGCCATAGGCATGTAAATCACCAAATAACGAACGTTTCCAACCACCAAAACTGTGGTAAGCAACCGGTACAGGTAATGGCACATTAATCCCCACCATACCCACTTCAATATTGTCAGAGAAATAACGAGCAGCCTCACCGTCACGGGTGAAAATACAAGTGCCGTTACCGTATTCATGGTCATTGATTAACTGCATTGCGTGTTCCATCGTTTTTACACGCATGACTTGTAAAACCGGACCAAATATCTCAGCTTTATAACTATCCATTTCAGCTTCAACTTTATCAATTAAAGTGGCGCCAACAAAATAGCCACTTTCATAACCTTCTACTTTCAACGAACGCCCATCAACAACAATATCAGCACCTTGTTGTTCCGCACTATCAATGTAACCTATTACTTTTTCTTGGTGCTGTTTAGTAATCAAAGGACCAAAGTCATTATCAGTATTATCAAATGCCCCTACTTTTAACTCTTTCATCGAAACGGTCATTTTTGCAATCAAGTCATCTGCCGCTTTATCACCTACAGCAACAACAACCGACAATGCCATACAACGTTCGCCAGATGAGCCGAATGCGGCGCCTAATAGCTGGTTAGCGGCGTTATCCATATCTGCATCAGGCATAATAATGGCGTGGTTTTTAGCACCACCTAGAGCTTGGCAACGTTTACCGTTAGCCGTTGCTTTAGTATAAATTTGTTCAGCAATAGGTGTTGACCCTACAAAGCTAACCGCTTTAATACGAGTATCTGCTAATAATGTATCAACGGTTTCTTTATCACCATTAACCACATTTAAAACGCCTTTTGGTAACCCCGCTTCATGTAATAACTGTGCAATATATAAAGTGGCACTCGGGTTTCTTTCTGAAGGTTTTAAGATAAAGCAATTACCACATACAATCGCTAACGGGAACATCCACATCGGCACCATGGCAGGAAAGTTAAAAGGCGTAATACCAGCAACCACGCCTAAAGGTTGTAATTCGCTCCATGAATCAATATTTGGCCCTGCGTTCTTACTGTGTTCACCTTTTAATAACTCCGGTGCTCCACAAGCATATTCAACATTCTCGATGCCTCGCTGTAACTCACCTGCAGCATCATGTAAAATTTTGCCATGCTCTTTGCCTAATAAGTGGCAAATTTTATCTCTATTAGTTTCCAACAACTCTTTAAATTTAAACATCACTCGAGCACGTTTTAAAGGCGGTGTATTACGCCATTCGGGAAAGGCTTTCTGTGCCGATGCAATCGCAAGTTCAACTGTCTCTTTAGAAGCTAATGCAACTTGCGTTGCCACTGCACCTAGCGCAGGGTCGAAAACATCTTGTGTTTGATCATTGTCATTTACTATTTCGCCATCAATAAGGTGGCCTACTACTTGTGTCATAAAAATCTCCATGTGGCTATTAATGCCAACTCGTTTAATTTTCTACGCTATTTCATTAAAAGTTTCACCAAGTGCATTGATCAGAGAATCGATCTCTTCTTTTTCACTGGTAAAAGGCAAACCTAATTGAATCGTTGCACCGCCATAACGGACATAAAATCCTTTTTCCCACATTTTCATAGCAATTTGATAAGGACGTAATGCAGGTTCACCAGGAAAAGGTTCAATGCTAAAACCAGCAGAGAAACCATAGTTTCTAATGTCAGTAACATACTTACAGCCTTTTAAACTATGTACTGCACTTTCAAAGTAAGGGCTGAGTGCTTTAACACGTTCAACTAGTTTGTCTTGTTTCAATATATCCAAGGCTGCAATGCCAGCGGCACAAGCCACGGGATGAGCTGAATAAGTATAGCCATGAGGAAACTCAACCATATATTCTGGGCCACCTTGGTCCATATAAGTATCGTATATTTCTTGTTTCGCAATTACAGCGCCCATTGGAATAGTGCCGTTCGTCACTTGTTTAGCGATGTTAATAATATCTGGCACAACACCAAAAGCTTCAGCGCCCGTGTTTTCGCCCATGCGGCCAAAGCTACAAATCACTTCATCGAAAATAAGTAAGATATTATTGTCATCACATATTTCACGTAAACGATTTAAATAACCGATAGGAGGTGGCATAACACCGCCCGATCCAGATAACGGCTCAACAATTACTGCGGCAATATTAGAGGCGTCATGTAGTGCAATCAGATCTATTAATTCATTGGCTAACTCTGCTCCAGCTTTAGGTTGACCTTTACAGAATAAATTTTCAGGTAAGAGTGTATGGCGTAGATGATCTGCTTCAACGGCAGGACCAAACAAAGCACGATTACCACCAATGCCACCTACTGAAATACCACCGAAATTACTGCCGTGATAACCTAAACCACGTCCAATTAATTTAGTTTTACTGGCCATGCCTTTTTTACGCCAATAACCACGAGCCATTTTTAATGCCGTTTCAGCCGCTTCAGAACCCGACCCGGTATAGAAAACGCGATTAAGTCCCTTAGGCATAAAATCAGCAATTTGCTCTGCAAGTTGGAATGATTTTACGTGGCCAAATTGAAAACCTGGTGAATAATCTAATGTTTTTAGTTGTTCACTCACTGCTTCAGCTATCTCTGGTCGACCATGCCCTAAACCACAGCACCACAGTCCAGATAAACCATCGAATATTTGTCGACCTTTTGAATCGGTATAATATTTACCTTGCGCAGAGGTAATAATACGCGGGTCTTTTTTGAATTCACGGTTGCCTGTATAAGGCATCCAATGCGCATCGAGTTGGGATTGAGTAATGCCACTATTTAACTGTTCATTGTTCATTGTTCACCTCAAAATCAATTGACTAACGTCATATTTATTTACCTTGTGGCCATTCATTGTGATGTTGATTTTCTTTAATATCATCATCAATAACCATCAAGGTAATTGCCTCAGTTAAGCTTATTGCTTATGCTTCTTCCCTATGAGGGTTACGCACATCTTCCATCCAATTCATATATGGTTGGCCCGTAGAGCGTTCATCCATAGTGATGCAATCATCAACAGGACAAGTGATCTCACATAAATTACAACCCACACAGTTATCATCAATAATGCCAAAGGTGTTGGTGCCATCATCATTAGACGTCACCGTAATAGCTTGATGTGAAGTATCTTCACAAGCTTGGTAACAACGGCCACAACCAATACATTTATCTTCATCAATAGTTGCAACGACTTTGTAATTCATGTTTAACTTTTTCCAATCAGTTGTATTTGGAACCGCTAAACCTTTAAAGTCATTGATGTTTTCATAGCCTTTACTGTCCATCCAATTTGATAGACCTTCTTTCATTTCTTGAACAATGTTAAATCCGTAAATCATGGCTGCGGTACATACTTGAACAGAGCCCGCCCCCAATGCAATAAACTCAGCCGCATCTTTCCAGTTACCAATACCACCGATACCAGAAATTGGCAGACCAGCAGTTTCAGGGTCACGAGCAATCTCACTTGTCATACTCAGCGCAATAGGTTTCACTGCAGGACCACAATAACCACCATGGGTACTTTTACCATCCACCATCGGACGAGCAGACATTGCATCAAGGTCGATACCAGTAATTGAATTGATTGTATTGATCAGAGAAACCGCATCAGCCCCACCACTTTTAGCAGCACGAGCAGGAAGACGTACATCGGTAATATTCGGCGTTAATTTCACAATCACTGGCATTTTACTGTGCTGTTTACACCATCGAGTGACCATTTCAACATACTCAGGTACTTGTCCGACTGCCGCACCCATACCACGTTCAGGCATACCATGCGGACAACCAAAGTTAAGTTCAACACCGTCAGCTCCCGTAGCTTCAACCAGTTTAAGAATACGTTTCCATACTTGCTCTTCACAAGGCATCATCAAAGAAACCACTAATGCGCGATCTGGCCAGCGCTTTTTAACCTCTGTAATTTCACGTAAATTAATCTCTAAACTACGGTCGGTAATTAATTCAATGTTATTAAAACCAGAGACATCACCGTTATGATCATAAAGCGCAGAATAACGAGAAGAAACATTCACCGCAGCCGGATCTTCACCTAATGTTTTCCAAACCACACCACCCCAACCTGCTTCATAAGCACGTTCAACGTTATACGCTTTATCTGTTGGCGGCGCGGATGCTAGCCAAAATGGATTAGGAGATTTAATACCTACGAAGTCAATTGATAAGTCAGCCATGTTATTTCTCCCTTTTATGCGCTAAGTGCTGTTTGTAATGGTGTAGTAGTTGAGACATTAAGTTGCTCATTAATCGCGATTGCCGCTAATTTTCCTTGCTGTACAGCTTCAACGGTAAGGTCTTGTCCAACCCCAGTACAATCTCCACCAGCAAAAACACCATCGATACTGGTTAATTGATTATGAAAAGTAGCAATTTTTCCGTTACTTATAGTCGGAATTAATTGTTCTGCATCTGGGTAAGCCATTTTTTGACCTACTGCTTTAAAAATCGCACTACAAGCGATATCAAACTGCACATCACCGCCTTTAAGCTTGCCATCTTCTAAATAGGTTTTACGAAAACTCATTCCTGTGACTTTGCCATAATCATCGACATCAATGCTTTCTGGTTGACTCCATGTTTTAATTCTTACTTGATGATTTTTAGCAATTTGTTGTTCATGCTTAGTCGCACTCATTTGCTCTTCACCACGACGGTAAACCAACGTCACTTCTTCTGTGCCTAAACGTTTTAACTGACAAGCGATATCGATCGCTGTATTACCCGCACCAATCACCACTGCACTATCTTTAGGGACAGTTAACTGTTCAAGATCTGTTGCTTGGCGTAGCTCTTTAATATAATCAACTGAGTTAATCACCATTTCATTATCTTCGTTATCTAAATACAATGATGATGTGTCTTGTAAACCAATACTTAAAAAGACAGCATCGAAATCTTCTTTTAATTTATCTAGGGTAATATCTTTACCCAATGCAGTTTCATAGTGCACGGTAATACCGCCAATACTTAAAATGAAATCGACTTCTTTTTGTGCAAAATTTTCAGTCAGTTTATATTTAGCAATACCGTATTCATTTAAACCACCCGCCTTATCTTCTGCTTCAAAGACTTCAACATCATTACCTAATAATGACAAACGATGAGCACAACTTAAGCCTGCTGGCCCTGCACCCACTACTGCTATTTTTTTGCCTGTCGATGCTGCACGTTCAAAAGGATGACCTTCAAATTCAGCATTATCAGTTGCGTGACGTTGCAACAAACCAATTCTTACAGGGGCTTTCTCTTCTTCTTTATTTCTAACACAAGCCTGTTCACAAAGAATTTCAGTAGGACAAACTCGCGCACAACTGCCGCCCATTATATTTTCTTTGTAAATGGTTTTTGCAGCACCCGTCAGGTCATCTGCGTGTATACTAGCGATAAAACTAGGGATATTAATTTTAGATGGGCAAGCTTTAATGCAAGGAGCATCGTAGCAATAATAACAACGAGAACTTTCAATGCCGGCTTGGCGGGCACTGAGGGCGGGGTTAATATCTTTAAACATCTGATTTAATGCCAGTTGTTGCTGCGAATAATTTACTGAATTGTCCATATTCATCACGATGATCTCTCCTGTTGGTAATTAATGATCAGCCAGTGTCTAAGTGTTAATTTAAGTTTGAGTTACAATTAAGACAATGCAATCAGCAAGCCAACTAACTGACCACAGGGTCAACAAGTTAGATCAAAAAACAAACTAACAGTTAAGCTTTTGTTTTATATGAAATAAATGTGAATAGAATTTTTCTTGGATTTAACCACTCAAAAAGAGAATAATTATCACTATTATTTACAAATGAAAATATGAGATGATGTCGCACCATGAAGTATCCGATTGCGACATAACAGTGCAGAGAAAACTAAATGAAAGAAAATAAAAAAGTCAGTACCACACGTCGTAAATCAGCAGATATTCGTAAAGATAACCTGCAGCTTATTCTGTCTGTCGCAGAGCAACGCTTTGCTGAATATGGATATAATGGCACCACTATTTCATCTATTGCAGAACAAGCACAGTTGCCAAAGTCTAATATTCTCTATTATTTCAAAACAAAAGAAGTGCTATATAAAGAAGTCTTAATTCAAATTTTAAAAATTTGGTTAGTGGACATGGAAGGGATGAGTGCAGATCAACACCCAAGGGAAGCGCTTAGACACTACATTATACTTAAAGTAAAACAGTCTAAAGATCATTCAAATGCATCTCGTATCTTTGCTTCAGAGCTTCTACACGGCGCACCTTTCTTACGTGAAAAGCTACAAACAGACTTAAAAGATCAATTCATGAAAACCTGTCAGGTATTTCGAGAATGGATAGCAAAACAATGGATGAACCCAATCAGTCCTGAACATCTATTATTTATGATCTGGTCATCAACCCAAGCGTATGCTGACTATGGTCTACAAAGCAGTATTTTGATGGGCAAAACTGAATTAGAAGAAAGTGATTTTGAAACAGGAGCAGAATTGATTACGCAGGTCGTATTAAAAGGCTGTGGTGTGAAGTTGCTTTAAAGCGATTTAAATAAAATAACAGTAAGTTAATTAATTTAGCTAACTTACTGTTATTTAATAAATTAAAAAATATTAACGATATAAAATAAATTATATCGCCTACACCACCTCTGCCATTGTCAGCATCGCATTAAGTAAAACTGAACAGCCCCCCTCACACTCTTCTTGTGTCGTACTTTCAATTTCATTATGGCTAATTCCATTTAAACATGGCGTGAAAATCATACTTGTTGGTGCGAAATCTGAAACATAACAAGCATCGTGCCCAGCGCCAGCAATAATATCCATGTGACTATAACCCAAATCAACAGCGGCTTTGCGCACTGCACTAACACACTCAGTGTTAAAGTGAATAGGCTCGTAATACCAAAATGGGTCTAATTCAACAGAAACACCTGTCGCTTCTATTTCAGCAATTGCTTCTGTTAATGCTTTATCCATCAAGGTTAACTCACCATCTATAGGATGGCGTAAGTCAATACTCATAGAAATTGAACCAGGAATAGTATTACGGGAATTAGGGGTAACTTGCATGAAGCCAACAGTGCCGCAGCCTGGAGGATGTGCTTTAGCAATTTCCTCTACCTTCAATACCAACTGAGAGCTGGCAATTAATGCATCGTTACGTAGATGCATCGGTGTAGTACCTGCGTGTGATTCACGGCCTATAAAGGTTGCATTGTACCAACGTTGCCCTTGCCCACCTGTCACTATACCGACTTGTTTTTCTTCAGCTTCTAGGTACGGCCCTTGCTCGATATGCGCTTCAAAAAAGGCATGGAAGTCACGCCCTGTGACTGGTGTTTCACCAGCAAAGCCTATACGTTCCAATTCATCACCTAAACGTAAGCCATCTACATCGGTTTTATCTAAAATTTCTTCAAGGGTAAAACGACCTGATACCACACCAGACCCCATCATTGCTGGTGCGAATCGAGAGCCCTCTTCATTCGTCCAAACAGATATTTCGATGGGATGCTTAGTTTTAATGCCTTGATCGTTCATTGAACGCACCACTTCTAAACCCGATAACACACCATAAACCCCATCGAACTTGCCACCGGTCGGTTGTGTATCGAGGTGACTGCCTGTGCCCACTGGCGGCAAACTCATATCTTCACCAGGACGCGTACACATTATATTGCCAATGGCATCAACCTTAACAGTACAGCCTGCTTCTTCAGCCCACTTTATATAGAGTTCCCTTCCTTGTTTATCTAAATCAGTTAAGGCTAAACGACAACAACCACCTTTGACTGTACCGCCTATTTTGGCCATTTCCATCAAACTATCCCATAGACGATCACTATTAATTTTTAAAGCTTCCATGATTGACTCCAATAAAGTTGAATTAATCTACATTCCAAAAAACATAATCAATTAAACATAATGCAAAATACTGACCAACAGGACAGGAATATTTAATTTTACTTAAATGCCGTATTTCAAAGGCTTTGAGTACCATAAAATCAATTAGGTTTTATATTAACCGAAAGGAGTACAAATTTAACGCACCAAATGAGGGAGTAAATGCGCTAATAATGAGCAAGGTGCTCTTTCAATATCGACAACACCATCAACAATAACAACCACCCAATGAATTAACACACTAGTAAACATGCTGCCCCACAACAAAAAGTAGTCCAATTGGTCAACTAGTTTGTTATTGGCTTGTTAATTGCAACCGCATAAAGAGACATATTTATCGTTACAAAAATAATGGTTATAAAAGATTTTTTGTAACAGATGACAATAAAAAATATTTCATCGAGATGCAACAACCCACTTTTAGCATCTTAACTATTTTAAAAAGTGCAATATCGGCACTACCACGGAGGATTGAGTGATGATGAATTTATTAATAAAAGGCGGCAAATTAGTTAATGCAGATAACAGTATCTTTGCTGATGTTTATTGTGAGAATGGAATCATTAAAGCGATAGGTCATGACCTCGAGGTTCCTAACAATACTGAGATAATTGATGCGACGGGTAAACTAGTCATGCCAGGTGGCATCGACCCTCATACGCATATGCAACTTCCTTTTATGGGAACCGTTGCCAGTGAAGACTTTTATTCAGGTACAGCGGCAGGTTTAGCTGGCGGTACCACTATGATCATCGATTTTGTTATCCCAAGTCCACAACAACCATTAATGGAAGCTTTTGAAACATGGAAAGGTTGGGCATCTCGCTCGGTAGCTGATTATTCGTTTCACGTAGCGGTGACATGGTGGGATGATTCAGTTTCAGATGATATGAAAACCTTAGTAGAAGAAGAAGGTGTTAATAGCTTTAAACACTTCATGGCTTACAAAAATGCAATCATGGCTGAAGATGAAACCTTGGTAAATAGTTTTAACCGTTGTTTAGAATTAGGCGCAATGCCAACAGTACACGCAGAAAACGGCGAATTAGTGCATCACCTTCAAAAAAAAATGTTAGCTGCTGGTATCACAGGCCCAGAAGCTCACCCACAATCAAGACCCCCTGAAGTTGAAGGTGAAGCCTCTAATCGTGCGATTCGTATTGCTCAATCTATTGGTATTCCACTGTATTTAGTGCATGTTTCTTGTAAAGAAGCGATTGATGAAATTGCACGCGCTAAATCTGAAGGGCAACGTGTTTACGGAGAATGTTTAGCAGGGCATTTAGAGTTAGATGATAGCGTTTATAGTAACCCTGACTGGGCAACAGCAGCGGCACATGTCATGAGTCCTCCCTTCCGTCCTAAAGGTCATCAAGAAGCATTATGGAAAGCCCTACAAGGCGGCACAATTCAAACGACCGCTACAGATCACTGTTGTTTCTGCGAAGACCAAAAAGCTATGGGCAAGGATAATTTCACACAAATACCTAACGGCACAGCAGGAGTTGAAGACAGATTAATGGTGTTATGGGATTCCGGCGTGAATAAAGGACGTTTAACTGAGAATGAGTTTGTAGGCGTAACCTCTACGAATACCGCGAAAATATTTAACCTGTATCCTCAAAAAGGTTGCATAGCGGTTGGCTCAGATGCAGACATCGTCATTTGGGATGCACAAAAAGAACATACCCTTTCAGCTAAAACACACCATCAAAAAATCGACTTCAATATTTTTGAAGGTCGTACAGTCGTCGGCTCTCCTTACATCACTATTAGCCAAGGGAAAGTGGTATTTAAAGACGGAAAATTAAACGTTGAAGAAGGTGCTGGACGCTATATTAAACGCCCTGCTTTTCCCACTATTTTTGACGCCGTCAGTAAATATAACCAAACACATGCACCTTATAAAGTTGAACGTTAATCTGCCGATTAGCAAGCTCAATAATTCACAATATCAACAGTGAGTAAGATAAAAAGTTAATAAGATAAGAGAGGTAATATGTTAGCAGTTGAAGAACAAACCACACTGACAGAGCCGAGCCTAACTGTTAAGCCAAAGCGTGAAATGATATCTGTACAGGATTTATCGTTGATTTTCCCAAGTAAAGACGGCGATGTACACGCGTTATCTAATATTAATTTAAGCATTAAGAGTGGTGACTTTGTTTCTTTTATTGGTCCTTCCGGTTGCGGGAAAACCACTTTATTACGTGTTATTGCGGACTTAGAGCGTCCAACATCAGGCAACCTTAAAGTAAATGGTACCGATGCAGAAGACGCGCGTTTAAATCGTTTATACGGTTATGTTTTTCAAGCGCCTGCATTACTCCCTTGGCGAAATATAAAGCAAAATTGCGCACTTCCTATGGAAATTTCAAAGCAATCTGATGCTCATAAGAATAAACAGATTGATAAATATCTACAAATGGTTGGGTTACAAGACTTTCATAATAAGTTCCCTTGGCAGCTTTCAGGCGGTATGCAACAACGAGCCTCGATTGCACGCGCATTGTGCCTTAATCCAGACTTATTACTAATGGATGAACCTTTTGGTGCACTAGACGAAATAACCCGTGATCACATGAATATTGAGCTACTACGGATTTGGAGTGAAACACAAAAAACCGTCGTGTTTGTGACCCACTCAATTGATGAAGCAGTATTATTGTCAACGCATATCGTAGTGATGTCGCCGCGCCCAGGACGTATCTTAAAAGTCATTGAAAGCCCGTTACCAAGGCTTAAAACATTAGCATTAAGAGATCGACCTGAGTTTCATGCATTAGCCAGTGAGATTCGCTCTGCACTAGCACATGAGCATGCTATCGACTAGTTTCCAGTCTAAAGGAGTAGACAAAAATGAAGCAAAAAATATTCTCTTTTGTCAGTTTGTTCATCATAGTGATCGCGATATGGTACCTCGCTGCGTTAATTATGAATGGCAATCAACTGATCAATAACTTGGAACGAAAAAACCAAGAGTGGACTTATCAACAAGTCATATCTCAAGCCTATGAAGTTAAAAGGCCAATGCTACCTGCGCCGCATCAAGTGGGCCAAGAGTTGATAAAATCGATAATTGATAAACCGGTTACTTCTAAACGCTCACTTATTTTTCATGCACAAATAACCCTTAACTCCACCTTATTAGGCTTTGTATTTGGTTCGCTACTCGGCATCTTAATTGCGGTCGGTATCGTCAATAATAAAACCTTAGAGTCGAGTTTAATGCCTTGGGTAATAGCTTCACAAACTATCCCAATCCTAGCGATTGCACCAATGGTTGTGGTGGTGCTCGGGGCGATTAATATTACTGGTGTGATTCCTAAAGCCATCATATCCATGTATCTGTCTTTCTTTCCCGTCACTATCGCGATGGTGAAAGGATTACGTTCATCAGATAAATTACACGAAGAGTTAATGCACACCTACAGTGCTAGTGCCAAAGATATTTTTTGGAAACTACGTTGGTATTCTGCACAACCTTATTTATTTGCTAGCTTAAAAGTAGCGATTGCAGCGGCATTAGTAGGTGCGATTGTGGCAGAGCTTCCAACAGGTGCACAAGGTGGTTTAGGGGCGCGCTTATTGAGTGGTTCTTATTACGGACAAACGGAACAAATATGGGCTGCATTAATTGTCGCTGCGACATTAGGGTCGATATTAGTTTGGTTAGTGGGACTTGCTGAAAAAGTATTATTACGTCGTCGAGGAGAACTTACTCATGCTTAACTTGCTCATGCTTAATTCAACTAAACCGAATTCATTTATGTCTCAAAGCATAAAGAACACCGTTTATATTGCCTTAATATCATTACAGGTGATCATCATCGCCAGCAATGAGATTGGTTTCTACAAAATCTCACCGATGCTGATTTTAGTATTAATTGCAGCCGCTTACAGTATGGCAATGTTACTAGGGCAACTAACTAATTTAGAAGGTAAATATAAAGTTGTTAAGGCTCTTATTCCTAGTCTATTTGCTTTTATGTTGCTACTAACTTGGGAAAGCGTTATCAAAGGTTATGCTGTTTCACCTATTTTAATGCCTGCTCCAAGCAATATTTTTAATGCCTTAATTAATAATATTCCTATGTTATGGGCTGACTTTAAACAAACTTACTTAAAGGCGGTATTAGCAGGTTATATCATCGGATGTTCATCAGGATTTATTGTTGCGCAATGGGCAGTTAGAAGCCAAGTGCTACGAGACGCTTTGATGCCCTTAGGTAACTTCATGTCGGCCATTCCAATTGTTGGGATAGCACCGATCATGGTGATGTGGTTTGGTTTTGATTGGCAATCTAAAGCCGCTGTGATCGTGGTGATGACCTTCTTTCCTATGTTTATCAATACACTTACAGGCTTACAGTCAACCGATGCATTACATAAAGATTTAATGCATACCTATGCAGCTAAAAAATCACAAATATTCTTTAAAAATCAATTACCACACGCCCTACCGTTTATTTTTAATGCCTTAAAGCTTAATTCTGCTTTGGCGTTAATAGGCGCAATTGTAGCCGAGTTTTTTGGCACGCCAATTGTGGGTATGGGATTCAGAATTTCGACAGAAGTTGGTCGAATGAATATGGACTTAGTATGGGCCACTATTGTAGTGGCCGCTATTGCGGGTTCATTAAGTTATGGGGCACTTGCCTTATTAGAAAAATCATTACTGTTTTGGCACCCCTCGTACCGAGAAGGTAATAACAGTCGTTAACGTCATTCTATTAATAGAAAAGGGAATACACTATGAAAAGAACGCTAATCACACTCGCAACAGGTGCTGCTTTATTGGCATCAAGCTTTAGCGCTAGCGCTGCAGATAAACTCACATTACAACTTAAGTGGGTTACTCAGGCACAATTTGCAGGTTATTACACGGCACTAGAAAAAGGCTTCTACAAAGATGAAGGCTTAGACTTAACGATTAAACCCGGTGGTCCAGATATCGCACCCGCTCAAGTATTAGCAGGTGGCGGTGCCGACGTTATTGTCGACTGGCTGCCTTCTGCTTTAGCCACTAGAGAGAAAGGTCTTCCAATGGTCAATATTGCTCAAGTTTATGCAAAATCGGGCATGATGTTAACTTGTTTAAAATCAAGTGGTATTAAAACGGCCGCTGACTTTAAAGGCAAAACATTAGGCGTTTGGTTCTTTGGTAATGAATACCCATTTTTAAGCTGGATGTCTCAACTTGGTTACCCGACAACCGGTGGTGACGATGGCGTAACGGTACTTAAACAAGGCTTTAATGTTGACCCAATCTTCCAAGGACAAGCTGATTGTGTTTCAACCATGACTTATAACGAATACGGTCAAATCATGGACGGTGGTTTAACACCAGAAGAGCTAGTACTGTTTAAATACGAAGAAGAAGGCGTAGCAACCTTAGAAGATGGTTTATACGTTTTAGAAGAAGATTTAAAAGACGCTAAAAAAGTAGAAAACTACGCTAAATTCTTAAAAGCTTCATTGAAAGGTTGGAAATGGGCAGCAGAACATCCTAAAGAAGCCGCAATGATCGTATTAGAATATGATGACACGGGTGCACAAACAGAACATCACCAAACACGTATGATGACTGAAGTGGCAAAACTATTGGGTTCAGGTCCAGAAATGGGTTACTTAGATCCAGTGGCCTTTGATCGCACTGTGGGTATTTTACTTAACAGTGAATCGGCACCTGTTATCACTAAAAAACCAGTGAATGCTTATTCGCATATCGTATTTGATAAATACAAAGAGCTTTAATATTTATTTAAAAGCTTAAGTGAAGCTGAAGTAAAGGTTAAATAAAGCCTGATTAAGCTTTCATTAAAAGTAATTAAGAACACCGAACCTAATACGTTTGGTGTTTTTAATTTAACTGATTGTAGTGGTCTAGTTCGATAATAAAGCTTGGATAAATACTTATCTGTTATTTACCTGTTGCTTACCTGCTAATGGCTTAATAGTTTTGATCGATAGTACGAAACGTTAAATTAATACGCGCTGTAGTGACTTTCTTAGTCGGTGGTAATCGGTGCAACCAATGGGTTTGGGTGGCGCCTTTCATCACTAATAAACTGCCATGTTGTAAGGAAATCGACTTAGTCTCTTGATTAACTTTATGTTTAAAAGAAAACTTACGCTCTGCACCAAAACTTAATGAAGCAATCGCCCCATTCTTTTGTAAATCCGTTTCACTGTCGTGATGCCAAGCCATCCCCTCTTCGCCATTACTATAGAGGTTTAATAAGCAGGAATTAAACTGATGTCCGGTTGCTTCTTCTACCCTCTTTTTTAACGCTAACAACTCAGGTGTCCAAGGTAAGGCCACTTTCGTCATGTTGGAATAAGTATAATTAAAAGATTCATTAGCATACCAAGCCACTTTTCTCTTAGTCACAATCACTTCACCCAGTATATTCGCTTGGTCATGCTTCCATTGGATGTTGTTAAGCAGCGCATCAAAATAATCATTGGCTTCTTCAAAAGGAATTAACAATCCATGATACTCAACAACACCATCGTAATTGATGATATTAATAGGTGTGTCTTCAAGATCGGAAAATAAGTCCATGTTGTACATTTTACTTCCTATTTAAGCTTATTTATTAAGAGCGATTGGGGATTTAGTCTTAGCGTAGGAAAGTGTAGAGAATTCGAGGTACAGCTGCAATTTTAAATAATCAATGACAAATAATGGATAACGAAAAAACAACCATAAAAAAGAACTATTAATTATACCAATCACAATAAATAGCTTATCTATTTTACTTGTTAAAACAGCCCACTTCCTCGTTATAAATTTCGTAAAGGGAACAGCCATTTACATCAATTTACGCCTTGAATTGAACTGTTTTTCCAGCGCAAAATTTAGATAACATATTTAATGTAATCGGTATTAAAAGTCTATTAGCAGAAAGCCCTATCAATAAATAATTACTGATAGGGCTTAACTGTTTAAAATATAGCCCCAAAGACAGCAGACTTTCGCTTTCCACCTTTGGTACTTTTATGTTTTATACTTCATAGTTAATAGTTAAGGTGTTACTGACACTTCAATCGGTGTATAGCAAACTGATGATGAGGCTTCTTCGCCGTATAAGCTAAGAGAATCTTCGGCGCAAATATCTTGTGATACACCCAATCTACCGTCACTACCAGAGCCCCAAGCATAAACAACATTATCTTCACTCACGGCAAAATGGCTAGAGGTATTTGCACTTATTGAAACAATAAAAGGTTCATCTAAATCAGCGACTTTGACTGGTTGAATAGAGATTTGACGTTCGATACCTGATTCATCAACCTCATAACCATTACCAAAGTAACCTGTTCCCATATCACCCCAAGAGTAAACATCACCATTTAAGCTAATCGCCTGCGCATTGCGACTTCCACCTTGGAAACCTATAATTCGATCACTTCCCATAGCATCAGATCCTGTCGACAAGTTAACAATCACTTCAGGTATTAATATATTTTCAATATCAGATATTTTATAAATAGTGCCGCTCACTGTTGGTGTACCTTGTGCTAGTGCACCATAACCGTTGTAGCCCCAACCATAAACTGTACCCGTATTATCTACCGCTAAACCAAAATCAGCTCCCGCTTCAACAGCAATAATATCTTTACCTTCTAATATTTTTAATGGGGTTGAACGATCCACACTAACACTACCGTCACCAAGCTCACCGTTACTTGAGTTATTTCCCCAAGAGTAGATATCACCATTTTCAGTCAAGGCATAAACATGATGATCACGTACTGCAACATCAACAATCACTTCGTCTTCTGGAATAAGTACTAAACCAAACGTATTTTGATCGTCAGATGAATCCTCTGAGCGACCTAATTGTAGGTTGCCGTTATCACCCGCTGAATAGACTTTCCCTGAACGTGTAATAACATAACTACTGGATGTCCCTGACGTTGCATAAACAGCCAATTCTTCATCGGGTAAAATCACTTCAATAGGTGTTGTAACAGGACTTTCATTGCCAGTACCTAACTCACCGCTATAATTGGGACCGAAAACAAACAATCTCCCTTCGCTAGTCACTAACGCACCATCAACTTGATCAGTAGAAACACTGTTGAACGTTAAAGTGTCATCAGTTAACGTCATCCAACCAGAATTTGCATTATAAAGGCCGTATTGGCGTGCAATATTACCTTCGATATAACATTCATTTTCTTCATCGGTTAAAGTATCTCTGCCTTCTTCATCAAGCTCAGTACCAGGCTCAAGATCTTGGTCAGATTCACGACCTAATTTATTGCGTAACTCGCTGCCACAATAACGGCTAGGCGATTCCGCATAAACAATACCCGCATAGTTTTCACCAAAACTAAAAGGCTTTCCTTCAGCCGATAACCCTAGAGTATGGTGGTTGCCAGCAGACATCGTGATTGTGTTATCAACGTTCATCCATTTCAAATAAGCATAAACTTTAGCGTCCCCTAATCCATTGGTTATATCTGAGTATTCAATATCAGAAATACTAGCAAACTCAGCACTCGTCTCATTTAACCCTGTCGTATCCCATGTTAGTCCGTTATAAACATCGTCGTCATCATCAAGCGAGATCATCGCTTTTAATAATTTAACCGTTTGAGTTTCTTGAAACATTTCTTCTCCAACTAAAGAAGCCAACGTTATTTGATCGCTAGCTTCAACAGCTGAAAGACTATACTCACCTAAACTAAAGGTAATACTCTCACCATCTCGGTATTCAAATGAACCTAATTCATCTGTGGTACCAGAAAGCGTATCTGTTTTATAACTTAATCCTGAAACAGGCACATTTAATTGCCCACTCACTATTTCTGCTTCTTCAGTCGTTGTGTCATTACAAGCTGCCGTTAAAACAGCAACAGAACACAGTACAAAAGCTTTCGTTAATCTAATATCCATATAATTTCTATCTTACACCTTAAAGTAAATGATAATCACTCTCATTGTATTTTATGCAACATATTAAATCCAACTTTTTATTGATATAAAATCAATAAGTTAAAAAATTATCCAAATAGGGTTATAGAAAGTAATAATCAATAAAAAGAAGTTAACAGCAACTTAAAGGAAATGAAGAAGTGAATAGCGAATGGACTATAAATAGATTACAAATAAGTTAAGTAGAGATGAAAAGAATGCTAATAGCGACTATCTAGAAGTTACATAGTCGTTATCAGGTCGTCGTTATAAAAAGCTATTACTCATACTCTGGGTAATCAGTTAAGCCTTGTTCCGCTCCACCAAATAAAGTATCAGGGTTATGAGAGGCTAGAGGATAGCCATTTTTAATGCGATAAGGTAAGTCTGGGTTAGCTACAAAAGGACGCCCAAAACCAATCATATCTGCTAAACCACTTTGTAATGCTTGCTCTCCTCTTTCTGCATCATAACGACCTGCATAAATTAAGACTCCTTGATAAGCGGCACGTACATTTTCTTTGAATAGTAGCGGTGTTTCTGGCGCATCATCCCAGTCTACTTCTGCAATATGGATATACACCACATTATGTGTATTCAACAATGCCGCAGCTGCGCTGTAAGTTTCAACAGGCGTTTCATCAACTGTCCCATTTAATGAAGTAAACGGAGCTAAACGTACACCAACACGGTCTGAACCGATTGCTTCAACCATGGCAGCAACCACTTCGCCAAGAAAGCGTAAACGATTTTCAATACTTCCACCGTATTCATCGGTGCGATTATTGGCATTAGAATCAATAAATTGATTAATTAAATAACCATTGGCAGCATGTAATTCAATACCATCAAAACCGGCTTCTATCGCATTTAGTGCTGCTTGACGATACTCTTCAATAACATGATTTATGTCCGCTTTAGTCATTTGACGAGGAGTGGCTACATCAACAAAACCCGGTGCACCAAGGCCATTATCAACAAAAACTTTTACGTTATCTGCTTTCAAAGCAGAAGAAGAGATAGGCTGTACTCCACCCGTATTGTCTGGATGTGATACACGACCAACATGCCAAAGCTGAGCAAACATAACACCGCCCTTTGCATGTACCGCATCGGTTACTTTTTTCCAACCCGCAATTTGTTCTACGCTGTAAATACCAGGTGTCCAAACGTAGCCTTGACCTAATGCAGAAATTTGTGTGCCTTCGCTCACAATAAGCCCTGCTCCTGTTCTTTGTGAATAATACTCAGCCATCATATCATTCGCTTCATTACCAGGTTGAGTCGCACGAGAACGTGTCATTGGTGGCATCACAATACGATTTTTTAATGAAAATTTACCTAATTGGATTGGTTGAAATAGTGAGTCAGTCATCATATTTACCTTTAAAAAAGCCATTGGAACTTAAATAGTTCATTGTCTGAAATTATTATTCTTCTAAACCCATTACAATCAATCTCAAATCTACTTTTTAGCTAAAAAACTACTAATTAGTTATAAATTTCGCAAATGCAACCTCTATTAAAGAATTAACATATTTTGATTAATTCTTTTGGTATTAACGAAGTTAATCTTCGAAAGACATCAATTTACACCTAAAATTGATGTCTTATCTACGCATAATTTAGATTCTATATTTAATGTAAATTGGCATGATGAGAAGTGTTTAATCATTTCCATCAACAATAAGATACGCTTACCACTGAAAAAATAAAATTATGATTAGTTATCATTATAATAATTTTTGGTTATATAAAAGAAACGCTATGATGCATTGTTAAAAATGAAAGGAAATTATTTGCAACCTCATTGGGCGAGCGTTAAGCCTATTAATTAAATATCAAGAAGAAAAGGAGTCATTCAAAATTTATTATGCCTACACCTGTTGCCGTTCATTGTTCATTCGTTAATTTGAACTCTAAACCAAGACGCAACATGATGACAATGGCGAGTCCTTACCGAAGGTGGCAACGTAGAGTTGGCTTTCAAGCTAACGGCCCAAAGGACAAACTGCGAAGTAAACACCTTCGATGTTAGAAAGTGTCGATTTAATCCGTTAGATCTTCCTCTTTGGCCTAGAATTTGTTCACTTTACCGCTTGCTGAGTTTTTAACCTTGAATCGTAACGGGCGTATAAATTAATGAGTATAAACAAAACCACCATAAAGATACTTAGTCGCTTCAGCGCCTAACACCAATACTTTATCACCTGTATTTAATTTTTTTGAATTAACTAATCTTGCTAGGCTAACCCATATTGCAGCTGACCCTAAATTCCCAAGAACTTGTGCATCATTAACGATCCTATCAGGATGTACATCTAACTTCTTAGCCATCATCAAATCAATATGACCATTGGCTTGGTGCGGTAAAATATAGCGAAAGTCATCAAGCTGATAACCACGAGATAATACTGCTTTTAAGCCTAATTCAAATAGTTGTTCACCATTATCTTTAACGGCCTGAGTATTATGATGAAAGCGAGCCATGTTACCTGTTCCAACTGTATTTGAACCACCATCTAGATAAAAGCCTGGTTGTTTATTATGCCCAATCTGTCCAATATAAATATCGCTTATAAGTTGTCTTGGGTCTGTAGCAGTTTGAACAATCACAGCCCCACATCCATCCCCCATTTGCATATAATTAACCATTTGAGAGGTGGTAATAAACTGTTCATTAATATCAAAATATACTGACCCAGTCTCACACCCTACAATGGCAATAGGTCGAGAATCGGTTGCACTAAACGCACTAGCTATTTGTAATGCATTAGCAAAGCCAGTACAAGCTTGACGTAATTCAAGATAAGGGCTGATTAAGCCTATTTGATCAGCAACCCAAGCGGCATTAGGAGGCACTTGAGTATGGGGAGTACAAGTATGACTCAGTAAATAGCTAAGTGATTCAACAGGAGTATTCGATTGTGTTAATGCATCATTTAATGCAGTTAAACTCATATCAATGCTTGATGTTAAACATTCACTTAAAGGTTTCGCTAAATCACGTACCAAATGGCGTTCTTTAATACCTAATCGTTTAGCAATGATACTTGCTTTTCTGGCTGCAGATTTTCCACACAATGTTTCTAATGCACTAATTAGTTGTTGATTAGTAACATGTTGTGGCGGTAATACTGCGCTAATTGCGAGTAAATTTAGGTCGTACGGGGCAAAAGTTACTGCCATTTTCCCTCCAAATTTGTAAATATTTTATTTAAATCTACACCCAAGAAGTTAAAATGCTCAACTTGAGTATCGAGTAACTGATGTAATAAGTGACTTACCGAGTGTTGCTCCTTCCTAAACATTGCAGAGGTAGCACCTAAAGCTTGAGCATGATGTCTTGCGACATAAACATGCTTAGCTTCGTCTTTTTTAATAAGTCCACAAAGGTGAGAAAAGGGATGATTGACGCCTAATAAGCAATGTTCAAACTCATGCATTACTTGCGTTACACAAGCGTCTAAAGTGGCAATTTTAATAAAATGCTGACAACGATCCTCTCCACGCCCAAGTTGAGCATAAAAACGTTGTGCTTGACGTTGAATATGACGCTTACTTTCAATAATAGGAAGAGCATTAAGTATTGCTTGTAAAGCTTGATCATGCCGATGCTCATCAGCTTCCACTTCAAGTAAACTTTTAATCATCATTTGATTATCGTCTTGGTTTTCACTAAATAAACGATTGATTTCTTGATTAAATACAAGCTGAGCCGATTGTTCACCGCACAATATTAAAGGAATAAGATGTGCCAGTGCATATTGCTCAGTTACCTTCCATGTTTTAACTTCCTTAGCATGCAAGGCTATCCATTTCTCTATTCTTTTTCCATTAGCATTATCAGGCAGTATGAATTTGTCTAATGCGGCCTGGCTTATTTTAGGTAGAGGAAAACATCGGGAAGGTTGATTATGCATTAACGCTCACCTCGCATTGCCAAACGATAACAAACGGGTAATACAATGAAGTCAAACAACCAAGCAATAAAAATAGTTAACAAAGAGAGAAAACTTAATTCGATAATAGGAAAGAAATCTGAATTAAGACCTAAAGAAAACCCTAAAACCAATAAAATACTAGTAAAAGTAATAGCAGGCATTACCTCCCGAAATCCATTCAGTGTAGAACCTATTTCACTTGACTCACCCTCACTCACTTTTAATAATAAATGTAAACTATCATCAATAATAATACCTAAAATCATGCCCATCACTACAGCGCAACCTAAGCTTAAACTGCCTCCAATAAATTGCCAAAACCCAAAGACCAACACAAGAGGAAGCATATTTGCCAACAACCCTAACAAAGCTAATTTAAACGAGCGTTTTAGAAATATTAACAAGGTCAAAAGCAATAATAATGCTGCTATAAATGAACTCAACATGGTCCATGAATTTTCACGACTTAAATGGGCAAACACAAGTTGTTGACTAAGCGGAGGTGAAATCAATGTATGTAAATTATTTGATGTTAGATAACTTAAGACTTTATCTTCAAAATCAATAAGTTCACTGGCTTTCATTGGTACAAGATTAACTCGAAGTAAACTAGCGCTGCTGTCTACATTAACCAGCCTTTCCACGCCTAATGTTTCTGTCGTATTGTCCGTTAATATTTGCTTAAATTGATGCTGCCCTACTCCATACCATTTAAGCCAATCAACGATACTATGTACTTCAATGACTTCATCTTGTTTTACTAAGAAACGACTAAACTGGTTAATTTTTTTAATATAAGATGATTCAGTAATACCTAATTCGGTATTAGTATCGACAACAAAACTTACTTGATTTATACCATTAAACTTTGTTTCCATTACTTGCTTGGACACACTAAAAACATTATCGGTAGGAAAATAATTGGCGGCATCATCATCAAAACGTAACTGACTTAGGCTTATTGTAGCAAGTAAGGTTAATCCCCCTACAATGGTTAACATTGGTCGACGATAATCCCAACCTAATTGATATAAATATTCACAAAAACGGGAAAGGTTAGCAACCGAAGTCACTTTATAATGAGCTAAACGAGCAAAGGTAATTAAAACAGAGTAGTTAACAAGAAAGCTAATTAGTACAGCAAAAGCAACCATTCCACCAAAGTCTTGGATGGGGGGTGATGGGCTAAACCTTAATAGAATAAAACCAAAAGCAGTGGTTATGCTTCCCCAAAATAAAGGTTTAATATTACGTTTCATCGACGTTATTAGTGCGGTTAAAGCAACTTGTTTAGGAGTGTAATTAAGCACATTATCAGAGGATGTATTACCGTAGATATTAGCGCATGCGTTACGCCAATCAAAATACAAGTGCATTGCATAAGCCACATTTAATACAATAATAATGACTGGGACAAAAGCACTAATAGCCGCAATAGTAAAATGCCCCCATGCAGCTAAACCCAGTGTACAAATCAAAACCACAAATGATGAACTTGCAATGCCAATTATCCACCACTTTTCTGGTATCACTAGCCACAACATAATACAGAGTAGAAGTATTAATCCAGGTAAGAACCAGATCAAATCATGTTTCAATACTTCAGCATATTGCCAATTAAGTGCGAGCTCTCCTGAGTAGTAAGCCTCTAATTTAGGATCATATTCCGTCATCTGACGATTAATTAAATCTCTAGCGCTATTTAATTGAGTTAAAAAATCAGATACTGCACCATGCTGATTGAAGGAAAGAGTTAATAACACGGCACTATTATCCGTTGCAACAAACTCTGTTAATGCAGGGTTTTGTTTACCTCCTACCGGTAACGCGCTAGATAATGGATTAAAGTAACTTTCTTTAAAACCGCCCACTTTTTTAACAAAAGACAGATCAGATAAAGCAGAAGTAAGGTCTTTAATAAACGGCAAATGTTTTTTAATATTATTATCTTGTTTGGACTCAATAATAATCACCAGTTGATCATCTTGAGCAAAGTCACGCTGAAATGTTCGAAAGCGATTAAATCGCTGATCATCTTCAGAGAAGTAACTCGTATAATCTACTGCAAACTTAAGCTGTTCTAGTCCCATAGACGCAACAATGCATAATAGTAACCAAAAAAAGAAACTAAAACGTGTCGTTGCAGTGGTGGTCAGGTAGCTAAAGGTCATGTATTGGTCTTCATAAATTAAGTATAATTAAATAAACTTACTGGATATCGTTATTATTAAAAGACCTTAGCAGCCCTCTTTTTAATTCAATTATTTATCATAAATTAAAGACATAACTAATATCAGATTTATTGCTGATATAAATTAGAGAAAAGTATTCTTTATATCGACTTAAGATAAAAAGAATAGATCAATGAATGATTTTTTAACAAGAAAATAAATAAAAAATATTAGCCAGAAAGCATCAAGAGCGAGTAATCAAGCGCCAACATTAGAGTACTCTAATTGTAGTAAAGGTTAACTTTAATCTTGAATTCTAAAGCGCACATTCAAGATTAAAAATGACAGTTAATAGGTATAAAACCAATACCGAGACACTTAAACACGATTCACAAACTGTTATGTTGCATAGTTTATTAATAAGCACTATTCTTCATACAATAATATAAAAAGGAGTTTTATAAATGAAAGAGATGATAGTGAAAAATTATATGGATGTTAATTTTGCGAAGATTTACGAAGACATGCCTGTCATCACCGCATCAATAGAGCTCATCAAAAAAGAAGCATTAGGTGGCCCGGTTGTTGATCAAAATAACATATTACTTGGTTGGATTTCAGAACAAGAATGCTTACACGTAACCACTCAATTTGCTTACCACAACCAACGAATCGGTTTAGTTCAAGATATCATGCGTAAAGAAGTGTTGAGTGTTAAAGCAGATCAAACGATTTTCTCACTGGCAGAAAAGATGGTTGGCCCTCAACCTAAAACCTACCCTGTTATCAATGAAAACAATAAAGTGGTGGGTGTAATATCTCGGCGTCGAGTGTTAAAAGCACTATTAGATAATAATTTTTAATTAGTTGCTCATTAATTGGTTACTTATACATTTAATGAGAAAGCTGTATTAGTTAATGCCTTAGATAATAAAGAAAATACTGATTAACACGTTATTGACCCGAGCTTCTAATTTAGAAGTTCGGGCATAAATATATACCCGTTACCATTTAAGGTACAAAACTCAGCAAGCAATGTTTTATATAGAAGCATTTCAATATCACTCCTATATCGCCTCTATAGTATTTCTAGACAGAAGTCTTATATAGAAACACTGCTATAAACCACGGATAGTTAACAGACAATTAAACAGCAGATAACTTGTTCGCTGTCCAAACATACAACAATTCTAAAGCAACCGTTGCTGCCGCAAGTGCCGTGATTTCACTTTGGTCGTAAGCAGGTGACACTTCAACTACATCCATCCCCACCAAGTTAATACCTTGTAATGCACGAATTATTTTTAATGCTTTATCCGAACTAATACCACCACATACAGGCGTACCGGTACCCGGTGCAAAAGCAGGATCTAAGCAATCAATATCAAAGGTTAAATAAACAGGTTTATCACCCACAATCGTTTTTACCTGTGACACTATTTGCTCAACGGATAAATCATTCGCTTCCATTGCATTAATCACATTAAAGCCATGACCTTGCTTTTTATATTCAGTACGAATACCAATTTGCACTGATGATTTAGGATCAATCAATCCTTCGTTAGGCGCATGGTAAAACATAGTGCCATGGTCATAACGGCTGCCATTATTGTAAGTGTCAGTGTGTGCGTCGAAATGAATCAACGCCATTTCACCATGATGTTTTGCATAGGCACGTAATAAAGGTAACGTGACAAAATGATCCCCTCCTAAACTGAGTAACATTTTACCGCTACTTAATATTTGATCCGCGGCTGCTTCAAGACGTTGTGTCATGTCTTCAGCATCGCCACAATCAAATACTAAGTCCCCAGCATCAATAACATTAGTATGTTCGAACAGTTTAAACTCCCATGGGAATTTTTTACTTTCCCATGACAAGTTAACCGAGGCGCGACGTACTGCATCAGGCCCCATTCGAGCGCCAGAACGACCTGATGTTGCCATATCAAATGGCACACCGAGTACAACCACGTCTGCATTTTCAGCCAAAGGTTCTTTCGCTAACGGATTCTTTACTAAAGGACGACGCATAAACGTCATCGCATTAGAATATAAAGAGTAATCCTCTTTAGTAAATAAATCACTAAACACTCCGTTAGGATGATCATTAGATGAAGCTGACATTTAAAAGCCCTCTAAGTAAGTGTAACCCGCTAAGCCTTGCTCTAACTCATCTAAAATACTTTGCTGCTCTTCAACAGACACACGTGATGACGCTAAAGCACGGTAATTATCACGAATCGCTTCCACATCAATATGCACATACTTCATTACATCTTCAACGGTATCGCCTTCGTTTAATGAATCGATATTCCAGCTACCATCTTCTTGTACATTCACCACCACACTGTGCGTATCACCAAATAAGTTATGCATATCACCTAAAATTTCTTGATAAGCACCGACTAAGAAGAACCCCATTAAGTAAGGTTTATCAGCAGACCATGCAGGCACAGGTAATGTTGTTTCAATACCTTGTCCATCAACATATTGGTCTATAACACCATCAGAATCACAAGTAATATCTAACAATACGGCACGACGCTCACCCGCTCGGTGTAAATCAGACAACGGTAAAATTGGGAATACTTGATCAATGCCCCACGCATCCGGTAATGATTGAAACAGTGAAAAGTTAACAAAAAACTTATCCGCTAAACGTTCATTCAAGTCATCTAAAATCGGACGATGGAAACGATTTTTAGTGCTCATTTGTAAGCTCAATTCATAATAGATGCGTAAAGCCACTTGCTCACCCCAAGCACGTTCTTGAAGATTTAACACGCCCGTCGCAAATTGGTTATGTACTTCTACAATGTCACTTTGCGTATCGTTATAAATTTCAATTAATGCACGGTCATCACTTCCACCAGACAATAACTTCCAGTTGTTCCACATGTTTTGTAGCAATAAAGAGCCTTGCTCAGCAGGTGCATCAAACTGTTCTGGCTTATAAGTTTCAGCGCCAATAACATTGGTGATCAATACTGCATGATGCGCTGTTAATGAGCGACCAGACTCAGAAATAATCACCGGTTTAGGTTGTTCATATAAATTACAAATATCACTGATCGTAATCACAATATTGCGAGCGTATTCCGCTAAGCTATAGTTCATTGAGTTATGAGATTGGCTACGTGTACCGTCATAATCGACAGCCAAACCACCGCCCACATCTAAATAATCTAATGGCACGCCCATCGCACGTAATTCACAGTAAAAACGCGCCGCTTCACTGACGCCATTACGCACGTCACGAATGTTTGCCATTTGTGAACCTAAGTGAAAATGTACAAGTTGTAATGTATCTAATTGGTTTTCTGCTTTTAAACGCTCAACAACCGTTAATACTTGAGATGCTGCTAACCCAAATTTAGATTTCTCACCACCACTTGACTGCCATTTACCAGCCCCCTGTGATGCTAAGCGAATACGTAAACCCATACGAGGTTTAACACCTAACGAACGTGCTTCTTCTAACACTAAATCAAGTTCAGATAATTTCTCTAAAACAATTAAAACGCTGTGCCCTAACTTCTCACCAATTAACGCTAAACGAATGTATTCTCTGTCTTTGTAACCATTACATACAATCACTGAACTGGCTTTTTGCGCTAATGCTAATACAGCTAATAGCTCTGGCTTACTGCCCGCTTCTAGACCTAATTGCTTATGCTCTAATCCAGCTTGGCTTTCTAAAATTTCATCAACCACTTCTTTTTGTTGATTCACTTTAATTGGGTAAACCAATAAATAGCGGTTATCGTAATCCACTTCTTGAATCGCTTGATTGAAAGCATCACAAATATTATGCACACGTTGGTGTAATATTTGAGGGAAGCGAACCAAAGCGGGCATACTTAAATTACGCTCTGCTAATTCTGCTGCGATGTCACTTAATGCCACCTGATGATCACACCCACTGCGCGGCGATACATACACCTCACCTTGGTCGTTAATCCCATAAAAACCTTGGCTCCAGTAACGAACATTGTATTCCGCGCGGATGCGGTCCATATCAGTTGAATGTTGCAAATTTAGATCTCTCATTAATGTAGGAGTAATGGTGATTCAGTTATCTGAAATCACAGTATGGCAAAAATTTCAGGCGGATTATTGGTCAATAAATACATTACGTCTAGATAATAATTTTCGCGTTATTAATCAAAAAAATTGTACAGACAAGCCACCTATACACTTTTATCGATTAGAAGGCAGAAATAAAGGTCCAAAAAAAACGAAAAGATAACAAGGCAGAAGTATTTACAGAGGCTATTAAAAGTTTTGGTATTAATAACTTATCAATTAATCCAACCACGACCATAAAGTGGCTGGATTAATTGAATAGCAGTTAGCTCTTTGAGTTAAGCTGTTTAGTTAAGCTGTTTAGTTAATTGAATAACAATTAGCTCTTTGGGTTAAGCTATTTAGCTACTTGGGCGTAACTATTTTAATTTCGTCACTAAAATTTGCTCAACACGCACCCCTTCAAGATCCAAGACTTCAAATTTATAACCTTGATGAGTAAAGTTATCAGTACGCTTAGGTAAACGTTTCAAAGTGTAAATCATAAAGCCCGCGATGGTTTCGTATTGATTACGATTAGGGAACTCTTCAATCGATAAACAACGCATCACATCGTTAATTGGCGTTAACCCTTCAATCAGCCAAGACGAATCATCCCTTTGCACAATTTGTTCTTCGTCTTGATGGGTAATTAACTCCCCCATAAAGCTACTCAACAAATCTTTAACGGTTACAAGCCCTACTACCGTGGCGTATTCATTGACGATCACAGCAAAAGGTTGTGCCGCCACTTTAAAAGCATTTAACGCTTCAGATAACGTTAATGTTTCTGGAAGATAAAAAAGGTCCTTATCCACTTTTGTTGGGTGTATTTGTGCTAACTCGCCTTTCAGTACTAAACGTAAAATCTCTTTCGATTCAATGCTGCCACGTATTTTATCCAAGCCACCATCACACACTAAAAAATCATTATGAGGTTGCTCGATAATCTTTTTGCTGATCTCCTCACTACTATCATCTAAATCAAAAAAGATAATCTGATCTCGCGGTGTCATCACACTGCCAATGGTGCTGACTTCTAAATCGAATACGTTACCAATTAGTTGATATTCTTGCTTTTGCAGGCTGCCATCTTCCGCACCAGCATCCATCATCGCGATAATATCTTCGGTGGTCACCAACTCAGTGCGCTCAGTAGGAATATGGAATAAACGTAACATTATATTGGTTAAACCATTAAACAAAAATACAGCAGGCATTAACAAAAAGGTTATCCAGCGCATCAGTGACACGATACGTATAGCAACCGCCTCTGGCATAATAATAGCTAAGCGTTTAGGTAATAAATCGGCAAACAAAATAAACAAAGAGGTTAAACAAATAAAAGAAAGTACAAAGCTCACTTCGCCTAATAATGGACCTTGATAAAACACACTGATCATATTACGAATATAAGGAGTTAACGCTTGCTCACCGATAATACCGCCAAGAATAGAAATGCCGTTCAATGCAATCTGCATCATTGCAAAAAAATTACCCGGTTGCTGTTGCAGTTCAATCACTTCCAACGCTTTATTACTACCTTCATCAGCCATTACTCGCAGCTTTATTTTCCTAGCCGCAGCAATAGAAATCTCGGACATAGCAAATATCGCACCTGCTAATATTAATAAAACAATGCTCAACACATCACTCATTTTTAAACCCTTTCATCACAATGTCGTTATCCTGATTGATAACTTTCAATTAGCCTATTTACACTTTTACAGTAGTAAAATCAGGCGCATTATAGATCGAGTTTCAGCTTCGACAATCGTTATTTTTTTAAATAATAAAACCCGTCAACAAAATAAACTTAACCTACTGAATATAAATATTAAAATAGAAAAATAAATATAAAAAGTTCGTTTTATAAAGGGCTAATATGACCTTAATTAGAAGTAACGCCACGATATCGAATAATTAATCCAATGTTAACTACATCGATTAAAACACTAAACTTAAGCATGAGACTTGCAAAGTAAATGGCACAATTAATAACAAGTTTAAATAAAACCCATAAAAATAAAGTAGGTTAATTTTTTAATATTGGCAGATAGACAGATAGATAGACAGACAAATAGACAAAAAACTTATCTAAAAGTGACACAAAGGCTTATTTATAAAGCCTCTAGGATGGGATACAGAACGAACATGAAGACTTTATTTTGTTAAGTATTCATGTAGTATCAAATTATTAACTTTTGTAAAGATGAAGCAATAATAATGATAACTAGTTCTATTTTGATAATTTATGCGGATATATGATTTTTTGAATAAAAAAATAAGCTTAAAGGCATTTAATGCCTTCTTTTTTGCCAGCCTTTTTATCATTGTTTTCTCTGGTTTATACTATCAATATACCGCCTCCAATAAAATAACGTCAGTAAACTTCAAAAATTCAAATTACACTAAATCATTAGAGATGAGAGAAAAATTCAGATCTATATTCGATAAGCTCGAATATCAATTTATCCAAGCTGAAGGTCAAAACATCGACAAACTAGAGCAATTATCAACACTATATAATAATCAAAAAACACATTTGAATTTAAAGCAGATGGAAGATGAATTAAATCGAAATGTGAATTTTGGAAAGTATGAAATTTTCATGATCAATCAAGATTATATTATCGAAAAAGCATCCTACGAAAAAGAAATTGGCTTTGACTTAGGGCAATTCAAAACCGTACGAGAACTCTTTAATAAGATATTCAATAAAAATATTAAACTTGATATTTCTTCGCCTAAATTGGACCTTGATTCAAAGTTAAAAAGATATTTAGTGAAAGTATCAGACGATGGAAAGTATATTCTGCAAATAGGATTTGCTTTAGATTACAGTGAGGAAATAAGTAAACAGTTACAATATTTATTAACTGAAACCAGTCAAACAAGCCTATATATGGCGACCGAATTTTTTATACAAGATATTAATATTAAAGCCATCGACTTTAAATCTAAAGCGGATCACAATGCCTATACTCACAGCCTGACACAAGACTTTTTATTTGATATTAACCAAGCATTAAAAAGCGATGAAATAGAAAGATTAGCAACCTCAGACACTAGAAAAATAAGCTTAAATAAAACACTAGTGAAACTTATTCCATTAAATGAAAAATTAATCAGCTTTACAGATAAGAAGAAAAACACACTAAACTTCTACTCTTCTACTGGTTCTTTATTTGGTGAAAAAAGCGATACCTTATTATTTATTAAAACATCCTTTCCTTTAGCACCATTAGACAGTGATTTAAGAGCAAACCTAAATACCTTTTTATTTATAAGTATCCTGATCTTGCTTGTTTTAACTTTGTTTGAATATTATAAAAAAAGAGAGATAACATCAAAAATCAGCGCCATCACAAATATGATTAAAGATAATAAAATGATAGAAAATGAGACTTCTTCAATCAAAGATATTAGTGATTTAATTAGTAGTTATAATCAAACGTTAAACAATTTACACAAACAAATTAACATCAATAGAAGTCTATCCTACACCGACTTTTTAACAGGCATTAAGAATAGAAAAGCTTACGATGAAAGCATAGAAAAGTTGATATCTCAATATAAAAGATACGGTACTACTTTTTCTCTCGCTATTTTTGATGCTGATGATTTTAAAAAGATAAATGACAATTACGGACATAGTTTTGGGGATACCGTTTTAAAGAATATAGCCAACGCATTAAAGTCGAATATAAGAGATGGCGATATGTTATTTAGAATCGGTGGAGAAGAGTTTGTTATTATCTTCCCCAGTACAAACTTAGAAAATAGTAAACAAGCCATTGAACATATAAGAAAAAATATCGACTTAAGCCTTAATACAAAGAACAAACCGACAATAACATTGAGCATAGGATTAACAGAAGTCACTAGCCAGGATAATAAGGACTCAATATTTAAAAGAGTGGATACCTTTTTATATGTTTCTAAAAAGAATGGTAAAAATACAATGACTTCAGATTAAAATCTGCCATTCAACTTAAAATTTAAAAGCCCCAAACACAACAAGGCATCAATAGAACATAAACAAGTTATGTTAAAATTCAGCCAACATTGGGATATTATAAAGATCCACTTTATCTTCAAAGAATAAAATTAATAACCTTTCAGCCATAAAAAAGCAGACCATCGGTCTGCTTTAAAATAACTATTTCCTAATTTAACCAGCCGTACAATAACGTCGACTAACCTAAATAGAGATGAAGTTAACCTTATTCGTGGTTAACCCAGAAATCGTAAACAACAACTTCACCATAGTTATCTTCATCGTCAGTAGAACTACCTTCTTCATCTGCGTTCGTTTGAGTGTAGTTACCAATTTTAAAGTATGATTTATCATAATTAAGGTCCATCACATAATCACTAGAACCATCTTTCACTAAGTATTTACTAGCATTACCTGCAGTATAAGCCGCGTTTAAACCACCGTCTTCACTGTAATAAACGTAATGTTTATCATTAACCACTTCAAAAATAACTTCATGAATGGTACCTAACTTATAATCCTCTTTAATCGTTAGGTTAGATCTTAACTTACCGCCATTAAAGCTTAAGAATAAGTGCTCACCTTCTAGCCTTAATACCATAGAATCATCAATACCATCATCTTTGTTACCATGGATTTGAGTCGCGACTAAATGGTCTTTTACAAGTGGTAAATGCGTAATCGCTTGTTTAGAGTAAGCAACATGAGTACCGCTAGTCGTCCAGTAAATATCTGATTTACCATCAGTAGTACGTTCACGAAGTTCAGAACGGATATAGTCAGAGTTTGGTGTAGTCCCGTTATTTGATTTCACTGGTGCTCTAAATACAATGCCATTGCCTTCGTCGTTAACATAGAAATATTCATTGGTAGCTTTTAAAAGTGTTTTGTCTTCTACACCATCAGGATAAGTGATTTTCCATTGATTATAGTTACTCATTAAATCAGAAGGATATTCAGCATCGCCAGGCGCTACGGTCACATTATCAGAAGGATCAGAATCACTTGTATCACTTGTATCACCTGTGTCAGTGTCAGCAGTTGAACCATCGGTACAACCTAAAATTTTTGTTTCGACAATACTATTCCAATTAGAACCTTCAGAATTACCATTACCTGTCACACGAACATAACGCGCTTCAGTATCTGTGACATCAATCGTCTCATAGCTTGAATCTCCACCAGAAGAAATCCCACCAGATAATACTGAAGTCCAGTTATTATTATTAGTCGATGTATGAATATCGAAATATGAACTTCGCTCACTGCCTTTATACCATCTTACAGCAAGTTCCTTGACTGAAGTCTCTGAACCTAAATCATAAGTAATTGTTTTTCCTTCACCTTTTGAAGACCAGCGAGAATCATCAGTGGTATCTTTATCAATGGTATTTTCAGGGCCATGACCGTCGTTAGTGCCATCATCAGAAGCAGAAGAGATGACTAATGCAGCGCTACTTGTACATGTTTCGCTGGTTACTGTCTCAGTCGTTCCTACACTTTCAAGCGCAAAATCATCAAAACGTCCTTCTTTGTCGTAGTAGTTACCAAAAATAGTAATTGAAGTAGAAGAGCCAGAGTTAAAAGACACAGAAACTTGCTCATAATCATTGCCACCGCCTGTTCTTGTATAACGGGTGCCATCAACCGATGCTCCGATTTTACCGTAACCAGCAATGTAAGCAGTTAGTACATAATCAGTATTTGCTTTAACAATAACATTCTGCTCAAATTTACCACCATCACCTGTGATCTTAGCAGCTTTAGAACCACTACGTTCATCGCTAGAAATAGCAGAAGGATCAGTATCTACCCAACCACTTTTAAAGCTATCTTCAAACCCAGCATTAACAATACTGACTGATGCCGCATTCACAGCTGGGATAGCAGCCACAGATAATGCAGCTGCAACAAGTGTTGTTGTATATCTAAGTTTCGTATTCAATTTCATAAATATTCCTTTGATTATTTTCCAGTAAGAGCTGGTATTACACCGTCCTCCCATTATTTAAATAAAACTTGTTATTACACGGTTTAAAACGCGGCGCTAAGAATTGAATAAACTAAGATATTTAGCAACAATTAGTCCGCTCAAAAGTAAAGAGCATCACATTAATCATACTTTTAGAAATGACAAGTCACACTTTAACTTCTTTGTTCAATATTAAATTGAACGTTAAAGTAGAGATCAAAGTGTTGATAAAGTTCAATAAAAATAATTTAACTGAATATAACCACTAAAAAAGACCCACTAATTAACCTCCTAAAATAATACTTATAAGACTAACAATAGTGGAGTGAGAGGTTAAAAATAAAATGACAATAAATAAACAAAAAAATTATTTAAACCTATATTCACCAAAATACGTAAGAATAAAACCCATAAATTTTTGTGAAAAATAAACAACTTTTAGTATTGAAACGACATAATAGCCAACATAAAGTGAGCGTTATTCGAACAGTTAGCGAGGATAAAATGTGCAGCAAGTGAATCAGGTAATATATAAAATAAAGAATTGAGTAAAGAGTTTGATAAAGGGACTGAATACAATGTGGTGAGACTTATTAATGGTTTTATCAATGTAATGGGGTATGACGTAATGAGCTATTAATTACCTTCTCGAAACATAGCTATATTCAATTCAATAGGCATGATGTCTCATCTAAAAAAAGACATGTTCTATTCAATAACATTGATAATTCAAGATAAAATTAATCAATAAACCACTACTATACGAGTACTCTAACAAAAATAAAATAAGATATTGATATATAAGAGGCATTAAAAACTTTTTCTTATACACAATAAGAAATTTAAAAATAAATACTCATTAAGGGTAGTTTATAATATCTTTACAGTTATAATTTTAGATTCTATTGTTTCAATTTTACATGCTAGTTTTCTGTTCTACACTCAATTTAAATATTATTAATTTTACAAAGCTACACACTCACTTAAAGGAATATATGTGATTCATTCTATCGGCTTTAAACAGCGCATCATGCTCTCTGCAACGTTATTCGTTGCATTATCATTATTAGTATCAAACTGGGTTTCATACTCAAATACACGTGAAGAAAGCGAAAATTCTGTCCATGACCAAGCGACCGACGCTTTAGACTCCATCAAAAACAATATAAACACCTGGCTTGATAGCAATAAAAAAGTGGTTAACAGTGCCAAAGTGCTATTGAACAGTGACGATTCATCAAAGAAAATAGAAATAGCAAAACTGCTAGTTGCATCAACCCCTTTAGATGCTGTTAATTTTGCAGATAAGGCAGGGATAACTATGGGTAATGGTGGTCAATTTGCAGATTATGATGCTACTCAAGAAGAGTGGTATCAAGACGCTAAAGCGGCTAACCGTTTAATGATTACCGATATCTATTTCGATAAAGGTATTTCTGACAAATATATGTTTAGTTTTTTAGACGTTGAAAACAATGGTGTTATCGGCGGTGATATTTTTCTAGAAGCGGTTGACCCTTTTATCAAAAAAGTTCATTTTGAAGGAGCAGTGATTTCCCTTTATGATGGACAAGGAGGATTAATTAGCACCTCTGGTAATGAAAAATTTGGTTCGCGTATTGCCAATAAAGCACTTGAGCAACAAGTATTAAACAATGGTTCAGGTGAATTTAATTATCAAAAAGACGGGAATGATCAACAAGTTGTTTACTCCAACATTGAATTACTTGGTGGTAAACAGTGGCATGTGGTTATTGATATTGATAAATCGATTGCCTACGCATTTTTAGAGGAGCAACTAATATCCTCTATTGTGACGGCTAGTAGCTTAATCATATTAACTATTATTTTATTAATACTGACTCTCGCAAAAATTTACTCGCCAATTATATCTTTAAAACACCGTATTGCTGATTTAGCCAAAGGTGATGCAGATTTGACTCAGCGATTAAATGTTGAAGGTAATGACGACCTTGCAGATATTGCACAGGGAATAAATACCTTTATTAGTCAGCTGCAAACAATGATGTCTGATATTTTAACTTCATCTGCTGAAATTTCACATGGCATTGAGCAACTTCATAAAGTATCAGCTTCTAACGATCAAGCACTCAATGTTCATGCAGGCGAAACACAGCAAGCTGTTGCGGCGATCACCGAAATGAGCGCTTCTGCGAATACGGTTGCAGAAAACGCCAAGCAAACCTCACTGAGTACACAACAAGCCAGCGATGAAGCATTGATCTCAAAACAATTAGTCGCTTCATCTTCTGAAAGTGTACAAGCTTTGGTAAACGAAGTAGAAGTAGCTTCTCAACGCATTAATACCATGCATGAAAATACGCAAGAAATTGTTACTGTATTAAGTGTGATTGGTGCAATTGCAGATCAAACTAACCTACTCGCATTAAATGCAGCTATTGAAGCAGCACGAGCGGGTGAACAAGGTCGAGGGTTTGCTGTCGTAGCAGATGAAGTTCGTTCACTTGCAGCAAGAACGCAAGAAAGTACTGCCGAAATTAATGAGCTATTAACCAAGCTAACGGATGATGCTGCATTAGCTGTTAATGCAATGAATACAACAAAAGAAAGTTGCCAAAATACAACGGATAATACGATTAGTGTGGGCACAGGCTTAGATTCTATGGCAGGTTCAATCATTGAAATTAATGAATTAAGCTCTCATATCGCCACCGCATCATCGGAACAAAGCCAAGTTGCAGAGCAAATCAGTTTCAACATGGCGTCGATTCAGGATATGGTGCATGAATTGACTCAAAATGGACAACTAACATCAGAAAGTACAGAAAGCCTATCTGCTGCGAATACTAGATTAGCAGCAATGGTAAACCGCTTTAAGTTAAGTTAAGTTATATTAAACTAAGCTATACTGACTTAATAAATACCGATGATTCGTCAGAATTAAATACTATTTAACTCTGACGAATCATCGGTAATCTACAGCACTGCATCAACACTTCCTGCCCTTTTGAAAAGCCATTTATCCCTTAATTCATAAACTTCAAATTTTTATCCACAATCTGCAACTTTAGAGTTTAGAGTTTAGAGTTTAGAGTTTAGAGTTTAGAGTTTAGAGTTTAGAGTTTAGAGTTTAGAGTTTAGAGTTTAGAGTTTAGACAGAATAAATCATTTAAAGTGGTATAAAAGCACAGCTATTTATTCTGACAAGCGTTAAATGTTACTATATTTAGTTAAGGTGTAAACAACGGTTAACACTAACTTTTTATTAGAGGCAACATAATGGCACCTTGTTTACCAACAAAGATTAATTATCGTAATAGTTTAGAATGGATAACCGCTTTTATAACTTGTTTATTAGTATTGGGCGTTATTCAGACTTTTGTTATAGGTCGTCACTTTATTATACCTACTGCTATTTTGACGTTTACAATATTACTGGGAAATCTAACCGCTTATGCCTTTATGGGGAGATTATGGGCAAAAAGAATTATTTTTTGGTTATATCTTATTTTCACCAGTCACGTCTTCTTTGCCTTATTTTGGGCTAAAAAATATCGAGAAATATTAGAACAGGCTTTTGTCCCCTCTTTTGCAATCATTTTTCTATTACTCGCTTTTTTATTAGTACAATACAACCAAAAAAATCGTCTTTTTATTTGTAATAAATAAGGATGTAAAAAAGTAATTGAAATTTATTTAACCTTTTTGCATCCAAAATGCATTGTCGTAACAGTAACAAATTAACTGTTTTTTACATTCGAAATCAATTAATAGGGAAGTGACAATGAAAACTCAATACATATTAAAAGCACTAAAAATCATAGGTGTATCGCTTTAATAGCAATAACAACACAGTCATATGCAGGTATTTTTTCTCGAGATAAATTACCAAGTGAAGTGCGTGTACCAGCAGGAAATCAAGTTGCGATATTTACTACTGCAAAAGGTAACATCACTTGGGAATGTAAAGTAGATACAACCAATGAAGCAAAAGCAAAATGGGCATTCGCTGGTCTACGCGCGATTTTAAGTGACAATAAAGACAACCATTTAGTCTCTTACTTTAGCCCACCAGCAACATCGAAATCGCTTGATGGCTCATCTATTACTGGCACACAGTTAACCATTTAACCTTCTACAAAAGGCAGTATTCCAATACAACTCTACGAACAAGAAGCAACAAGGCTACTCACAGTTGTGGTGAGAATATTAAAAAACTACCCTCTTGCTGAAGATGTCGTTCATGATTCCTTTATCAACATTTGGAAAACCGCAGGCACCTATAATAGAGAGTAAGGATCTGCTCGAGGTTGGGTTTAAGTGATTTAATAGTAAATTAAACATATAGAAATGAAAAAGCCCCTATTTGCATAAAGCAAACAGGGGCTAGAATGGTTGGAGTTGGCCGATAAGCTAACTCTCGCAGCAGTAAGTTAGTTGATATATAAGTGTTTAGTGTAGCACCAAATAAAAATACCTATCCGAATGTTACACAGTTTGTTGCACAAATTGTTACTCGATAATCTTTAATAAAAAGTACTTTTGATAAGAAGTTGTTTTAAAACAGTAAAGATTGAGGTTAAAATAATGTTTTTTTTACCCCTTAAGTTTAATTATTTCCACATAAAACCCAGAAGAAACCTAAAATGACCAAAAGACTCAAAATATGCGCTTTACTACTTGTACTCGGTTCAATCACAAGTTGTGCAAGCAGTCCCCATGCAATACGTAACCTATTAGTAACAGGAGTCGTTAATTTATCAGATATGCCAGCCTCAGTTGCAAAAACGGAAGGTTACGATATAAAAGCTCAAATTCGTTCCGCTTATGACTTTAACTTTAATACCAACGACCTTGATGATCGCCTTTTTATAATCAAAACACTTCGTCCTAATTGCCCAAACCCAATCGTTATTAATGAAAGTATCGTCGAGGGTACTACTCCAATTGGTGTAACAATGAACTGGTATTATATGGACATAAAGTGCATCTAACCTAACCGTCCAGACTGAGGCAGTAGGAAGACTTTATAATCTTTTAGCGGCCTCTTTTCACCATAGTTTTTGCACTTCACATCTGCTCTGTACGATATTATTTTTGCTGTTTTGTAGTTTAGATATTCTTTTAACTCTTAAGCATTCCCAACTATCAACCGGATACATTTTATCCCAAGCATTCATTAACTGCTTCTGTTGGCGACTCATGTTGTACCTGCTGTAAGTCTCATCCATATACAAGTAAGTACGAGCTATACGCCCCCTTGCTCTTGCTGGTGGCTCTGCTTTACGATCAGCGATTTTCATTTCACAACTACCAAAATCACTTTCTTCACTTGGTTGCATAGTAAAATTGTAATTACTTCTTAAAGCATTTACTGCTCCAATAGCGGGGTATAAATTAAACATATCAGCCTGCATATAGCGATATTCTACATTTACCTTTTCAGCACAACGACGCCCCTTAAATTCTTTGCCTTTGCTATTTACACACAAGGCATCTCCATCTCGCCATTCTTTAAATGTTCGACCAAAGTTTTCGGCCGGAACAGCGTGCTCCCATTCAATTTTTTTAGAGCGCTTAAGAAATTTCTCTGTTGTAAAACCTTCAGGTGGAGTAACCAGTTTTTTATCATCAAACTCAGCTCCGCAATACAGTGTTATACGATGGTCTTGATAGACTTCTCGTTCAAGTATCTTCTTTGCTTTATTGAATGATTGAATAGTCTCATTAGCCGCAAACGAGCTCGCAGGTATTAACAAAAGTATGCTGATCAATGAATTTTGTAATGGCTTCATATAAGTATCCGTTCTTAATTGAATTTTAATAGGAGTAACTCCATAAGTGAAATGTATTAGTAGTTACATATATTCTAGACGTAAGTAGAAAAGAAACCAGAGAGCAAAATTACAGAATATGACACGCCTCCCCCTCTTCTAAGTGTTTAACTCACAACTAATCGAATAAGGGGGGTAATGGTTATATAGACCATCTTGAATTAACTCTGATGTCTATCGGACCGTATCATTTAAGTATACTTAGCCAGAACCTTTGATACTTAGGCGAATTAGTCTCATTTACCACATTGCAACAACTCAAAAGATAACGTATCATTTAAGTTATTCAATTGAGACAAAGGAGTTGTAATGACTATCAGAATCTATTTACGAGCATCGACTTCAGACCAAGATGCCGAACGAGCTAAAGAATACATAATAGCGGAAGCTAAGAAGCAAAAATTAGACCTAGATAATGCGGTGTATTACGTTGAAAACTACTCAGGCCGTAAAGTTGCCAGACCACAACTAACAAAACTCTTAAATGACTCAAAGCAAAACGACATTATTCTACTTGAGCAGATTGACAGGCTAACTCGTTTAACATCATCTAAGTGGAAAGAGTTAAAACAGGCTATCGATGGCAAAGGTTTAAATATTGTCGCTTGTGATGTACCTACAAGCTTTCAAGTACTCAATCTCAATCAAGATGAAATGCAACAGCGTATTCTTGAGTCTGTTAATAGTATGTTGATTGAGATATTGGCAGCCACGGCTTCAAAAGATTACGAAGATCGGCGTAGACGTCAACAAGAAGGTATCGAAGCAAATAGAGATAAATTTAAAGGACGAAAAGCTGATCCGGAAACAGCAAATAAATGTGAGAAAGTATTTAAAGCTGTATCGGCCGAAATTGAAAAGCTGAACGATGCATTAAAAACATATGGGGTAGGTAGAGCAACCTATTATCGATGGAGGAAAAATAACAAGTTACAGTGCCCGAATATACAAATGTAATTACTACTGAATTAACCACTGTAAAAAGAAATTTAACTCATATGGATATGGCAACTAGATAGGCTATCCATTGTATGAGTTAAGGACTTGTATATGACTTATGAAATAATGTAGAAACTATTTCTTAATAATAACTTAATAGTTAAAGTAGCTTTCAGTGAGAGTCAGTAAATTTTTTTAATCCTAAATATGCACAAGGTTGATGTATGAAAAAGAGGTAAAGTAAGTGGTTTATAAAACCATGCTTTTCTAAATAGAATACCTCATCTGCATAAAATTACCCCTTTCGACCAAATAATAACAATCTCAATGAATATCAATAATCTAATTTATCTCTCTAACTTCCAAATATTTTAGATATTAATACGCGAATTTTTATTTTGCATTACTTTACTCACCGTAAATACTGTGCACACAGTGCACTTACACTGTACACGCAGTGTCTATACGTGTGTATACAGTGCGTATACAGAGTGTATACAGTGCGTATACAGTGCGTATACAGTGCGTATACAGTGTGTATACACTCTGTTATACTACATACTAATAAATACTAAACTAGGATATTTTTCATGTCTGTTATAAATACAAACAAAAACAAAAAATCGATAACAAAAAACATACGTTTTGAACGTGTTTTAATTGAAGCAATAGAGAATAATAAAGAACCTTTTGATACGTTTTCATCTTGGGTTAAAAAGGCTTGTATAGAACAGTTAAAGCGAATGAGAGTTAATATAACAGAACAACAATTCCAAGATATTTCCGAAGCTAAATCAACTTCAAAAGCCAATGAAAACCTAGACGATTTAGATGACATTTTAGATGGAATTTTAGAGCCAACGTTAAAGGAAAAAGAGACACTCCCTTACAATAAAGAAAAAATAGTGATATTTATCAGCGAAATGCGAATAAATGGCCATTCAGATCATTTTATTGCTAATCAGTTAAATGAAAAAGGAATTAGAACCTTTAACGACCGAAAGTGGCATCAGAATAATGTAAAATCATGCATGATGAGAAGTAAGTAAATTCTTAACGAATTATTAAACGAACAAGCTTTAGGTGGGTTTGATATAGAACCGGCTTAAGAATTAATTTTCATTGTTAAGATAAGATTATTACTCTTCAATAAAATCCAAATGAATTACTTATTTTATTATGAAAGCGGAATAGTTTTTAAGCAGAAACAAGGCGAAGCCGCTGTTTCTAAGCGAACGGAGTGAGCTAAGGGTTATAATTCATTTAATTTCAATCACTTACGATTTTATTTATATTCAATTTCCGCATATCATCACTTTTTTGTGTTTCTACTATATATATATAACACTTAAAAGACTTAAAATAACTAATAGCAAAAATCATACCAACAATTAAATTTCAAATATATTTTGCATGCGTGTGTTCTACTAGAATATTCAAACTTTGTATTAACATGGGTCATCCATAAGTGGCTAATAGATATGTCAAAAATGACATCTGTAATTATGTAGTTAAATGGGGTCTGTGGTCTTGCCTTGTAAAGTGGTATTTTAGCAACTCTAGCGGGCTTTGCTCGCATTGATTGGGTTAACACAAGAAAACGAAGCACAGACTGATTATGGAGCTTCTACACCGCATTCGTAAGCCTCTCTGGTTGTGCACCTGATAATTTAAAAACATTTCATGCTTAATATTGAATTAATGATATATCTTTGAAGTAATGGGTGGACTAACTTTTTTGTTTATTAGCGCTGTATCTAAATACGGGTTTAATTAAGGTAAATTATGCGACCAGTGTTCTGAATGAATAAAAACCGCATTAAAATATTCTGATGGTATGAACGTTACTATTTAATTACTAGCCAAGCCCTTAATAGCTCACTGTGACGATTTTATGATTTTTGCTAGCATAATGTAATTTATCATTAAAAACGCTCTTACGTTGCAGCTATGCTCGTTATTTCGCGCATTTGAAAGTGTTATTTATTAGTAATCTTTGTGTCTATAAAAATTTGTAGTAATTAAAAATTCCGATGGTATTAATGACTTCACTCAGATGAGTGCCTTATTAATACAAATCCCAGATGACACCCATAACGATCTTTGAAGATACCAGTTCAATCATCATGTCGGTTAATTACTGCCAACTATGCTACCTAAACGCTACCTTAATGCTACCTTTAAACAGGCTTTTTTTTAAAAAAAAACTACATTAGATAGCATTAAGTGCGCTATTAGATAGCATTCGGTGCGGTGAATTAAGGTCGGTAAGCGCTGTATATTTAAAAAACTGAAAAAACGAGTGGTTTTACATTAAACCGTTTTATCTTGGCGAGCGCATAAGAATCAAATAGAGAATTACTTCTAAGCTCAAATCTATGTAACATCCGGAGTCCTAGGAATATCCGGAATATGTTTATGGAGTCAAGGCAGTATAAGTTGTCAATCTTTGGCACCCTTATACATTGCCACCTCAGTTATAAATTCAAGAGACCAGATAAAACACGAGGTGTAGTGGTATGTAGGAAAATTTCGGTAAAACAAGACAGACCTTTTTAGAGTATTTAATGATTGATGTTGCTAGTTCTGCATTTCCAACATTGTTATTGAATAGAGAGGGGCAAAGTAGAGCATAGAGCAACAGAATCGTTCTATAATAAGAGTTCTTAGTTGTAGCAATAAATGTATTAACATACTCAGAACGTCTTAAAATCGCATATAGAAGTATATTATATATGGAAACCCTAGGTGAAATATAAGTGTCTATATAGTGTTGTCATTTAGTTTGTTCAATTTGAACCGCTCTTATACAAACCATGATAGTAATTATTAAGCTAAAATTTGGACTGTAATTAAATTAAAAATTTAATAGCTTTTTCTATAGTCTGACTAAGTCGCCAACGCCTCCATAGCGATTTAAAAGCTAATTATTAAAACGCAAAATGAAAGACCTGATCCTCTTCCTTCCTTAGTATACTAAATGTCATCAAAGCGACAGTTAAACGTAATGATATAAAATATTTGTGTAAGTGCTCATGTGGAAATTAGACTGTTGTTGCAACACGTAATTTAACAACTAGCCACACTAAGTCCAGTGGATGCCTTGCGAAAGTATGTGCTAAGGGAATAGTGTAGCCAAGAAGTGATAAATAAACTGGAAAACTATACCGATATAATATTTATTCTATTTTCTAGAAATCACTTTCTCTTCTATTAACCACTCTAAATCCTCTTCGTACTGCGTTGGAGTAATTGTTATAAATTTGGCTTTCTCACATGCGAGAGTGGCTAGTGTAGATCCAAGTAAACCGTAACCAGCTCCAAAGCCTGGTAATAATATAAACTTACCTGATTTTCGTTCATGAGCTGTAATTACATAACCCTCAATTCCTGCAATATCTAATAAAAAAAGCTTTCTAGCATACTCAATTCTTAACGGGCTTATTTTATATGATTGAGCGTCAATAGAAATAAAGTTTCGTTCAATTAAATCATTTTCAACACGTGAAATTTCATCCAGGGAGTACCCTTGAGATAACAAAATATTAAGAACTTCTCTACGGTTTCCCGATGTAGTTTCAATGATTGCATGCTCAAATTCTACTGGCGTTAGGAATAATATACTTTGAAACTCTCTTCGTAAACGAATCAGAATAGACTTTACTTGAATGAAAGAGTGAGTGTCTTCCATAGTCAACATATGCTCAAGATCTCCTCGAAGAGAAGCGAAATATCCTGCGCCATCAAGATATTCTATAAACCTAGCACTAGGGTACTTAGACTTTGTAAAATCTCTAGAGGCAGATGTTTGATCTACAACTTTATGAGATAGACTTCCACTATCACCAGCATAAAATTGCGATTGGATAAATAGCTTTGGTTCCCAAGTCTCAATTTTATAAGGTAAGATAAAATCATAGGCTCTAGTTTTTTTCTTCCGCTTTCCTGACTCTTCTATAATTTCTTCACCTACTATGGCATCAGAGGTATTAAAGTCTCTATCAGCTATCAAACCAATCTCTACTAATTTTTCTCTAAGGAGGTTCTCTGGAATATGACCTCCAGAAGCAGAAACTGAACCTCTAACTTTAAAAATAGTACATGAATTTATTAGCAATCTTGCCATGTCTTTTGATTCTTTGCTGAGGTGGATAAATGATTTACAAATTACCCACAGTTGTAGCAATTCCTCTTCATCTTCAAGAATTAGTGATATGTACTCGGCTAGATATATTTTAAGATATTCATTTAATGAAAAAGTAGGTTCTGTTGATACGATATTATCGTATTCTGACATACTCCCTACATAACAAGATGCTAACAATTTAGCTATATAATCTGATGTAGTTGTGCTTGGTAATGCCCTTAAGGAGAATTTAATGTTTTTCTTACCAGTTCCTCGTTTTGGTATTTTTGAGGATATATCGTCTTCTTTTAACTTAATGAGAAAATGATTTTTTAAATTATTGTCAGTTGCACCAGTTGCTAAGAAAAGCAGATTGAAGAATGAAATATAGAAATTAGTTAATGAAGCTTCATCTTCAAAAAAGTTTGAACCATTTGTATAGGAAGAACTTACTTTGCAAATTACCTCAACCAAAGAATCGATAGAGCAAAGGTCCATATCTATGAATTGATTCAGATCCTTGGACAGAGTTTTAATACATTCACTTAATAATTCTACTTCACTATTGAATTTATCAGTATCTTTAATGCGTTCGAGCTTTGGTGTTAGCCATTGGTCAAATTCTGCAAGCTGCTCTTTTACTGTTAAATTTTCCTGTGGTAACTTCATTTTTACTTCCTCTACACTATAAATTAGCGAAGAAACGAGTATACTTTCTTCTATTATTAAGGGAAGAAAATGAATCAAGATATATATAAAAAAATCAATAGCCTATCAATGTTACTAGGGCTTTCAAAGCATAGCCAGGGTGATATGTTTACACCTCCAATTCCCACAATACCGAAATTTAACCAAGATTGTACTTTGTTATGTGGTGATAACTTAGAGTATTTATTAAAAATGTTTCCTAGCCACAAATCAACAATTGGTTTTTGTTATATCGATCCTCCGTACAATTGTGGGAGCAAGTTTATCTTCAATGACTCTCGCAATGGCACTAATACGGGAGCTTGGGGAAAGCATTCTGAATGGTTATCATTTATGCTTCCCCGACTTGTAACAGCGCATGAGCTTCTTAAAGATACAGGTGTTATCGCAATCAGTATTGATGACTATGAGTTTCCATATTTAAAAATCTTGATGGATCATGTATTTGGTGAGGAAAATTTATTAGGAAATATTGTTGTTTGCCGTTCTAAAAATGGAAAAGGTAGTAAGAAAAATATTGCAACAAATCATGAATATCTAATGGTGTATGGGAAGACTAAAAAAGCAATCCTACGTGGAGCACCTGACGATCTGGATAGCTATGATAAAAAAGATGAATATGGTTATTACAGAGTTGACGGACTTTTTCGTAAAAAAGGTCAAGCTAGTTTAAGAACAGATCGACCAAATATGTATTATCCTCTTTACGTTAATAGCAATGGAAAAGTGTTTGTAAATCCTGCGCCAGAGCTTACAGAAATTTTTCCTGTTGACTCACAAGGGATCGATAGACGTTGGCTTTGGGGTAAAGAAACTGCTGAAAAAAGAGAATGGCAACTATACGCTAGTCCTAAGGGAACAATTTACGTTAAGAACTATTCATCAAAAGACAAACGTAAAAAAATAAGGACTTTATGGGAGAAAAGCTCATATTACACAGAACGAGCGACACTCGAAATCAAAAAAATATTTGGAGATAAGATTTTTGATACTCCAAAACCACTTGAATACATAAAAGATATTATTGATCAAATGGCACAACCTGACGATATAATAATTGATTTTTTTGCTGGTTCTGGAACAACAGCTCAAGCGGCTAGAGAGTTAAATAAAACGGATAAAGGTACTCGTAGGGTAGTTTTGATGGAAAGTGATGATTTAATATCACCTGAACATTTAGCGCATAAGATGGGCTATAAGCATATTTGTGATATTACTGTCCAAAGGCTTAGTTTCATTAAAGATGATAATGCAGACTATGATTTTGTGGTTGTGAAGAATACTTAAATTAAGAAAATGTTAATAGGGTCGTGTCTTGCCTTTTGGTCTTATTAGGCTGATATGTGTTTTTCCACAGCTAATTCGAGTCGCTTCTATAACTCGCTTTGTGCCCATTACGACTTAGATACTTATCCAAACAACGATAAAATCAGCACTTTCTTTAACAAGTAAACTTCGGGAGGTGACGCCAATTGCTAGTATATTGAGGCGTTAACAGCTCTCTACGCATTGACCATGGTTCATCGACACCTTGGGCGGCAAAAAACAGACTACAGCTGCCATAGCGTTGGTTAATGGAATCTATCGCCCCCATTAACTTGATATTGTCTTTAGATGGATTAAACAAGTCTCCTTGTTGATGTGTTTCACTACTTAGATTTAAAAGTCCTACTCCCACTCGGTAATAGGCTACATCTGATTTATATAAGTGATGCATATTTTCACTAATCACTTTCAAGATTTGAGAAGTATCGTTTGTTGGTGCAGCAAATTGCTTGATCACTTTATAACTGTACGGTGTTTCATCGAAAGGACTATTCGCGGCAAACAACATCAAAGTGCCACAAAGCGATTTTTGTTCTCTTGCTTTTATCGCAGCAATAGCCGCATGTTTAGCAAGTGCTTGATTTAGATTTTGAGCATCGATTATCCGTTTCCCCATACTTCTTGTTGAAAATATTTGTAACTTATCAGCCCTTACACCATCCCATGTTTTACAAGCGATACCATTTAATTCGTTAATAGTGCGGCTCAATTCAACATTAAACCCTTTGGGTAAAAAACGAGTATCTAATTTTCTTAATTGTTCAACGGTAACAATTTTATTTTGCTTTAATTTTTCATTGGTTTTTCTACCAATTCCCCATACATCTGAAGGAGATAATTGTGTAAAAACGTCCTTTTTTAATTTTTCATCCAATACGCAAACACCATTAAAACCATTCCACTTTTTAGCGACATGATTCGCTACTTTAGCTAAGGTAAGCGTATCTCCAATACCAACACAAACAGGTAAACGCGTTTCTTTCCACACGGCTTTGCGAATGGCTTGAGCGTGTAAGGCGAGATCGGGTATTGCGTGTTCGCAGTCAGCAAAACTCAGAAAGGATTCGTCAATGGAATAGATATGTTGAGACGGTGCAAAGCGCCCTATCACTTGCATCATTTTATGTGATAAATCGGCATACAATTCATAGTTTGAAGAGCACACAATAATGCCCGTTCGTTCACAAAGATCTTTTACTTTAAAAAAGGGATAGAATTTTTTAACACCTAATGCAATGGCTTGCTTGTTGGCCGCTACGATACAACCATCATTGTTAGAGAGTACAATAATAGGTTTACCGCGCCACTCAGGTCTAAAGACTTGTTCTGCACTGCAATAAAAGGAATTTGCATCAACCAATGCAAACATCAGAGGCTTGCCTCAAGTAGGTGACTTTCACGATGACAACGAATCGAGCGAATAACCACGCCTTCAATAGTAAATTGATCACTATCGCTAATAGTCATCGCTGGGTATTGAGGGTTAGCAGATAATAAAAGCCTTTCGGTAATATTTAATATTTTACAAATAAATTCACCGTTAAAATTAGCAACGATGACATCATTATTTTTAGCGTTAACATAACGATCTACAATTAAAATATCACCATTAAATATACCAACACCTTTCATGGAATGGCCGTCTGCCTTGCCAATAAATGTGGCACTTGGATGCTCTACTAATAATTCATCTAAGCTTAGCGGGAGTTGTAGGTAATCGCTTGCTGGACTTTCAAAACCAGTAATACCCGCGCTTGCAGTAATTGGAATAAACTTCATAAATAACCACTGTATATAAAAACAGTTAATAGTATAAGTTAGATCAGGTTAAGTACAAGTTAGAATTTCATTTATACGCAGGTGAATTCTTTTTATAGTATCGTATATTCTATTTACTTCGAGTGAATATCAATGGGGTCGCATCTTGCCTTTTGCCATTATTAAATTTAAATCAAGTCGTTTTACTGCAATAAAAGAATGTATATTCTAAGGCTCTATATGCCTCTTTTAGCCTTATAAAGTTAAAGTATTAACCTAACTAGTAAATTGAAAGTAATGATTATCGGCACAGTGTTCGCTTTATATTGGCGAATTTTACTGAAAAATCTTATCTATCGGCCACTTTAGCTTTAATCTTTTACGAACTGTCCCTTCTGGTATTTTATGAAATAGCGCGGCTTCACGGATTGAGTTAAAGCGCTTCCCATTAACAGTAATAGGGATTGCATTAGGCCTTCAGTAGCATCGAGGCTCTTTTTCAAGAGCTTCATTTTCAGTCCACCCTGCGCTCATCCGTTCATGGACTTTTTTGTATGGGATACCGGCATTCATAGCTTTTATTTTTAATGGAATTTTATGGCCATTTCGATATGTTTTTAAGTACATACCTTTGGGTACTACGATTGCCTCTTTTAAAGTCCACCTAAGGCGCAATCTACTCTCAATTCGCTTAAGGTTTAAATTAAGTATTTCAGCTAATGATGAAAGGTTCTTGTAAGCTACACCTCGGTAAAACATTGGATTAGAAAATCCATTTACACCTTTACCACCAGGGTCTAGATTGTAACCATACGGTGAAAGAGTATTCTCTTTTCTTATTCGTTGTATTTCCGCATTTTCTAACTCATCAAGAGAGTTAAATTTGCCAACTTCATTGAATATAAAACTACCTTTACCGAATTGGATAATAGCCTCTTGAAGTGAACCAGAGGAATGGCTTTTACGAATAGCTTGCCTAAAGTGCCCACGTTTACGTTCCTCTAATGTCTGTGTAGTAATACCAATGTACTTTTTGTCGTTAACGGAGTTTGTTACTTCATAAAGGATACCGACAACGCAATCTATATTAAAAGGTATCTCAGCAAGTTTTATGGCTAGATCCTCATTTATGGACTCAGTTAATTTAAGATGACGTCTAATTTTTCTTTTCCATGATTTAAACGAGCATTTAAATTGGATGGCTGTAAGAGACTCAAAGAATTTTTTTCTACTGAGCCCAAAGTTTGGGCTACCTTCATCAAGCCATTGAGCATCCTGCCTAACACAATAATCTTCCACACCTTGTTTCGTAGGTTCACGACCAAAGACCTTTCGGTGATTGGTTATCCGTTGACTAACCATAGGCCATTTTACTTTTGGCTCTTCTTTATCTTGCCAAATTTTACGATACTTTGAAATCCGAGTCCCTTCATTACTAACGACCCTTGTTCCTTTTAAACATGCAGTAATAAAATCGTCGTCTATATCAGTTAGGTTACTTCTTAGATTAAGGTGAAATGCTTTAAAGCCAATATTGGCAATCTCTATATTAGCCTCATACAGAGCGCTTGGGCCGTTGTATCGAATACCTTTGTAAGAAAGAGAACTAGCTGCTGCACGGGGTGTTAACCAAGCAGATATAAGTTCATCTGTAGGCTCAAGATCAGAGTTGTTTATTTGCCACTTTCTCCATTTAGCATCGAATTGTGCGCAGGTTATTTGCTTATAGCTTTGCTTACGTCGATTAGAATGGGCAACTAACTCTTTATAATCATCCCATTCTTTGCCTTCATACTTAATGCTTTTTAACTTCATAGCTATTTACCCCTCCATTAGTGAAGTTAGCATTTAAAAACAAAATCAAATGAAAGTCAAATAACCCTTTTCTATCAATAACTTAAGTAAGCTCTTAGTGGTATTTGTGTTGGATTATAGTTCTATCTTTAGGTAGCTAAAATTTTACTATTAACAGTAAGCGTGTAACGATTTTGGTATCAATACGATTACTATCTAAAAAATGCTTCGATATTATTGAGAAAGGGCTTTTAGCGGCTTTGATAAACCGGCACAAATATTTACCGGTTTCATCACTTCTAAAGGGACTTATTTAAAAATAGAGTCAATAAATTGAGGGCTTAGTTTGACGAGTTAATCACCCACGGTAATCCATCTACATATGATTTAAGTTCATTCAGTGGGAATAACGCTCGTTTTGTATAGCCATCATGTACAGAAGACCCGCTCTCATGCCCGACAATTGCCGTAGATATTGCTTCATTAGCACCTTGCGAGCGAATAAACGAAACAACGCTATGTCTGGTAGAGTACATTGATAACATATGCCCAGAACTATCAATTTCAGGTAATTGACATGCTTTTTTAAGTGTATTTCCATAGTACCTTGTTAACCATTTATTAGGCACAGAGAAAACTCGCTCATTAGGCTGTGAAAATGAATTAATGTATTCCATAAGGCCCAAATCTATCAAGGGTTGCGCTAAAGGAACACGTCTAATACCTGCCTCAGTTTTTGCTTTACCAACTTCTGAAGTGGTGATCCCTACTTGGATATGAAATAAGCCACTATCTTCACAAACCTTAAACTGACTCCGTTCTAGTTCTTGGATTTCGGAGTTACGCATTCCGGTATAAGCCATGATCAGTGGAATAAACTTTTTATTTGCATCTGTTTGTTGGGAACTAAAATCAACTATTCGCTGTAATTCTGATACCGTAAATGCCCCTCTTTTGTTCTTTTTTGAACTCTTAATTCGTCGTTCATTAAATGGTTTATCATTTACAATATATTTTGAAGCCATCCAACTATAAAAGCCTTGGCAGGATTTTAAAACAGGTGAAAAATTGGCTACTCGATCTGTTTCCGGAACCTCATTATTAAGCACCATTTTTATTCTTTGGATGTATCCCTCTTCTCTAAGCTCTCTGCTAAAAGAGGACTTAACCATACTATTATATGGCTTCATATTACTTCTTGGCATACGCTTAGCGATTGATAAAACTTCATCTGCTTGTTTTGGAGTTATTGAGTCCGGTTGTTTATCACCATGTAAGTACAACAAGATTGCCATATTTCGTCTATGGTTCTCTTGCTCTTTAGCGATTAAGCCCTGTTCGTCCCATGAAGCCTCCCACTTTTGGTACATATCTTTAATGGTTGGTTTAAAGTTTTTTTTCTGTTTAATTTTTTTATTTAAAGAAGCATCATTTTCATTCGTAACTAGTTTAGTCTGAATCTCAGCCAATTTTCTTGCACTATCGGGATCGGTAAGGTGAGGATTATCTTTAAGAATCTCTTTCGCAGCAATTTTTTCAGCTTCAATATCTCCATTTCCCTGATCAATTATTAGATCACCCAAAAAAGTAGGGATAGATATAAATTCCTGTTTAATATTTTTTTTTATTTTCTTGGTCACGCAATGCACCTTGATTTCATTAAATGCAGAAACGAAAGAATTCACCATAGAAGAAGCAATAATTGCTGAGCGAGTGTGGAGGCTCTGTCGAATCATAGAAGGGAATGAATAAAATATTCTGATAACTTTAGGTACGCGATAGCAGAAGTAATACATACCATTACGTTGATAAGTATGGGGAATTTTTTGTAACACAGATTGTTGCACAGTTTGTTTCACAAGGCCTCGCATTAGCTACGAGACCTTGTAAATCAAAGGTTTAGAGTTGGCCGATAAGCCGGGTTCTGTCGTGAATCGTCATTCGTCTAGGCCTGCAATCACTCACAGGCTCAAGCAACCTACCCGCTTCCAGCATGGGCCATGCCTCAGGAAGCCTATTTGGTTTTGCTTCGGGTGGAGTTTACCTTGCACTAATGATTACCCACTAGCCGGTGCGCTCTTACCGCACCCTTTCACCCTTACCTACTAATAAATTAGCAGGCGGTCTCCTCTCTGCTGCACTTGTCGTTAGCTCGCGCTACCCAGGCGTTACCTGGCACCCTGCCCTCTGAAGCCCGGACTTTCCTCCCCTCTTATTTCTTAGATAGCAAGCTAACTAAACAATAAAAGCGGCGACGATCTAGCCAACTCCGCGGCGGATTATACGGAAACCATTATAGATAACAAGCGCTTTGCAGTGATACGAGAAAAGAATTATAAGTTTTCTAGGCCCCATTTATATAAGTCGTTTTTCTTAAGATGATGTATTTCAGCAGTTATCGCTGCGGCTTTCTTAAGAGGTAACTCTTTTTTCAATAATGTCAGCGTTTTAATCGCTTCTACTGATAAAGCGTCTTCATTTTTACTTGCCCCTCCCACCATTAATACAAATTCACCACGGCAATGATTGGTGTCTTGTTCTAACCACTCCAACATTTCGCCAGCTGGTAATACGTAATATGATTCAAATAATTTAGTGAGTTCACGCGCAACGACTAACTTTCTATCCGCGCCCATGATATTAATTATATGTTTTACCGTATCTTGCATACGACGAGGAGATTCGTAAAAAATCATGGTTTGTGTTTCTTCCGCTAATGCAGTCAATTTTTCTGTTTTAGCTTTTTCTTTCACTGGTAAGAACCCTTCGAAAGAAAAACGGTCTGATGGTAAACCAGCAGCTGAAAGAGCGGTAATTGCTGCACAAGCACCTGGTACAGGAACAACATCAACACCTGCTTCACGACATTCATTGACTAAATGATAACCGGGGTCACTAATTAATGGCGTCCCCGCGTCTGAGATCAGTGCAACAGATTGCCCAGCTTTGATTTTTTCAATCAATACGCTGCCACGTTGACGCTCATTATGATCATGAAGAGGGAAAGTTGGTTTACTGATTTGATAGTAGCTTAATAATTTACCACTATGTCGAGTATCTTCTGCTGCAATTAAATCGACGTTTTTTAATATTTCGACGGCACGGTAAGTAATATCGCCGATATTGCCCAAAGGAGTGGCGACAATATACAATTTTGCACTTACTTCGTTATTTAATTGATTTTTTTCAGACATATTTGACTCTATTAAAGTGTTAAGGATTGTTTAACTAGGTCTGCAATATTACACTATAGGTATCTTGATACCTATCTGAAAACTTATCTTGAATTAGTTTGATTAAAAAGGACAAAAATTTGACCATTGCAAATATATCTAAACGAGCTGTACATCTTTCTTTCATGGCGGTGAGCATTCTGCTTATTTCCGCTTGTTCTGGATTAGGACAAGATAAGAAAAATGCTCCGACTCTTTTTACTGACTTTTATGAAACAGCTGAATATTTATTACAGCAAGCAGAAGTCGTGAAAGAGCCTAAAAATACTGAATGGCAATTAGCAGCGGTACAAGCGCTCACTAAGGAAAGTAAATATGTTCTAGCAGATTCAGTAATTGAATACTTACAAAACAAAACCTTAAATGCTCAGCAAAAAAATCATCTTATTTTATTAATAGCTGATAACCAATACGCCCAAAACCAATTAGATAAGACTATGGTTTCTGTTAAAAGTATTGATATGAATGTGTTGTCTGATCAGGCTAAGTTACATTATCTAAAATTAAAGACGGATCTGCATGTTCGTAAAAAAGAACCTCAAGCAGCCGTTGATACTTTATTTATGTTAACGCCTTTATTAAAAAGTGATGAGCAAAGACAACAATACAATGACCTACTGTTAACGCAGTTGAACATGTTAGATTCAAGCGTGTTGAGTAGTTTTGAAAAAGTATCTTCAACACCTGGTGCCGATAACTTTAAACAAGGCTGGTATGCACTTGCGAATGTTTATCACCGTTATCAATTACGCACTAACCAGTTGATACGTGGTGTGGATGCTTGGAAGTTACTTTATCCAACTCACCCTGTATTAAAATATATGCCGTCACAATTACTTAACCTTGCTGAGGCGACGCCGTACCAACCTTCTAAAATTGCAGTATTGTTACCTTTAACGGGTCGATTCAAAAAACCAGCTCAAGCAATACAATACGGTATTAGTTATGCGTTTTATAACCAAGCAGAAGCAAAGAAACAGTTACAAGCAGAACAAGCGAACGGTTCAGGTAACGCAAGCTTTATTACTATTGATGGTGATGTACAAGACGGTAGTCAAGCTGCTAGTAGCAGAATAATAGATAGAGATTTTATTACTGCCCCACCTCATATTTTATTCCTTGATACGAATACGATGACCATGCAAGAAATTGCAGATCAACTTCATAATCAGAAAATAGACTTTGTTATTGGTCCTTTATTGAAACCTAATTTAAAAGCATTTTTACCGTTAGTAGGAGATATTCCTGTGTTAGCGTTAAATAGTTTCCCGACTAAAGATGGTAGTGCAACGTCATCGATTCATTATGCATTCCCACTTTCACCGGAAGGTGAAGCTGAACAAGCTGCTGAAATGATTTTCCAAGACAAACATACAAAACCTCTAATATTTGCACCTAACTCAGACTTTGGCCGCAGAACATCTACTGCTTTTGAAGCGCGTTGGAAAGAACTGAGTCGTTCACAACAAGCATCGGGTAATGGTCTTGAGCTATACCCTGCTGAAACACACTTTTTCTCTAAAGATACTGATTATGGAAAATTCCTTGCTGAAGCGTTACAAACAGACAAAAGTAAAGAACGTAACCATCAAATGCAAACAGTGTTAGGCAGAAAGTTAGAGCAAGAAGTAAGAAGTCGTGCCGATGTTGATGCCATTTATATCATTAGCAAACGTAAACAATTAATGTTCATTAAACCATTTATGTCAGTTGCTATTAGCCCATTTGCAAAAGAAATTCCTTTATATGCAAGCTCACGTAGCCATGTAAAAGACTTTACTAATACACAGGATAAAGAGTTAACGGGTGTCACTTTCTCAGATGTTGCTTTTTTACTCGAAGATAAAACTAAAATGAATGAAAAAGTACAAGCGGCATGGCCGCAACAACGTCTTAGCACATTGCGTTTATTTGCGTTAGGTAATGACAGTTACAGCTTAATTGAACAGTTAAAACTTTTAGAAGTGGTTGAAGGTTATAAATTCCAAGGTTTAGTGGGTGAAATAACATTAGATGCACGTAATACGATCAAAAGTAAGTTAAGTTGGGCAACCTTCCAGGATGGCAATTTAGTTGAAGCTACCTCGTCTATTTCAAGCCAGTAATTCCATTGGTGTTCAATATGAGCAACAAGCTTTAGCGTTTTTAAAGGCGCAAGGTTTGTTGCTTGTCTGTCAAAATTTTTATTGTCGGTATGGTGAAATAGATTTAATCATGTCTGATAATGACACTTTAGTGTTTATTGAAGTAAGATACCGCAAGAATCAAAACTATGGTGGTGCAACAGCATCAGTTACACTACAAAAACAAAAAAAATTAATTAAAACGGCAAAGCATTATTTATCACAATTAGATAATGAGCCCTATTGCCGTTTTGATGTCGTTGCAATCAGCGAAAAAACAACACAGCCACAATGGATACAAGATGCATTTCAAGAGTAGCAAGTCACATGATTAATGAAAAAATTCAAGCTCACTTCGCAGAGAGCATTCAAACTAAGATTGTTGCAGCAGAAGCACTGCCAGAGCAAATAGAAGCAGCCGCTCTTTTACTTAAAGATTGTTTAATCAACGGCCACAAGCTACTTATTTGCGGTAATGGTGGTGCTGCAGGGCTAGCACAAATTTTTGCTTCACATTTATTGAATAAGTATGAAACAGATCGCCCTGCTTTACCTGCTATTGCGATCACTTCTGATTCATCATTAGTGTCAGCAATTGCCAGTGATAGCCATTTTGATCAAATTTATGCTCGTCAAATTTCAGCATTAGCACAACCGGGTGATGTATTAATTACTATCAGTCACGGTGGTAATAGCCGTAATATGGTAAAAGCAGTAGAAACCGCATTAAGTAAGAATATTCATATTATTGCGATGACGGGAGTTGATGGTGGTGAAATTGCCGGTTTATTAGGTGCGGATGACATTGAGATTCGAGCGCCAAGTGATAAAGGGGCACGAATTGAAGAGATTCACATGTTAGTAGTAAACTGTTTAAGTGACCTCATCGATCAACAATTATTTCCACAGTATTAGGATACATTATGACATTCAAGCCTTATCTATTTTCAATTTTATTAGCTGCCTTTATGTTGCAAGGTTGTGCAGGCGGCCTTATTGTAGCGGCAGGCACTGCGGTAGCGGTAAGTAGCGACGAACGTAGTATTTCGCAATTAGTAAAAGATGATGACCTGTCTGAAAAAGCGATTGATGCAGTGATTGCTTCAAAAGCTTATAACGACAATATTCGTATTAATATCATCGCTAATAATAGTTACTTATTATTAATTGGCCAAGTTGATACGCAAGCTAATAGTAATGAGATTGAAAACGAGTTAAATAATGTACCGGGCGTGGTCGGTGTTTATAATCAATTACGTATTAACCAGCCGATTGGTCTTATTCAAAAAACTAAAGATAGTTGGTTAACCACTAAAGTAAAAAGTAAATTAACGAGCCATGACAAAATTAATCCTTTAAAGATTAAAGTCGTTACGGAGAATGGAGAGGTCTTTTTAATTGGTCAAGTGACACAAGAGATGTCTGATTTTGCGACCGAGGTAACCAGTAATGTTGAAGGTGTTCAACAAGTCATTAGAGTATTTGAAATAATCCCAGCTAAAAGTACAGCTTCATAAAATAAAACTAATCTGTCGGACTCTCTGTGAAATAACAAGCAACAGAAAAGTATCAGATTAAACATTAAAGATGGCGTTCAACAAGGTACAAAAAGTAACAAGATATAAAAAAGGAGTGATAAATCACTTCTTTTTTATATTATACCAATCACACTAATTAACTGATCTATTTTACTTCTTGGATTTATATCATAAGTAAATAACTTATTTCTTCGTTGTAAATTTCGTAAAGAGAACAACCATTAATGAATTAACATATTTTAGTTAATTCATTGATTAACGAAGTTAATCTTCGAAAGGCTTCAATTTACGCCTTAAACTAAGTCATTTTTCCTGCGCAAAATTTAGATCGCTTATTTAATGTAATCGATATCAGTAATAACGTTAACTCTGCAATAGAAAGTTATAAGTCGGTTTCTTCTATCCAACATCCTGCTTAACAAGGCGATAAACAGCTGTAGACTTACTTTTCAACTCGTTGCACTGGTCACACCAAAAACTCACTGCTCCGCACGCTTTTAATCGCTGTAATGGTTGAGCACATTCAGCACAATCTACATGAAGTATGAAATCGTTATCACAATGAGCGCAGTGGCGTTTTAATTCACCACTGCGTTGTAATTCTGATTGGCAATCAGTACAAAGCAATTGCATATTACTTTTTATTTTTACTATTAGCGTAGTTACGTAGTAAACGTTGGCGTTTATACATTTGATGCGGCGTTAATTTGTTACGACGTCCTTCAAATGGGTTACTACCTTCTCTAAACTCTATGCGGATCGGCGTCCCCATAATCTCTAATGTACGACGGAAGTAGTTCATTAAGTAACGTTTATAAGAATCTGCTAATTTTTTAACTTGGTTACCGTGAATAACGATTAATGGCGGATTATAGCCACCCGCATGTGCATAACGTAATTTCACACGGCGAGCGCCAACCATTGGTGGTTCATGGTCGTCTGTCGCCATTCCCATAATACGTGTCAGCATTGCTGTTGAGATACGTTTCGTTGAAGAAGTGTAAGCTTCTTCTACTGATTCAAATAAATGACCAACACCTGTACCATGTAATGCAGAGATAAAGTGAATTTTAGCAAAGTCGATAAAGCCTAAACGGCGATCTAATTCTGTTTTAACTCGTTCTTTATCATACTCAGTCATACCATCCCATTTGTTCACTGCAATAACCAATGAACGTCCTGAGTTTAAGGTATAACCTAATAGGCTTAAGTCTTGATCTGAAATACCATCGCGCGCATCGATAATTAATAGCACTACGTTTGAATCTTCAATCGCTTTTAACGTTTTGATTACTGAGAATTTCTCAACCGTTTCATTTACTTTTTTACGTTTACGAACACCGGCTGTATCAATTAAAATATATTCACGACCATCACGTTCCATTGGAATATAAACACTGTCACGTGTTGTGCCTGGCATATCAAATACTAATACACGTTCTTCACCTAAAATACGGTTTGTCAGTGTTGATTTACCCACGTTCGGACGACCAATAAGTGCAAGTTTAATCGGTAAAGCAGCTAAACGCGCTTGCTCTTGTGCGATTTTGTCTTCGTCTTCGTCATCATGATCCAGTGCGAATTCATATTCGTCCACTTCGTCTGTAACCGGGTTTTCTTCTTGGAATTCTTCTAGTGCCGCATCAATCATTTGACGCACACCTTTACCGTGAGCAGCGGCGATATGGAAAACTTCACCTAGTGCAAGGGCATAAAACTCACCACACATTGAGTCAGCATCAATGCCATCCGTTTTGTTGGCAACAACCATTACTTTTTTATTTTGCTTGCGTAAATGCGATGCAATAGCTTCATCTGCAACCGTTAATCCGGCACGCGCATCAACTAAAAATAGCACAGCATCGGCTTCTTCTATTGCAATCAATGATTGCTCAGCCATTAATGCATCAATGCCTTTTTCATCACCTTCAATACCACCGGTATCAATAACGATAAATTCAAGTTCTTCAACTTTGGCTTGACCATATTTACGGTCACGCGTCAAACCGGGGAAATCGGCAACGATCGCATCTCTGGTGCGAGTTAAACGATTGAAAAGAGTAGATTTACCTACATTAGGGCGACCTACTAAAGCGATGACTGGTAACATATATTTTGTATATCCTTTAAAACTAAAAAAGCCCCATGCACAGCAAGGGGCTACAGTATAGCGTAAAAACGTATTAAATTATTCTACATTTAATATCGGTTTTTCAATGGCAATTACATCACCACTGCGTGTTTGTAAATAAAGGTGAGTAGAGGTTGCAATAGGCTCAATATATAAACCATCAGAGTCTAGATCTTGTTGTGCAACAAACTGACCAGATTCACGATCAATCCAGTGCAAGTAACCTTCGGCATCACCCACAACGATGAAATCATTTGCAACGGTCACACCAGTTACATTGCGGTAAGCTAACTCTTTGTTAACCCAGCGCTGTTCACCATCATTACGATTTATGGCAAAGACGTAACCACGGTAGTCTGTTAAGAAAATATCACGTCCTGACACACTAATATCATTGTAACCAGCGTACTTTTTCGTCCATAATAATTCGCCTTTCAGCAAGTCGATAGCGACTAAATTACCATTGTAAGCTAAAGCATAAACAGTACCATTAACAACAATAGGTTTCATATCCGCATCGGCTAAACGATCTAATTCCGTTGCACCGTAAGGCCTCGCAACAGGGATCTGCCATAGTGGTCGACCAGATTCTAATAAAGCAGCAGAAACATAACCATCAGCTCGGCCGTAAATAACACCACCTTGAGAAACGCTTGGTGTCGCACTGCCGCGTAATGTTAATTTTGGTTGTGCGTTTGCTAATGTCCAAACTTCTTCACCTGTTTTGCTATCTAAAGCAATTAATTCACCACGAGAAGTATGAATAATAACGAAGCCATTATCGTAAACTGGTTGAGCAATCACTTCACCAGAGACGTTACTGACCCATTTGATATCACCTTTTTCTGCATCTAATGCAAATACTTGTGCATTTTCAGTGCCGATATAAAGGGTATCAATGCCTAAACCAATACCACCAGATAAACGTGCTGAGCGGTTAGCAGTATTAGAGTTATGATCATCTAGATCAATTGACCATAGCTTATTACCCTTTTTAACAGAAAGTGCTTTCACTTCTCCATCACGAGCTGCAACATAAACGGCTTTTTCATCAACGGCAGGTTGAAGTTGTGAATAGTATTTATCCACGCCACTACCAATGCTCGTTGACCAAGCAATGACTGGTTTGTACGTTGCTTGAAATTCAGGTAACTCAGCCATTTTAACAACGTCTTCTTCACTGCTGAAAATAGAACAACCACTTAAGATTAACGCGCTGCTAGCAATGACAGTTATATTTTTAACCCATTTAATCATTATATTATCTCAGTTTATTGCGCAGCATCTAATTTAGGTGCTGGAGCAATATCTGCTTTAGCAACGGCTAAATCATCTAACTGTAATTGTAAGATTGGGTCAACACGACCTTCACTTGCGTCAACTGCGTCTTGAAATGCACCACGTGCAGATTCAACATTACCTTGTTTTAAATAAACAACCCCTTTACTTTGATTAGCTTTTACTAAAAAGCCTTCATCTGTAATGTTGTTTAACGTTGATAATGCAGCATCATAATCACCTAATTCTGTATTCACACGTGCTAAACGTAGCTCTATAACAGGGTTTAAAGGCGCATACTCATTGCTTGCTAATAGATCAGTTAATTGTGTTTTTGCTAAGGCAAAGTCACCTGCTTCAACCGCTTCTTTTGCTAATAACAAAGAACCTAGTGTTGCGTAACTATTCCCTTTATTGTCTGCAATGAATGTTTGCATTTCTGTATTGCTATGATCTTCACCTTTAGCATCATATTTAACTAATACTTGTGCAAATTCAGCTGATGCTTGCTCTTGGTTTGTCGATACGGTTTCACCGTAGTAACGCCATCCCCATAAACCAGCTAGACCAATAACAGCTCCCACGATAAGCATGGTTCCGTTTTCACTCCACCATTTCTTAATTGCATCAACTTGTTGTTCTTCTGTTTCGTAACCTTCAATAATATCAACCACGTGTGTTCCTTACTTAATCTATTTTTTGATGAGTATTCTTATGCAAAGTAGGTAGGTAATACCTTAACTAAGCTGTCAATTGCAACGGTTTGTTGCTCTGAATTTCCATGTAAGTCTTTAATTGTGACACAGCCACTCTCTAACTCACTTTCACCTATAATTAAGGCAACTGAAGCGCCACTTTTATCGGCACGTTTCATTTGTTTTTTAAAGTTACCAGCACCACAGTGATGCATCATTTTTAAATGCGGTAGTTGGTCACGAATCAGCTCAGATGCTTTAAATCCTGCAACATCTGTCCCTTCACCAACTAAAATACTGTAAATATCAACATCACCTTTAACATCGTCGTTCAATTCTAAAGTTTCAAGCATTAAAATAATACGCTCTAAACCCATTGCGAAACCAACAGCCGGTGTTGCTTTACCACCAAGTTGTTCAACCAAACCATCATAACGTCCACCAGCACAAATAGTACCCTGTGAACCTAAGCTCGATGTGACCCACTCAAATACAGTGCGATTGTAATAGTCTAAACCACGAACAATACGTTCATTAATCACATATTTAATGCCTGCAGCATCTAAATAAGCTTGAACTTTTGCAAAGTGTGCAGCTGTTTCGTCACCAAAATAATCAGATAGTTTCGGTGCATCTTCTAAGATTGCTTGAACTGCTTCATTTTTACTGTCTAAAACACGTAATGGATTAGTTAACATACGACGTTTACTGTCATCGTCTAACTTATCTTCATGCAATTGTAAAAACTCAACTAACTTAGCTTTATAAGCATTACGCTCTTCATTACTACCTAGTGAATTCAATTGCAGTTCAACATGATCTTGAATGCCTAATGCTTTCCACAAACGAGCTGATAATAAAATAACTTCTGCATCGATATCTGCACTGGCAATACCAAATGTTTCAATCCCAACTTGATGGAATTGACGGTAACGCCCTTTTTGAGGACGTTCATGTCGGAACATAGGTCCGATGTACCACATTCTACGTTCTTGGTTATAAAGTAAACCATGCTCGTTACCTGCACGTACACATGATGCAGTACCTTCAGGACGTAAGGTTAAACTATCACCGTTACGATCTTCAAAAGTGTACATTTCTTTTTCAACGATATCAGTTACTTCACCAATTGATCGTTTAAATAGATGCGTGCTTTCTACGATTGGCATACGAATTTCAGAATAGCCATAACTGCTAACTGTTTGTCTAATTAACGATTCTAATTTCTGCCAAACTGGGGTTTGCTCAGGAAGGGTATCGTTCATACCACGAATAGCTTGTATCTTCTTTGCCACAATGATTTCCGAATTCTGTCGATGAATAAAAATACATTCAAGATGTATTGATAATAAAATTGAGATTCATTATAAGGAAGTTTGTGGCTAGATGGAACAATGCAACTCAGCTTTGCTTGTTTTAAGGCTAATAAAAAGCCCAAATATCAAAAACATTTGGGCTTATTTAGTGTTTTAGGTTAAAGCAGTCATTAACTTCTACTTTAATGCATCATTAAACGTTCATTTAATGACGTTCAATCTAAAACTGTATTTAGTTCAGTCATTGAGTATTCAAACTCAAATCAGTCTAAAAGTTACCCTTTTACAATAATTTGGCTTTGATCGCTACGACTGATACGCGCACGAATTTTTGCTTCTAGCTGATCAATTACATTGTCATTATCAAAACGATCTCGTTGACGCGTACCGTCTTCATAAAAACCACTTTTATTTTTACCACCAGTAATACCAATATCGGACACTAATGCTTCACCAGGACCATTTACCACACAACCAATAATTGAAACATCCATTGGCATCACTACATCTTCTAGACGTTCTTCTAATGCATTGACCGTTGCAATCACATCAAACTCTTGACGTGAACAGGTTGGACAAGCAATAAAGTTAATTCCACGGCTACGGATGCGCAGTGATTTTAAAATATCAAACCCAACTTTAATCTCCTCAACGGGATCTGCAGCCAATGAAACACGTAATGTATCG